>CANQWM010000001.1 GCA_947627535.1 uncultured Acetatifactor sp.
ATTAATAAAAGCCGGTTTTCCCTTATTTTATGGGAAAATCCGGCTCTTACTGACTGCTTAAGTGTCGAAGACGGGATTTTATGATACCGCAAAATGGCGAATTGTCAAGCAGTTTTACGAGGGAGCTGTCACAAAATCCGCATAAAACAGAGGAAAGAACTTGAAGACGGCCGGCAGGACATGGTATGATAAGGAAGTGTCTGTAACGTATGTATGGAGGAAAACGGATGAGAATTATGGTCATGGACGGACAGGGCGGCGGTGTGGGCCGTAGTCTGGTAGAAGAGCTGCGCGCCAGATTTCCGGAGGCGGAGATCGTGGCGGTGGGGACCAACGCGGCGGCCACCGCCAATATGATGAAGGGCGGAACAGCCGTGGGAGCTACGGGGGAAAACGCGGTGGCCTATAACAGTAAGAGGGCGGATGTGATCGCGGGCCCCATTGGGATCGTCATGGCCAACGCCATGCTGGGGGAGATCACGCCGCGGATGGCGGAGGCTGTGGCGTCGGCGGATGTTCCCATCCTGCTGATCCCCATGAGCCGCTGCAGCGCGCAGGTGATGGGAACCGGGGAGCGGAAGCTGGCGGACAATATCCGGGAGACCGCGGATCGGATCGCGCGGCTGTGCGGATAGGGAAGAGAGGGGACGATGCTATGTTTCGGCGTTTTTATCCGGACAATGAGACGGAAAACGCTTACGATATCCCGTATGAAGCGCTGTATGGACAGGGGTTTCGGGGCGTGATCTTTGATATCGACAATACGCTGGTGCCGCACGGCGCGCCGGCGGACGAAGGGGCAAAGGCGCTTTTTCAGAGGCTGCGCCGGATCGGATATGAGACGGTCCTTCTGTCCAACAACAAGGAACCGCGGGTGAAGCCTTTTGCCGACAGCGTCGGTTCCCGGTATGTGTTTCGGGCGGGGAAGCCGGGCAGGAAGGGCTATGAAAAGGCCATGGCGGATATGGGAACGGTTCCGGGGAACACGCTTTTTGTGGGCGACCAGCTGTTTACCGATGTGTGGGGCGCCAAAAAGAGCGGAATCAAAACGTATCTTGTAAAGCCCATCCATCCGAAGGAAGAGATCCAGATCGTGCTGAAGCGCAGACTGGAACGGATTGTTCTCTTTTTCTATCACAGGGCCGTAAAAAAAGGGCGGCTGCCGTAACCGCCTCCGGCGGGATCCCCCAGCGGGGATCGGCGCGTCCCGAAAAAACAGAAAGCGCGCAAAGGCGCGCGGAAATGAGGAAAAATGACAGTCGATGGAACTACCCGCACCTGCGGGCTGATCGGAAATCCGGTGGAACACACCATGTCTCCGGCCATCCACAATACACTGGCGGAGGCCATGGGGGAAAATCTGGTCTATGTGCCCTTTCATGTGGCGCCGGAGCAGGTAGGGGCCGCGGTGGAAGGGGCTTACGCCCTGAATCTGCTGGGCTGCAACGTGACCGTTCCCTATAAGACCCGGGTCATACCGTATCTGAAGGAACTGGATCCCTTGGCGGAACGGATCGGGGCGGTAAACACGCTGGTGCGCACCGAAGGGGGATTTAAAGGGTATAACACGGACATGCCGGGGCTGCTGCGGGCTATGGGCGAGGATCGCGTGGACATAGAAGGAGAGCGGGTGCTGCTGCTGGGCGCGGGGGGCGTGGCGCGGGCGGTTGCCATGCTTCTTGTGCAGAGCGGGGCACAGGAGGTCCTGATCCTGAACCGGACGCCTGAGAAGGCGGTGCGTATCGCGGAAGAAGTAAACGGCATTTCGGGAAATAAGGCCGTCAGGGGGCTGGCGCTGGAGGCGTACAAAACGCTGGAGACAGGGCGGAAGTATCTTGCGGTCCAGGCCACCAGCATTGGGATGTATCCGAATGTGGCGGAGGCGGTTATTACAGATCCCGCCTTTTACGAAAGGATCCACACGGGATATGATCTTGTCTTTAACCCGGCGAGGACCCGGTTCATGTCCCTTGTGGAGGAAAGCGGCGGCAGGGCCTTCGGAGGCTTGAAGATGCTTCTTTATCAGGGGATCATCGCCTATGAGCTCTGGACCGGCGCCCGGGTGGACAGCGGGCTGGCGGGAAAGGCGTATTTAGCGATGCTACGCGCCATGGGTCTTGAGGGCAGCGGGGACAAAACGGAGGAAGGGAAACTGGAATGAGGGATAAAAATCTGGTTCTGACAGGCTTTATGGGAAGCGGGAAGTCGTCGGTGGGGGTGAAGCTTTCCTACCGGCAGAAGATTCCCGTGGAGGACACGGATAAGCTGATCGAGCGCAGGGAGGGAAGGAGCATCGCAAGGATTTTTGAGGAGGAGGGGGAAGCGTATTTCCGGGAGAAGGAGACGGAGCTTCTGAAGGAACTGGTGCAGAAGCAGATGAGCGCGCGGATCTATTCCGTGGGCGGCGGCACCCCGGTAAATCCTGTCAACAGAGCGCTCTTAAAGCAGCTTGGAATCGTGGTGTGGCTGCGGATCAGGCCCGAGACGGTGTACCAGAGACTGAAGGACGATACCACGAGGCCCCTGCTTCAGTGTGAAAATCCGCTGGAGCGGATCGGTGAACTGATGGAATCCCGCAGGGAAGCCTATGAATCCTGCGCGGATCTGATCGTGGATGTGGACGGTCTTGAGATGGAGGAGATCCTCCAAACGATAAAAAGGGAGATGGATAAGATGAAGATTCTGGTCATTAACGGGCCGAACATTAACTTCCTGGGAATCCGGGAAAAAAGCATTTACGGAACGCAGGACTATCAATATCTTCTGGATATGATACAGAAAAAGGCGGATGAGACGGGCAGCGATATCACAGTCTTTCAGAGCAACCACGAGGGCGCCATCATTGACCGGATCCAGGAGGCGTATTTTGATAAAACGGAAGGGATCGTGATCAATCCCGGCGCTTTCACCCACTACAGCTATGCCATCCGGGACGCCCTTGCCAGCATTACCGTGCCGAAGGTGGAGATCCATATTTCGGACATCACAGCGAGGGAAGAATTCCGCCGGATCTCCGTGACGGCGCCGGTCTGCGACAGGCAGATCTACGGGAAGGGGCTGGAGGGATATTTGATGGCAATTGACCATATCCTGGGCACGAAGCAGAAAAATTTGTGATAAATTTTTTCTAAAATGGTTGAAATTTGTACATTTTTATATTACACTGGTGAGGAATTATATTGGGAACAGAATATTAGGAGGAATATTGTATGATTTCTGCAGGTGATTTCAGAAATGGTATTACGATTGAGTTGGATAACAACGTATACCAGATCATTGAATTCCAGCATGTTAAGCCTGGTAAGGGTGCGGCTTTCGTCAGGACAAAGCTGAAGAACATCAAGAGCGGAGGCGTGGTTGAAAAGACCTTCCGCCCTACCGAAAAATGCCCCCAGGCGCGTATCGATAGAAAGGATATGCAGTATCTGTACTCGGACGGCGATCTTTATTACTTCATGGATACCGAGAACTATGAACAGATCGCTCTGAACACCGAAACCGTGGGAGACGCACTGAAGTTCGTAAAGGAGAACGAGATGTGCAAGATCTGCTCCCATAACGGAAGCGTATTCTCCGTGGAGCCGCCTCTCTTTGTGGAGCTTGAGATCACAGAGACAGAGCCCGGCTTTAAGGGAGACACCGCAACCGGCGCAAGTAAGCCGGCCACGGTGGAGACCGGTGCGCAGGTGGCGGTTCCTCTGTTCGTAGAGCAGGGAGACAAGATCAAGATCGACACCAGGACCGGAGAGTATCTGTCCAGAGTCTGACTGTAAAATCCGTTCTTTTCCACTTCTGACTTGTAAGGCGGTTGTGCCCTGTCTGGGCGCTGCCGCCTGTATTTGTTTCTGAAAATCTTTTGCTGCAGACCGCACCGCTGTCCGCAGCAGCTGTCTTTGCCAGCCAGACTGGCATCTGAACATTCCCGGATCAGATCGATCAAAGCATAGCGGTGCAGAAAGAGGAAAACATATGGATATCAATGAATTTGCACGGAAAGTATGTGGGGCCGTGAAGGAAAAGCTGAGCGGAGAATACAATGTGGAGCTGAAGGAGGTGAGAAAAAATAACGGTGTCCTGCTTCACGGGCTTCTGATTTCGTCAGAAGGCCAGAAGGCAGTACCCACGATTTATCTGGAAAATTTTTTCAGGGCTTACGAGGAAGGCATGACGTTTGCGGAAGTCATCCGCAGGCTGCTGGATATTTACGGACAGGATGTGCCGGTTGGAATCGTTGACATGGAATTTTTCAGGGATTTTGAAAAGGTGAAGGACCGGATCTGCTTCCGGCTGATCGGCCGGGCGGGGAACGAGGAGCTTTTGCGGGAGATCCCGTATGTGGATTTCCTCGATATGGCAGTATGTTTCTTTTATGCCTATCAGGGAAAGGAGCTGGGCGAGGGCAGCATCCTGATTTACCATTCCCACAGGAAGCTCTGGGGCTGCGGGATAGCCGATCTGATGGAACTGGCCAACCGAAACACGCCGCTGCTGTTTCCCTGGCAGTGCTGCGCCATCGAGGAAATCATCGGAAGGATGGTTAAGGAAGAATATCGGCAAGAGCTGATGGCGGCGGAGATCCCGATGCAGGTACTGAGCAACCGGCAGCAGCTGAACGGCGCTGCCTGCCTGCTCTATCCTGACGTGCTGGAGCAGCTGGCGGAGAAGAGCAGGGCTGATCTTTATATCCTGCCGAGCTCCGTGCATGAGACGATCCTCCTTGCCGACAGCGGAAGGGAGGAACCGGAGAAGCTGAAGGAGATGATCGTGGAGGTAAACAGGACCCAGGTCGCCCCGGAGGAGGTGCTTACGGACAGTCTGTACCGATACGACAGGGCGAAAAAATGCGTGGAATTGGTAATGTAAGATAAAAAATGCGGAAAAAAATAATTTAATTTTAAATTCACGGTAGACAGACCGGACTTTTTATGATATTATAGTCAGGGTGATGTAACAATTTTGTAATATTTGCAGCCGTAGTCTAATGGATAGAACGAAGGCCTCCGACGCCTTTAATGCAGGTTCGATTCCTGTCGGCTGCATTTACGTCACCCTGATCTATAATATGTTGGTTTATTGGGAGCCGCTTGCGGCTTTTTCGTTTCTTGAGAGGGAAATTGACTGTCATGCCGCCGTTTGCGGCAGAATGCGAGGAAGTATGCAAAAGAACATATGGCTTACAATTCGCGATTTTATCGTGAAGCATTGTAAGATTATTTTTCCCGTCGCCGTCGTTTTGGTGGTGACGGTTACCGTTTCCATGGCGTTGAAAATGAATCATGCGAGGACGGAGGAGCAGAGCAGCGAAGCGCAGGAGAGTTCTTCCGACGAACGGTTCTGGTTTGACGACGGAACCGGCGGGGAGGAAGACGGTTCCGGGGAGGAGGGCGGCAGCCAGTCCGAATCCGATGCAGAGGGCATGGAGGAGGCGCTGACGCCGGATATGATCCCGGAGGTTCCCCTGCAGGAGAACGAGGATGCCGCCGTCAGTTCCCTGATCGCGACTTACTATAATGCGCTGGGCACGGGCGATATGGAAACCCTGCAGTCTCTTTACGACACGATTTCGGAGAACGATCTTCAGTATTATAAGGCGCTGTCAGAATACCTGGATCATTACACCCAGCTTCAGATCAACACCAAGCGGGGGCTTTATGAAGGCTCCACGGTGGCTTACATCTATTACCGTGTCTGCTTCATAAACCATGAGGAAGAATTTCCGGGCTCTGACGCGGTGTATATCTGTACGGACGAAAACGGAGCACTTTACATTAAGAACGAGGCAAACCTGACGCCGGAGGAAGAGACTTATATTACGGCGGTCAGCAATCAGGCGGACGTCAGCGATTTTTATAACCGCGTAAAGGTGGAGTATGACGACCTGATGAGAGAAAACCAGGCCTTGGAAGCATACGTCGCGGAGGTGATCAATCAGGTACAGATCGACAGAGGCGTAGCTCTGGCGGGCCAGAATCAGTCTTCCGACAGCCAGACGGAGGAAAACGGGGAAGGCCAGGAGGGCGGAGCGTCCGCTCAGACACCGGCGCCGGAGACACAGGCTCCCGCCACGCCGGAATATGCCACCGCAACCACCACCGTCAATGTGCGAAGCTCTGACAGCGAACAGGCTGACAAGCTGGGGCGCGTGTCCTCCGGCACCAGAGTCAAGGTGCAGGAGGTTGGGGTAAACGGCTGGACCAAGGTGGTATTTGAAGGAGGGGACGGCTATATCAAGTCCGAATACCTGGAATTTTCGGAGAGCGCTGCCGGGCAGGAGGTAATCGGCAAGGTGACGGCGACCACCAATATCAACGTGCGCGCAGGCGCAAGCCAGGATTCGGAAAAGCTCGGGATGCTGACGGGCGGAGAAAGTCTGGATCTTCTGGCGGTGGAGGGAGACTGGTGCAAGGTGGTGTTCGACGGCCAGATCGCTTATGTAAAAGCGGAGTTTGTCCAGCAAAGCTAGTCTTGGGAAAAATGAATAAAAGAACAGGATTTGGACAGCCTTTTACAGTAGAGTGTAAAAGGCTGTTTTTGTTGTATGGGGCGTGAAAACGCGGGGAAAACGGCGGAAAAGAGGTACGATATGACGGCACATGAGGCGGCGGTGTACAGGGAGATCCAGCGGAATACGGATATGGCCATGAAGGCCATTCATACCATAGCGGACAAGGTCAGCGACGACGCGCTTTCCATGCAGATATCAAGACAGTCCATCAAGTATTCGGAACTGCACAACGAGGCTTCCAGACAGCTTCTGCAGGCGAGGACGGAGGGCTATCAAAGCAGCGCCCTTTCGGATGCCCTGCTGCGCACAAACATCCGCTACAATACCATGCTGAACACCAGCACGGGGCATATTGCGGAAATGATGATCCGGAATACGACGAATGGAATCCTGGAGATGGAGAAGGTGCTCCGGCACAATGAGAACGCAGGACCGAAGCCTGTGGCTCTGGCCAGACAGCTGATCGAATTTGAAGAAAAAAATGTGGAAAGATTGAAGCAGTATTTGTGAGTTTTTGTGCAAATTTGTGCAATATGACCAAAAAAAGGGGCAAAACTTTTACAATTTAACGAATTAAAGTGTGTTGAGAATTTAAAAAACAGGGTTTATAATAATCTGTGGTACAATCGTACATTTCACAGTATATTTGAAGGAGGACACAACAATGTCATATGTTGATGAGGTCTATGACCTTGTAGTGGCGAAGAACCCGGCTCAGCCTGAATTTCACCAGGCGGTGAAGGAGGTTCTGGAGTCACTGCGCGTAGTGATCGAGGCAAATGAGGAGCAGTACCGCAGGGATGCCCTGCTGGAGAGGCTTGTAACCCCTGAAAGACAGCTTCTGTTCCGCGTTCCCTGGGTGGATGATAAGGGACAGGTTCAGGTAAACAACGGCTTCCGCGTACAGTTCAACTCTGCAATCGGACCTTATAAGGGAGGCCTTCGGCTTCATCCCAGCGTAAATCTTGGTATCATCAAATTCCTTGGATTTGAGCAGATCTTTAAAAACTCCCTGACCGGTCTTCCCATCGGCGGCGGCAAGGGCGGTTCCGACTTTGACCCCAAGGGAAAATCCGACAGAGAGGTAATGGCGTTCTGCCAGAGCTTTATCAATGAGCTTCACAAATACATAGGCGCGGATACCGACGTTCCCGCGGGGGATATCGGAACCGGCGCAAGAGAGATCGGTTATATGTACGGACAGTACAAGAGACTGACCGGACTTTACGAGGGAGTTCTCACCGGCAAGGGCCTTTCCTACGGCGGATCTCTTGCGAGAACCGAGGCAACCGGTTACGGCCTGCTGTATCTGACCGAGGAGATGTTAAAGTGCAACGGCAAGGATATCAAGGGCAAGACGGTGGCAATTTCCGGCTCCGGCAACGTTGCGATCTATGCGGCTCAGAAGGCACAGCAGCTGGGCGCAAAGGTTGTGACCGTGTCCGATTCCACCGGCTGGATCTATGATCCCGAGGGAATCGACGTGGCGCTTCTGAAGGAGGTAAAGGAAGTAAAGCGGGCGAGACTGACCGAGTATGCGGCAGCGAGAAAGAGCGCCCAGTATCACGAGAAGAAGAACGGCGAGCACGGCGTGTGGAACGTAAAGTGTGACGTGGCGCTTCCCTGCGCGACCCAGAATGAACTGGATCTGGAGGATGCGAAGGCTCTGGTGGCAAACGGCTGCTTTGCGGTGGCTGAGGGCGCCAATATGCCGACCACCATGGAGGCTACCGAGTATCTTCAGAAGAACGGCGTTCTCTTCTGCCCCGGCAAGGCTGCAAACGCAGGCGGCGTTGCAACCTCCGCGCTGGAGATGAGCCAGAACAGCGAGAGACTTTCCTGGACCTTTGAAGAGGTTGACAGCAAGCTGAAGAATATTATGGTGAACATCTTCCACAATCTGGATGATGCCGCAAAGAAGTACGGCATGGCCGGCAACTATGTGGCAGGCGCGAACATCGCAGGATTCCTGAAGGTCGCAGAGGCGATGACGGCGCAGGGAATTGTGTAGGAAGAATGAAAAAGAAGAATTAAAACACAGAGAAAATCGGAAGGCCCTGTAAACGGATGTTTGCGGGGTCTTTCGTTTTTTCTGCATAAAATCGGCACAGATATCTTGTAATTGCACGAAAAAGTGGTAAAATAGTACTATATGGATTACGAGGGCGTGGGTATGACAAAAGCAGGGTTAAAAAAATATGGGATCAGACTTCTGCAGAGCCTGTTGCTGCCGGTCTGCTTTATGGTTTTTGGAATGACTGTCAGCGCGAAGGCTTCCGCGGGCAGGGTGCTTTTCATAAGCTCTTATTCCTATGCATGGGACACGGTCCAGCTGCAGATAGAGGGAATCCAGTCGGAGCTGGACAGCGGGATCGTTCTGGACTATGAATTTATGGATACAAAGCGGGTGGACGACGAGGAAGCCCTCCGGCTGTTCCATGACGGCCTGAAATACCGCTTGGAGCATGTGGAGCCTTATGATGCTGTGATCCTGGGGGACGACGCCGCGCTTATGTTTGCCATGAAATACCAGGAGGAGCTTTTTCCGAAGGTCCCGCTGATCTTTGAGGGCGTAAACGACGAGGCGCTGGCGGAGAAAGCCGCGGAGGATCCGTATATCACAGGCATCATTGAAAAACTTTCTCCGGAAAACAATATTAAGCTGGGACTTGCCGTGAATCCGCAGGCTTCCAGGGTTGTGGCTGTTTTGGATGATTCCATCACCGGGGAGGCGGAGCGGAAGCACTTTCTTGAGTGCAGGGAGAAATACCCGGATCTTACCTTCAGCGAGATCAATTCCTTTAAGCTGAGTACCTCTGAGCTGCGACAGGCGATCCTTTCCGTGCCGGAGGACAGTATCCTGATCTACGTGACCATGACGAAGGATGCCAGCGGGACGCTGTATGATGATTTTGAAGCGATCAAGATGATCTGCGAGCTGGCGAATGTGCCTGTGATCCGTATGGTGGAGGGCGGAATCGGCGAGGGGCTCTTGGGGGGCAATATCGTTTCCATGCGTGAGTCCGGGCGGCTGGCGGCGCAGATGGCGGAAAAGGTCATAGGCGGAATGGATATCAGCAGGATCAAGATGATGGACAGTCCCAACGTCTACTGCGTGGATATGAACATAATGGATAAGTTTCACATAGACGAATCTGTGCTTCCGGAAAACACAACGCGGATCAATGAAAGAGGGGGCTTTTTCAAGCGTTACAAGAGGGTCCTGATTCCGCTGATCGTTTTATTCTGCCTGCTGTCCGGTATCATTGCAGTCGTATGTGTGGATAACTTACGGCGCAGGAAGCTTCTGGGCCAGCTGGAAAACGCCCGCAAGACCATTGAGAACGCTTCTCAGCACGATTTCCTTACGGGAATCTCCAACCGGAGCAAGTTCATGGACGACCTGACCGACCTGATCGGCCGGAAGGTGCCCTGTACGGTCATCATGCTGGATATTGACGATTTCAAGCATATCAACGACACCATGGGGCATAAGGCAGGAGATGAGGCGTTGCAGCAGGTGGCGCAGCGGATGAAGGAAATGGAATCCCAGATCCTGACGCCGTACCGCTATGCGGGGGATGAATTTATTATGATCCTGCGCAGCAGCCAGGAAAAGATCGTGGAGAAAACGGCATACCAGTGCAGACAGCTGTTTACCAAGCCCTTCCTGCTGAACAAATCAAAGGCAAAGATCTGTGGGAGCATCGGGATCGCCTCCTATCCGAAAGACACGGAGGATCTGGAGGAGCTGATCATCTTTGCAGATGCGGCCATGTACCGGGTAAAGCGGAACGGAAAGAACGATTTCGCCTACTATCAAAAGGAAGAGCAGGGGGAGGCCTGAGGGCCTCCTCTTTTAGGTATGGCTTTCTGGGAAAAATCCTGATATAATCATGCATAGGGTGTCCGGAAAGCGGAGGAGTACATGGCTGTAAAAAAATATTACGGTGTAAAAAAAGGAAAGACAACAGGTGTTTTTGAAACCTGGCAGGAGTGCAGGGAAGCTGTGGAAGGATACCCGGGAGCGGAGTACAAGGGGTTTCCCACTCTGGAGGAAGCAAAAGACTATCTGGGGATATCAGACGGCGCCCGGCGCCGGGAGCGGGAACTGCCCGACGAGGGAAACCTGCTGGCCTATGTGGACGGAAGCTACGATGACAGCCTGAAAAAATACGCCTTTGGATGCGTGTTTATCCTGCCGGACGGGCGCGTCTTAACAGAATACGGAAACGGCGACAACGCACAGTCCCTGCAGCATAGAAATGTGACGGGAGAAATGCTGGGCGCCATGTATGCTGTAAAATTTGCGATGCGGAACGGATTTTCCGGGATTGAGCTTCGCTATGACTATCAGGGGATCGAAAAATGGGTCACCGGAGAATGGCGTTCCAGAACGCTCCTTACATCAAAATATGCGGCGGCCATGCGGGAATGGGCCGGCAGTATCAAAATACGCTTTGTCAAGGTCGCGGCCCACACCAACGTATATTATAACGAGCTCGCGGATAAAATGGCAAAAACGGGCCTGAGAGAGGCGGACGGCATCCCGAAGGTGCGGCAGATCGGGGAAATGAAGGAATACCATGGAACGGATGAGACTGAATAAATTCCTTGCCCACAGCGGCGTCTGCTCCAGAAGGGACGCGGATGTCCTGATCGGGCGGGGGGAAGTGCTGGTAAACGGCTTTTCGGCGCAGCCGGGGCAGACGGTATCGGAAGGGGATACGGTGACGGTGGCGGGCAGGCCGGTAACACTCCGGCAGCGGACGGTGGTACTGGCATTTTACAAGCCGGCGGGTGTGACGTGTACGGAGAGGGACCCGTATGCGGAAAAGAAAATTACCGACATGATACAATATCCGGTAAGGGTAACCTACGCGGGCCGTCTGGACCGGGATTCGGAAGGGCTGCTCCTTCTGACCAACGACGGAGACCTGATCCAAGGCATGATGCGGGGGGCAAACGGGCATGAAAAAGAGTACCTGGTAAAGGTGGACAAAGAAATAACAGATGATTTTTTATTGAAATTGTCTGAGGGCATTTACTTGAAGGAGCTGAATGTGACTACCAAAAAATGTGCGGTGGAAAAGGCCGGGAAAACGGCGTTCCGAATTGTGCTCACGCAGGGGCTGAACAGGCAGATCCGAAGAATGTGCGCCGCCTGCGGTTATCAGGTCCGCTTCCTGAAAAGGATAAGAGTCATGGATGTATCTCTGGGAGACCTGAAACCGGGGGAGTACCGTGAACTTTCCCAGACACAGATCGCGGGGCTTTACCGGGACTGCGGGCTTTTGTATGAGGATGCCGCCTGGGAGGACCGCACCCCGGAAAAAACAGGGAATCAGAAGTGAGGATGGCGGAATGCAGAAGGAAAAGACGGAGCGGATCAAATATCTTGTGGATGTCCTGAACCGGGCAGCCAGAGCTTACTATGCGGAAGACAGAGAGATCATGAGCAATTACGAATATGACGCTCTCTATGACGAGCTGGAGAAGCTGGAGCGGGAGACCGGCGTGGTTCTTGCGGACAGCCCTACCGTAAATGTCGGGTTTGAGGCGGTGGAGGAGCTCCCAAAGGAACGTCATGACAGTCCCATGCTTTCCCTGGGAAAAACGAAGAGTCGTGAGGAAATGCGCGACTGGCTGCAGGGCAATCCTGCAGTTTTGAGCTGGAAGCTGGACGGCCTGACGATCGTACTGACATATCAAGCTGGAAAGCTTGCAAAAGCGGTGACCAGAGGAAACGGTGAAATCGGCGAGGTGATTACCAACAATGCCAGAACCTTTAAAAACCTCCCTCTTTCCATTCCTTTTTCCGGCCATCTTGTTCTGCGGGGGGAAGCTGTGATCGGATATGCCGATTTCGAGAAGATCAACGCAGAGATCGGGGATGTGGAGGCAAAATACAAAAATCCCCGGAATCTGTGCAGCGGCTCCGTGCGTCAGCTGAACAACGAGATCACCGCAAAGCGGAACGTACAGTTTTACGCCTTTTCGCTGGTAAGCGCCGACGGGATGGATTTTGGAAATTCCAGAATGGCCCAGTTTGATTTTCTGGCGGAGCAGGGGTTTCAGGTGGTGGAACATTATCTGGTGACGCCGGACAATATCCTTGAGACCATCGGGCTTTTTGAAAAGAAGATAGAGACAAACGACATTCCGTCGGACGGCCTTGTGCTGACCTATGAAAATATCGCCTACGGACAGTCTCTGGGCAGAACGGCAAAATTTCCCCGTCACTCTATCGCGTTTAAATGGGCGGATGAAGTGCGGGAGACCGTTTTGAAGGAGGTGGAGTGGAGCGCGAGCCGGACGGGGCTGATCAATCCTGTCGCCATCTTTGAGCCGGTGGAGCTGGAGGGGACGACGGTGAGCAGGGCTTCTGTCCACAATATCAGCATTGTGCGCGGGCTTCGCCTTGGAATCGGCGACCATATCACAGTCTATAAGGCCAATATGATCATCCCGCAGATCGCGGAGAACCTTACGGGCAGCGATACGCTTAAGATACCGGAGCAGTGTCCGGTCTGCGGCGGCAGGACGCAGATCCGGCAGACAGGCGAGGTACAGACGCTCTATTGTGTCAATCCGGACTGTCCCGCAAAACAGATCAAGGCGTTCACCCTGTTTGTGAGCCGCGACGCCATGAATATCGAGGGGTTGTCCGAGGCAACGCTGGAAAAGCTTGTGGATATGGGGCTGATAAAAGAGTATGCTGATCTGTTCCGGCTGAAGGAGCACAGGGAACAGATCGCACAGATGGAAGGATTCGGGGAAAAATCCTGTGGGAATCTGCTGGACAGCATTGAAAAGGCAAGAGATACCACGCTGCCGAGGCTGATTTACGGGCTTGGGATCGCAAACATCGGCGCCGCCAACGCGAAGATGCTCTGCCGTTCTTTCGGCTATGATCTGGAAAGGATGCGCCGGGCAGATGTGGAGGAGCTGAGCGCCGTGGACGGCGTGGGACAGGTCATTGCCGCGTCTTTTGTGGAATATATGCGGGATCCTGAAAAAAGCGGCCTGCTGGACCGGCTGCTTTCGGAACTGCGCATTGAAAGCCCGAAAGCGGAGGAACAGGACCGGAATTTGGCGGGGCTCAGCTTTGTAGTTACAGGAAGTCTGAACCATTTTGGAAGCCGGAGCGATCTCAAGGAGCTGATCGAGCAGCGCGGCGGCAGGGTGACGGGAAGCGTTACCGGCCGGACTACCTGTCTGATCAACAACGATCCCGATTCTTCTTCCTCCAAGAACAGGACGGCAAAGGAACTTGGGGTGCCTGTCCTTTCGGAGGAGGAATTTCTCGCGCGGTATAAGATTCCGGCGGGGGAAGGCGGAACCGTGCAGGCCGCCGCAGAGGGAACCCACGAATAGAAAAGAACTGGAGGAGACGGAGTATGCCGATCAAGACGCAGAGTGATCTGCCTGCAAAGGAGATCCTGGAAAATGAAAATATATTTGTCATGGATGAATTTCGGGCCGTCCATCAGGACATTCGGCCTCTGCAGGTACTGATCCTGAACAATATGCCGATTAAGCAGGACACGGAGCTGCAGCTTCTGAGGGCGCTGTCCAACACGCCGCTGCAGGTGGAAGTAACGTTTATGAACGTGAAGAGTCATGTGTCGCTGAATACCTCTGCCAGCCATCTGAACAAATTTTATATTTCGCTGGATGAGATCAGGGACAGACGCTTTGACGGCATGATCGTCACCGGTGCACCGGTGGAGGATATCCCCTTTGAAGAGGTGGACTATTGGGAAGAGATGTGCGAGATCCTGGACTGGGCGCAGGAGCATGTGACCTCTACACTGCATATCTGCTGGGCCGCGCAGGCAGGATTTTATCATTATTACGGCATCAACAAGAAGGCTCTGCCCCGGAAGCTGTTCGGAATCTATGCACACAGGGTGGCAAACCGTAAGATCCCGCTGGTGAGAGGATTTGACGATGTTTTTCTGGCCCCCCACAGCCGCCATACGGAGACGCCGGCGGAGGAGATCCTGGCCTGTGACAGGCTGACCGTTCTGGCACAGTCGCCGGAAGCGGGCGTATTCCTCGCCATTGCGGAGGATGGGAAAAAGATTTTTGTCACCGGACACCCGGAGTACGACAGATATACGCTGCGGAACGAATATCAGCGTGATCTTGGCAGGGGCCTTCCCATTCAGGTGCCGTACAATTATTTTCCGGACGATGACCCGGAGCAAAAGCCTTTGCTGCAGTGGCGCTCCCACAGCAATAACCTCTACAGCAACTGGCTCAATTATTACGTGTACCAAATGACGCCCTATGAACTGCACTGAATGGCTGAAAAACAGGGGATTATTCTGGTATTGAAAAAAGCGCGGTAGTGTTATGAAAGTGATAAGAAGGATATTTATTGTATACTGTATCATATTATTTATACTGTTATTGTTTAAATTTGATTTATCTATCAATTCTATTATGGATAAAATGAATTCCGTTAGAAGTAGCAGAAAAGCAGGAGCATGGAATATCAATCTCATACCATTTAGAACTATTTCTTCACAGCTGCGTCTTTTGAAGAGTATGCCAATGGTTGCTGTTAAAAATATTGCGGGAAACATAATTGTTTTTGTCCCATTTGGCTTTTTATTTCCTATGGGATATGAAACAATGAGGCGGCTTCACAAAATATTAACTGCAGGATTGATTTATATCCTAATGATTGAATTTATTCAGTTTATAGGTATGTTGGGCTCATTGGATGTTGATGACATTATATTAAATGTCATAGGAGTTTATGGTGGATATGTTATATTTTGGGTGTTCCGAAAAGTATGGAGACAGAGAAAACAACTGAGTTGAAGAGCATTATAATTTGTAGACTTATGAGCCTTTGTGTGGTAATATGTAAATTAACTGTACAAGGGTTCTTTTCTTGCATGGAACGAGGAGGAAAGGTTATGAAAAAGAGATTACGGACAGCAATGGCGCTTGCGGCAGCTGTTGTGCTGGCGCTTTCAGGCTGTGGAGGCGGAAAGGGAGACCACGCCTCGGAAGAGGAACAGGAGACTGTCCCTTACGGTATGCACCATGTGGAGATCACGGTGAAGGATTACGGCACCATTTCCCTGGAGCTGGACGGCGATGCGGCGCCCATCACGGTGGAAAATTTCCTGAAGCTTGCCTCGGACGGCTTCTATGACGGTTTGACCTTTCACCGTATTATGAGCGGTTTTATGATTCAGGGCGGAGATCCGAATGGGGACGGAACGGGGGGCTCCGACGAAAACATCAAGGGTGAATTTGCTTTAAACGGGGTGGAAAACAACCTGTCCCATACCAGAGGAGCTGTCTCCATGGCCCGCGCTATGGCGATGGACAGCGCCAGCAGTCAGTTCTTTATCGTCCACGAAGACAGTACCTTTCTGGACGGACAGTACGCCTGCTTCGGCTATGTGACGGAAGGGATGGAGGTAGTGGACGCCATCTGTGAGGCGACGCCGGTTTTGGACGACAACGGTACGGTGGCCCCGGAGAACCAGCCTGTGATCGAGAGTGTAAAGGTCATTGACTGAGAGACGGATCATTCCGCAGGTATCTGTATAACAGAAGGGACCGCCGCTTTTTGAAATTCTCCGGTTAAGCGGCAGTCCCTTTTTCCTTCCCGTCAGTTGTAGTTCTCGATGCAGGGCTGGAACATGCTCTTGTCGATACCGCAGACAGGGCATACCCAGTCGTCCGGAAGATCCTCAAACGCTGTCCCGGGCTTGATGCCGTGTTCGGGATCGCCCTTTTCGGGATCATATGTGTAGCCGCAGGGATTACAGAAGTACTTTTGCATGGTTAAGACTCCTTTCAGGTTATGTATTTGGAAGATTAGTCCCATGTAAGGTATCATACCATGTTTCGGATCCGATTACAATATTCTGCGGGAGGAATCCGAAAAATCTGATTTAGATTTACGGCTGTCTTGACGCGGGGTGTATAATAAAAAGAGAATAGTGCAAAGCTTACCGGAGAATGGTTTGACAAGAGTTTGAAAAGAGTTTGACAAGGAGGATGGCTATGGCATTTCAGAAGATGGTTCCCGGCCGCGGAGGAGAACGATATGTTCCTTACGAGGAGCGCACAGGGGACGAATCCGTTGTGTATTTTACCAGAGATTTAAGCGCGGAGGGATTGTGCAGGATCTATGCCCGCGTGAAAGAGAAGATGACCGGAAGAGTTGCGGTAAAGCTCCACACCGGGGAAAAGAACGGACCGAACATCATCCCCAGGCCCTGGGTCAGGGAGCTGCTTAAGCGGGATCTTCCCGGCGCGTCCATTGTGGAGACCAACACCTATTACGAGGGAGACCGTTATACGACACAGCAGCATCGGGAGACTCTTGCGGTAAACGGCTGGGATTTCTGTCCGGTGGATATCCTGGATGAGGAAGGAACCGTGATGCTTCCGGTGGACGGCGGAAAATGGTTTACGGAAATGTCCATGGGCGGGCATATCGTAAACTATGATTCCATGCTGGCGCTGACTCATTTTAAGGGACATACGGTAGGAGGGTTCGGCGGCTCCAACAAAAATCTGGGGATCGGATGTGCGGACGGCAGGAAGGGAAAGGGAATGATCCATTCTGTGCCCGGCTCCATGTGGGGAATGGAAAAGGAAGAGTTTATGGAGCGGATGACGGAATCTACCAAGGCGGTTGTGGATCATTTCGACGGGCATATGGCTTTTGTGAATGTACTGCGGAACATGTCCGTCTCCTGCGACTGTGAGGGATGCGACGCCATGCCGGTAGTGACGCCGAACATCGGCATCGTGGCGTCTGTCGATATTCTTGCTGCGGATCAGGCGTCCATCGATCTTGTCTATGCGCTGCGCGGGGAGGACCGCGCCGACCTGACGGAACGGATCCAGAGCCGTCACGGACACCGCCAGCTTTCCTATATGAAGGAGCTTGGGATGGGAAATGACAGGTATCTGCTGGTGGATATCGACAACGGCGACGCCGTGATACGGCCGGAAGATGCGGTAAAAGATGTGGTGCCCTTTGAAGGGTGAAACGCGGGGGGAGCGGCCAGGTGAGGTCGGGAAGGAGATCAGGATGAAAAAAGGAAAAAGTGTTTTTGCGGGAGTTCTTGCGGCGCTGCTTTTGACGGGATGCCAGTCCGGAGGAAATGCGGATGACGAGGCGCTCCGCCGACAGATTACGGAGCTGGAAAGCCAGGTGGCCGCTCTGCAGCAGGCTCAGGCCGGGGCGGACAAAGCGCCGGAAGAGAGTCGGCCGGATAACGCGCCGTCGGAAGAGGGTCAGAAGGATAACGCGCCGTCGGAAGAGAGTCAGCCGACGAATGCGCCGTCGGAAGAGGGATCGGAGCCGGGCTCAGATACGGCCGGCAGCAGCGACACCGGAGTTTCAAACCAGGCCGGAGGATCGGCGGTCACCAGTGAGACGATGGAAGCCTTGACCGCCCTTGTGGACGGCTATACGGCGGACGTGGATGCGCTGATCGCGGAAGAGAGCGCGGATCTGGACCGTTTCTTTTCCGAAAAGCAGCGTGCCGAGGAAATCGACCGGGCGCTGGACCGGCACGAAGACGAACTGGAGAGGGCGGTGCGGGACGGCGCTCTTGCCAGGGAGGATTACCGGGACCTTGAGAGAAAACTGGAACGGCTGGAAGACAGACTGGACGAGGCGGAAGACCGGCTGGAATTCTTTTTCGGAATGGACGACTGAGCCGCAGACAGTGGGCTTAAGGGGATCGGATTCCCCAAAAACCTGAAGGAGGACCTGACTCATGAATTATTTACGCAAATTTTTCTCGCCCGTGGATATGACGGAGGGGACCCCGTGGAAGAAAATCATTCTGTTCACGATTCCGATGCTGTTAGGAAACATCGCCCAGCAGCTCTATAACACGGTGGACAGCATTGTGGTGGGAAAGTATGTGGGGGACAACGCCCTTGCGGCTGTGGGAAGCGCCGGGCCGATCCTGAATCTGCTGCTGGTACTGTATGTGGGGATCAGTATCGGAGCCGGGATCATGGTGTCTCAGTATTTCGGTTCCCGCAACAGGGAGGGCCTGTCCTATACCATCGGGAACAGTATTCTTCTGATGCTGTTTGCCACGATTTTTGTGGCGGTGATCGGCTCGCTGGTGACGCGGCCGCTGTTAAAACTGCTCCAGACGCCGGACAGCATTATAGACTGGTGCGCGTCCTACCTGTACATACTGTTCATCGGCGGCGCCGGACTGGCCTTTTACAATATTCTGTCCGGCGTGCTGAGAGGGCTGGGGGATTCCGTGTCGGCGCTGATCTATCTGCTGGTGGCGTGTGTACTGAATATTGGACTTGATCTTTTGTTCGTGATCCGGTTCGGGCTGGGGGTCAGCGGCGTTGCCCTTGCAACAAGCATCGCCCAGGCGGTTTCCGCGATCCTCTGTGCCGTCAAGCTGTACCGAATGAAGGACTACTTTGACCTGAAATGGAAATATATGAAATGGAACCAAAGATACGCCAGCAACGTGATCCGGCTGGGGCTGCCCTCCGGGGTTACCCAGGCCATCATGTCCATGTCCATGATCGTGGTTCAGTCTCTTACCAACAGCTTCGGGGAGCAGTTCATCGCGGCCAACGTGATCGTGATGCGGGTGGACGGTTTTGCCATGATGCCGAATTTCTCCTTCGGCTCCGCCATGACGACGTACGCGGGGCAGAACGTGGGCGCGAACGCCTATGACCGGGTGACAAAGGGAGCGAAACAGGGAACGCTTCTGGCGCTGGGCGTGTCGGCGTTTATCACCGGGGGAATCCTGCTGGTGGGAAGACCGCTCATGGGTATTTTTACGGACACCCAGGAGCTGGTGGAGTTAAGTTACGGACTGATGCGCATTCTGGCAGTGGGATATCTTGCCATGGCGGTGCTGCAGAGCCTTGCGGGCGTGATGCGCGGCGCGGGAGATACCATGACGCCCATGTGGATTTCCATTTTCCAGACCGTCATTCTCCGTGTGCCCCTGGCTTACGTCATGGTGTACCTTTCCAGGTCGGCGGAATATCCCAACGGCAGGCGGGAGCTTCTGATCGTGTCCATGCTGATCTCGTGGATCGTCGGTATGCTGGTCACATGCTTCTTTTACGCCAGAGGGAAATGGAAGACCAAGGCGATTGGCAATGCGGCGCCGGAAGATTTGAGAGCGGAAGATTAAGAGCGGAAAATTGGAAATAAAAGATCAGAAATAAGAACGCAGGAGCAGTTTGTCATTTGACAGAGAGGAAGTTGTGGAGTATGAGAGCATTGTTTATCGGAGGAACGGGGACCATCAGCACCGCCGTTGTGGAGCGGCTGGCCAAAGATCCCGCCTGGGAGGTCTGGCTCCTGAACCGGGGGAACAGGAAAGAGGCGGTTCCCGAAGGGGTGCGCCAGATCACCGCGGATATCAATGACGAAGCGGATGTGACGGCGAAGCTGGGAGACCTTTTCTTTGATTCGGTCTGTGAGTTCATCGGGTTCCAGGTGTCTCAGGTGGAGCGGGATTACAGGCTGTTTCAGGGAAGAACGGGGCAGTATATCTATATCAGCTCCGCTTCCGCTTACCACAAGCCCGCCGCGGGCTATGTGGTTACGGAGGGCACTTCTCTGGCCAATCCGTACTGGCAGTATTCCAGAGACAAGATCGCCTGTGAGGAATTTCTGATGAAAAAGTATCGGGAGGAAGGATTCCCCGTCACCATTGTCCGGCCCAGCCATACCTATGATGAGAGGAATATCCCCGTCGGCGTTCACGGGAAAAACGGGTTCTGGCAGGTTATAAAGCGCATGAGGGAGGGAAAGCCCGTTCTCATTCAGGGAGACGGTTCCTCGCTCTGGACGCTGACCTTCAACAGCGATTTCGCCGTGGGCTTCACAGGGCTTATGGGGAATGAGAACGCCATCGGCGAGGCGTTCCAGATCACGGGCGACGAGACGCTGACCTGGGATCAGATCCACCGGATCATAGCGGACGCGCTGGGAGTAAAACTGAATGCGTATCATGTCGCAACGGAATATCTGGCGGCGGTGGGTGATCAGTACGGGTACGATTTTACAGGCAGCCTGGCAGGGGATAAGGCGGTATCCGTGGTCTTCGACAACCGTAAGCTGAAGAGGCTTGTGCCGCAGATGAAGACCTCCGTAAGCTTCCGGCAGGGCGTGAGGATCGCCCTGGACTATGTGCTGTCCCATCCGGAGGAATGCCAGAAGGAGGATCCGGAGTTTGACGCATGGTGCGACAGGGTGGTTGCGGCGCTGGAGGAATCGAAGACGAAGGTGTGAAATTCTAAACGAATTCTAAAGATTATAAAACAAAAATAAATTGTTAGCACTCGCTATTGACGAGTGCTAACAATGGTGGTATAACTAAGTCAGAACGAAGGAGATGAAGAAATTACATACTTCATCCCACTCCGGGAAACAATGAGTATGACAAGAGTCGCAAATGTTGAAAAGGAGGAATGACTTATGTTGATGCCCAGTATTTTTGGAGAAAACTTGATCGAGGATTTCTTTGACGATTTCGCACGTCCGTCAAGGCAGGTTGCAAGGTACAACACTCCTGTGACCAATGTGATGCGCACGGATATCAAGGAGACGGAGACCGGATTTGAACTGGCGATCGATCTGCCGGGGTACAAGAAAGAGGATGTGAAGGCGGAGTTAAAGGACGGTTATCTCACCATCAGCGCCGAGACGAAGCAGGACAACGATGAGAAGGATGACAACGGAAAATATATCCGCCGGGAGAGATATTACGGAACCTGCAGCAGAAGCTTTTATGTGGGCGAGGATGTGACCCAGGAGGATATCAGGGCAAAGTTTGAGGACGGCATCCTGAAGCTGAGCGTTCCCAAGAAGGAGCCGGCGCCCAAGGTCGAGGAAAAGAAGTATATCCAGATCGAAGGATAACGCCGGAAGAAACGAAAGACTGTAAACCACAGAACCGCCGGGGCAGGCTGCCCCGGCGGTTTTTTCGCGCACAGGCGAAAAACGGCGCACGCCGCCCTCGCCGTCTTCTGTCCTTCATCGTGCGAAAGGCGGCTCAGGAGGACAGAACGCTTTGTCTTGCTTCCTCCAGCCGGTCCAGCGTTACCACATAGGGATGGTTGAACACATAAGAGATGTAGTCCGCGCTGTTCTGCTCGTGGATATGTACGGTGTGCCAGGTCAGGAACCAGCTCCAGTTCACCCCCTTTGCCCGTAAAAGCCCCGGCTCCGGCAGAGGGCCGTTTTCGTGATGGCAGACCGGCATACGCTTGTCCGTCTGCGTCCTGACCCAGTTGTAAAGCGCTTCGTGGATCCCTTCCGTGTAGGCGTCTCCGCCGATGCAGTCCACTACGTCGTCGCCGGGATACCATCCCTCATGCATTTCGCCGGAATAGCCGAGAACCCAGATCAGGTTGTGCAGCCCATGGTGGCCGGTGAACCTTTCATACATCAGCCGCCACAGTTTTTGAAACGCTTCCGGGCCGCCCTTGCCCCACCAGAACCAGGCGCCGTCAAATTCGTGCAGCGGCCGCCAGAGCACGGGGATTTCAAGCCGGCACAGCTCCTTCAGAGCCTTTGCGACAGCGTCCAGATTGTCCAGCATTCCCTGGTGCAGCTCGGTGCCGGGCGTCAGAAGCTCTTCCATGTCCACGCTTTCCTGGCTGGAGTGGTAGCCGACGCCGTGGGGCGGAATCCCCCAGTGCCAGCAGATGGAGACGATGCCGCCCTTTTCCTGCCAGCGCCTGGCGCGTTCGTTTACCCCGGCAAAATCGTTCCCGATGTAATCCAGCCCCAGAATGGCGGGAAGACGCCCGCTTACCTTCTCGATATAGGAAAGCTCTTCCCAGTCGTTCCTGTTGCCGGGGCATTCCTGCTGGCCGGAGAGAATATATCTGCCCTCCGCCAGGTTAAGGAAACGGTACAGTTCCGCGGCCGGCAGCTGAGCCGCCGGATCCGTCAGCAAAAAATCCTGTTTTTCCATAATGTTCTCCCTTGTTTTTCCTTTTACGCAGCGTCCACCGGAAAATTCCCGTTTCGATGCGGACGCTGCCTTTGTTGTTAGCACAATACCATATTGTCCGGAAGATGGCAAGCTAAATTTAATTAAATTACTTAAAAAATGAACGCTGCTGTTTTAGACATTTTGCACAAAACGGAGAGCCTGGAATTGTCAAAAATCACTAATTGCACAAAATCTGTTGCAGTATTTCCAAAATTATGGTAAGCTTGTTATAAGCTAAAAAAAGCTAAATTTACTTAAAAATTATAAAGAAAGGGAGCAGATTATGAGCGAGATCAAAATGATTGCACCGGCAGTGCCCAACGTACCATGGCAGGAGAGACCAGAAGGCATCAAAGGAGCGCCGATCTGGAGGTATACGGAAAACCCTGTGATCGGCCGCAACCCGGTAGAGGGGGTCGCGAGAATCTTCAACAGCGCGGTTGTGCCTTATCATGGAGAATTTATCGGCGTGTTCCGCGGAGAGCAGACAAACGGTATCCCCTACATATATCTGGGAAGAAGCAGTGACGGCATCCACTGGGATTTCGACAGAGACAAGATCCCCTTTGTGGATGAGGAGGGGAAGCCCTTTATGCCCCGCTATGCTTACGATCCAAGGCTGGTGAAGGTGGAGGATACCTACTATATCATCTGGTGTCAGGATTTCTACGGCGCTGCTATCGGCATGGCAAAGACAAATGACTTTAAGACCTTTGTAAGGATTGAGAATCCGTTCCTGCCCTTCAACCGCAACGCGGTTCTGTTCCCCAGAAAGATCAACGGAAACTTCTGCCTGCTGAGCAGACCTTCTGACAGCGGCCATACGCCCTTCGGCGATATCTTTATCAGCGAGAGCCCTGACCTTGTGTACTGGGGAAAGCACAGGCATGTGATGGGAAAGGGATCCGAGTGGTGGGAGTCCTTAAAGATCGGCGGCGGCGCGGCGCCCATCGAGACCAGCGAGGGATGGCTTCTGTTCTATCACGGCGTCAGCGGCACCTGCAACGGCTATGTCTACAGCATCGGCGGCGCGATCCTGGACCTGGAAAATCCTTCCATTGTGAAGTATCGCTGCGAAAACTTCCTGCTGACTCCCGAAGAGTGGTACGAAGAGAGAGGCTTTGTGCCTAACGTGGTGTTCCCCTGCGCGACCATTCATGACCCCGAATCCGGGAAGATCGCGGTCTATTACGGCGCGGCGGACAGCTATGTGGGTCTGGCGTTTACCAAGTTTGACGAGATCGTGGCTTACATCAAGGAGCACAGCGTGGTACGGGACGAGGACACGGAGATCGGAAGACGCTGACGAAAGACCGAAAGACGGAGGCGCCGTACAGGCGCCTTCCGGACAAAATCGGCCGCAAAAAGAGCTTAAGACAGATTGTGGGGATGGTAGAAAAGATGGCAGAAAACAGGGAAGAAACAAGGGAAAAGAAAACAGCAAAGAACATGGCGGAAGAGATGCGGGAGCATCTGACCCGCCAGATCCTTCCCTTCTGGAAGGGATTGAAGGATGAAGAAAACGGCGGGTTCTACGGCTATGTGGGACCCGATCTTACGGTGGATGACAGGGCGGTGAAGGGCTGTATTCTGAACAGCCGGATTCTGTGGTTTTTTTCCAACGCCAGTATGACGTTAAGGGATCCGTCTCTGTTGGAGTACGCCCGACACGCGTATCGTTTCCTGAAGGAATGCTGCCTTGACGAGGAATACGGCGGCGTTTACTGGTCCGTGGCGTATGACGGACGCCCGCAGGATACCACGAAGCACATCTATAATCAGGCCTTTGCCGTCTATGCGCTGTCCTCCTATTATGACGCCTCAAAAGACGCCGAAGCGCTGGAAACCGCCATGGACATTTTCCGTGTGATCGAGGAAAAGGGCTTTGACCGGGGAGGCTACCGGGAGGCGCTGGATCGCAGCTTTGCCCCGGCGGACAACGATAAGCTCTCCGAGAACGGCGTCATGGCGGACCGCACCATGAACACCCTGCTCCATGTGTTCGAGGCTTACACGGAGCTGTACCGGGTAAGCAAAGAAGGGCGGGTCGGGGAGAAGCTGGCGTGGATCCTTGACACCTTTCGGGACAAAATCTACAACCCCGCGAAGCATCGGCAGGAGGTCTTCTTTGACAACGACATGAACAGTCTGATCGACCTGCATTCCTACGGCCATGATATCGAGACCTGCTGGCTTTTGGATCGGGGGCTGAACGTGCTTGGGGACGGAGAACGAATCGCGGCTTTTGCTCCTGTGACCGCGGATCTTGTGGCCGAGGTTTACCGGACCGCTTATTACAACCATTCTCTCTCCAACGAATGTGAGAGGGGAAAGACGGACAGA
The DNA here is from genome assembly GCA_947627535.1 of uncultured Acetatifactor sp. Classification (GTDB taxonomy): domain Bacteria; phylum Bacillota; class Clostridia; order Lachnospirales; family Lachnospiraceae; genus Acetatifactor. Next base: position 24,850 of record CANQWM010000001.1, read on the forward strand.
AAGCGTGTCTGGTGGGTGCAGGCGGAGGCCGTGGTGGGCTTTTTCAACCAGTACCAGAAGGAGCCTTCCCACACGGAATATCTGGAGGCCGCTCAGAATATCTGGGACTTTATCAAGGCGCATATCATTGACCTGAAGAGCGGGGAATGGTTTAAGCATGTGGACGACGAGGGGCGGCCCGAAGAGGGAAATCCCATCGTGGAGCCATGGAAGTGTCCCTATCATAACGGCCGGATGTGCATGGAGCTGATCAGGCGGACGGAAGACGGACAGTGATATGGCCGGAAGGACAGACAAAACCATGGAACAACAGACAAGATCGGGAGGGATCAGGGCATGATTCATGAAAAATATTACTGGCTGCGGGAGCGGCAGGAAGCGCTGCTTGCCCGGAAGAACCAGGTGGACGACAGCTTTTACAACGGTATCTACAGCCGGTACTGCTACCCTGTGCTCACAAGGGAGCATATCCCTGTGACATGGCAGTATGACATCAACAAAGAGACCAATCCTTACTTTCAGGAGCGTCTTGGCGTAAACGCCGTGATGAACTCCGGCGCCATCTATTTAAACGGAAAGTATTATCTGGTGGCGAGGATTGAGGGAAACGACAGAAAATCCTTCTTCGGCGTGGCGGAGAGCGCAAGCGGCGTGGACGGGTTCCGGTTCTGGGATTACCCGGTGGAGCTGCCGGACACCTGCCCGGAAGAGACGAACGTTTACGACATGCGCTTGACAAAGCATGAGGACGGCTATATCTACGGCATATTCTGCTCCGAGAGCAAGGATACTTCCTCGAAGGATCTTTCCGCCGCGGTGGCGGCGGCAGGCATCGTGCGCACGAAGGATCTGAAGAACTGGGAGAGACTGCCTAACCTAAAGACCCTGCATTCTCCCCAGCAGAGGAATGTGCTTCTCCATCCGGAATTTGTGGACGGCAAGTACGCTTTCTATACCAGGCCCATGGACGACTTTATCGACACCGGTTCCGGCGGCGGCGTGGGATTCGGGCTCTGCAGCGATATTACGAATGCGGTCATCGACGAGGAACGCATGACCAGCATCCGCCGCTACCACACCATCACGGAGGTAAAGAACGGCGCCGGTGCGGTGCCCATCAGAACCGACAGGGGCTGGATCCATATTGCCCACGGGGTGCGCAATACGGCGGCGGGGCTTCGGTATGTGATCTATGCCTTCGCCACGGATCTGGCGGATCCCGGCAGGGTGATCGCGGAACCCTCCGGCATGCTGATCGGGCCCAGGGGCCGGGAGAGAGTGGGCGACGTGTCCAACGTGGTGTTTACCAACGGCGCGGTGGTGAACGAAAAGGGAGAAGTCTATATCTATTACGCCTCCAGCGACACCAGACTGCATGTGGCGGTCACCGATCTCGACAGGCTGACCGACTATGTGTTCAACACGCCGAAGGATCCGCTGCGCAGCCCGGACTGTGTAAAACAGCGCTGCAAACTGATCAGGAAAAATCTTGAGCTGCTGGGATAGATATGGTACAATGGTTACAGGTTTCAGAAGTTCCGGAAAATCGAAAAAGGAGAACACGGCATGAATTACGGTTATTTTGACGAAACAAACAGGGAGTATGTCATCACAAGACCTGACACTCCCGCGCCCTGGGCGAATTATCTGGGATCTCCCGCCTACGGCGCCATCATTTCCAACAATGCGGGCGGGTACAGCTTTGTACAGAGCGGCGCAAACGGACGGATCCTGCGGTATCATTTCAACAGCGACGACACGCCCGGCAGATACATTTATCTCAGGGATGACGAGACGAAGGATTACTGGTCCGCATCCTGGCAGCCCGTGGCAAAGCCGCTGGATCAGTACAAATCCGAGTGCCGCCACGGAACGGCTTACACGAACATGATTTCCGACTATGCCGGCATTCACTGTGAGGCGCTTTACTATGTGCCGCTGAACAAGACCTATGAGGTATGGCGCGCGAAGGTGACGAACACCTCCGGCAGAGCGAGAAAGATCTCCGTATTTTCCTATGCGGAGTTTACCAACGAGAGCAATTACGAGCAGGACCAGGTTAATCTCCAGTATACCCTGTTCATTACCAGAACCTACTTTAAGGGAAACAAGATCCTTCAGACCATCAATGAAAATGTGGGAAAGAACGAGAAGGGCTCCAACGGCAGGGAGCGTTTTCTCGGACTGGCGGGCGCGCCCGTTACCTCCTATAACGGCGACAAGGAAGCTTTCCTGGGCAGATACCACGGCTACGGAAATCCCGTGGCGGTGGAAAACGGAAAGTGCGACGGCGTGCTGAACTATAACGCCAACGGCTGCGGCGCGCTGCACAGCGCTCTGGAGCTTGGGGCCGGCGAGACGAAGGAGCTGGTATTCGTGTTCGGCCAGGCGGACAACGAGAAGGCGGATGCCATCATCGATTCCTACGAGAAGGCGGGAACCGTGGACAGAGAGCTTCAGGAGCTTAAGACCTACTGGCACGGCAAGCTTGCCAACTTCCAGGTAAACACGCCGGATCCTGCCTTCAACAGCATGATCAATACCTGGAACGCGTACCAGTGCTTCATTACCTTTACCTGGTCCAGAGCCGCTTCCCTGATTTATTGCGGACAGAGAAACGGTTACGGCTACCGCGATACCGTGCAGGATATTCAGGGAATTATCCACCTGGATCCCGAGATGGCGGCAAAACAGATCCGCTTTATGCTTTCCGCGCAGGTAAACCATGGCGGCGGACTTCCTCTGGTGAAATATACGCATAACGCCGGACACGAGGATACGCCCGAGGACGAATCCTATGTCCGCGAGACGGGACATCCCGCGTACCGGGCGGACGACGCTCTGTGGCTCTTCCCTACCGTCTGGAAATATGTTTCCGAGACGGGCAACAGGGAATTTATCAATGAGGTGATCCCTTACGCCAACAAGGAGGAGGGCACCGTTTACGACCACTTAAAGAGAGCGATCCAGTTTTCCATGGACCGGCTGGGCGACCATAAGATGCCCGCGGGCCTGCACGCCGACTGGAATGACTGCCTGAGGCTGGGCAAGAAGGGCGAGTCCACCTTTGTGGCAATGCAGCTCTATTATGCCTTTACCGTGATGAAGGGATTTGCGGAGGACCAGAAGGATACCGCTTACATAGAGTATCTGGAGAAGACCCAGAAGGAGCTGGGCGACATCATCCAGAAGGAATGCTGGGAAGACGACCGCTATGTCAGAGGGATCAAGGAGGACGGCCAGGTCATCGGTTCCAAAAACGATCCCGAGGCGAGCATGTGGCTGAATCCCCAGTCCTGGGCCGTGATCAGCGGACTGGCATCCAAAGAGCAGGCGCAGGCCGCGCTTGACACGGTGTACCGGGAGCTGAACACGAAATACGGCGTCCGCCTGATGAGCCCTTCTTATGTGGATCATGCCTTTGACGGGGCCCAGGCGCTGCTGTTCAACCCCTCCACCAAGGAGAACGGCGGTATCTTCTCGCAGCCCCAGGGCTGGATCATTCTGGCGGAAGCGCTGATGGGACACGGAAACCGCGCCTACACCTACTTTACGGAGAGCTCGCCGGCTTCTCAGAACGACAACGCCGACGTGCGCAGACTGGAGCCCTATGTACACGGACAGTTCACGGAGAGCGTGGAGTCGCCTTTTGAGGGACGTTCCCATGTACACTGGCTTACCGGCACGGCTTCCACCTGTATGGTGGGATGCGTGGAAGGTATCTGCGGTATGCGCCCTGACCTGAACGGTCTCTGGGTATGTCCTTCCATCCCTTCCCAGTGGAAGGAGATGACCATGGATAAGGTGTTCCGCGGAAAGAAGCTTCATATCACCGTGAAGAATCCGGAGGGAAGAGAGAGCGGCTTCCGGGAGTTCTACATCAACGGCAAGAAGGCGGATCAGCCTTATGTACCGGAGACAGAGCTTCAGGAAGAGAATGAGATCGAACTGGTGATGTAAGGAAAATCTGAATTGGCACTGAAGATCGGCGGTCCGGGCAGCTTATGGTTGCGAACGGACCGCCTTTTGTGTTAATATGGATACAGCAGCAAATGATTGAGCCGCAGGGCGGAGTGTGTGATGCGATGAAGATTGTGAAACGTATTCTGTTTGCGCTTGTGGGGCTGTTTCTGGCAGCCTGTCTGGGAATTGTGATCTGCGCGCTGAATCCGTCTCTGACGGATGCGCTTTCCGGCAAGGTGCAGGAGCTTCAAAACGGAACGGGGGCAGGAGCGGGGAAAGGCGCCCAAAACGCTGTAAACAGGGGAACCGGCGTACTGCCGGATCGTGTGCCCGGCGTCAACCCGGAGTGGCTGGCGGACCGGGAGAATACAGGCTACCTTGTCCCGGGGCAGGAGCCAGGGGAGCCTCCGGCGGCTGTGGACGGAAGGACAGGCTATGTGCCGGTCAGCGAGGACGCCCAGCAGGTGCTTTTAGAGGAATCCGACGTGATCTCCCCGGGGGAGCTGGGGGAGGAGCTGGCCTTTGACGAGACGTATTATCCCTATTACGCCATGCTGGAGCCTGATATGCGCCGGCTTTACTGTCAGATTTATGCCAACGCCGCACAGCAGACCGTATCCTTTACGCCGGTGGAGAACATGGAGCTGGAGCGGATCCGGCGGTGCTTTGAGGCCGTGTACAACGACCACCCGGAGCTGTTCTGGCTGGAGACAAGCTTTTCCTGTAAGTATCTGGAGGACGGCACCTGTGTGGAGATCGGGCTTCAGTATAACGAGACCATAAATGACCTGGCGGCTGCCAGGGAAATGTTTCTCGGCCAGGCGGAGACGCTCCTTTCGCAGGCCAGAAGCTTAAACAGCGATTATGAGAAGGAGCGCTATGTTCATGACGCGCTGGCGGAAAAGGTATCTTACGACCAGAACAGCCGGATGAACCAGAGCGCCTACAGCGGGCTTGTGACTGCGAGTACTGTCTGTGCCGGTTACGCAAGGGCGTTTCAGTATCTGATGCAGCAGCTTGGAATCCCATGCTATTACTGTACAGGCTTCGCGGGGGAGGATCATGCCTGGAACATTGTAAAGCTTGGGGAGGACTATTATAACGTCGACGTGACGTGGGACGACACGGAGACGCTGACCCACGACTATTTTAACAGGACGGACGCGGACTATGCGCCGACCCATCGCCGGACCGGCCTGTCCGTATATCTGCCGGCCTGCATGGGAACGGCGCTGGGACCGGACGCAGCGGTGGAAACGACCGCGCCGGAGAGCAGCGGGGAGGAGACAGGGCAGCCCGAATCGGAACAGCCGGCGGAATCTCAGGAGCCCATGCGGCCGCTGACCTGGGTGGGACACGGCGGTTCCCAGCAGGAAGAGGACGAAGAAGAGGAGCGCGTCCCCACGGAGGAACAGCGGAGGGCTGACATGGAACGGCTGGGGATTGCCGAAAGCGAACTGGCGGATACCATGGAAGCGTATTATGCGGACTGCGCGGCGCAGCTTAAGCTGATCGGAATGGGAGAGGGGCAGTTCTCCAACGTCGTGCCGGAGTCCCTCTGGAAGACGGTGGAGCTGGCCTACAGCATCGGGAGCTATAAAAACGGGTATGCGGATTCCGTTCTGAAGGAGCTGGGCGCGGAGGAATTTTACATCCAGATTCAGGTCCAGAACCTTGGAAGCGGCTATTACCGGATTTATCATAACGTTCTGATACAATAAACAGGACCGGCGTGTTAAAAACAGCAGTTCAGGTCATAAAATAATGGACGGAGGAAAACGAAAATGACAACAGGAATCGGAACAAAATGTATTCAGGAGGGATGGAAGCCGGCGCAGGGAGATCCCAGACAGCTTCCCATCTGCCAGAGCACCACGTTCAAATATGATACCAGCGACGCCATGGGAAAGCTGTTCGATCTGGAGGCTGACGGGTATTTTTACACCCGCCTGCAGAACCCCACCAACGACGCGGTGGCGGCGAAGATCTGCGCCCTGGAGGGCGGCGAAGCGGCAATGCTGACGGCCTCCGGCCAGGCGGCGAACTTTTTCGCGGTCTTCAACATCTGCGAGACGGGAGGACATTTTATATCATCCTCTTCGATCTACGGCGGCACCTATAACCTGTTCGGCGTGACCATGAAAAAGATGGGAATTGAGTGTACCTTTGTGGATCAGGAGCTGCCGGAGGAGGAGCTGGCAAAGTATTTCCGTCCGAACACGAAGGCGGTGTTCGGCGAGACGATCACAAACCCCACCGTTTCCGTGTTCGACATTGAGAAGTTTGCACGGCTTGCCCATTCCCACGGAGTGCCGCTGATCGTGGACAATACCTTCGCGACGCCGGTGAACTGCAGGCCTTTTGAGTGGGGAGCGGATATCGTGACCCACTCCACGACCAAGTACATGGACGGCCATGGGGCGGCGGTGGGCGGCTGCATTGTGGACAGCGGCAACTTTAACTGGCTGGAACACGCCGAGAAATTTCCGGGACTGACAACTCCGGATCCTTCCTATCACGGAATCACTTACGCCGAAAGATTCGGACGGGGCGCTTACATCACGAAGGCCACGGCCCAGCTGATGCGGGATCTGGGGCCCATTCAGTCGCCGCAGAACGCATTTTATCTCAATCTGGGGCTGGAATCGCTTCATGTCAGGATGCAGAGACACTGTGAAAGCGCTCTTGCGGTGGCAAAATTCCTGTCCGGCCACGAGAAGGTGGCCTGGGTGCATTATGCGGGGCTGGAGAGCGACAGCTATCATGCGCTGGCGGAGAAATACATGCCCAACGGCACCTGCGGGGTGCTTGCCTTCGGCGTGAAGGGCGGCAGGAGCGCGGCCATTGAATTTATGGACCGTCTGAAGCTGGTTTCCATCGTCACCCATGTGGCGGACGCGAAGACCTGTCTGCTGCATCCCGCGAGCCATACGCACAGGCAGATGACGGACGAGCAGCTTGCCGAGGCCGGGGTGGACGCCGATCTGATCCGGCTGTCGGTGGGACTGGAAGATGTAAATGACATCATAGAGGATCTGAAACAGGCGCTGGCATAAAAAGACAGAGGGCAGGCGCTCTTAAGCCATGATCTGATCTATGGAATCAAGGAGGACAGAGAGCTTCGGGATTCTGGATATTGAAATGCCGGGAAGGGTATCCGAAGCTGTGCTGAATAAAAACAGAGCAAGCTACATATTAAGGAGGTTTCAAATGAGTGAGAAAAGTTCTGCGGAAGAAAAAGTGACATTGCTGCATTCCCTGCGTATGCGTATCGCGGGTCTTGCGATCCTGGCGGTTCTGGTGTCGGGCATTTTTATCGCGCTGTTTCTGCTTCCAAGCAGCAGGGACATTATCATGGATGCGGCGGAAGACAATATGGCGGAGCAGGCGGAAGCGTATGCGAAGCTTCTCAATGCCGGAAACGGCGAAGATGGGGGAACGTATGAAAGCTACCATGCGGTTCTTGCCGGTGTGGGAATAGAGGGGCTTTCTTCCTCCTATGCCTATCTGGTGGCTCCGGACGGGACCATGCTGTACCATCCGACGAAATCCAAGGTGGGTCAGCCTGTGGAAAACGAGGTGATCTCCGGGGTGGTAGCGAAGCTGAAGGCCGGAAATCCGCCGCGGGGAATCAACTCTGCAAAATATGTGTTCAACGGAGAAAAGAAATATGCCGCGTATACCCTGTTAAATGACAACAGCATTCTGGTGGTTTCCGCGGACGAGGTGGAGATCCTCTCCACATTCCGTAGGCTGGAGCTGAAGCTTCTGGCAGGGGTGCTGATTATTCTGGTGCTTCTTGGCGTCTTTGAGTTTCTCATGGCGGGTATCCTCCTTCGGCCCTTGAACATTATGACAGAGATCATCAACGACACGGCAGATTTTGATTTCCATCACAATCCGGCCAGCGCTTCCATCTGCAAGCGGAAAGACGAGATCGGGGTCATCGGGCGCGCGATCCGGAAGATGCGGAAAAATCTGCGTTCCATTATCAACGATATTGAGGCGGTGAACAACCAGATTACGGATAACGTAAGGGAGCTGAATCACATTTCCGACGATATCAACAGCCAGTGCCTGGACAACAGCACCACAACCCAGCAGCTGGCGGCCGGTATGGAGGAGACTTCGGCCACCACGGAAACCATAGCGTCCAATGTGAGCCATGTCCGTGACAACGCGGATGATATCAGGACCATGACCGACGAGGGCAGCGCCGTTTCGGAAGAGGTAAAACGCCGGGCCGGAGAGCTGAAAGCTACCACCCAGGAGGCGACGGACAAGACAACCAAGCTGTATCAATCCGTAAAAGAGCGCACGGAAAAAGCCATCGAAGACTCCAAGGCCATTGACAAGATCAATGAACTGGCGGATGTAGTCATGGCGATCTCTTCCCAGACCAGTCTGCTGGCGCTGAACGCCTCCATTGAGGCGGCGAGGGCCGGTGAAGCAGGACGGGGATTTGCCGTGGTTGCCACGGAGGTAGGAAATCTGGCAAATCAGACCTCGGAGACTGTGAATGACATTAACCGGGTGGTGAGCGAAGTGAACGAAGCAGTGGGCAATATGACCGCGGCGCTCACGGACACGGTGGAATTCCTGGAGAATGTTGTGCTGAAGGATTACGACAGCTTTTCCACGGTGGGGCAGCAGTATAACAAGGATGCCGAGGTATTCCAGGACAGCATGAACAGGATCCGGGGGGCGGTCAACAGCCTGAACGGCACGATCAAGGAGATCGCGGATGAGGTATCCGGGATCAACACAACGGTCAACGAGGCGGCGAACGGCGTCACCAACATTGCGGGAAAGACTTCTGATATGACAGGCCGGACCGCACAGAATCAGGAGCTGGTGGAAGATTGTCTCGCTACTGTGAAGAAGCTTCAGGATATCTCCGACATGTTTCAGATGGACTGACCGGGAATGAGGCTGTAAAGCGGCAGGAGACAATGGACAGGGAGACAAGGAACGGGAAATGTATTGTGGTCGCAGCGGGAGAGTTTACCGTCCGCCTGCCGGAAAGAGAGCGGGGCGATTTTGTGATCGCTGTGGACGGGGGGTTCAGGTACTGCGGGCAGCAGGGCGTGGAAGCGGATCTGATCCTTGGGGATTTTGATTCGGTGAGTCGGGAGGAAGCAAAGACCGTCGAAGCGCTGGAGCGGCAGACCCCGGAGCGGGTCATGCGCCTTCCGGTGGAGAAGGACGATACGGATATGCTGGCGGCCCTGAAAGAGGGAATGCGCCGGGGATACCGCGATTTCCGTATTTACGGGGGAACGGGCGGACGTCTGGACCATACGCTGGCGAATATCCAGTGTCTTCTGTATCTGAAGAAAAACGGCGCAGCCGGATATCTGGTGGAAGAGGGCGGTGTGATCTTTGTGCTCATGGATGAAACGGTGGAGTTTCGGGAGGGACGAAAAGGGCGTCTGTCTCTGTTTTCCATGACGGAAACGTCCGTGGGCGTCACGATACGCGGTATGAAATATCCGCTGGAGAAGGCTGTGGTCCGCAACGATTTCCCAATTGGGATCAGCAACGAATTTACCGGGGAGAAGGCGGTGATCTCGGTAGAGAAGGGACAGCTGGCGTGTATGGCCCGGTGGGTCAGTGGATGAGAAACAATTCCAGAAGAAAAACCGTGGCGCAGCAGAGCACGGCGACCGGAAACAGACCGGCGCCCAGCCAGGCGGCGAGAATGCCGATGAGAAGAGCGGCAGCGCCGGCGGCGGGGGACTGTGTGGCATCTATAATAGCTGGGAATGTCATGACCGCCAGGGTGATATAGGGAACATAATATAAAAAGGAGCGCAGAAAGCGGTTCCGGATCTGCCTGCGGAGAAGGGTCAAGGGCAGTACACGGATCGCATAAGTGACGCCGGCCATGACTGCCAGGTAGAGATAGATATTGTGGGTCATGGGCGGCCTCCTTTTTTGTCAGTATTTTCACCGCCTTCAGCTGTGTCGGAGACGGGGAAGAATGCGGCTGCCAGAGCGGAAAGTGTCACTGTCAGCAGAATTGTTCTGGCGCCCTGGGACAGGCGCGAGATCAGGGGAAGGTTTGCCGCCGCGAAGCTTGCAAGAAAGCTGAGCAGCACGAATGCGGCGACAACCCGGTTTTCGCGCGCAGCGGGAATGATGATGGCAATAAACATGCCATATAACGCAACGCTTAAGGAACTGACGGCACGGGCGGGGAGAACGTTGCCCGCTGTCACTCCCAATGCCGTGCCGCAGGACCAGCAGGGAATGGCGATCAGGATAGCGCCGTAGGTGTACCAGGGCTGAATCGGGCCCGGCCGCGCGATGGTGATGCCGAAAAGCTCATCCGTTATGTCGAAGCCGAGAAGCAGTCTGTGGCGCAGAGGGGTTTTGGAGGAAAAACGCTGGCTCAGGGCACAGCTCATCAGAAGATAACGGGCGTTTGCAACCAAGGTCATCAACGCCATCTCCAGATATCCGGCATCCGCGGCGATCACGGTAAAGCCGGCGTATTCTCCGGCGGAGGCGTTGTTTAAGAGGCTTGCAAGAAATCCCTGAAAAGCCGTGAGCCCGGCTTTCCTGGCAGCCACTCCCAGAGAGAAGGCGACCGCAAGATAACCGAGCCCTATGGGGATGCCGTCGCGCATACCGTCGGCCAATGCCCTTTTATGATTGGAAAGAAAAGAATTACAGGTATTCATTTCGGGTCTTCCGCATAAGGAACTTAACGGCATAGCCGCCCTCGTCACAGATGGCGCGGACAATATCCTCTGCGGTCTCTATTACGTTTTCATTCACGCAGAAAACGCAGGCGGGTGCTTTGCGGCGCAGAAAAGAAGGCTTCTGCCAGCGTATGTAGAAGGAGATCCGTTCTTTTAACAGCGCCTGTTCGATCAGGTGTTTGCACTCCTGATCCGAGATCTCGCACAGCTCGATCTCGTTGTTTACTTTCAGAGCGGTATATATGGGTTGGTTCATTCTGTCTTTCACCTCGGATTGATCTGGAGCCTGCGCTCTTTGGATAGTATAACACAGTCCGTGTCATTTTGCAAACGGAACGTTCGCCTGCCGCGGCGCAAACCGTCCGTCGCATCCCCTTTACTTACGAAAGATTTTGGGATATACTGATACTGTAATTCAGGAAAGGAACGGTGACGGATATGGATTGCTTTGAAAAGCTGGGAGAAACAATTTCGGCAAAAGGGAAGCAGGTGGCGGATAAGGCGAAAGACACGGTTGAGATTTTAAACCTGAAGAGCCAGATATCTACCTGCGAGGAAGTCATCAAGATGAACTACCTTGAGATAGGCCGGCTCTTTTACGAAGAATATGGCAGCAATGCGGACGCGCCCTTTGAAAAGCAGCGGACTGCCATAAAGAACGCCCGCATCGGCGCGGAGGAACTGCAGAAGAAGATCGACCGCCTGAAGGGACTGTAAGATCAGTTTTACTGCGGCGGCTGTGCATTGGCAGCAGCGTTGGCGGCAGCCTGGGCTGCTGCCCTTCTCTGCTCAATTTCCCATTGCTGGCTGCTTAGAATCGCTTCATAGTCAGGGTTGGCAAAGAAGGCGGCGTCATGCTGGCACTGGTTGGTGGTCCTCGGCTGGATCACCGTCTGAGTGCCGTCCGGATTGATGACGATGGTTGTGGAGCCGGCGATCAGAGCGGGATCTTCCAGCAAGGGCAGCTCCAGCGTCCCGTAATAGCGGAACGGGCAGTCGGCGCAGGCCGGAAGCTGGTCGTATTCGCAGATATCCCCCTGATAGTGAATGTCACAGTAGTCTGTGGGAACGGTTCCGTCTTCAAAATATTCTGTTTTGATGTTGGACGGATCCAGGTCGCAGAGCCCCTCGATGGGAAGCTTGCCGGATTTGCTGCAGACCTGGGCCTGTACAATATTGGCAGGCTTTTCAAAAGGAACGCTGACAAGATTCTCATGGATACGGGACATGACCGCCCGCCACAGCTTCTTTGAGGTATTGGTGGCTCCGGAGCGCGTCATCTTGATGGCGTTATCGTATCCCGACCAGACCGTACAGGTATAATAGGGAGTAAAGCCTGCGAACCAGACGTCCTTGGGCCCGGTGGAGGTTCCCGTCTTGCCGGCCATGGTCATTCCGTCGAATCTTGCGCCGCTTCCGGTTCCGCCGCTGGCGGTCATAACGTCCACCATGGCGTCGGTGAGCAGGAATGCGGTGGTTTCCTTGATGACACGCCTTGTGGTGGGAACGGTGTTGTCTAAAATCACGTTGCCGTCCGAGTCGGTGACGCGGGAGTACAGCTTTGGCGCCACGTAAGTGCCCATGTTTGCGATGGCAGCGTAAGCGGCGTTGAGCTCATAGGGGGAGACGCCGTTGGTCAGGCCGCCCAGCGCGGCGGGCTGGCGCAGATCGGTATAGACCTGTCCGTTCTTGACCGTGCTGGTCGTCAGGGTAGTAAAACCGAAATTCAGCAGATAGTCGTATCCCAGCTGGGGCGTGATAACGGTAAAGGTCTTGATGGTGACGATATTCAGAGACTTTACGATGGCGTCCCGGATAGACTGGATCCCCTTAAAATCGGTATAGCTGTCCACGGAGGTTCCATCGTCATAGTTAAAGGGCGCGTCGTTGTACACGGTGGCGAGAGTCTGTCCGGCGCTGTCCAGAGCGGGAGCGAAGGCTGCCAGCGGCTTGAAGGTGGATCCCGGCGAGCGGAGAGCACTGGTGGCCCTGTTCAGGGTCCGGCGTCCCTCCTTTGCGCCGCGGCCGCCTACAATGGCCACCACATAGCCTGTATGCTGGTCTTCTATGACGATGGCGGCCTGGGGCTGGGCGGTCATGGAGATAGATTCCTCATAATTGTCCTCCGTGTTCTCCACGCCAAGTTCCTCCATCATAGCCGCGCGGTAGGTCTCAATGGCTTCGTTGGCGGCGTCCGTGGAACTGAAGATCAGATTAAAATTACTGTTCTTGTTCTTGCGGAACCATGTGGTCATGTTTTCCTGGCTGAAGTTATGGGGCTGTTCCTCCGCGTCAAATATGGTGAGGGCGTAATTCAGATACCAGTCCACATCCGCGGGGTAATTGTCGGGGTTCGCAAATTCCTCGTCCGCAATGGCCTGAATGGTGGGATCCAGGGTGGATTCGATCCGCAGGCCGCCGGACGTGAGCATATTTTCCGCCATGGCGTCGGTGTAGCCCGCAATGTTTACCAGATCCTGCTTCACCTGGATATATACGGCGTCGGAAAAGTAGGAGCCGGCGGTTGCGTTGGTATTCTGGTGCAGATTGGTGTTATAGACCGTGATGCGGTCATATACGTCGTCCGTGTCCGCCACAGCCTCCGCGTACTGTTCGGGCGTGATGAACTCCTTCTCCAGCATCTTGTTCAGGCAGTCCTGACGGCGCCGCTTGTTTCTGTCCGGATGGCTGATGGGATTGTAGCCGGAGGGGTTCTGGGTAATGCTGGCGATAACGGCGCACTCCGATATGGTCAGGTCGCTGGCGGATTTACCGAAATATCTCTGTGCCGCGGCTTCCACGCCCAGCGTATTCTGCCCCAGGTTGATGGCGTTCATATAGTTTAACAGGATGTCGTCCTTGCTGTAGTATTTTTCAATCTCCAGAGCGAGGAACTGCTCCTGCAGTTTTCGCTTTACCATTTTGATCAGGTTTCCGTCTTCCTCGGTCCAGGTGGTGAAGACGGTATTTTTCAAAAGCTGCTGGGTGATCGTGCTGCCGCCCTGTTTTTCTTTCCCCATGGTTTTCAGGAAGTTATAGCCCGCCCGGCCGATGCTGTAAAAGTCAATGCCGTTGTGCTGGTAAAAGCGCTCGTCCTCTATGGCCACAAACGCCTTTCCCAGATAGTCGGGGAGCATGTCTATGGAGGCCACGGGGATGCGGTTGGAGTTGGTAGTCACATACTGGTCGATCTCGTTGCCCGCGTTGTCGTAGACGATGGTAGCCTGTCCGGAGGCGACGACGTCTCCCAGACGGATCTTGGGCGTGGAGGCGAGGATGCCCCGGTAAGCGCCGATTCCGCCTGCAATCAGGAAGACACAGATTCCGATCACGGCGACCAGTATTGTTTTTACGATCAGGAGCAGGAATTTCCGCTCCAGCCTGACCGCTTTAGAATTCAGCGCCCGCTGTTTGGACCGGACGCCCTTTTTTCCGTAATTCATTGCTTCCTCCCATTTTGCCGCTCCTGCGGCGAAAGCTCCTGTGATTTAGAACAAAATCTATCTTTTATTATAACAAAAACCGGTATGTAAAGAAAGGTTTTCTTTTTTTCTTAATAATTGTTTCACATTTTACCCGGTTTATGCTATTCTAAACAGGGTGGAGACGGCCCGAATCATAACGGAAACAGGTGTTATGGAAATGGATAATACGGAGACGAAAGCCTCTCTGTGCCGTGTGCTGATCCAGGGCGGACAGGGGGAATACGAGGAAAAGAAGTCCCGCTTTATCGCAACGGTGCAACGGTGCGTAAGTGAAGCGGAGGCGCTGGCCTTCATTGAGGAGACAAGGAAGAAATACTGGGACGCCCGGCACAACTGCTACGCGTTTCGTATCGGCGCCAAGGGAGAGCTTGCCAGATGCAGCGACGACGGGGAGCCCGGGGGTACAGCGGGCAGGCCGATCCTGGAGGTGCTTGCCGGGGCGGGACTGAGCGATGCAGCGGTAGTGGTGACCCGGTACTTCGGCGGCGTACTGCTTGGAACCGGCGGTCTGGTCCGCGCCTACACAAGGGCTGTGCAGGAGGGACTGAAAAACTGTGTGATCGGCAGAAGATGCGACGGATTCGAGGTGGAGATACAGACCGATTACAACGGGATCGGAAGGATCCTGTATCTGCTGGGCGACATGGGACTGGAACCTTTGGACACCAGCTATGCCGATATCGTAACGCTTCGGCTGCAGGCGCCTGCGGGAGATATGGAAAGGCTTGGACAGCGGCTGGCGGAGGCTACCGGCGGCAGGGCGGTATTCCGCAAGGGCAGGGCTGTCTCGTATCTTGTCAGGGAATGAAGGCTGTGGGGGAATCAATATTGTCAGAACATGAGGAGTATACATGAGCCGGTCCGGGGCGGGGATAAAGCTGTGCGCGGACGGCGGCACCAAGGGAGAGACAGGTTATGGAAAAAGAAGAGATGAGGGAGCTTCTGGAGCTTCTGGATACCAAACAGTACACAAAGCTGCGCCAGTTTCTGGGCGAGATGAACGACGCGGATATTGCCGCCCTCATGGAGGGATTGGAGGAAAAAGCGCTGCTGAAGGTGTTCCGGATTCTGCCGAAGGATCTGGCGGCGGATGTATTTTCCTATCTGGAGGTGGACAGTCAGCAGATGATCATTACGTCCCTGTCGGACAGGGAGGCGGCCAATGTCATTGATAACCTGATGGCGGACGACGCGGTGGATCTTCTGGAGGAAATGCCGGCAAACGTGGTGGATAAGCTTCTGGAAAATGCAAAGCCGGATACCAGACAGGCCATTAACCACCTTCTGCGGTATCCGGAGGATTCCGCCGGAAGTATCATGACCGTGGAGTATGTGTCCTTAAAGGAGAGCATGACGGTGGCGGAGGCCATTGAGCGCATCCGCAGGGTGGGGCTGGACAGTGAGACCATCAATATCTGTTATGTGCTGGATTCCAAGAGACGCCTGGTGGGGACGGTGGCCCTGCGGTATCTGCTGTTAAGCGATTCGGATGAGATCATAGGAGATATCATGCATGAGAACGTGATCTCCATCAACACGCTCATGGACCAGGAGCAGGTGGCGGCCCAGTTTAAAAAGTACGACTTTACCGCCATGCCGGTGGTGGATAATGAAGACAGGCTTGTGGGGATTATCACCGTGGATGATATCGTGGATATCATGGAAGAAGAGACCACGGAGGATATGGAAAAGATGGCGGCTATCGTGCCCAGCGACAAGCCTTATATGAGGACTTCCGTGCTGGAAACATACGGGAAAAGGATTCCCTGGCTGCTGCTTTTGATGGTGTCTGCCACGTTTACCGGCGCCATCATCAGCTCCTTTGAGGAGGCGCTGAGCGTGTATGCGTCCCTTATCGCGTTTATCCCCATGCTGATGGATACCGGGGGAAATGCGGGCGGACAGGCCAGCGTTACCGTGATCCGTGGGCTGTCCCTGGGGGAGATCGGCTATAGGGATGTGCCAAGGGTGGTATGGAAAGAGGTTCGGGTGGCTGTTTTATGCGGTCTGACGCTGGCGGCGGCGAACTTTGCGAAGCTGATGCTCTTTGACCGGGTGGGGCTGGCGGTTGCGGCCACCGTATGTCTGACGCTGGTTGCGGCGGTGCTTATGGCCATGCTGGTAGGCTGTCTTCTTCCCGTTGGGGCAAAGCGGCTGGGATTTGACCCGGCGGTGATGGCGAGTCCGTTTATCACCACCATTGTGGATGCGCTGTCGCTTCTGGCGTATTTCCGCATGGCTTCGCTGATTCTGGGAATCTGAGGGGGCCGCGCGGCATTCCATTCCGCTGCGCTGCAGCTCCATGCCGCCGCGCGGCGGCTTTATTCCGCCATGCGCGCATTCCGCCCCCATGCCGCCATGCGCATCGGGAGAACGTGGGGATGTTCTCCCGATGTACGGCTGCGCCGTATAGAAAAGGAGCCAGGACGGTTCCGATGAGAGCAAGCTCTCCCGGAACCGTCCTGGCTCCTTTTCTGCATGGCTATGCTAAGAAATCAAACTGTGATATGTACAGGTCGTAGTAGGCGCCTTTCTGGGCCAGCAGTTCGTCGTGGGTGCCTCGTTCTACAATGCCGCCTTTGTCGATGTACATGATGCAGTCGGCGTTCTTGATGGTGGAGAGGCGGTGGGCGATGATAAAGGAGGTCCTTCCCTTTAACAGCTCGTTCAAGCCTTTCTGCAGCAGGATCTCGGTCTCCGTGTCTATGCTGGAGGTGGCTTCGTCCAGGATCAGGATCTTCGGGTCCGCGAGCAGCGCCCGGGCGAAGGAGATCAACTGTCTCTGGCCGGCGGAAAGCCTGCTTCCCCGTTCATTCACTTCCGTATAATATCCGTTCTCCATCTGGGAGATAAAGTCGTGGGCGCAGACGGTTTTGGCGGCCGCGATCACCTGTTCGTCGGTGGCATCCCTGTTTCCATAACGTATGTTATCCATGATCGTTCCCGAGAAGATGAAGCTGTCCTGCATCATGACGCCCATCTGGGTGCGCAGGGAGTGGATGGTCACTTTGGAGATATCGATGCCGTCGATCAGGATCTGTCCGGAATCCACGTTGTAGAACCGGCTGATCAGGTTTACGATGGTCGTCTTTCCCGCACCGGTGGGGCCGACGAAAGCATAGGTTTCTCCCTGCTTCGCGGTAAAGTTGATATTGTCCAGGATCCTGTGCCCCTCTTCATAGCTGAAGCAGACGTTCCGGAATTCCACCTGTCCCTGGATGGGCGGCATGATTCCCGCGTCCTCGGCGTCTTTTACGAGAACCGGCTCGTCGATGGTCTCAAAAATACGCTCCAGATAGGAAATGGCGGTCAGCAGGGAATTGTAAAAGCTGGCCAGGGTGTTGATGGGGGCCCAGAACCGTCCGATGTAGGAGGTAAAGGCAATGAGCACGCCCACGGTGAGGGTGGCGTCCGGCGCCAGGATCCAGCGGATGCCGAGAACGTAGATAAAGGATGTGGTAATGGCGGAGATCATGTCCACGCTGGGGCCCATGATAAAGTTGAATTTTACCGCCCGCATCCAGGCCTTTCGGTAGTTGCCGCTTAAGCCGTTGAAAATATTGTTGTTTTCCTTTTCCCTCACAAAGGACTGGGTGACCCGGATCCCGTTGATGCTTTCCGCAATATAGGCGTTCAGGTTGCTCTGTTTGTTGGACTGGATCTGCCAGGCTCTGCGCTGTCTTCTCTTGATGAAGACGATCACGGCGGCCAGAAGGGGAAGGCCGCAGAGACAGATCAATGTCAATCTCGGGTCACAGATCAGCATGAATATAATAATGAAGAACAGGTTGCAGAGATCGGTGATGGTATTGACGATACCGTTGCTTAAAAGGTCGCTTAAGCTGTTTACATAGTTTACCACCCTGACCTGGATTTTTCCGTGGGGCCTGTCGTCGTAATAGGAGAAGGGAAGCTCCTGCAGGTGGTTGAAGATGTCCGTGCGGATGGCGTGAATGATATTCTGGCCGATGATGCTCATGGTCTTGATCTTAAAGCGCATGGCAATGGCAGAGTAGGTCGAGACGGCCAGGGTCAGCAGCGCCATCAGGGCGATCATTCGCATATCCTTCGCGGGAATGTAAAAGTCCATGATCCTCTGAAAAAAGATGGGGATCATCATGGTCAGGGCGGAAGAGGAGAGCATCAAGACAATAACGCCCGCCATTTTATTTTTGTAGGGAGAGATATAGCCGCCCAGACGTTTTAATTGATTGACGTCGAAGCTGTCCTCCAGCACCTCGTCCATGTCATAACGGTTTCTTGCCATATCACTCACCTCCTCTCTGTTTTTTCAGCTGTTTGTCTTCCGATAACAGGTCATACGGAATTTCGCCGTACTGGTTGCGGAACGCCTTCGCGTAATACCCTCCCTGGGCCAGCAGCTCATCGTGGGTGCCGTGTTCAATAATGCGCCCATTATCCATTACCAGGATCATGTCGGCGTCGCGGATGGAGGAAATACGATAGGCGATGATGAAAATCGTACAGCTGTTTTTTAAGGTTTTCAGCTGGTTCTGGATGTAGCTTTCCGTCTCCATATCCACGGCCGAGGTGGTATCGTCCAGAATCAGGATGGAAGGATCCTTTAACAGCGCCCTTGCCAGGGAGATCCTCTGCTTCTGGCCGCCGGAAAGGCCCACGCCCCGCTCGCCCACAATGGTGTCATAACCGTCCGGGAGAGCGCGGATGAAGTGGTTGGCGTCCGCCATGACGGCGGCGTGCTTTACCTCCTCAAAGCTGCAGTCCGGCCGTCCGTATGCGATATTGCCCTCGATGGTATCGGAGAACAGGAAGACGTCCTGCATGGCCATGCCGATGTTGTCGCGGAGATTGTAAAGGTCCATGTCGCGCACATCCTGACCGTCTACAAGAACCTGCCCCGAGGTAGTGTCGTAAAAGCGGCAGAGCAGATTCATAAGGGTGGATTTCCCGGAGCCCGTGGAGCCGATGATCCCCACGGTCTGGCCTGCGCTGACCTTAAAGTTAATATCCGTCACGATATCCTCGTCGTCCGCCCGGTAAAAGACATTCTTAAATTCCACGTCGCCGTGAATCTTTTCGTGGATGCCGCCTGTGCGGGGGGTATGCACCTTGGGATCCTCGCTGTAGGTGGCGTAAATCTTCTCCACGGAGGTCAGGAAATTCTGAATGTCGTTGACCCACCATCCCGCCATGCGCAGGGGCATGTTCAGCATCCAGAGATAGCCGTTTACCTTTACCAGATCACCGAGCGTGATCTCCTCCTGAATCACCATGTAGCCGCCGTAGAGCATGAGAACGATGGTGAGGGCGTTGGACAGGATCTCAAAGATGGGAACGTATTTCATCCACACCTTGGAGGCGTTGATCTGGGCGTCCCTGAATTTATCGTTTTCAACCTCAAACTTTTCCTTTTCGTAATCTTCCTTGGCGAACGCCTTTACCACCCGGTTGCCGCTGACATTTTCCTGGACGAAGGCGTTCAGGGAGGAGAAGCAGTTTCGGTTCCGCTGGAAGGCGGGTCTTACCTCTCTGGACTGGCGGTAGGTGGCAAACGCGGTAAAGGGCAGCACGACGAGCATACAAAGCGCAAGCTTTACATTGACCGTGAATACCATTAACAGCGCCAGAATAAACAGGAGCACGTTCTGGTACACCACATAGATAACATATGCTATAAAATGCCGGATCGCATCCATGTCGCCGGTCTGGCGGCTCATGAGGTCTCCGGTGCGCTTCTTATTATAGAAGGCAAAGTCCTCTTCCAGAAGCTTCCGGTATACCTTGGAGCGCATGTCGTAAAGCGTTCCCT
Source organism: uncultured Acetatifactor sp. (assembly GCA_947627535.1). Classification (GTDB taxonomy): domain Bacteria; phylum Bacillota; class Clostridia; order Lachnospirales; family Lachnospiraceae; genus Acetatifactor. Next base: position 44,796 of record CANQWM010000001.1, read on the forward strand.
GGGACGCGGTCTCGAACACAAGCTGGTAGGTGAACCGGAAACAGCTGTTGAGCAGGGTCACGGAGAGCAGGCAGATTAACAGCTTCGGCAGAAGGCTGTAGTTTTCGGCCCGGATCACATCGTCCACAATGATGCCGGATATGTACGGGTTGACGATGGAGAGGAAGGCGATGGCCGTGGTCAACAGTATCCCCAGAAACATCAGCTTCTGGTATTTTTTCAGAAATGAAAGGAACCATTTAAAGGGTGTCATGGGCAAACCTCCTTTTCTTCTTTTACCATTTTACTTGTCGTTTCTTAAAAAGAAATGGAGTATCTTGCTTCTTTGATGTAATTATTTGCTATGTGGCGGACGGACAGAAAATTGGTGACTTTTTGAAGAAAAAGGGTTAAAATGGGTACGAGGGGAAAGCAAAATAGGAAAGGGAAGGTTTCTCAGGATGGAAGAATGCAGATGTGCCGCCGGTCCCATGATGGAGGATCTGAACCCCACGTTCCTGTTTACATGGACGGGTACGAGAAAGAGCGGGAAGGACGAAGAATATCATTCCCATGACGTTCCGGAGATGGCTTTCGTCCTGTCGGGGACGGGCCGTTACCGGGTGGACGGCAGGACCTTTTGTATCAGCGAGGGCGATCTTCTGATCTTTAACCCGGGCGTTCGGCATCAGGCGCTGTACTGCCCCGAGGCGGAGGTCCCGGCCACGGAATTTTTCGTGGGCTTTTCGGATATCCAGTTTCAGGGGATCCCGGCGAACACCATGCCTCTTCCGGAGGGCTCCATCCTGCTCCACACCAGGGGGGAGCTGAAACGGAAGCTGTACCGGATCTGTCTTGCCATGCAGGAGGAGAAGGCGGTCTCCCGGCAGGGGCGTTACTTTATGATGAAATCCTATCTGATGCAGTTTATCCTGCTTGTGATCCGGGAGCAGTGCCAGCCGGTGGAGAGTTCCCGGGGCTGCTCCTTTGAGTCGGTAAACAAGAAGTATCTGGTGGAACAGATCCTGAATTATTTCGAGGAGCATTACAGCGAGAAGATCTCGCTGGACCAGATTGCGGAGAACATGTACTTAAGTCCGTTTTACATCTCAAAGATATTCAAGAGCGAGACGGGGGAGACTCCCATCCGCCATCTCATCGACATTCGGCTGGAGAACGCCATGGAGCTTCTGGAGAACGGCTGGCAGGGCAGCATTCAGGAGGTGGCGGCAAGGGTCGGGTACGACGACGCCTATCATTTCAGCAAGCTGTTTAAAAAGCGCTATGGGATCTCGCCGTCCCAGGCGAGAAGAAAAGCGTGAGGGGGCTGACGCCGGGGATTTGTTACTTTTTTAACTTGCCGGGAAACGGTTTTCAAGCCGGAAAGAATCTGGTATAATAAGACAGGCCGAGGATGGCGGAAATTGCCGGAATTTTCCGGACAGTCCGCCAAAGCGGCAGATTTTCATAAAAAACCGCGTTGGGCGGCAGGGATGGAGGTTAGCGTGAAATACTTATTTCAATCGGAAATCAAACAAGAAGACGGGGGATTCAGGATTCCCATTCCCTTTAATATCTGGGAGGTCTGCAGACAGAGGGATGTGATACAGGCGGAGGTAACGATCGACGGCAGGCAGATGAAATGCGAGCTGCTTCCAAAGGAGAAGGGAAGCTATGTGCTGCAGATTGGCGACAGCGACGCCGCCGGCCTTGTCCAGGGAAAGAACTATGAGATTCTGCTCCATGTGACGGGATCCCTGATCAGAATGGATCAGGACAGTCCTTACAGTCTGGAACATCCCATCCGCAGAATAGACGGCATGAGCGTCATCATCCAGCCGGAGGACGGTCTGTGCGGGCAGGCCTGCGTGGCCATGCTGGCAGGGGTTACGCTGGAGGAGGTCATCCGCGTCATGGACTGCAGGGAGTGGCAGGCCACCATGGGACGGGTTATCTCCGCGCTGAACTATTACGGGCTGGATCATTCCGACGTCATTGTGTTTACGGAAGGGAGAGAGACCGAGCTTCCCAGGTGCTGTATCATGATGGAGAGGATGGGGCGGTTCTGCCATTATCTGGTGCATTACGACGGAAAGTTCTACGATTCCAATCTGGGTGTGCTGGAGGAGTACGACATGGGCAAGCTTCTGGGGTATCTGGAGATAAAGTGCTGAACGGGTTTTTTGGAGAATCGGCGGTCCCCTTCAGAGAAACAAAGCTTGCCGGAAATTAAGGAAACACAATTTATGAGGAGGACGAAAAATGAGTAAATATACGGATAACTATGCGGCTGCCGCTGCGGCGAACGGCCTGCGGTATGACGAGACGAACAGAGTGATATACGGACAGAAGGACGGATACGATCTGCTGATCTATGCGGAGGACAAAAGCTATCCTTATGTAATGACCATCGACACATCGGCAAAGCGCAGTTCGGGGGGACTGACCAAGGAAGAGAGCAAGGAGCTTGTCAAAAGCTGTAAGGGACTGACCGGCGTTGAATCGGACGGCAATCTGGTAAAGGCGAAGATGTTTCTGCGCGCCGGGGCAAAGCAGGAGACCCTGATCGAAACCCTGCGGGAGAGCATCAGCGCCTTTACGGCGTTCCTGACGGGCAAGGGGTATACGCCCTGCTGCAGCGTCTGCGGCCAGAACGTGGAGGTGTCAGGATTTAAGGCGGGCCTTTCTTATATGCATCTGTGCCCGGTGTGTGAAGGCCAGATGAGGAACAACGTGGCGAATGTGGCGGAAAAGCAGCGCTCCAGGGACAATGTCCCGGCGGGGATTGTGGGAGCGCTGGTGGGTTCTCTGCTGGGAGTGGCTGTCATCATTCTCTTCGGCCAGATGGGCTATGTGGCGGCGGTTTCCGGTGTGGTGATGGCTTACGCATGTCTGAAGGGATATGAGCTTCTGGGGAAAAACCTGACCATAAAGGGCGTGGTGATCTGTGTGGTCATCATGGCTGCCATGACGTATCTGGGGAACAGGGCAAACTGGGCATTCACAGCAGTCAGAGAGCTTTCGGGGCAGCTTGGATTTTCAAGATATACCTTTTTCGACTGGTTTCGGGAGCTGCCCGGAATGCTGAAGGAAGTCGGGGAGGCGGCAAGCTATCTGGAAACGCTTGCCCTGACGTACTTTTTTGTACTGGTGGGAGCGGTTCCCATCGTATGGGGCAGGCTCAAGGACAGAAAGGCAAGCAGGAGTATGATTCGGATCGGATACACGGGGGCGGACGGCAAATTATAAAGGAAATATTAAATCTCTCTTTTGGGATTCACATATGAAAAAATGAGAAAACAGAAGAAAAAGAGAGATATGGACAGGATATGGCGTTTAAACAGCTGTAAATATATTTGCAAAGGTCTGCATATAAAACTAATATATGTCTTGTGATTAGCACTCGAATAAATTGAGTGCTAACAAAATGAGTTACAGGAGGCAATGGAGATGAAATTAGTACCTTTAGGCGACAGAGTTGTGTTAAAGCAGTTGGCAGCGGAAGAAACCACGAAGTCCGGAATCGTTCTTCCCGGCCAGAACAAGGAGAAGCCCCAGCAGGCTGAGGTGGTGGCGGTAGGCCCCGGCGGCGTTGTGGACGGCAAGGAGATCAAGATGGAAGTCAAGGTCGGCGACCAGGTGGTCTACTCCAAGTATGCAGGAAGCGAGATCAAGCTGGAGGATGAGGAATACATCATCGTAAAGCAGAGCGATATCCTGGCTGTGATCCAGTAGCAGGAAGCGAGATTTACAGAAAAATATTAAGTATGGAGGCAAAATCATCATGGCAAAAGAAATCAAATACGGGGCAGAAGCCCGTGCAGCATTGGAGTCCGGCGTCAACCAGCTGGCTGACACCGTGAGAGTGACCCTTGGACCCAAGGGAAGAAATGTAGTTCTGGATAAGTCCTTCGGCGCGCCCCTGATTACCAACGACGGCGTGACCATCGCAAAGGAGATCGAGCTTGAGGACGCTTTTGAAAACATGGGCGCGCAGCTGGTGAAGGAAGTCGCGACGAAGACCAACGATGTGGCAGGCGACGGCACCACCACCGCTACCGTTCTCGCGCAGGCAATGGTAAACGCTGGCATGAAGAACTTGGCTGCAGGCGCAAATCCCATTATCCTGAGAAAAGGCATGAAGAAGGCTACCGACTGCGCAGTGGAAGCGATCGCAGAAATGAGCCAGAAGGTAAACGGCAAGAACCACATCGCAAGAGTGGCTGCTATCTCCGCGGGAGACGAGGAGGTTGGACAGCTTGTGGCTGACGCGATGGAAAAGGTCAGCGGAGACGGCGTGATCACCATCGAGGAGTCGAAGACCATGCAGACCGAGCTGGACCTGGTAGAAGGCATGCAGTTTGACAGGGGCTACATTTCCGCATACATGGCTACCGACATGGATAAGATGGAAGCCGTTCTGGAGAACCCCTATATCCTGATTACGGACAAGAAGATCTCCAACATTCAGGAGATCCTGCCTCTGCTGGAGCAGATCGTACAGTCCGGCGCAAAGCTGCTGATCATTGCCGAGGACGTGGAGGGCGAAGCGCTTACCACCCTGATCGTCAACAAGCTGCGGGGCACCTTCAATGTAGTTGCCGTGAAGGCACCCGGCTACGGCGACAGAAGAAAGGATATGCTTCAGGATATCGCGATCCTGACCGGCGGCACCGTGATCAGCTCCGAGCTTGGCTATGAGCTGAAGGATACTGACATGAGCCAGCTGGGCCGCGCAAAGTCCGTGAAGGTTCAGAAGGAGAACACCGTCATTGTGGACGGCGAGGGCGACAAGTCCGAGATCCAGGCCCGTATCGCACAGATTAAGAAGCAGATCGAGGATACCACTTCCGATTTCGACAGAGAGAAGCTTCAGGAGAGACTGGCTAAGCTTGCAGGCGGCGTTGCTGTGATCCGTGTGGGCGCGGCTACCGAGACCGAGATGAAGGAAGCAAAGCTGCGCATGGAGGACGCTCTGGCTGCTACCCGTGCGGCTGTGGAGGAAGGCATTATCTGCGGCGGCGGCTCCGCTTATATCCATGCGGCAAAGAAGGTGGAGAAGCTGGCTGACACGCTGGAAGGCGACGAGAAGACCGGCGCGAAGCTGGTTCTGAAGGCACTGGAGGCTCCGCTGTTCCACATTGCGGCAAACGCGGGCCTTGAGGGCAGCGTCATTATCAACAAGGTAAAGGAGTCCCAGATCGGCGTGGGCTTCGATGTGCTGAAGGAGGAATATGTGAACATGGTGGAGGCAGGCATCCTGGATCCCGCAAAGGTGACAAGAAGCGCCCTGCAGAACGCGACCAGCGTTGCAAGCACCCTGCTCACTACCGAGAGCGTTGTGGCAAATATCAAGGAAGAGACCCCCGCAATGCCCGCAGGCGCAGGCATGGGCGGCATGATGTAAGCATCTTCCCACAAGGAATAAAATGCGGCGGAAAACCGGACGGTCCGGTCTCCGCCGCATTTTTCATGACGGGTTTTCCGTGCCGCTTCCGTTTACCGTTCCCGTCCGCTTTTTCCGTCGTCTTTTGTCCGGTCTTTCCCTGCTTTTCCACGTTTTTTGAAAAGGGCATTTCCTTTTCAAAGAGGGACATTTTCTTTATGCTTGACATGGTATTTGAAACCATGTATTGTTGATATATGGCGTTTGTAACTTCCAACGCGGCTGCTGTATCCATGCGGCAGCGTTTTATTGTGGCAAAAAACGGCAGAATGTGTTACAATGGTAAAAACGGCAAAAGCTTCTCTATGAGTGGATTCCGTATTTTATTGTGGACGGGTGGAGCGGCGGGAATGAGGGTTTATGATCAATCTGTTACTGTGCGGCAACGAAAAGGTGTTTGACGGCGCCCTGACGCAGCTGATCTCCATGACTAACAGGACGGCGGAGCCGGTCCACGTGTATCTGATGACCATGGAGCTTACAAGGCTGCGGGAGGATTTTACCGCGATCACGGACGGACAGGCCGCTTTTCTGGACAGGGTACTGAAAAGGAAAGCCCCCGGCAGCCTGGCGGAAAAGCTGGATGTGACGGATCTGTACGAGAGGGAGCTGGGCGGCTGTGTCAACGAGGGCGCGTACTGTACCCCCTATACGCTGCTGCGGCTGCTGGCAGATCTTGTACCCGGCATACCGGATAAGCTTTTGTATCTTGATATCGACATTATGATAGCAGGCGATATTAAACAGCTTTACGACATAGACGTATCGGAGTACGAGTACGCCGCCGTAAAGGAGAAGTACGGCTGCTGGCTGATCAGGCCGGATTACTTTAACGCGGGAATGCTGCTCTTTAACATGCGCAGGGTCCGCGAGACGGGACTTCTGAAAAAGGCCCGGGACCGGATCCGCAGAAAGAAAATGCTCTTTGCGGACCAGTCGGCTCTCTTTTGGTCTACTGACAGAAAGAAGCTGATTCCCAGAAAATACAACGAACAGTCCCGCTTTGACCGGAAGGATACCGTGGTGTGTCATTTCTGCAAGCGGCTGATGTTTCTTCCCTGGCCCCACACGGAGAATTACAAACAGTGGCAGGTGGAGGAGATCCACAGATATCTTCACTGCCATACATTCGATGAGGACCTGAAGGAATATCTTGCATTAAAACAGGAATACGATGAGACAGAGGGGAACAAAAGGAGACAGTGAAATGCCGAAGACTGAGTTTAATCTGACGGGGAACAGGGAAATTCCCATATTTTTTGGGGTGGATGACGGCTATTGTCCGTTTCTGGCGGTGACGATCCAGTCCCTGCTGGACAATTCTTCGCCGGAGTATACCTACAGCATTAAGGTGCTGCACATGGACATCAGCAGCGAGAATAAGAAAAAGATCGCAAAGTACGAGCAGGAGAACGCGAGTATCGAGTTCGTCGACCTGAATTACTATATCGAGAAGATCAAGGATAAGCTTTACACCCGGGATTATTATTCCAAGACAACGTACTTCCGGCTTTTTATCCCGAACCTTTATCCGCAGTACGACAAGGCCCTGTATCTTGACAGTGACATTGTTGTACTGGACGATATCGCGAAGCTGTTCGCCACGGATATGGGAGACAACCTTGTGGCGGCGGCGCCGGACGACGTGATCCAGTTCAACCCCGTCTTTCAGACTTATGTGGAGAAGGTGGTGGGAGTGGCGGATTACCGGAGATACTTTAACGCCGGCGTGCTTCTGATGAACCTTCACCAGCTGAGAAAGTTCAAATTTCAGGAGAAATTCCTGTATCTTCTGGATAAGATTAAATTTTCCGTGGCCCAGGATCAGGACTACCTGAACCGGCTGTGCAAGGGAAGGGTGACCTTTCTGGAGCGGACCTGGAACCGGATGCCCATAGAGGATCCCAAGATCAAACCGGAGGAAGTGCGGCTTGTCCATTACAACCTGGAGTTCAAGCCCTGGCATTTTGAGGATATCCTTTACAAAGAGTTTTTCTGGATGTACGCCCAGGAGACGGAATATTTTGAACAGATCCAGGAGATCCGGGAGAGCTATACGGCGGAGGACAGGTTCCGGGATGCCCAGAATCACGAGAAGCTGAGGAAGCTTGCAAAGCGGGAGTCGGACTGTGTGGGGGATGACAGGAAATACAGGCGCTGACGGCGCACCGTGGCAGGAGGGGGATTTTATGAACGGCAGGAGAGCAGGAAAGAGAACGAAACGGGCAGAAAAAGAGGAAAAGGTTCCGCAGAAGGCGCCGGACCGGATCGCCGTGCTGGAAAGGATCCAGCAGCTGGAGCGGGAAGGCCGTTTCGATGAGGACGCGGAGGATGATCCGCCGACCATTCCCCTGGAGCCGGACCAGATCGATTATCTGCGCAGATCGCCTGCAAGCAGGCTGCGGAGAAAGGCCGCCTACAGCATGGCGGAGCGCTTTGTGGATAAGCTGCTGAAGGACGGCAGCCTTGTGATAAAGCGGGTGGACGGCATGGAGAATCTGGACGCTGTAAAGAGCGGCGCCATCCTTACCTGCAACCACTTTAACCCTTTCGACTGCTTCACTGTGGAAAAGGTATTCCGAAGCAGTGTACATTACCGGAAGAAAAAACTGTTCAAGGTGATTCGGGAGGGCAATTATACGAATTTTCCCGGGTTATACGGTTTTCTTTTCCGAAACTGCGATACGCTGCCCTTAAGCCAGAACAAGAAGACCATGTACAATTTCCTGCAGGCTGTGGACACGATCCTGCAGAGGGGGGATTTTATCCTGATCTATGCGGAGCAGAGTCTGTGGTGGAACTATCGCAAGCCCAAGCCGTTAAAGAACGGGGCCTTTAAATTTGCCGTGAAGAACCGTGTCCCCGTGATCCCGATCTTTATCACCATGGAAGACTGCAGCCGTATCGGAGCGGACGGTTTTCCTATTCAGGAATATACGGTGTTTATCGAAAAGCCGATCTATCCGGATCCGGGGCTGACCGAGCGGAAACAGGTGGACGATATGCGGGACAGGAATTACGGAGTCTGGAAGAGGATTTACGAGGACTTTTACGGCGTGCCGCTGACCTACACCACGCAATAGTCTTAAGAGGCGCGGAAGGCGGGAGAATATGGGGAAAGAGAAGGAACGGCGGATCATCTATTACAGCGATCCGCTGAACGAAGAATTTTCGGAGGCGCAGATCAGACCGCGGACCATTGACGGAGGGTATCCGTACAACCGCGGCCCGGTGTGGGAAGCATTTTCGTTTTTGATCCAGAATGTGCTGAGTATGCCGGTGAAGCTTCTGTATCTGAAACTGAAATTCCGGCTTCGGTATGTAGGAAAAGAGAACCTGAAAGCATATAAAAACACTGGTTATTTTATATATGGCAACCACACTCAGCCCTTTGCGGACACCTTTATCCCAAGCATTGCGGACTATCCCAAAAGAAATTTCTTCCTTGTCAGTCCGGCCAATGTCTCCATGCCCGGAATGGGCTGGCTGGTAGAGCTCCTGGGCGCGATTCCCATTCCGGGAGACCTGGACGCCGCCAGACATTTCGTGAAACGGGTGGAAGACAGGATCCAAAGACATTATTCCGTGACGATCTATCCGGAAGCCCATATCTGGCCTTACTATACTCATATCCGTCCCTTTACGGATGTGTCTTTCAAATATCCCGTAAAATGCGGCTGCCCCGCGTTTGCGCTGACCAACACCTATCATCGGAGGGGAAAGCGGGGCGGGCGCGTAAAGATCATAACCTATATCGACGGACCGTTTTTTCCGGATGAGACCCTGCCGCCCAGGCAGCGGCAGCGCGAGCTGCGGGACCGGGTCTATCAGTGTATGGCAAAGCGGAGCAGGGAGAGCGATTATGAGCGGATCGAGTACAGAGAAAAGAGCAAAATGCCAGAAAAACCGGTAAGAGAGGAGACGCAAGAGCAATGAATCCGAACAGAGAAAGGGAGCTGCTGCAGACAGTGGAGCAGGTGATCGCAGAAGGACCTTATCAGCCGGAGTGGGCCTCGCTGATGAAGGCTCCGGCGCCGGACTGGTTCCGGGAAAGGAGGCTGGGAATCTTTATTCATTGGGGCATTTACAGCGTACCGGCAAACTCCAACGAATGGTATTCCCGGAATATGTACATAAAAGGGACCTCCGCCTATGAGCATCACGTTAAAACCTACGGTCCCCAGAAGGAATTTGGGTACAAGGATTTCATCCCCATGTTCCGGGCGGAGAAGTTTGACCCCGACGAGTGGATGGCCCTGTTTCGGCAGGCGGGAGCGGGCTATGTGTTTCCTGTGGCGGAGCATCACGACGGCTTTCAGATGTATCGGAGCGAGCTGTCCGACTGGAACGCCGCCCGGATGGGCCCCAGGCGGGATGTGCTGGGGGAGCTTTCGGAAGCGGCGGAAAAACAGGGGCTTATCTTCTGTACCTCCAGCCATCGGGCGGAGCACTGGTTCTTTATGGGACACGGAAAGGAATTTGACAGCGACGTAAAGGATCCCATGCAGAAGGGGGATTTCTACTGGCCCGCCATGCCGGAGCCCGATACCCAGGATCTGTTCAGCAAGCCCTATCCTTCGGAGGAGTATCTGAATGACTGGCTGGCGAGAACGGCGGAGCTGATCCTGAATTACCGCCCGAAGCTGCTGTACTTTGACTGGTGGCTCCATCACGAGGCGTTTAAGCCCTACCTGAAGAAGCTGGCTGCCTTCTATTATAACTGCGGCAAAAAATGGGGCACGGATGTGCTGATCTGCTATAAGCACGAGGCCATGATGTTTGGAAGCGGGATCGTGGAGGTGGAGCGGGGCGGCTTTGCGGATCCAAAGCCCTATGTCTGGCAGACCGATACCGCGGTGGCAAGAAATTCCTGGTGCTATACCGATACGCTGGATTATAAGAGCAGTCAGGAGATCATCGCCACGCTGGCGGATGTGGTCAGCAAGAACGGAAATCTGCTGCTCAATGTGGGCCCGAAGGCGGACGGGACGATTCCCGACGGGGACAGAAGGATACTGGAGGATCTGGGCGCGTGGATGCGGATCAACGGGGAAGCCATCTGCGGGGCAAAGTGCTGGCGCAGAGCGCAGGAAGGGCCTACGGCAAGTGCGGAGGGCCAGTTCCAGGATCAGAAGGCGGCTGTATTTACCGGCGAGGATTACCGCTTTACGGTGAACAACGGGGCGATTTACGCCATCGCCTTGCGCTGTCCGAAGGACGGGAAATTTCTGGTCCGGTCCCTGGGAGACAGCGCGGATCCTGACAAGCCCAATTTCCATGGGATCATCCGGAATGTGGAGGTGCTGGGTTTCCCGGGAGCGGTTAAGAAATGGAGCACGGATGGAGAGGGGCTTCATGTAGAGGCGCCGGATGTGCATACCGACTTCCCGGTGACACTGAAGGTAACGGTGGAATAGCAGGACGGAAGAACGACAGAACAGAAAAACGTAAGTATTGCAAAACAAATAAATCAGAACGATATATAGGAAAGAAGGAAAACAGATGGACAGGTTAAAGCTGGCGGCAGTATTCAGCGACAACTGTGTGCTGCAGAGAGGAAAAACGGTTACGGTGTTCGGCACCGGAAGAGAAGGGGCCGCGGTGGAAGCGGAGCTTTCCGGCAAAATCCTTGGAACGGAGGAGGAACAGACCGCGCGGGGACACGGCACGGTGAAAGACGGCAGATTTGAAGTACAGCTGCCGCCTCTCCGGGAAGGGGTGGAGCATGTTCTTACCGTGACGGACGGGAAATCAAGTGTCACTTTGCAGAATATCGCCGTGGGAGAGGTATGGCTGGCAGGCGGCCAGTCCAACATGGAACTGGAGCTGCAAAACTGTGCGGAAAAGGAAGCGCTGCACCGCCCTGGGGATTCGGTGCTGCGGTTCTACTATACCCAAAAGAGAGCCAATATGGACGAGGCTTTCTTCAAGGCGGAGGAAAATACAGGCTGGGAATGCTTCGGCGGCCCCGGAACGCCCAGCTGGTCCGCTGTAGGGTACTTTTTCGGGGAGAAGCTTCAGAAAAAGCTGAAGGTGCCGGTGGGAATCCTGGGCTGCAACTGGGGCGGCACTTCCGCGTCCGCCTGGATGCCCTGCAGCGCGCTGGCGGAGGACAGCGAACTGAAGGTTTATCTGGACGCCTATGACGAGGCCGTGAAGGGAAAGACCAGAGAGCAGCAGGTGAAAGAGTATGAAGAATACGCCGCCTATCAGGCGGAGTTTGACAGGAAGGCCGCGGAGCTTTACAGGCAGCACCCTGATATGGAATGGGACGAGGTGGTCAGCATCGTGGGCGAGAACCGTTATCCCGGCCCTATGGGCTGCATCAACCCGTACCGCCCGGGAGGACTGTATGAGTGTATGCTGAAGCGCGTTATGCCTTACACGCTGAGGGGATTCCTGTATTATCAGGGGGAGAGCGACGATCATCAACCGAGGCTGTACGATAAGCTGTTTGCCAGAATGATCCGGCAGTGGCGGGAGGACTGGGGCGACGATGAACTGCCGTTTCTGTTCGTACAGCTTCCCATGCACCGCTATAAGCAGGATCCGGATTTCAAACACTGGTGTTTCATCCGGGAGGCTCAGGACAGGGTGTACAGAACGATCCGCAACACGGGAATGGCCTGCGCCATCGATCAGGGAGAATTTAACGAGATTCATCCCAAGAAAAAGAGCGTGGTGGGGGAAAGACTTTATTATCAGGCGCTTGAGAAGGCATACGGAATGGAGTGTGCCGAGGCAGAGGGACCTGAATTTGCCTGGGCTGAGCCTGGGGAAGGAGAACTGATTCTGCATTTTCGGGGAGCGGAGGGCGGCTTCCTTTGCAGCCCGGAGCCTGCAGAGAAAGATCTAAAGCCCGGAGAGAAAAACGTTCTCTTTGAGATCGCGGGAGAGGACGGGGTTTATGTGCCTGTGGACAGCTGGACCGCTCAGGAGGGTCCGGAGGGAACCGTCGTGGTCCTGAAGAGCGAGAAGGTTCCCTGGCCCCGGTTCGGCCGGTATCTCTGGACGAACTATAAGAGCGGAGGCTTTCTGTACGGCAAGAACGGAATGCCGCTTCCGCCGTTTCGCACCGACAGGCGGGACGGAGCCGTGCCGGGAAGGCAGGAATGACATTCGTTTCAGGCTGTTCCTGCAGGCAGTATTCTTTTTCTTCTTCGATCAGGTTTATCATCAGATCTTCGATCCGCGGGACGAACTGGAGTCTGTGTCCCATCTCCAGTTCGTCCCGCATCGTCATCTGCGGCAGCACTGATCAGGATCAGCATATGGATGCCGTGCTGCCCATCCTTTTTTCTTTTCAAGAAATTCAACCCTATTCGGAAATCCAATCCTATCCGGAAATTCGATCCCATCCGGCCCCCAAAAGCCTGTGTGAGGAGCCGAAAATCACCTTTCAGACGCGGGAGCTGACCTTTTGCGCAGAAACTGTTTACATCCGGCCGGGATCCGCTATACTGGAACATGTAGCAGGAAAACACTTCCGCATCCGCCGCGGGGATATGGCGGCAGGTGCAGGCGCCGTGCATACGGCGGAAAGAGAACGCCATGAAGGTTAAGATAGAGATACAGGAAGGACTGGAGGAGGAAGAAGTGGTGATCCGGTGTGGCAGTCTGAACGACTCCGTTATCGGTCTCCAGAATCTGATCTCAAAGCAGGGCAGCGGGAAGCGGTGTCTCGGCCTGACCAAGGGAGAGACACAGTATTATGTGCCTGTGGAGGATATCTATTTTCTGGAAACGGAGGGACGGGAAATACGGGCCCACACGGCGGATCAGATTTATGAATGCGGCTTCAGGCTTTACGAGCTGGAGGAACTTCTTCCGGGAAGCTTTATGAGGATCTCAAAGTCCACCATCGCCAATCTGGACCACATCTATTCCATCACAAGGAACCTGACGGCGTCCAGCGAGGTGGAGTTTTCGGGAAGCAAAAAGAAGGCGCTGGTTTCCAGAAATTATTACAGGGCTTTGGTAGAACGGCTCAACACAAAAAAGCTGGGACTGTAACGGCAGTGTGTCAGAATTTTCACAGGCAGGGGCGCGAACGGCGCGGGAAAGGAGTAAAAATGTACAGAGTGGAGTTTGAAAGCAAAAAGAAGAGAAAGATCATGTGGGGGATTCTGCTGCTGCTGGCGGCAGCGGCGCTGGTCGTGGACAAACTGGGATATCTGGAGGAAATCGGGGTCTGGACAGTGATCTTCAGCGTTTGTCTGATCGCTTTTTTCATCGACGGGTTTTTCAGGAGAAGCTTCTCGGAGATCCTGTTTGCGGCGGCCTTCTTTGTCATCGTGAACGATGAACTGCTGGGACTGGAAAAGATCACGCCCTGGCCCGTGCTGGGAGCGGCGCTGCTGGGTTCCCTGGGGCTTAAGATGCTGTTTCCGAAGTTCAGCAGGAAGCCGAAGCTTATAAACGTCAGCATGAACGGGAAGCAGCTGGATGGAAAGGCGCCGGTTTCCGGGGAGACTTGGGACGGAAACAGCGTTTCCTATGACAATGCATTTGGAGAGACGGTGAAATATCTCTCCGGGGAGATCAGCCATGTCAATGCGGACAATGCGTTTGGATCGCTGAAGATCTATTTTTCCGACGCGACACTCCGGAACGGGTCAGCAGACGTGAATCTGGACAGCTCCTTCGGCAGCACGGTGCTCTATGTGCCGGCGGAGTGGAAGGTGGAGGTCAATACGGAAACGGTTTTCGGCAGCACGAAGGAACAGGGAAAATGCAGCACCGACGGAACGAACGTGCTCAACATCCGGGGGGATGTAAGCTTTGGAAGCCTTGTGATCGTTTATGTCTGACTGGTTTTACCTGCATTTTCCAGATTCTCCTGTGCTGTGGAGAGCATCAGCTTAATGCGGTTTAACTGGTTTACCTCGCTGGCGCCGGGATCATAGTCGATCGCCACGATATTGGAGCCGGGGTAGGCCTTCCGCAGGGCTTTAATGACACCTTTTCCCACCACATGGTTAGGCAGGCAGCCGAAGGGCTGGGTGCACACGATATTCGGCACACCGTCGTGGATCAGCTCCACCATCTCTCCGGTGAGGAACCATCCCTCGCCGGTCTGGTTGCCGATGGAAACAATGGGTTTTGCAAGGGAGGCAATTTCCCGGATGGAAATAGGAGCCGAAAAATGTCGGCTCTTTTTCAGTTCCCTGACAGTGGCGCCGCGAAGCACATGTTCCACGGCCCAGATGCCTAACCTTGCGGTCCGGGCGGATTTCCTGCTCGTGCCCAGATGCTCCGCCTTGTAGATCTGGTTGTAGAAGCAGTACAGCATAAAGCCGAGAAGATCCGGCACCACAGCTTCCGCGCCCTCGGACTCCAGAAGCTCCACCAGATGGTTGTTCCCGGCGGGGGAGAATTTAACCAGGATCTCGCCTACCACGCCGACCCGGGGTTTTTTCATGTCCCGCAGCTCTACCGAATCAAAGTCCCGTATGATCTGCCGGCACATTTTGTTAAATTTAAGCAGGCTGATATGCTTTCCGGAGACGAAACGCTGCACCTCTTTCAGCCATTTTTTGTGGAGGGCGTTTACGCTTCCGGGCACCGCCTCGTAGGGGCGCGTCCTGTATACGCAGCGCATGAAAATGTCGCCGAACTGGGCGCCTACAGCGGCCCGCAGGAGCATCTGGGCGTTGATGTGAAATCCCGGGTTTGTCTCGATCCCTCCAAGGTTCAGGGAGATCACAGGGATATAAGCCATGTCCGCTTTCTTCAGGGCACGGCGGATGAAACCGATGTAGTTGGTGGCGCGGCAGCCTCCGCCGGTCTGGGTGATGATGATGGCGGTCCGGTTCAGGTCATATTTGCCGGACAGAAGGGCCTCCATGATCTGTCCCACCACCAGAAGCGAAGGATAACATGCGTCATTATTTACATATTTCAGGCCCACATCCACAGAGTGCCTGTTGTCGTTGTCCAGAACCACAAAGTGATAGCCGCAGGCGTTGAACGCAGGCTCCAGGATCTCGAAGTGAATGGGAGACATCTGGGGGCAGATGATGGTATAGTCCCTGCGCATCTCCTCGGTAAACGGTATTTTTTCAATGGCGCAGGAGCGGATGGTGCGCTGCTGCTGCAGCCGCTGTCTGACCCTGATGGCGGCCAGAAGAGAGCGGATCCGGATTCTTGCGGCTCCCAGGTTGTTTACTTCGTCGATCTTTAAGCAGGTATAGATCTTGTCGGAGCCGGAGAGGATATCGTTCACCTGATCTGTTGTCACCGCGTCCAGCCCGCAGCCGAAGGAATTTAACTGGATCAGATCCAGATTGTCCACGGTTTTTACGTAGCTGGCGGCGGCATAGAGCCTGGAGTGGTACATCCACTGGTCGGACACGATCAGAGGGCGTTCCGGGCGGCCCAGATGAGAAATGGAATCCTCGGTCAGCACGGCCAGATCATAGGAGGTGATCAGCTCCGGAATGCCATGGTTGATCTCAGGGTCGATGTGATAGGGACGTCCCGCCAGGACGATCCCGCGTTTGCCGGTGGTCTTCAGGTATTCCAGGACTTCTTCGCCCTTTTTCTGGATATCCAGACGGACATTTTCCAGCTCCTGCCAGCCGGCTGCGGCGGCTCTGCGGACTTCGGCTGCGGGAATTTCCTGAAATTCCTGTTCCAGCGCCTGTGCCGCCGTGTCGAGACTCCCAAAGGATAAGAAGGGATTGCGCAGGCGTACCTGGCCGCCGCTGATCTCTTCCATGTTGTTTTTGATATTTTCGGAATAGGAGGTGACGATGGGGCAGTTGTAGTGGTTGTTTGCCTCCGGCACCTCATTTCTCTCGTAGAACAGAGCGGGATAGAAGATAAAATCCACTCCCTGGCGGATCAGCCATTCCACATGACCGTGGGCGAGCTTCGCCGGGTAGCACTCGGACTCGCTGGGGATGGATTCGATCCCAAGCTCGTAAATTGCCCGGGTCGAACTCGGGGAAAGGACCACGCGATATCCCAGGTTGGTGAAGAACACGTGCCAGAAGGGATAATTTTCGTACATGTTCAGCACTCTGGGAATGCCTACCGTCCCTCTGGGAGCCTGGCCGGGTTCCAGGGAGGGGTAGGAGAAAAGCCTTTTGAGCTTGTATTCAAACAGGTTCGGAACATGGTTGGGGTTTTTCTGCCCGCCGATGCCCCGCTCACAGCGGTTGCCGGAGATAAACTGGCGGCCGCCGGAAAATTTATTGATGGTAAGGCGGCAGCTGTTGGTACAGCCCTTGCACTTTGCCATGCTGGTTTCAAACTTTAAGGCGCAGAGCTTCTCATAGGAAAGCATGGAGGTAGTCTGGCCTTCCTCATAGCGGTCCCTTGCGACCAGGGCGGCGCCGAACGCGCCCATGATTCCGGCAATGTCCGGCCGGATGGCCTGGCAGTCCGCAATTTTTTCAAAGCTGCGCAGAACGGCGTCGTTGTAAAAGGTGCCGCCCTGCACCACGATATTTTTCCCCAGCTCGGAGGCGTCGGAGACCTTGATGACCTTAAACAGCGCGTTTTTGATCACGGAGTAGGCGAGCCCCGCGGAAATGTCCGCCACGCTTGCGCCCTCCTTCTGGGCCTGCTTTACCTTGGAATTCATAAACACGGTGCAGCGGGTGCCGAGATCGATGGGATGCTCGGCAAACAGGGCGGTCTGGGCAAAATCGTGGACATTGTAATTTAAGGATTTTGCAAAGGTTTCTATAAAGGATCCGCAGCCGGAGGAGCAGGCCTCGTTTAACAGCACGCTGTCCACCGTCCCGTTTTTGATCTTGATACATTTCATGTCCTGGCCGCCGATATCCAGAATGCAGTCTACCTCCGGGTCGAAGAAAGCCGCGGCCTGGTAATGGGCGACGGTTTCCACCTCCCCGTCGTCCAGCAGAAAGGCGGCCTTCATAAGGGCTTCGCCGTAACCGGTGGAGCAGGAGCGCACAATGTGTACATCCGCGGGAAGCTGGCTGTAGATCTCTTTCAATGCGCGTATGGCGGTCTTTAAGGGGCTTCCGTCGTTGCCGCTGTAGAAGGAATAGAGCAGAGAGCCGTCCTCGCCCACAAGAGCCGCCTTGGTGGTGGTGCTGCCGGCGTCGATTCCAAGGAACGCGCGGCCCCGGTAGGAGGCCAGATCCCTGGTGGCCACATGGTGTCTGCGGTGCCGGGTGCGGAAGTCCGTGTAGGCCTCCTCGCTCTCAAAAAGCGGCTCCAGACGCTCCACTTCAAACGCCATCCGGATTTCGGAGGAGAGCTTTTTAATCATTTCCTCCATGGAGACGGCGTTATCCTCCCGGGCGTTCAGGGCGGCGCCGATAGCGGCGAACAGATGGGAATTGTCCGTTTCGATGATATGCTCTTTGTCCAGCTTCAGCGTGCGGATAAAGGCGGCCTTCAGCTCCGACAGAAAGTGGAGCGGCCCGCCCAGGAATGCCACATGTCCCCGGATGGGTTTGCCGCAGGCAAGGCCGGAGATGGTCTGGTTCACCACCGCCTGAAAGATGGAGGCGGCAAGATCCTCCTTCGTGGCGCCTTCGTTGATCAGGGGCTGGATATCCGTCTTCGCGAACACGCCGCAGCGGGCCGCGATGGCATAGAGGGACCTGTAATTTTTGGCATATTCATTTAAACCGGCGGCATCCGTCTGGATCAGGGAAGCCATCTGGTCAATAAAAGAGCCGGTCCCCCCGGCGCAGATCCCGTTCATGCGCTGTTCTACGCTGCCGTCCTCAAAGTAGATGATCTTTGCGTCTTCGCCCCCAAGCTCGATGGCTACATCCGTCTTTGGCGCAAGCTCCTTTAGGGAGGCGGCGACGGCGATCACCTCCTGGGTAAAGGGCACACCCAGATGATTGGCGAGGGCCAGTCCGCCGGAGCCTGTGATCACAGGGTGGAGCGTAAGGTTTCCAAGCTGGCTGAAAGCCCTGTTCAAAAGGGAAGACAGGGTCTCCCGGATATTGGCGTAATGGCGCTCATAGTCGGAGAACAGAATCCTGTGTTCCCCGTCCAGAATGGCGATCTTGACAGTGGTGGAACCGATATCGATGCCGAGGGCCCCAGAGTTGGTGCGAAATTCCATGTAAAACATCCTTCCTGACAAATGACTGATCGTGCGCCGCATTTCCAGAAATATCCGCAGATATCCTTAAAATGCGGCCGCCGACACATTGTGACACACTAGGTTATTATAGTACACATATCGACAAAATGCAAATATGGCGGTTGTGAAAACTTTATGAAATTGCTGATTTTTCTATAAAATATAAAATGTTCGGTTTACTTATGGGGCTGTCAATGATAAAATAGCTTTGTTCCAAATGTATTCGTCCGGCGCGGCCGGTATGAAAGGATGACGGTTCAATGAGTAAATGGGAAAAGAAATTCGGAAAATATGCCATATCAAATTTGACGCTGATTCTGATCATCTGTTACGGGGTGGGATATCTGCTCACTTTTTTTGCACAGGATTTTATGAGCTACCTGACGCTGGACACCTATGCGATCCTCCACGGACAGGTCTGGCGGCTGGTGACATGGCTGATCGTGCCGCCCAGCAGCTTTGATATCTTTACAATTATCATGCTGCTGTTCTACTGGAGCCTGGGAACCCAGCTGGAACGGGTCTGGGGCGTTTGGCGCTACAACGTCTACATCTTTACGGGTATTTTCCTGACGATCCTGGGCGCGTTCCTGAGCATGGGGATCTATTATCTCATCTACCCGGAGATAGGGGCCATGGCTGGCGCCCCGGAGTTTCTTTTCTATCAGGGCTCCTGGTATTACAGCACCTATTATGTGAACATGTCCATCTTTCTGGCCTATGCGTTTACGTTCCCGAACAACCAGGTGCTTCTGATGTTCGTGATACCGGTGAAGATCAAGTGGCTCGGGATTATCTACGGCCTGGTTCTTTTACTGAACCTGGGATCCGCCTTCTGGCAGGGATTCGGAACCACGGACAGCCTGACCGCGGCCTGGTTCCAGGTGACGGCGATCGGTGCCTCCCTGCTGAATTTCCTGATCTTTTATCTGCGGACGAAGAATCATATGCACTTAAATCCCAAGCAGATCAGGCGGCGGGCGGAATTTCGGCAGGATATCCGCCGCAATCCGAAGATCACAAAGCACAAATGTGCCGTGTGCGGCAGGACGGACGAGGACGATCCGGATCTGGAGTTCCGGTTCTGTTCAAAATGCAACGGAAATTATGAGTACTGCCAGCATCATCTGTTTACCCATACCCATGTCAAATAGACGGGCGGAAAACAGGAAAGAGCAAAACGCCACAGCGGAGGTTTGAATGGAGCGGGAAGAGAGGGAAGTCCTGTTTGCCCGGACACTGGAACAGGTGCGGGGAATGGCAAAGGAACAGGGAAACTGTATCGGCAGAAAACAGGTGCGGGAAGCGTTTGAGCCGCTGAAGCTGGAGGAAGAACAGCTTTCGCTGGTATTTGATTATCTGGCGAAGCATAAGATCGGGATCGACGAGCCGGCGGATCCCGACGAATATCTGTCGGATCAGGAGAGAGATTATCTGAAGGATTATCTGGAGTCACTGGAAAAGCTGCCTTTCCGGGAGAAGGATGAGATAGAGGCGCTTACGCTGGCGGCCATGTCCCAGGACCCCCTGGCGGCGGACTGGCAGGCAAAGCAGCAGCTGACGGAGGCCTATCTGAAAGATGTGGCGGATGTTGCCAGGCTTTATGCGGGGCAGGGCATACCGCTGGAGGACCTGATCGGCGAGGGAAACGTGGCGCTGGCGGCGGGGATCGAAATGCTGGGAAGTCTGGAGCGCGCGGATCAGGCGCCGGGGATGCTGATGAAGCTGGTGATGGACGCCATGGAGGAGTATATCCGTGAAAACGCGGACAGCGAGAGGATCGACCGGAAGGCGGCGGAAAAGGTAAACGGGATAGCGGACAGGGCGAAGGCGCTGGCGGAGGAGCTGGGGCGCAAGGTAACGCCCGGGGAGCTGGCCCGGGAGACCGGCCTTTCCCTGAAGAGTATTCAGGATGCCATGCGGATCAGCGGCTATCGGATAGAGGATATCGTGTATGCAGAAGACGGTGTATGAGGATTATAAATACAGTATGCAGGATGTGGGCAGGGTGTATGTGGGCTGTAAATATACCTTTGAGGAGCTTCTGGACGACGAGGACCTGCTGTTTAAGTTCCGGCTCATCATGGAGCGATATATCATGCCCCAGTCAGATCCGAAAGATACGCTGGAGACGCATTTGTATTATCTTGCGCCGGACAGCTTTGCCGTGAAGATTTACAGCCGGATCAAGGCCAGGGTCAGGGTCAGCGTGATCGAAGAAAAAAAGAATATTTTTGGGAAGATAAGAAAACAGTATGCTTCAAAGCAGTTTACGGTGGAGGAACTGGTCAGGATCCCGCCGGACAGGAAGGAAAAACAGGGGATGGTGATCCACGAGCTGTCTGTGAGCAAGCTGGCGCTGTCCGCTGTCTGAGGATGGCTTTGGAAATCCCCAGGGGGCGGCGCGGCAGGACGGCGGCCGCCAGGACAGCTGCAGGAACGGGATATCAGCCGGCCGGAAAATACTGCGCATCCGGTCCGCAAAGAAAAAGGCGCTGCGCGGCGCGAGAGGGAAACATGAAAAAAATTGAGGAGCTTTCGGCATATCAGGTGCTGGAAAAAAGAGAAATCGGGGATATCAGGAGCGTCAGCTATCTGCTGCGCCACAAGAAGACGGGCGCGAGGATCGCCCTGCTGTCCAACGACGACGACAACAAGGTCTTTTATATCGGCTTTCGGACGCCGCCGAAGGATTCCACGGGAGTGGCGCACATTCTGGAACATTCCGTGCTGTGCGGCTCAAGGGAATTTCCTGTGAAGGATCCCTTTGTGGAACTAGCCAAGGGATCCATGAACACCTTTTTAAACGCCATGACCTATCCGGATAAGACGATCTATCCTGTGGCAAGCTGCAACGATAAGGACTTTCAGAATTTGATGCACGTCTATCTGGACGCGGTGTTTTATCCGAACATTTACAGCAAGGAAGCGATCTTCCGTCAGGAAGGATGGCATTACGAGCTGAATGAGGAGACGGGAGAGCTCACCTATAACGGCGTGGTCTACAACGAGATGAAAGGGGCCTTCTCTTCTCCCGACGACGTGCTTTACCAGGAGATCACAAACTCCCTTTATCCCCATACGACCTACAGCTGTGAGTCCGGCGGGGACCCGGAGGTGATTCCGGAGCTGACCTATGAGCAGTTCCTGAATTTCCACAGGACATATTACCATCCCTCCAACAGCTATCTCTATCTTTACGGCGACATGGATATGGCGGAGAAGCTGGAATTTATCGACGAACATTATCTTTCCACGTTCGACGCGCTTTTGGTGGATTCCCAGGTGGGGACGGAGCCTGCCTTTTCGGAAGTCGTGCGCCGGGAGCGGGAGTACCCCATCAATCCCGGGGAGGATGTGGAAGAAAATACCTATTTTGCCTGGAACCTGTCCGTGGCGGACAGTCTGGACAGGGAGCTGTATGTGGCCATGCAGATTCTGGACTATGCGCTCTGTTCCGCGCCGGGAGCGCCCTTAAAGCAGGCGCTGGTGGACAGGGGACTGGGAAGGGACGTCTACAGCATCTATGAGAACGGAATCAAGCAGCCCTTCTTCAGCGTGATCTCAAAGGGAGTTGACGCCGGAAGGGAGCAGGAATTCCGGGATGTGATCCGTCAGGTGCTGACCGGGATTGCAAAGGATGGCTTGGACGAGAAGGCGCTGCTGGCCGGCATCAACTATTATGAATTTAAATACCGGGAGGCGGACTTCGGCTCTACCCCCAGGGGACTGATATACGGCATCCAGATGCTGGACAGCTGGCTTTACGACGACAGCAAGCCCTTTATACACATCGAGGCGAACGAAACCTTCGCGACGCTCAGAAGAAGGGTGAAGGAGGGGTACTTCGAGGAACTGATCCAAAAATATCTGCTTGACAACACCCATGCCGCCATGGTGGTGCTGAAGCCCGTGGAGGGACTGGGGGAGAAGATGGAAGCGCAGCTGAAGGAACGCCTTGCCGAAAAGAAGCGGGGGATGGATCAGGAAGCGCTGGATCAGGTGCGGCAGAAGTTCCAGGATCTGAATGCATTCCGGGAGACGGCAGACGCGCCGGAGGATCTGGCAAAGATTCCCATGCTGAAGCGGAGCGATATCCGGAAGGAAGCGGCAAAGCTTGTGAACCGGGAGACGAAGCTGGGAGACGTCTTTACCCTGTACCATGATATCCCCACCAACGGCATCGGGTATCTGCGGCTGATCTTCCGATGCAATGAGATTCCCGGGGAGTATTTCCCTTACATCGGCCTGCTGAAGGGCTGTCTGGGACTTTTGAATACGGAACATTATTCTTACGGCGATCTCTTTAACGAGATCAATCTTGTCACAGGCGGCATAGTGGTGGCGAACAACATTTATGCCGACAACAGCGACACGGATCAATATACGGCGACGCTGGAGATCAAGACCAAGGTGCTGTACGGAAATCTGGAGAAGGCTGTGGAGCTGCTGGAAGAGATCCTGCTTACCAGCGACTATTCCGACACAAAGCGCTTAAAGGAGATTCTGGGGGAGGGAAAATCCCGGATGCAGTCCCAGATGACTTTTTCCAGCCATACGGTTGCGGTCATGAGGGCATCATCCCACGTCAGCCGGTCCGCGGCTGCAATGGAGCAGCTCTCGGGGATTTCGTTTTACCGTCTTGCAGCCGGTCTCGACGGGGAGTTTGAGGACCGGAAGGCGCATCTGACGGAGACGTTAAAGAAGCTGAGCCGCATGGTCTTCCGGCCCGAAAATCTGATGGTGGATTTTGTGGGGGAGGAATCGGCCCTTCGGAAACTGGAGACGCCCATTGTCCGGCTGAAGGAAAAGCTTTATACGGATCCTGTGGAAAAGGCCGAATGGCAGCCTGACCCAGAGAAGTGCAGCGAAGGGTTTATGACCTCGGCGCAGGTTCAGTATGTGTGCCGGGCGGGAAACTTCTTAAAAAGAAATCTGCCCTATCGGGGAGACCTGCGGGTGCTGAAGGTGATGATGGGGTACGAGTACCTCTGGGTGAACATCCGGGTAAAGGGCGGCGCATACGGCTGCATGTGCGGCTTTGCCAGAAACGGAGACTGTTATTTCACTTCCTATCGGGATCCCAATCTTGGGAAAACCGTGGAAGTCTTTGAGCAGGCTTCCGAGTATGTGAAAAACTTCAAGGCGGACGAGCGGGTCATGACCCAGTATATCATCGGGGCGGTCAGCGAGCTGGATACGCCCATGAATGCGGCGGCAAAGGGGCTTAGGTCACTGGAGGCCTACATGACCGGCGTGACCGACGAGATGCTGCAGAGGGAGCGGGACCAGGTGCTTGGGGCGGATCAGGAGAGCATCCGACAGCTGGGCGAATACATTGATGCTTTCATGGCGGAAGACAGCCTGTGCGTGGTAGGAAACGCCCAGAAGCTCAAAGAGGAGGAAACGCTGTTCGGACAGATGGAGAATCTGTTCTGACGGACCGCCCGCTTGTTTTAAAGGACTAACGGAACAGGCGGGGGAGGGACGAAAGACGGAGAGGAATCATATGAAGGAGAAATCATCTTACAGATCCGGATTCGTGACGCTGATCGGCCGGCCGAATGTGGGAAAGTCCACGCTGATGAACCGGCTGATCGGCCAGAAGATTGCCATCACCTCCAGCAAGCCGCAGACCACCAGAAACCGAATCCGGACCGTGCTGACCACCCAGGAGGGCCAGATCGTGTTCCTCGATACGCCCGGAATCCACAAGGCCAGAAACAAGCTGGGCAGCTACATGGTGAGCGCCGCGGAAAATGCGCTGAAGCAGGTGGATGTAATTTTATTCCTTGTGGAGCCCACAAAATTTATCGGCGCCGGAGAGCGGCATATCCTGGAGAAGCTGAAACAGGTAAAGACCCCGGTGATCCTGGTGATCAACAAGGCGGATACCGTGAAAAAGGAAGAAATTCCGGAATTTATCGACGTGTACAGGAAGGCGTTCGACTTCTGTGAGATCGTCCCGGTGTCCGCGCTGAGGGGACGGAATACGGAGGAACTGATAAAATGCATTTTTCAGTATCTTCCCTTTGGACCTGCCTATTACGATGAGGACACGGTCACGGACCAGCCCATGCGCCAGATCGTCGCAGAGATGATCCGGGAGAAGGCGCTGCGGCTTATGGAGGATGAGATCCCCCACGGCATAGCGGTCACCGTGGAAAACATGCAGGAGAAGGATGGGATCTGGCATATAGACGCCGCCATTGTCTGCGAGCGGGAATCCCACAAGGGAATGATCATCGGCAAGGGAGGACAGATGCTGAAAAGGATCGGCACCGCGGCGCGCCGGGACGCGGAAAAGATGCTGGAAGAGCAGGTGAATCTGAAGCTTTGGGTCAAGGTGAGAAAGGACTGGCGGGACAGCGATCTTTATCTGAAAAATTATGGATATGACCCGAAAGATGTGGCGGGCGGCGAATAGAAAAAATGAAATTGCAGACCCTATTGATGCGGCGGTTCCACCGGGAATAAGACGGTTTGAAGGAAGGCGGACCAGCCTGCGATTACAACGGGATTAGGGGGATCTGTAATGGACTTGGAATACTGGAAGCAGTTTGAAAGCAGCGGCAGGATAGAGGATTATCTGGCATTTGTCTCCAGCAGGGGACAGAAAGAACAGAGAGGGGAAAAGGCCAGGGAAAGCAGTCATGCAGGAGTATATATGGGTGACGGGGATCGTGCTGAAGCAGAGCCCGGCGGGAGAGTACGACAAGCGTATCAGTCTTTTGACGAGGGAGCGCGGTAAGCTGTCAGCCTTCGCGAAGGGGGCGAGAAAGCCGGGCAGCAGGCTTGCGGCGGCGACGGACCCCTTTGCCTTCGGCAAATTTAAACTTTACGAGGGAAAGACCTCCTACACGGTGGCGGAGGCGGATATTCAAAATTATTTTGAAGAGCTCAGGTCGGATTACGTAGGCGCCTGTTACGGTATGTATTTTGCGGAGGTGGCGGATTATTGCACCAGGGAAAACAATGACGAGAGGGAAATGATGAAGCTGCTGTATCAGTCCCTTCGGGCCCTCTGCGCCGGATCTCTGCCAAACGCCCTGGTAAGGTGCGTGTTTGAGTGCAGGACCATCGCGGTAAACGGCGAGTTTCCCGGTCCGCCCGGGGACAGGCAGCTGGAGGAGTCCACGGTGTACTGCCTCAGGTACATAGCAAGCAGCCCGCTGGAAAAGCTTTACACCTTTACGGTGAAGGACAGTGTGCTGGAAGAACTCAGGCAGGTGTCGGAGGAGTACATGAAGCGGTTTGTGGGGCACAGGTTCAGAAGTCTTGAGGTTCTGCAAACTCTCTGTTGAAAAAAAAGATTGTTTTTGATACAATGGTTTGGCACGGACGGCTGAGGCCGTGCAAATAATCCCATAAAGCGAGGAGTCTGACAGATGAAGAGATATGGAAGGCTTGCGGCGGCTTTTGGCGCAGCTGCCCTTCTGCTTGCGGGATGCGGGCAGAAGGTCCCGGACAGGATAGAGGAAACCACTCTGGTCATCAACTCGAAAGGAAATGTGACGGCCTATATGGTGGGCGAGTTTGACAAATCCTATTACAGTCTCTCTGAGCTGGAGGTCATGGTAAGGGAGGAGGCCGCAAGATTCTGCGGATCTGCGAAAAAAAGTGAGGCTGTAAAGGTAGAGAAGGTCAGCGCGGCACAGGACGGCGGCAGCGGCATTGTGGTGGAGTGCTCCTTTGACGGCACGGACAGCTATCAAGATTTTATGAGGAAAGATGAAACGCTGTTTTACGGCACGGTGGCGGAAGCCATCCAGCAGGGTTACGGGGGCGTGACGATGTATGACGCAGAGAACGGAACAGCTGCGCTCTGGACCGAGGTTGCCGGAGAATTGGGAAAGCATGTCGTGATCTACTGCCCCGGCGGGCGGACCGAAGGAGAAGCGGAAGAGACGGGTCTCGCGATTTACTGTCCGTATAAGGCGGAATATGTCAGTGAGGGCGCAGGCGTACAGAAAGACGGAAGCGTGGAGATGATCTGGACGGCAGAGAATGTGTCCCAGCCGCTGTACATCCTCCTGAAAAAATAGCGGCAGTTCGGTACAGGCCGTCTGCGGGGCCGCGCGCCGGATCTGCATTGGCCTGCAAAAGGGCGCTTCCGGGACAGCCGGAGGGACGGTTACAAAAAAACAGGCGCCGGATAAAATTAGCGTGTCCGGATCCTTGATGATGGCGCGTGGCAGCGCGCAGACAGGAAGAACAGATGGAAAAATCACTGGAAAAGATTAAAACACTGGCAAAGGCAAGAGGGTTTGTGTACCCGGGCTCGGAGATTTACGGCGGTCTGGCCAATACCTGGGATTACGGCAATCTTGGCGTGGAGCTGAAGAACAATGTAAAGAGAGCGTGGTGGAAGAAATTCGTTCAGGAAAACCCCTATAATGTGGGCGTGGACTGCGCTATCCTGATGAATCCCCAGACCTGGGTGGCCAGCGGGCATCTGGGAAGCTTCTCCGACCCGCTGATGGATTGTAAGGAATGCCATGAGCGGTATCGGGCGGACAAACTGATCGAGGATTTCTGTGAGGAAAACGGCGTGGAGCTGGAGGGCAGCGTGGACGGCTGGACCCAGGAGCAGATGAAGGCATTCATCGATGAGAAAAACATTCCCTGTCCTAAGTGCGGCAGGCACAATTTTACCGATATCCGCCAGTTTAACCTGATGTTCAAGACGTTCCAGGGCGTCACGGAGGACGCGAAGGATACCATTTACCTGCGCCCGGAGACGGCACAGGGCATTTTTGTCAACTTTAAGAACGTACAGAGGACTTCCCGGAAGAAGATCCCCTTCGGCATCGCCCAGATCGGAAAATCCTTCCGGAACGAGATCACGCCGGGACAGTTTACCTTCCGCACGAGAGAGTTTGAGCAGATGGAGCTGGAGTTCTTCTGTGAACCCGGCACGGACCTGGAGTGGTTCCAGTATTGGAGAGGGTTCTGCCGCGACTGGCTTTTGTCTCTTGGCATAAAGGAGGAGGAGATCCGGCTCCGCGATCATTCCCCGGAGGAGCTTTCCTTCTACAGCAAGGGGACAACGGACATCGAATTTAAGTTCCCCTTCGACTGGGGAGAGCTGTGGGGCATAGCGGACAGGACGGACTATGATCTGACCCAGCATGCAAATACCTCCGGCGAGGATCTGAGCTATTTTGACGACGAGAAAAATGAAAGGTACATACCTTATGTGATCGAGCCGTCTCTCGGCGCGGACAGGGTAGTGCTGGCCTTTCTGTGCTCCGCCTACGACGAGGAAGAGCTGGAAGGCGGAGATATGCGTACCGTGCTTCGGTTCCATCCCGCGCTTGCGCCGGTGAAGATCGGTGTGCTTCCTCTCTCCAGAAAGCTCAACGAGGGTGCGGAGAAGGTCTACGCCGCGCTTACGAAAAAGTATAACTGTGAGTTTGACGACAGGGGCAACATCGGAAAGAGATACCGCCGGCAGGACGAGATCGGAACGCCCTTCTGCGTCACCTATGATTTTGATTCCGAGACCGATGGCTGCGTGACCGTCCGTTTCCGCGATTCCATGGAGCAGGAGAGGGTCGCCATCGCGGATCTGGATGCTTACTTTGCGGATAAATTTGACTTTTGACAAAAAGCTCATAAAAGCGCAAAAGGTTAAGGAAATGCCCGCGGCAGCGGGCAGGGAGGGAAGAAAGCCATGAAGCCATACGGCGTGAACGAACTGAGAAGAATGTTTCTGAATTTTTTTGAAGAAAAGGGACACCTGAAAATGAACAGCTTTTCCCTGGTGCCCCACAACGACAACAGCCTGCTGATCATCAACTCCGGCATGGCGCCCTTAAAGCCGTATTTTACGGGACAGGAGATTCCGCCCAGACGCCGTGTGACCACCTGCCAGAAGTGTGTGCGCACCGGCGATATCGAAAATGTAGGAAAGACCGCCAGGCACCTTACGTTCTTTGAAATGCTGGGAAACTTTTCCTTCGGGGACTATTTTAAACATGAGGCTATCGCGTGGAGCTGGGAGTTTCTGACAAAAGTTGTGGGTATGGATCCGGAGCGGCTTTATCCCTCCATCTACTGTGAGGACGACGAAGCCTTTGAGATCTGGACGAAGGAGATCGGCGTGCCCGCCGAAAAGATCACGCGGTTCTACCGGGATGAAAACGGCAAGTGCGATAACTTCTGGGAGCACGGAGCGGGCCCCTGCGGTCCCTGTTCCGAGATCTATTACGACAGAGGGGAAAAATACGGATGCGGAAAACCCGACTGCAAGGTGGGATGCGACTGTGATCGGTTCATGGAAGTCTGGAACAACGTGTTTACGCAGTTCGACAACGACGGAAAAGGAAATTATACGGAGCTGAAGCAGAAGAACATTGATACCGGCATGGGCCTGGAGCGTCTGGCGGTGGTGGTGCAGGATGTGGACTCCGTGTTCGACATTGATACCATGAAGGCCATCCGCGACCGGATCTGCTCCATAGCGGGCGTGGAATACAGAAAAGACGACAGGACGGATGTCTCCATCCGCCTGATTACCGATCATATCCGCTCCACTACCTTTATGATCAGCGACGGAATCATGCCGTCCAACGAGGGAAGGGGATATGTGCTCCGGCGGCTGATCCGGCGGGCGGCGAGACACGGAAGGCTGCTCGGCATTCAGGATAAGTTTATGGCACGTTTGAGCGAGACTGTGATCGAAGAGTGCCGCGACGGCTACCCAGAGCTGGAGGAGAAAAAGGCGTTCATCCTGAACGTGCTGACACAGGAGGAAGACAAGTTCGACAGAACCATCGACCAGGGCCTGACCATCCTTTCGCAGATGGAAGAGGAGATGAAGGCGGACGGCATTACGGAGCTGTCCGGCGAGAATGTATTCCGGCTGTATGACACTTATGGATTTCCCACGGATCTGACGGAGGAAATCCTTGGGGAGAAGGGCTTTACCATCGACGAGGCCGGATTCGGCGTCTGTATGCAGCAGCAGAAGGAGACCGCCCGCAAGGCGAGAAAGGTGACGAACTACATGGGAGCCGACGTCACCGTGTACGAATCCATAGACCCTTCGGTGACGACGACATTTGTGGGCTATGACAGGCTGCAGCACCAATCCAGGGTGACCGTGCTGACCACTGAGACGGAGCTTGTGGAGGCCCTCACGGACGGCCAGACCGGAACCATCATCGTGGAGGAGACGCCGTTTTACGCCACCATGGGCGGCCAGAACGCGGATACCGGTATCATTACCGCGGCGGACGGAACCTTTGAGGTGAAGGACACCATAAAGCTGATGGGCGGAAAGGTTGGGCATATCGGCACCGTCACAAGGGGCATGATCAGAACGGGAGATGCCGTTACCCTGACCGTGGACGCGGCAAAGAGAGCGGACACCTGCAAGA
Source organism: uncultured Acetatifactor sp. (assembly GCA_947627535.1). Lineage (GTDB taxonomy): Bacteria > Bacillota > Clostridia > Lachnospirales > Lachnospiraceae > Acetatifactor. The sequence goes on from CANQWM010000001.1 coordinate 74,686, forward strand.
ACCACAGCGCGACCCACCTTCTGCACAAGGCGCTGCGGGAGGTCCTTGGCACCCACGTGGAACAGGCCGGCTCTTATGTGGACGGGGACAGGCTGCGGTTTGACTTCAGCCACTTTACGGCGATGACGAAAGAAGAGCTGGAGAAGGTGGAGACCATCGTCAATGAGAAGATCGCGGAAAATCTTCCGGTGGTGACGGAGGTTCTTCCCATTGAGGAAGCGAGAAAGACCGGCGCCATGGCGCTGTTTGGGGAAAAGTACGGCGAGACGGTCCGGGTAGTGAAGATGGGGGATTTTTCCGTGGAGTTCTGCGGCGGCACCCATGTGGCGAATACCGGTGTGATCTCGGCCTTTAAGATCCTTTCCGAGAACGGCGTGGCGGCAGGCGTGCGCAGGATCGAGGCGCTGACCGGAAACGGTGTGCTCCGGTATTATAAGGAGATGGAACGGACGCTGGAGGAGGCGGCAAAGACGGTTAAGGCGACGCCCGCAACCCTTGTGGACCGCTGCGGCCGCCTGATGGCGGAGGTAAAGAGCCTGTCCGGCGAACTGGAATCCCTGAAAGCCAGAGCAGCAAGGGAAGCGCTGGGAGATGTGATCGATCAGGCTGTGGAGGTAAAGGGTGTGAAGCTGCTTGCCACCAGCGTGGACGGCGTGGATATGAACGGACTGAGGGATCTTGGAGACCAGCTGAAATCCAGGCTGGGCGAGGGTGTTGTGGTGCTTCTGTCCGGGCAGGAGGGCAGAGTGAATCTGATCGCCATGGCGACAGAAGGCGCGCAGGCGATGGGCGCCCACGCGGGAAATCTGATCAAGGGAATCGCGTCTCTTGTGGGCGGCGGCGGGGGCGGACGCCCCGGCATGGCCCAGGCGGGGGGAAAGAATCCCGCGGGTATCCCGGCTGCTATCGCGGAGGCGGCCAGGGTTCTGGAGGGGCAGATCCAGTAGGACGGCCCCGGGACGAAGGGGCACTTCGTCTCACAGATTTTTCCATATTTTTTAAAAAGTGGTTGACGGAATCAGGTTTTGTGTTTATAATATCAATTGTGTATGTGCAGACGCAATACATAATATTAACCCAATCAGTCGAATGCGTGTGGGACTGAAGGGAGGTCGGGGAAAATGTCTAATGTGATCGTAAAGGAAAACGAGACTCTTGACAGCGCGCTGCGCCGTTTTAAGAGGAGCTGTGCCAAGGCTGGTATTCAGCAGGAGATCCGCAAGCGCGAGCACTATGAGAAGCCCAGCGTAAGGCGGAAAAAGAAGTCTGAGGCTGCCAGAAAACGCAAATACAACTAACTGAAGTCATGAGTTGACCCTCGGCCGTGCGGCCGGGGGTTTTCTGTACACGGAATGCGGCATACGGGCTCTTGTTCTAAAAAACCGGAGAAGACATATCCTTTAATAAAAGGCTGCCGTTCTGAGGACGGCAGCAAAGCAGTCTGGAGAAAAGAGCTATGTATGCAAAAAAGTTCTTAACGGCGGTGTTGACAGCGGCAATATGGATCATGGCCGCGATCCCTGTGATGCCGGTAAACGCGGATGCCGCCGTCACAACAAATTCAGTGGTAACGGTCTCGGCGCCCTCTGTGATTCTCATCGAGAGCTCCACAGGGCAGGTGATATACGAGCAGAATGCGACGGAGAGAAGAAGCCCCGCCAGCATCACAAAGATCATGACGCTGCTTTTGACGTTTGAGGCCATCGACGCGGGAAAGGTCAGCCTGTCGGATCAGGTGATCGTCAGCGAACATGCCAGTTCCATGGGCGGTTCTCAGGTGTATCTGGCCCAGAATGAGACCCAGACGCTGGACACTATGATCAAATGCATCGCGGTGGCCTCGGGAAATGACGCCAGCGTTGCCGTGGCGGAACATATTGCCGGGAGCGAGGAAGCCTTTGTGGAACTGATGAACAGGAGAGCGCAGGAGCTGGGGATGACGGATACCCACTTTGAGGACTGCAGCGGACTGACCGATTCCGACAACCACTATTCCACGGCGAGGGATGTGGCGATTATGTCCCGGGAGCTGACCACAAAGCATCCCGATATTTTTAAATATACCACGATCTGGATGGAGGACATTGTCCATGAGACGCCCCAGGGTACGGTTAAATTTACCTTGAGCAGTACGAACAAGCTGCTGAAGCAGTACCAGTATGCCACCGGCTTGAAGACCGGATCCACCTCAAAGGCGATGTTCTGTCTGTCCGCCACTGCGAGCAAGGACGGGATCGATCTGATCGCGGTTGTCATGGGGGCGCCGGACAACGCCCACCGCGTCTCCGACGCCCAGACGCTTCTGACTTACGGCTTCAATGTCTGTGATCTGTACATAGACTCCAACGCGGAGGACATCGCGCCTCTGAAGGTGGAAAAAGGGGTGGAGGAAGAGGTAGGACTGGTGTTTTTCGGAGAGTTCCGCTATCTTGACACCCAGGGAAGCGACCTGTCGAAGGTGGTGAAGGTGCTGGATCTTCCCGAGGGCGTGCAGGCGCCGGTGAAAGAGGGAGGCCAGGCGGGAAACGCCAGATATTATTTAAACGGTACGGAGATTGGCAGCGTGCCGATCCTCTATGCGGATACCGTGGAGAAGGCCGGGTATCTGGATTACTTAAAGAAGGTCTGGAATGGGTTTCTGTTGTAATGCTTAGAAATCATGGGTAAGGAGCCTGTGGGGCAGGACGGGGCCGGGGGAGAACCGGCCGCTGTCTGTCCGCCGGGAAGACGGGAAAACGAGGAAAAAATGACGGATATCTTACTTACAATTCTGGGAGCGGCGGCTGTCGCGCTCCTGTGGGTGGCACTGTATGACAGCAACCGCTTTGTGGTGCGTAAGCTTACGGTGGCGGACAAAAGGGTACGAAAGCATGTCAGGGCGGCGGTGCTGGCGGATCTGCACAACAAGCAGTACGGCAGCGGCAACGAGCGGCTTCTTCAGGAAATCCGGAAACAGAAGCCGGATCTTATTCTGGTGGCGGGCGATCTTGTGACTGCCCGGCCGGGAAAGAGCCTGGAGTCGGCGGTAAAGCTTCTCGGGGAGCTGGCCGGGGAGTACCCCGTCTATTACGGGAACGGCAACCATGAGCACAGGATGAAGCTTTATCCGGAAACCTACGGGGATATGGCACTAAGATACGGGGAGGCCCTGGCGGCGCTTGGGATCGAACCTCTGGTCAATGAAAAGGCGGTTCTGGCGGAGTACGGCATTGCCGTCTGCGGCGCCGAGATCGGGAAGGAGTTTTACCGCCGGTTCCAGGTCCGGCAGATGCCGGAGGATTACATGACGAATCTTCTGGGACAGGCCCCCGGAGACCTGTACACAGTCCTGCTCGCCCACAATCCCGACTATTTTCCCATGTATGCAAAATGGGGGGCGGATCTTGTGGTCTCCGGACATGTCCACGGCGGTGTTGTGAGGATCCCGTTTTTAAACCGGGGCGTTCTTTCCCCGGGAATCAGGCTGTTCCCGCGATACGACGGCGGTGTTTTTCATGAGGGGAAAAGCACCATGCTGCTCAGCCGAGGCCTGGGAATGCATACGATTCCCGTCCGTCTTTTCAATCCTGCGGAGCTGTGGATCGTGGATTTTGAACCGCAGCCGGATCCTGAGCCGCGGCCGGACAAACATTTTTCTTGAAATGCGGCGCCAAAAACGGTACAATAAATAACTGGCGGAGAAAAAGACTATGGCGATACCTGTAAAACTGGAGGTGTTTGAAGGCCCCCTGGACCTTCTGCTTCACCTGATCGACAAAAATAAAGTGGACATATACGATATCCCCATCGTGGAGATCACAGCGCAGTATCTGGATTATATCCGGCAGCTGGAAACGGAAGACATGAACGTGATGAGCGAATTTCTTGTCATGGCCGCAACATTGATCGATATCAAGTGCCGTATGCTGCTGCCCAAGGAGACGGACGAAGAGGGCGAGGAGGAAGATCCCAGGGCGGAGCTGGTGCAGAAGCTGCTGGAGTATAAGATGTATAAGTGCATGTCGCTGGAGCTGCGGGACCGTCAGGTGGATGCCGCAAGGAACATGTACCGCAGTCAGGCGCTTCCGGAGGAAGTAGCCGCCTACAGACAGCCCGTTGATTATGAGGAGCTTGTGGGGGACATGACGCTGACAAAGCTTCATGAGATCTTTCAGTCCATCGTGAAGCGGCAGGAGGATAAGATCGACCCCATCCGCAGCCGGTATGGCAATATTGAAAAGGATGAGATCGACATGGAGGCGAAGACGCTGTATGTGGAAGCCTATGCCCGGGAACACAGGACATTCAGCTTCCGGAAGCTGATGGAAAAGCAGTCCAGCAGAATGGAGGTCATCGTCACCTTTCTCATTATTCTTGAGCTGATGAAGACGGGGAAAATTCTGATCAGCCAGGAGAAGCTTTTTGATGATATCATGATCACCTCGAACGTGGCCTGACGGCGCAAAAAGGAGAGAAAAATGGACAGGACGAAAGCGGAGGCAGTGCTGGAAGCGGTACTGTTTGCCATGGGGGAATCCGTGGAAATAAGCAGACTGGCCGATGTGATAGAAGAGGATGTAAGGACCACCGGTGAGATCCTTGACGGGATGGCACAGCGTTATGCCGGGCAGGACCGGGGAATCGCGCTCACCAGGCTTGACAACTCGGTTCAGCTGTGTACCAAGGCGGAAATGTACGAATACCTGATTAAAATTGCAAAGGCGCCGAGGAAGATGACGCTGACGGATACCGTGCTGGAGACGCTTTCCATCATCGCCTACAAACAGCCCATCACAAGGATTGAGGTGGAGCGGATCAGGGGGGTGAGCTGTGACCATGCCATCAACAAGCTGCTGGAGTATGATCTCATCACGGAGCTTGGCAGGCTGGACGCGCCGGGAAGGCCGCTGCTTTTCGGCACAACAGAGCAGTTCCTGCGAAGCTTCGGCGTTGCCAGCCTGGAGGAGCTTCCGGAGCTGAACCCGGTTCAGATAGAGGAATTTAAGCAGCAGGCGGAAGCGGAGGTCCAGCTGCAGCTGGATGTCTGACCTTCCTGCAGGCATGGCCCCAAATCGGACCTGCCATGAAACATAAATGGAACAAACTGCCTCATATACTGTTGTAAATCCGATTCCAAAGGTTGGAACATGTGGATGAAAAAACGGTTGGGAGGCTTTTTCTTTGCTCTTTTTTTCTTATGGACGGCGGTTCCGGTATCTGTGGGCGCATCGGAGGAACTTACGCTGTACGCCACGGCGGCGGTGCTTCTGGACGCGGACTCGGGGCGTGTGCTCTACGGCAGGAATGCGGACACCCCCATGGCCATGGCAAGCACGACGAAGATCATGACCTGTATCATCGTTCTGGAGAACGCATCCTTAGACGAGACGCTGACGGTGTCCTCCTACGCGGCGGGGATGCCCCAGGTAAAGCTGAACATCAGAAAAGGGGAGACGTATACGGTCAGGGATCTTTTGTATTCGCTGATGCTGGAATCCCATAACGATTCCGCGGTGGCCCTGGCGGAGCACGTGGGCAGAAAACTGCTGGCCGGGGAGCAGAAGGAGAAGCCGGTATGCGAGTACACGTCGGAGGAGAGCAGACAGGCGGTGGCGGCCTTTGCAGGGCTGATGAATGGGAAGGCGGCCCAGCTTGGATGCGTGGATACCTGGTTTATCACGCCAAACGGGCTGGACGCTACGGAAGAGGTGGTGCTGCCGGACCAGACGACGATGCAGAAGGAGCACTGCACCACGGCGGCGGAGCTGGCAAAAATCATGGCGTACTGTATCAGGGGATCGGAGAAGAGCGGGGATTTCCTGGCGATCACCCAGACGCCCGCTTACAGTTTTTCGGCCAATGGCAGAACATTCTCCTGCGTAAACCATAATGCCTTCCTGAACATGATGGACGGAGCGCTGAGCGGCAAGACAGGGTTTACCAACAAGGCGGGGTACTGTTACGTGGGGGCGCTGGAGAGCGAGGGCAGGACCTTTATCGTGGCGCTTCTGGCATGCGGGTGGCCCAACAACAAGTCGTACAAGTGGAGCGATACCAGAAAGCTGATGCAGTACGGCATGGAGAACTACCGCTTTAAGAGCTTTCTGGAGAAGGATGTCGCCTTTGACGAGGGAAGGCTGGAGCCCATCCCCGTTTCCCTGGGAACCACGGACATTCTGGGGGAAACGGCATGGATCTCCCTGAAGCTGGAAAGACCGCGGGAGGATGCGGAGGAAGGGGGCGGCACAGGCCTCCTGATGCGGGAGGACGAGACCATAGACGTTACCTACAGCGTGAGGAAGAGCCTGACGGCGCCGGTGGAGCGGGGCATGAAGGTGGGAACGGTGGAATACAGCGTGGACGGGAAAGTCTACCGGACGGAAGATATCGTCACCGTCGACGGGGTGGAGAAAATCGACCTGCGCTGGTGCGTCGTCCAGGTGCTGAAACGGTTTCTGATGTGAGGCCGCGGCCGGGCTTTGCGCATGGCGCGGGCTGAAACGGATACCATGTAAGCCAGAACGGGGCATAAGCTTTCGCCCATGCCCCGCCCCGGCGGTTCAGAAGGTGTAATCTCTGGAGCGGTAGGAGTAGGTTTTGAGCTGACAGCTGGCGTCATAGGTGACAACGTGGCACTCAGCCGGACAGCTTTTTTCCACTTCCTCTTCCAGAAGACGGCCAAAGCCGGAAACGCCTGAAGGGGCCGGACGTCTGTGTCCGGAGCGGCCCTTTTCGCGCTTTAAGCCGGAAGGCCTGGAAACCATTTGAACCGGGTACACCATGAAACTGCTCTGCAATCCGTTTGCTGCGTTGATCCCTCCTTGGATGTATATTTCAATAGTGTCTGTATGGTCCTTTCAATGTATTTATCGGCATAGGGATGAAAAAATTTAGCAAAAATTGAAATTCCTCCTTTGCGAGCGGCAATTTTCATGTTATACTAGTACCGTTATTATTCATGGAGGTAGTGGCCCAGCCGCCGTTATCTCTGTGTTGATCTGTCTTTATTTATTCATTCATAAACGGAGGACTGAAAGCATGAGTACTACTTCAAAAGCGAGTCAAAGGATCAACGCTTTACTCGACGACAACAGTTTCGTTGAGATCGGCGGACTTGTCACCGCAAGGGCCACCGACTTCAACATGAAACCAGATGAAACTCCCTCTGACGGCTGTATCACCGGTTACGGCGTCATAGACGGGAAGCCTGTGTATGTGTACAGCCAGGATGTTTCGGTCATGAACGGAACCGTGGGAGAAATGCATGCCAGGAAGATCGTGAACCTTTACGACCTGGCTGTGAAGACGGGTTCCCCCGTCATCGGTCTGATCGATTCCGCAGGCATGAGGCTTCAGGAGGCTTCGGATGCGCTGAATGCGTTCGGAACGATCTACAGGAAGCAGACGCTTGCATCCGGCGTGATCCCGCAGGTGACGGTGATCCTTGGCAGCTGCGGAGGCGGACTTGCCCTTTTCCCCACTCTGACGGACTTTACCTTTATGGAGGAGAAGAACGCAAAGCTGTTTGTGAACGCCCCCAACGCGCTGGACGGCAACGTGATCACGAAGTGCGATTCCTCCTCCGCTGCCTTCCAGACACAGGAGTGCGGCATCGTGGATGTGACGGCCGATGAGGCGTCCCTGCTCGCCAAGGTGAGAGAGTTGATCGCGTTCCTGCCGGCGAATAACGGAGAGGGCACGTATATTGTGGAATGCCGGGACGACTTAAACCGCGTGAATGGGGAGATGGAAAACTGTGCGAAGGATACCGGCGCAGCGCTTTCCATCCTTGCGGATGACAATGATTTCTTTGAGGTGAAGGCAGGATTCGCCAAGGACATGGTGACAGGCTTCCTGCGGCTGGACGGCGTGACGGTGGGCGCCGTGGCAAACCGCAGCGAAATCTGCGACGAGGAAGGCGCCGTGACGGAGAAGCTGGACGATGTTCTGTCTGCGGAGGGCTGCGAGAAGGCGGCCGATTTCGTGAACTTCTGTGACGCCTTCGAGATTCCGGTGCTGACGCTTACCAATGTCAGGGGATACAAGGCGACCATCGACTCTGAGAAGAAGATCGCGAAGGCGGCGGCGAAGCTGACCTATGCGCTGGCGCATGCCACCGTGCCGAAGGTGAACGTGATCGTAGGAAAGGCTATGGGAACTGCGGGAATCGTAATGAATTCCAAGGCGATCGGCGCGGATATCACCATGGCGTGGCCGGATGCCCAGATCGGGACGATGGATGGCAGGCTTGCGGCCAAGATCATGTACGAGGGACAGGGCGCGGATGTGATCGACGCGAAGGCGGCGGAGTACGACGCGCTGAAGCTGAGCGCGGGAAGCGCTGCCCGGAGAGGGTATGTGGACCAGATCGTGGAGCCGGCTGACACCAGAAAGTATGTCATCGGCGCCTTTGAGATGCTCTTTACCAAGAGCGAGGACCGTCCGGATAAAAAGCACGGAACCGTATAGAAAGGTGATAGCAGAGATGAAGAAATTATTGACATTCGTATGTATGCTCGCCTGCGTCTTCGGACTGACCGCCTGCGGCAGTGAAAAGACGCTGACGGAATACGAACAGCAGAAGGTGGATTCGGCCAAACTTTTAGCCGCCCAGATCGTTGTGCCCATGATACAGATGTACACGACGGAGAACTACGACGGTTACTTTGACGGATACACCATGGAAGAGATAGCGACTCTTGTGCAGAGCAACCAGTACAACGTATATCAGCAGGTGCTCTTTGACGTTGACGGCTATGCCGTATACAAGGCGGTGGATTCCTTTCGGTCCGCTCTGAAGGATATGGGATCTATTCTGTCCGTGGGCGACGCGGAGGCAGAGATAGACGGCGACCAGATCGTCGTGAACGTGCAGGTGAACGGAGAGAAAAAGAACGCCACGGCGGAAGTGATCTTTTCCAACGACATGTTCTTTCGGCTGGAGTCCGCTTCCCTGAACCCCACGTCCACCATGGGTGAGCTGATGACCGGTGCGGCGCTGAACACCCTGATCGGAATGGGAACGGTGTTTGCGGTGCTGATCCTGATCAGCTGCATTATTTCCTGCTTTAAGCTGGTGGGGCGGTTTCAGAACAAAGCCGCGCAGAAGGAGGCCGCAAAGGCTGCGGGCGCTCCCGCCGCAGGCGTTGACAATGCGGTGACTCAGATCGAGACCCAGGAGGAAACGACGGGAGACGATCTGGAGCTGGCTGCGGTCATCGCAGCTGCCGTGGCGGCTTACGAGGGGTCGGCATCCGCCGACGGCTTCGTGGTGCGTTCCATCAGAAGGCTTCGTTAAAGAAGAAAAAGCAATCATAAGATTATATGCTTAGAGCCGCAGAGACGGCAGAAGGAGAGAAAAACATGAAAAATTATACCATCACCGTAAATGGCAACGTATATGATGTAGTAGTGGAAGAGGGCGCGTCTTCAGGAGCACCCGCACCTGTAAAGGCACCCGCGGCGCCCAAGGCGGCTCCCAAGGCCGCACCCGCAGCAGCGCCCAAAGCTTCCGGCGCGGCAGGCAGCGTGAAGATCGAGGCCGGCGCGGCAGGCAAGGTGTTCAAGATTGAAGCAAGCGCAGGCCAGGCTGTGAAGGCCGGGGATGCCGTTGTCATTATCGAGGCAATGAAGATGGAAATCCCTGTTGTGGCTCCCCAGGACGGAACCGTGGCAAGCATCAACGTGTCCGTGGGCGACGCTGTGGAGGCAGGCGCTCTGCTTGCAACCATGAACTGAAGTCCGGCAGAAGAATGAAACATTAAAAGCTGCCTGACGGCAGCAGAAAAGAGGAACAAATGGAATATATAGGCTCTACGCTGAACAACCTGCTTCATCAGACGGCGTTTTTCAACCTGACCTGGGGAAACTACGTCATGATACTGGTTGCATGCTTCTTCCTTTATCTGGCTATCCGTCATGAGTTTGAGCCACTGCTCCTGCTTCCGATAGCCTTCGGTATGCTGTTGGTGAACATTTATCCCGACATCATGCTTCACGCGGAGGACGCCGCAAACGGTACCGGCGGCCTGCTGTACTATTTCTATAAACTGGACGAACTGGCGATTCTGCCCTCCCTGATCTTCATGGGCGTGGGCGCCATGACGGACTTCGGCCCGCTGATCGCAAATCCCAAGAGCTTTCTTCTGGGAGCAGCGGCGCAGTTCGGTATCTTTGCCGCGTACTTCGGCGCGATCTGGATGGGCTTTAACGATATGGCTGCGGCCGCTATCTCCATCATCGGCGGCGCGGACGGCCCCACCTCCATCTTCCTGGCCGGAAAGCTGGGACAGACCGCAATCCTGGGACCCATCGCGGTGGCGGCGTACTCCTACATGTCGCTTGTGCCCATTATCCAGCCGCCCATCATGAAGCTCTTGACCACGGAGAAGGAGCGGAAAATTAAGATGGCGCAGCTGCGCCCCGTGACAAAGCTGGAGAAGATCCTCTTTCCCATCGTTGTCACCATTGTGGTCTGCCTGATCCTTCCCACCACGGCACCCCTGGTCGGTATGCTGATGCTGGGCAACCTCTTCCGGGAGTCCGGTGTGGTGAGACAGCTGCAGGAGACCGCCTCCAACGCGCTGATGTATATTGTGGTCATTCTGCTGGGAACTTCCGTGGGCGCTACCACCAGCGCGGAAGCGTTCCTGAACCTGGATACCCTTAAGATTGTTGCGCTGGGCCTGATCGCGTTTATGTTCGGCACGGCTGCCGGCGTAATCTTCGGCAAGATCATGTGCATTGCCACAAAGGGCAAGGTGAACCCGCTGATCGGTTCCGCCGGCGTGTCCGCGGTGCCTATGGCGGCCCGTGTCTCCCAGAAGGTAGGAGCCCAGGCCGATCCCACCAACTTCCTGCTCATGCATGCCATGGGCCCCAACGTTGCCGGCGTGATCGGCACCGCCGTGGCAGCCGGAACCTTCATGGCGATCTTCGGCGTATTCTGATACAGCCGGGACGATGCCCGACGGCAGGCACATTCATCTATGTCTTATAGCGCATAGCAGTTACAAAAATCATTATGGAGGAAATACGCAATGTCAGAACAAGTTAAAAAACCGATTAAAATTACGGAAACCGTTCTGCGTGACGCCCATCAATCCCTGATCGCCACCAGAATGCCAACCGAGTTTATGCTTCCCATTGCAGAGAAAATGGATCAGGTCGGATATCACTCTGTAGAATGCTGGGGCGGCGCTACCTTTGACGCCTCTCTGCGCTTCTTAAAGGAGGATCCCTGGGACCGTCTCAGGAAGCTGCGCGACCGCTTTAAGAAAACGAAGCTCCAGATGCTGTTCCGCGGCCAGAACATTCTGGGCTACAGACCCTATGCGGACGATGTGGTGGACGCTTTCGTACAGAAATCCATCGCAAACGGAATCGATATCATCCGTATCTTTGACTGCCTGAACGATCTGCGCAATCTGCAGGAGGCCGTAAACGCCACCAACCGGATGAAGCAGCAGGAGGGCAGAGGCCATGCGCAGGTAGCGCTGTCCTATACGCTGGGAGACGCCTACACGCTGGAATACTGGACCGACATGGCAAAGAAGATTGAGGAGATGGGCGCGGATTCCATCTGCATCAAGGACATGGCAGGTCTGCTGGTGCCCTACAAGGCGGCGGAGCTGATCTCCGCTATGAAGAGCGCCACAAAGCTTCCGATTCAGCTTCATACCCATTATACCTCCGGCGTGGCCGGAATGACTTACCTGAAGGCTGTGGAGGCCGGCGTGGACGTAATCGACACCGCCATGAGCCCCTTCGCGATGGGAACCTCACAGCCCGCTACCGAGGTGATGGTGGAGACCTTCAAGGGAACGCCCTACGATACAGGCTTCGATCAGAATCTTCTGGCGGAGATCGCAGATTACTTCCGTCCTTACAGGGATGAGTGCCTCAAGAACGGTCTGCTCAATCCCAAGGTGATGGGCGTTGATATCAAGACGCTGCTCTATCAGGTGCCCGGCGGCATGCTTTCCAACATGGTGAGCCAGCTGAAGGAGCAGAACGCGGAGGACAGATATTACGACGTGCTTAAGGAGATTCCCAAGGTGCGCAAAGACCTGGGCGAGCCCCCTCTTGTTACGCCTTCCTCCCAGATCGTGGGCACCCAGGCAGTGTTCAATGTGCTGATGGGCGAGAGATACAAGATGGCCACCAAGGAGACAAAGGCGGTCCTGCGCGGCGAGTACGGCCAGACCGTAAAGCCTATGAATCAGGAGGTCATCGACAAGGTTATCCCCGGCGAGACCCGCATTACCTGCCGTTACGCAGATATGCTTGAGAACGAGATGGATAAGCTGGAAGGCGAGATGAAGGAGTGGAAACAGCAGGACGAGGATGTTCTGAGTTACGCCCTGTTCCCTCAGGTTGCCACCGATTTCTTCAAGTATCGTCAGGCGCAGCAGGAGAAGGTGGATATGACCCAGGCCGACACGAAGAACGGGGCTTACCCCGTATAACGGCGGCATTCTGCGGCAGACACAACAGAACGTTTTAAAACCCCGGACAAAGCCCGCAATCCCGGCGGCAGGTGATCCTGCCGCCGGAGGGAACAGGTCCGGGGTTTTTCTTTTGGACCGCGGACAGACTTGCTGAGAGAAAGGTTTTGCTTGACAGAAACAGGCTCTTCAAGTAAAATAACAAGTGTTATAAAGGCTGCCGGTTTTCGGCAAAGGCTGCCGACGGTGTAAGAAAGGAAGGCCGAGTATGGCTCGCAAGGAGACGATAACGGTACAGATGATTCTGGATACGGCGTTTGCCATGACCAGGGAGGAAGGCTTTTCCCATGTGACGGCCAGAAGGGTGGCCGCCAGGGCGGGATGTTCTACCCAGCCCATCTTCCGCGTATATAAGAATATGGACGAGCTGTGGAACGCGGTTTACGAAAAGGCGGCCGATTTCTTTCAGGATTACTACAGAATTTATCCCAGGCTGGGAAAGGCTCCTTTCGTGAACCTGGGCATGGCCTATATCGCCTTCGCGAGGGAAGAAAAGCATCTGTTCGAGCTCCTTTTCGTGACGGCGGGGCCCGGGCGCAGGAGCATGTACGAGCTTTTGAACGGCGCGGCCGGCAATGTGGTCCGCGAGATCAGCCAGGCCAAGGCCGCGGGCTGCACGGACCCCAGCGATCTGTTTATGAAAATGTGGATCTTTATCCATGGCGCCGCCTGCATGACGCTGACGGGAGACTATGACCTGTCCGAGGTACAGACCCTGAATCTGCTGGAGAAATCCTATCAGGCGTTTGTGGCTGTCAATCAGTAAAGATGCGGGGGTAGCCGGGACATGACAAAGCAGGAAGACATTCTTACCAGAATATCGGAACGTTACGACAGGATGAGCAAGAGCCATAAGGTCATTGCGCGTTATATCATGGAGCATTATGACCAGGCGGTGTTCATGACTGCGGCAAAGCTGGGCGAGACGCTGGGAATCAGCGAATCGACGGTGGTGCGGTTTGCCTCCGGCGTGGGCTGCGAGGGATATCCGGAGTTTCAGAAGGCGCTGGAGGAATGTGTAAAGAGTAAGCTGAACAGCATCCAGAAGATGGACGCCAAGTACGGTCGGAGCTCCCAGTCCGAGGTCCTTGCCTCCGTCATAACGGCGGATATCGAAAAGCTTCAGCATACCATCGAGCATCTGGACCCGGCGGCCTTTGAGACGGCGGTGAGCACCATCCTCGAGGCGGAGACCATTTATATCATGGGGCTTCGCAGCAATGAGCCGCTGGCGGAGTTCCTGCATTTTTATCTGAATATGGTGCGGGGCGGGGTGGTTCTGTTAAAGACCACCAGCGTCAGCGAGACGTTTGAGCAGATGATCCGGATCCATGAGAAGGACTGTTTTATCGGCATCAGCTTTCCCAGGTATTCCATGAGGACCCTGAAGGCGATGGAATTTGCCAACGACAGGAACGCAAAGGTAGTTGCCATCACGGATTCCGCCCATTCCCCCATGTGCCTGTATTCTTCCTGTAATCTTCTGGCCAGAAGCGACATGGTCTCCATCGTGGATTCTCTGGTGGCGCCCTTAAGCGTGATCAATGCCCTGGTTGTGGCGCTTTGCCTGAAGTGTCCCCAGGAGGTGAGAAGAAACCTGGAGATGCTGGAGGAAACCTGGAATAATTATCAGGTGTATCTGAACGATGAAATCAACTTTATCGATGATGAGCCGATCCTGAATTATTCCCTTCGGAGGGAGCAGGATGCGGGAGAACAATAGGGTACTGGTGGTGGGCGGCGGCGCGGCGGGCATGATGGCGGCCGCGGCGGCCGCAGAGGGCGGGGCAGCGGTCTGCCTGGTGGAAAAAAACGAAAAACTGGGGAAGAAGCTTTTCATCACGGGAAAAGGGCGCTGCAACGTGACCAATGCCGCGGATGTGGAGACGCTTCTTGCCAATGTCTGCACCAACAGGAAGTTTCTGTACAGCGCGTTCTATGATTTTGACAACAGGGCGCTGATGAGATGGCTGGAGAAGGCGGGCTGCCCGCTGAAGGTGGAGAGGGGAGAAAGGGTCTTTCCCGTCTCCGATCATTCTTCCGACGTGATCGCCGCCCTCCGGCGCCAGCTGATAAAGAGAGATGTGAAGATCCTGCTGAACAGGGAGGTGGAAAGCCTGCTGCTGCGGGAGCCGAAACAGGACGAAAAAGGCGCTGTCCCGTCCCGCAGAGAGATCGCAGGCGTCAGGTTCCCGGACGGAAGCAGCATGGCCGCCGACAGCGTCATCGTCTGTACGGGGGGCTGTTCTTACCCTTCTACAGGCTCCACCGGCGACGGCTACCGGTTCGCCCGGGAGTCGGGCCATACGGTGACGGAACAGAGCCCGTCCCTTGTACCGCTCCTGGCAAAGGAGGACTGGTGCGGGAGGCTGGCGGGACTTTCCCTGAAAAACGTCCGGGCCGTTCTCAGGGAGGACGGCAGGGAGGTCTACAGCGGTCTGGGAGAAATGCTGTTTACGCATTCCGGCGTCAGCGGCCCTCTGATCCTGTCCGCCAGCAGCTGCCTTGGCAGGGGAAAAAAGAGATCCGGGGGGGATGGGGCCGCGAAAGCCGTGCTGTATATCGACTTAAAGCCCGGCCTTGACGCGCAGCAGCTCGACAGACGTCTGGTCCGGGAGTTTGAGGCCAACCGGCACCGGCAGTTCAAAAATTCGCTTGGGGAGCTTCTGCCGGCGAAGCTGATTCCCGTCATGGTGGAGCTTTCCGGGATCCGTCCCGACAAAAGGGGAGACGAGATCACCCGGGAGGAGCGGAGAACGTTTGGGGAGCTGCTCAAGCGCCTTCCTCTGACGGTGACGGGGACGGGAGGCTTCGGGGAGGCCGTCATTACAAGGGGCGGCGTATCTGTGAGGGAGGTAAATCCCTCCACCATGGAGTCAAAGATCGTGAAGGGTCTGTACTTTGCGGGCGAGGTGCTGGACCTGGATGCGCTGACCGGCGGGTTTAACCTTCAGATCGCGTGGTCCACGGGACATCTGGCCGGAAAGGCGGCCGTGGGAAAGGAGAAAGAGGATGCGGTTTAATGTAGCCATAGACGGCCCTGCGGGGGCCGGGAAGAGCACCATCGCCAGAGAGGCGGCAAGGAGACAGCACATGATCTATGTGGACACCGGAGCGATGTATCGGGCCATGGCGCTGTTTATGCTCCGGAACGGGATCGATCCGTCGGATACGGAAAGCGTTGTGAAACAGTGCGCCCTCGCCCATATTACCATACGGTACGAAAACGGCGAGCAGATGGTCTTCCTCAACGGGGAAAACGTAAATTCCTATCTGCGGACGGAAGAGGTGGGAAACGCCACCTCGGTGGTGAGCACAATCCCGAAGGTGCGGGAAAAAATGGTGGAGCTGCAGCAGAGCCTTGCGGCAGAAAATGACTGTATCATGGACGGGCGGGACATCGGAACCTGTGTGCTGCCAGACGCCGGACTGAAGGTTTATCTGACCGCGGACAGCACGGTCAGGGCCAGACGCCGCTATGACGAGCTGAAGGCGAAGGGGCAGGAGTGCGACCTGGAAAAGATCCGGGAGGACATTGAAGAGCGGGATTACCGGGACATGCACCGGGAAACGTCTCCGCTGCGCCAGGCGCCCGACGCGGTGCTTCTGGATACCTCGTCCATGACGGTGGAGGAAGTGGTGGAGCGTCTGATGGAGCTGTGCAGGGAGCGCAGGGGATGAGAAGATAGCCGGCTCTTATGGAGAAGAAGGCAAAACGGCCAAAAGGAGAGACACCATGGAGGTCAGGCTTGCGGAGCATACGGGATTCTGCTTTGGAGTGCAGCGTGCGGTGGACACCGTGTATGAACAGGTAAAAACAGGGAAAACTATCTATACCTACGGCCCTGTTGTCAATAATGAGGAGGTCGTGCGGGAGCTGGAACAGATGGGAGTCCGCGTCCTGGGGACCAGAGAGGAGCTGGAGCGGCTTAAGGCCGGAAGCGTCATCATACGGGCCCACGGAGTGCCGGAGGACATCTACCGGCTGATTCAGGAAAAGGGGCTTGAGTGCATTGACGCCACGTGTCCTTTTGTCAGGCGGATCCACAGAATCGTCCGCCAGGAGAGCGGAAACGGCAGCCATATTGTGGTGATCGGAAACGCGGGGCACCCGGAGGTAGAGGGGATTGTGGGCTGGTGCGGGGGCGGCGTCACCGTGCTGGAGGAACCGGAGGATGCCATGGAGTTTGTCCCTCCGCCGGGGAAAAAGCTCTGCGTGGTCTCCCAAACGACATATAACTACAATAAATTTCATTATATAGTTGAAATTTTTGAGAAAAAAGGTTACAATATTAGTGTTGTCAATACGATCTGTAATGCGACGGAGGAAAGACAGCGGGCCGCGGCAAAGCTTGCGGCGGAAGCTGACGTCATGATCGTGATAGGCGGAAGGCACAGCTCCAACACGAGAAAGCTGTATGATATCTGCCGGGAGAAGTGTGCGGATACCTATTACATACAGACACTGGATGACTTGCATTTAGAACTGCCTAAAGCTGTTCGCCTGGTGGGTATTACTGCGGGGGCTTCCACCCCGAATAAATTAATTGAGGAGGTTCAAAATTATGTCAGAATTAACTTTTGAACAAATGTTGGAAGAATCTATCAAGACAATACATGCAGGAGAGGTAGTCGAAGGCACTGTCATCGATGTGAAGCCGGATGAGATCGTTCTGAACATCGGATACAAGTCGGACGGTATTCTGACCAAAAACGAATACACAAACGATTCCAGCGTGGATCTGACCACTGTTGTAAAGCCCGGCGACACCATGGAGGTAAAGGTCCTGAAAGTGAACGACGGTGAGGGACAGGTAGTCCTGACCTATAAGCGTCTTGCCGCGGACAGGGGAAACAAGAGAATAGAAGAGGCGTACAACAATCAGGAAGTGCTGAAGGCTGTGGTCTCTCAGGTGCTGGAGGGCGGCCTCAGCGTTGTTGTGGACGAGGTCCGTATCTTTATTCCCGCAAGCCTTGTGTCGGATACCTATGAAAAGGACCTCACAAAGTACGCGGGACAGGAAATTGAATTTGTCATCAGCGAATATAATCCCAGAAGGAGAAGATATATCGGCGACCGCAGGCAGCTGATCACAGCCAGGAAGGCGGAGCTTCAGAAGGAGCTTTTCGCAAGGATCAAGGAAGGCGACGTGGTGGAAGGCACCGTCAAAAATGTCACCGACTTCGGCGCGTTTATCGATCTTGGCGGCGTGGATGGACTGCTCCATATCTCCGAGATGTCCTGGGGAAGGATCGAGCATCCCAAGAAGGTATTCAAGGTGGGAGACCAGATCAAGGTCCTGATCAAGGAGATCAATGGCAACAAGGTGGCGCTCTCGTTGAAGTTTGATGACGCCAACCCCTGGAAGGACGCGGCGGAAAAATATGCCCCCGGCACTGTAGTGACCGGTAAAGTGGCAAGAATGACGGATTTTGGCGCATTTGTTGAGCTGGAGCCGGGTGTGGATGCTCTCCTGCATGTCTCGCAGATCGCAAAGGAACATATCGAGAAGCCTGCGGATGTGCTGAGCGTGGGGCAGGAGATCACCGCAAAGGTGGTTGACTTCAACGAAGCGGACAGAAAGATATCCCTGAGCGTCAAGGCGCTTCTTGCACCGGAGCATGGAGCCGGAGAAGAAACGGATTCCGATGAGGTCTCTGTAGATATCGACGCGGTGATCGCATCCCAGGAGGATGACGCGGAATAACGAAACGCCTGCGTCAAAAAGGGCGGAGAACGGAATAAGGAAAATGGGGTGGTGTTGGCTGTGACATACGACTACACGTACTTTAAGAAGGAAGTGCTGGCACTGACAGCAATCGACCTGAACTGCTACAAGGAAAATCAGATGAAGCGCCGCATCGACACTCTGATCGCAAAGCACAAGATCGAGGGTTATGACAAATACGTGCAGGGGCTTAAGAATGACAGAGAGCTGTTTGACGAGTTTGTCAATTACATCACCATCAACGTGTCCGAGTTCTACCGGAACCCGGAGCAGTGGAAGCTTCTGGATGAGCAGATCATACCGGATCTGATCGCAAAATTCGGCAGGAACCTGAAGGTCTGGAGCGCGGCGTGTTCTACGGGAGACGAGCCGTATTCCCTTGTAATGGCGCTTTCAAAGCATGTCCCGCTGACCAATATCAAGATACTTGCCACGGACCTTGACAAGCAGGTGATCGCAAAGGCGAAGCTTGGCCTGTACACCGCAAAGAGCATTGCGTCCGTACCCGCGGAATTTAAGTCCAAATATTTCACCCAGGTTGGACCCTCCTACAAGATTGCCGACGAGATCAAGGCCCGGGTGGATTTTAAAGAGCATAATCTGTTAAAGGATCCCTATCCTTCCGATTATCATCTGATCGTCTGCAGGAATGTGCTGATTTATTTTACGGAAGAGGCGAAGGAGGATGTGTTCCGCAGATATTTCAAAGCGCTGGCAGGAGGCGGTATCCTGTTTATCGGCAGTACGGAGCAGATCATCAATTACAAGGATATCGGGTATGTGAGGAAAAATTCCTTCTTTTATCAGAGACCATAAAATGATCGGAGACCATAAAACAATACATAATAAAATATAAAGAACTCCCTGATCCCGAAAACGGCTCAGGGAGTTTTTGTATCATATCCAGCGCGTCCATCTTTAATAGGTTGCGGCCATGGCCTTCAGCACATGGGTGGCATACTCGGAAAAGACCTTCCGATCCTTTTTCAGTTCGTCCGTGAGTTCAAAAAACAGTTCCCGGCTCTTGTAATCCCGTTTAAAGAAGGGCTCGAAGATCACATCCCACTGGGGAAGGTAGCTGGAAAATTTTCGGGTATAGCAGTTCGCGGCGGAAGCGGGTACACGGTGTTCGTTGTCCACAAAGCCTGCCACAGACTTATGCAGCGCCACATCCTCGGCGGGGAGGTAGTAATAGTCGTGATAGTTGGCGTAAAAGTATTTCAGCTCTTCTTCATAGATGGGAACCTTCAGCGTGGCGTTTACGCCCTCGCCCCGAAAGAAACAGTCGTTTACATTGGCCAGGACGGCCCTTGGCAGCGGCTGGTCAATGGAAAGCGTAATGAGCAGCTCCTTACGGCTGCAGCCGTTTAAATCCCGGTAGCTGTTGGCCTGGACCTTCTTTGCGCGGAGGGGCTGGTTAAAGAGATCGTAATAAGCGAGCATGGGAAGCGTCTCCAGCATACCCTTCAGATCGTCGGCATTGTGCAGGAAAAGCGCGTTTTCGGAAAACTCGGCGGGATTTTTTACATAATCGTGGTAAATGCCGATCAGTTCTCCCCCGGAAAAGACATCCTTCCGGTCGATGCCGAGAAACTGTTCCAGCGTTTTCTGCTTGCAGTTTGGCAGTTTCAGAAAAAATTTATAGGGGGAAATCCGGCGGTAGAGATCGATTCCCTCAAAGCTGTCAAAGTTGTAGGGAAGGGAATACTGCTGGCATTTCTGGGTGATAAAAGGCATGTCAAAATTGTTGCCGTTAAAATGGATCAGATACCGGTAGGGCTTGGCAAACTCGAAAAAGGCCCGCAGGATATGGGCCTCCTGATCATATTTTTCCGCCATCCATTGGATGGTATGCCACTTCCCGTTCAGGTAATAGGCGCAGCCGATCAGGTAAAGACAGGAAGAGCGGGCGGTAAAGCCGGTTGTTTCGATATCCATAAACAACACCCGCTCCAGGGGAGCAAGTCTTTCCAACGGATAGGAGATGGAAAAATTATTGATGGTCTCCTCACATTTTCTCATAATGGCCTCCACTTATGTGATGCATGGGAGAGTCTTTCGCCCACAAAAATATCATATCATAAAAATGAAAGAAACAGTAGTATTTTATCAAAAAAAATAGTATATTTATCTAAGAGAGCTTTTCTGATTTCGACAAAAAAAGCGCCTGTTTCGGCGCCGGGAAGAAAGGAAGAAAACGGTATGGCAAAGTTGACGTTTGTCGGCGGGATCCACCCTTATGACGGCAAGGAGCTGTCCAAAAATAAGCCCATCCAGGACATTCCGCCGGGGGAGGAGCTTGTTTATCCGCTGTCGCAGCACATCGGCGCGCCCGCCAGAGAAATTGTGGCGAAGGGGGACAGGGTTCTGGCCGGTCAGAAGATCGCGGAGAGCACGGGATTTGTGTCCGCTCCGGTCTACTCTTCCGTGTCGGGGACCGTGAAGGCTGTGGAACCGAGACGCACGGTTTCCGGGGACATGGTGATGAGCGTGGTGGTAGAGAACGACGGCCTGTACGAGGACGTGGGCTTTTATCCTGTGGCACCCCTGGAAAAACTGACCCGGGAGGAGATCCTCGACGTGATCCGGGAGGCAGGGATCGTAGGCATGGGAGGCGCGGGATTTCCCACCCATGTAAAGCTGGCGCCCAAAGAGCCCAAAAAGATAGAATTTGTGATTGCAAACTGCGCGGAGTGCGAACCCTACCTGACTTCGGATTACCGCAGGATGCTGGAGGAACCGGATAAGCTGATCGGCGGCCTGAAGATCATTCTGAAGCTGTTTGAGAACGCCCACGGCATTCTCGCCGTGGAGGACAATAAACCGGACTGCATCGCCCTGCTGCGCCAGCTGACGAAAGATGAGCCCGGGATCAGCGTAAAGGCGCTGAAGACCAAGTATCCCCAGGGCGGAGAAAGAACGCTGATCTATGCGGTCACGGGGCGGAAGATCAATTCCACCATGCTTCCTGCGGATGTGGGATGCATTGTAAATAACGTGGACACCATCGTGGCGGTATACAGGGCCGTTGCGGAGGGAAGGCCGCTGATGGAGCGGATCGTCACCGTGACGGGAGACGCCGTGGCGGAACCCAGAAACTTCCGGGTAAAGATCGGGACCAGCTATAAGAATGTGCTGGAGGCCGCGGGCGGCTTTGTCAGGGAACCGGAAAAGATCATCTGCGGCGGCCCCATGATGGGGACCAGTCTGTTTGATCTGAATGTTCCCACTACAAAGACTTCAACGGCGCTCTTATGTCTTACCAAAGACGAAGTGGCCGCCATGGAGCCGGGCCCCTGTATCAACTGCGGGCGATGCGCCCAGGTGTGCCCCGGAAGGGTGCTCCCCAGCAGACTGGCGGATTATGCAGAGCGGTCTGACGAGCAGGCGTTTCTGGACAACTACGGGATGGAGTGCTGCGAGTGCGGCTGCTGCAGCTTTATCTGTCCGGCAAAGCGTCCCCTGACCCAGGAGATCAAATCCATGCGCAAAATCCTGCTTGCAAAACGAAAAAAATAGGAGGCGAATCATGAGCGGACTGTATCAAGTGTCTTCCAATCCCCATATCCGTTCCAAGGTGACCACGAACGGCATCATGCTGGCCGTGATCGTGGCGCTGATGCCGGCTACCGGCTATGGGGTCTACCACTTCGGGCCGAGAGCCCTGGCGGTGGTTGCAGTTTCCGTGGCAAGCACTGTGCTGACGGAATATCTGTATGGGCTGTGTCGAAAAAAACTGACGGTAACCGATCTGTCGGCTGTGGTGACAGGACTTCTGCTGGCGCTGAATCTGCCGGTGACGATCCCGCTTTGGATCGCGGCTCTGGGCGGCGTGTTTGCCATTCTTGTGGTAAAGATGCTATTCGGCGGACTGGGCCAGAACTTTATGAATCCGGCTCTGGCCGCAAGATGTTTCCTGCTGCTTTCCTTTCCCACCCAGATGACGGATTTTCAGTGCGACGCCTGGACTGGCGCGACGCCGCTGGCCCTCTTAAAGGCCGGAGAGAGGGTGAATGTGACGGATATGGTTGTGGGAAACGTGGGAGGAACCATCGGAGAAACCTCTGTGGCCGCCATTGTGATCGGAGCCTGCATTCTGCTTCTGCTGGGTGTTATCGATCTGCGAATCCCGGGGAGCTATATTGTGACATTTGCGCTTTTCGTGGGAATCTTCGGGGGAAGGGGATTTGACCCCTATTACATATCCGCCCAGCTTGCCGGCGGCGGTCTGATGCTGGGCGCCTTCTTTATGGCCACGGACTATGTGACCCGGCCCATTACTACCGGCGGACAGTATCTGTACGGGATCTTCTTAGGCCTGATGACGGGTGTCTTCCGCATTTTCGGCCCGGGAGCGGAGGGTGTTTCCTACGCGATCATTCTGGGAAATCTTCTGGTCCCGCTGATGGAAAAGTGCACGAAGCCGGTTGCCTTTGGCTATAAGAGAGGAGGTGCGCACCGTGGGAAGCAAGTCTGATGTGAAAACCATGCTGCGGGAGGCAGGCATCCTCTTTGTGATCACGCTGGCTGCAGGGCTTCTGCTGGGAGTGGTATACGAGCTGACCAGGGAACCGATCAGGATCCAGCAGGAAAAGGCGGTCCAGGAGGCGTGTGCGGCGGCGTTCCCGGCGTCCGGCGAATCCGGCGGGCCCGCTTATGTTTTTCAACCTGTGGATTATGAGCTGGACGCGGATTTTCTTGCCCGCCTTGCGCAGAATGGTGTGGAAATCGGTTCCGTCTATCTTGCCGTTTCGGATGGCGGGCAGGATGGCGGCGGGCTTTTGGCAGATTGTGAAGGATACGTTGTGGAGGCTGTATCCAGCGAGGGCTATGGCGGAGACATCGTGCTGTATGTGGGGGTAGACCTGGACGGCACGGTGAAGGGCGTTTCCATCCTGGAGCTGTCGGAGACCGCCGGACTCGGTATGGAGGCGCCGAAGACGCTGGTGCCCCAGTTCGCGGGAAAGCAGGTGGAAAGCTTTGTCTACACAAAGTCGGGGGCTTCGGCAGACAATGAGGTCGATGCCATCACAAGCGCCACCGTTACCACCTCTGCGGTTGTGAACGCGGTAAACGGCGGCCTTGAGACCGCCCGGTATCTGACGGAGGATCCTGGCCGGATCACAGGACTGAAAGGAGGCGAAGGCGATGAATAGAGCGGGAGAGAGGCTGATAAACGGCATTGTGAAGGAAAATCCTACCTTTGTGCTGATGCTGGGCATGTGCCCTACCCTGGCGGTGACTACCTCCGCGATGAACGGTCTCGGCATGGGGCTTACCACCACGGCCGTCTTAGCCATGAGCAACCTGTTTATTTCCCTGCTTCGAAGGATCATTCCGGACAGGGTCAGGATACCGGCTTTTATTGTGATCATCGCTTCTTTCGTGACGGCAGTGCAGCTTCTTCTGGAAGGGTATCTGCCGGAACTGAACAAATCCCTGGGCGTGTATATTCCTCTGATCGTGGTAAACTGTATCATCCTGGGAAGAGCGGAGAGCTTTGCCTATTCCAATCCCCCCATCCCTTCCCTTTTTGACGGAATCGGAATGGGGCTTGGATTTACGGCGTCGCTGACCTGTATCGGCGCGGTCCGGGAGATCCTGGGGGCGGGAGAGCTGTTCGGATACGGCCTGATGCCGGATTCCTTTGTACCCATCCGGATCTTTGGTCAGGCGCCGGGAGCGTTTTTTGTACTGGCGGCTCTGGCGGCGCTCCAGAATTTTATAAAGGAGAAACGCAGGAACGCGGGCAGATCCTATCAGAAGATCGGCTCCGGCTGCAGCGAGGATTGTACGAACTGCTCGGACATGGGCTGTGCAAGACGGTTTTACGGGGAGAAACGGAACGGGACACAGGACGGCGGACGGGACACAGGAACGGGCGGACTGGAGTATGTCAATCTGGAAGAGGAGGAATGATGAATGGAAAACGTGAAAGATCTGCTGGTGCTTCTGGTGGCCTCTTCCCTGGTCAGCAACGTGGTGCTGAGCCGGTTCCTGGGGCTCTGCCCCTTCCTTGGGGTATCGAAAAAGACCAACACCGCCGCCGGCATGGGCGTGGCTGTGATCTTCGTTATCACGCTGGCAAGCGCGGTGGCGGGCCTGCTTTACAAGTACGTGCTGCAGCGGTTCCATGTGGAGTATCTTGAGACCATCGTATTTATCCTGGTCATTGCGGCGCTGGTGCAGTTTGTGGAGATGTTT
Organism: uncultured Acetatifactor sp.; assembly: GCA_947627535.1. GTDB lineage: Bacteria > Bacillota > Clostridia > Lachnospirales > Lachnospiraceae > Acetatifactor. The sequence continues at coordinate 99,104 of CANQWM010000001.1, forward strand.
CTCAGAAAGGTCATGCCTGCGCTGTACAAGGCGCTGGGTGTTTACCTGCCCCTGATTACCACAAACTGTGCCGTCCTGGGTGTGGCTTTGACCAACGTGCAGAAGGAGTACGGGATCGCGGCGGGGATCGTAAACGGATTTGCCACGGCGCTGGGCTTTACCATAGCCATCATCATACTGGCCGGCATTCGGGAGAAGCTGGAGCACAACGACATTCCCAAACCTTTTCAGGGAATGCCCACGGTTCTGCTGACGGCCGGTTTGATGGCCATTGCCTTCTGCGGCTTTTCCGGACTGTTATAGAGGAGGTTGACACATGAGCGTGATGGGAATACTTGCCGCCACGGCTGTGGTGGGAACGGTTGGAATTTTTGTGGGCCTCTTTCTGGGCGCCGCCGGAATTAAGTTCAAGGTGCAGGTGGACGAAAAGGAAGAACAGGTGCTGGGCGCGCTGCCGGGAAATAACTGCGGAGGCTGCGGGTATGCGGGCTGCTCCGGCCTGGCGGCCGCCATCGCAAAGGGGGAGGCGCCCGTAAACGCCTGCCCGGTAGGCGGCGAGGCGGTGGGGAAAAAGATCGCCGCCATTATGGGTGTGGAGGCACAGACGGCGGAGCGGATGACGGCGTTTGTGGCCTGCCAGGGAAATTGCGAGAAAGCCGCGGTGGATTATCACTATACCGGTGTGGAAGACTGCAGGGTGATGAGCTATGTCCCCGGGGGCGGTCCGAAGAGCTGCCACAGCGGCTGCCTGGGATTCGGAAGCTGTGTAAAGGCATGTCCCTTTGGGGCGATCCGGGTGGAGAACGGCGTTGCGACGGTGGACAGAGAGGCATGCAGGGCCTGTGGAAAGTGTGTGGCGGCCTGCCCCAGACATCTGATCAGCCTGATTCCCTATCAGGCGAAGCAGGCTGTTGCCTGCCAGTCCAGGGATAAAGGCCCTGTGACCATGAAAGCCTGTCAGGCCGGGTGTATCGGCTGCGGCCTGTGTGTGAAGGCTTGTCCCGCCGGAGCCGTTTCCGTGACGGATTTCCATGCCGTTATCGACCAGGAGAAATGTACCGGATGCGGCGCCTGCGCACAGAAATGTCCGAAAAAAGCGATTGTATCCCTGCAGGGCGGCGCGGTTAAGGAGTCGTAAACCGAATGCGCTGCGGAAAGGGGCAGACGCGCAGGGGCGGCAGGATACGGGAGAGGAGGTGCGGGGATGAAGCTGCCGGATGATTTTGACCAGCATTCCGGGATGACGCCGACGGTGGTGATGACCATTGTGATCGTCACGCTTTTTGTGGCCGCTATTCTGGCGGCGGTTCTGCTTATGAACCGCGGCGGGGACAATGGCCAGCGCCGGGCTGACATGGGGAAGGAAACCTCAGCCTTCATAGATGACACGCCTCAGGAAGCGCCAACGAAGGGAGAACTGCACCCGGACGATCTGGATTTCTGGGATCTCTATCCGCCGGAGGAGACCCAGGAGCCTGTGGAGACAGAGACGCCGAAAGAGGTGGTGGAGAACGATCCGTCCACGGACGGGCGCCACACCAGGGTGGTAAAACCGGACGGCACAGAGGAATGGGTGCTGATCAGTCCCTACCTGCCAAAGCATGACTATGATTTCACAAGGCTGGTCTGCCAGTCAGACCGGATGAAATATTTTGAAAACGGAAAACAGACCTCCTATGAAGGAATCGACCTTTCCGAGGTTCAGGATTATGTAGACTTCGCGGCCGTAAAAAAGTCGGGGATTGATTTTGTGATGCTTCGGGTGGGAGCCAGAGGCTACAGCACGGGTCAGATGATTCTGGATGAATACTTTGCGGATAATCTGAAGCGCGCTACCGACGCCGGGCTGGAAGTGGGCGTTTATTTCTTTTCCCAGGCCATCACGGAACAGGAGGCTGTGGAAGAGGCGAATATGGTCATCGAAAGTCTGGGGGAGTATGAGATTTCCTATCCTGTGGCTTACGACATGGAGCGGGTGGCAAACGATTCCTCCAGAACGGATGTGTTGAGCAAAACGGAGAGGACGGATATTGCGCTGGCGTTTCTGAAACAGATCGAGGACGCCGGTTACCAGACGCTGCTCTACGGCAACAAGGAATGGCTGATCCGTCAGATCGATCTGTCGAAGCTGACGGCCTATGACGTCTGGCTTTCCCAGGAAGAGGATATCCCTGACTACCCCTACAGGTTTACCATGTGGCAATACGACAGGGGCGGTATTGTGGACGGTGTATCCGGCTATGTGGATCTGAACATCAGCTTTGTGGACTATTCTGAGAAGTGATCTCCGGGCGGTAACGGTACAGCTTGGGAGAGATTTTTACATTGCTGTAGATTTCGGCGTACCGGCTGGGGGAAAGCCCCTCGATATAGTTTGGCGTAAAATTTTTGGCGACGCCGTTTTTTCGGAGGACGTCAACGGCCTTGTTGTAGGCGATGGCCGCTTCCAGATGGTCCCTGTAACGGCCTACCAGATAGTTTCCTTTTACATGAATGCGGACGGTATAGAAATACTGTCCGTTTTTCTGTTGCGCGGTAACGCCGCGGTATCTGTTCAGAATCTCGAGATTTTCCCGTCTGAAATCCGTGGGATCCCCATTGATAAAGCGATAGTCAAGCCCCTGCCTGGCATAGGGCATAATGCCGTAGCGGCTGACGATGCTGACCTGCATGCCGTAGTCCGCCACAAAATAATGACCTCCCCTGCGCATGATCCTATGGGAGGAATAGTAAAAAAGGTCGTCGGGATCAAATTTCAAGGCGAGGGATGGGGAGAGGTAATAGGTGAACATGCGGGCGCCTACATAGATGGGGCTGCCGAAATACAGGCCGTTGTCGCGAAAGTTAATCAGGCATACCCACTTGTCGAATGCAAGGGGGGAACTGTCGGTATAGTCCTTCAGCGGAACGGACCCGTCCAGAAGCCGGTGCCCCTCCGTGTAAGCGTCATGGGCCTTTTCGGGCGTGGGAAAGCTGCCCAGACTGATATGTCTGCGCCGGTAGGTCAGAGAGGCGCGGTAATAAGGCACCCCGTTTTTTCTGACCGCCGCAAAAACGCCCTCCGGGTATCTGCGGCCGGAAATCTTGTTTTCTTTGGAAATCCCGTTTTTTTCTGCCACGAATCGGCGCTCCTTTCAGGGCCTGTTTCCATCTGATTATAACATTGTTCCCGGGAAATTCGCAATCACCAGGATATATTTTCGGAGATTGTCTCATATATTGATATATCGGACAGGCTGGGTCTGTCCGTATTGGCGCGGAATGCGGAAAGGACGATGGAATATGTATAAAAAATCGGCGGGACTTTTGGTGCTGGGGAATCTGGTCTTTATGCTGGGATTTCTGTGTTTTAAGGGGGCGGCGGAGCTTCAGCTTTCCGCCGCGCCGGCAAAGCGGCTGGAGCTGGGGCTGGAGGAGATAGAGAAGAGGGCGGCCGGGATGTCCCGGGTCACGGGCGCCAGCACCATGTCGGGGGATGTGCTGTCCGCCGCCCGGGGGCTGGGCATGGTAGAGATCGCCGTGTCGGGCCAGCGGGTTGTGGACTATGAGATGATGGAAGAGCCGGAGGGGTATGATCTGTCGGCGGAGGACAGGGAGGCGCTTCTTCGGATCGTGGAGGCGGAAGCGGGAAGCGAGGACGAGGACGGCAGGCTTCTGGTGGCAAACGTGGTGCTGAACCGGGTCAACAGCGAGGCGTTCCCGTCAACCGTAAAGGACGTGGTATTCCAGAAATCAAAGGGCGTGGCGCAGTTTTCGCCGGTTTCCAGCGGACGCTACTACAAGGTAAAGATCAGCGAAAAGACCGAGGCGGCGGTGGAACGGGCCCTGGCGGGAGAGGATATCTCCGAGGGAGCGCTGTACTTCGCCTCAAGAAAGCGGGCGGACAGCGGCAAAATGAGATGGTTCGATACAAAGCTTACGTTTCTGTTTGAACACGGCGGGCATGAGTTTTTTAAGTGAAGCGCTTGCAAAACGCAGTCGTTTTGTTATAATGGTAGGAGTAATCGTAAAAGAAAACTGGAAACAGGCGGATACAGGCCGAGCGGAAAAGAGGAGACTATGGAAGTATTCTATAAGAGCACACGGGACAGCGGAGTCTGCGTCAGGGCTTCGGAGGCTATTCTGAAGGGACTTTCGGAGGACGGCGGACTGTTTGTGCCGGATCACATCCCGGCGCTGGATGTAAGCTTAGGAGAACTGGCAGGGATGGACTACCGCCAGGTTGCCTATGAGGTGATGAAGCTTTACCTCACCGATTTTACGGAGGAGGAGCTTAAGACCTGCATCGGGCGGGCTTACGATTCGAAGTTTGACGCGCCGGAGATCGCGCCCATGAGGGAGGCGTCGGGAGCATGGTATCTGGAGCTGTTCCACGGCCCCACCATCGCGTTTAAGGACATGGCGCTTTCCATCCTGCCGCATCTGATGATCACGGCGGCACGGAAGAACAGGATTAAAAATGAAATCGTGATCCTGACGGCAACCTCCGGGGATACCGGGAAAGCCGCACTGGCAGGTTTCGCGGGAGTAGAGGGAACAAAGATCATCGTGTTCTACCCCAAAAACGGCGTCAGCCCCATCCAGGAAAAGCAGATGGTGACCCAGAAGGGGGATAACACGCTTGTGGTGGGGATCCACGGCAATTTTGACGATGCCCAGTCGGGTGTGAAGAAGATTTTTTCTGACAGAAAGCTGGCGGAAGAGATGGATCGAAGGGGCTTTCAGTTTTCGTCCGCGAACTCCATCAATATCGGGCGTCTGGTGCCTCAGATCTGTTATTATGTGTATGCCTACACAAGGCTTCTGGCCCAGGGCAGAATCAAGGAGGGCGAGAAAATCCATGTTGTGGTGCCCACCGGCAATTTTGGGAATATTCTGGCGGCCTATTATGCGAAGAATATGGGGCTGCCCCTTGACAGACTGATCTGTGCTTCTAATGAAAACAAGGTGCTGTACGATTTCTTCCGCACCGGAACTTACGACAGAAACAGGGAGTTTGTATTGACGTCGTCTCCCTCCATGGATATTCTCATCTCCAGCAATCTGGAGCGTCTGATCTACCGCATTGCGGGGGAGAATGCGGACAGAACCCGGGAGTTGATGGCGGCGCTGGGCGGCCAGGGCAGGTATGAGATTGATCCCGGGATGCGGGAGAGCCTGCAGGATTTTTATGGTAATTATGCCAGCGAGACGGAGACGGCCGCGGAGATCCGCCGGCTGTATGAGACCTGCGGCTATGTGATTGATACCCATACGGCGGTGGCAAGCGCTGTGTATCGGAAATATCTCGCGGAGACGCAGGATACCACAAAGGCTGTGATCGCTTCTACCGCGAGTCCCTTTAAGTTCACAAGGAGCGTAATGAACGCCATTGACGGAGGGTACGACGCCATGGAGGATTTTGCCCTTGCGGATGAATTGTCGAAGCTTGCGAAGGTAAGGGTTCCAAACGCCGTCGAGGAGATCCGCACCGCGCCGGTTGTCCATGATAAGCAGTGCGAGGCGGATAAGATGGAGGATACGGTGAGAGAGTTCCTGGGGATTTAAAACGAGATTTTCAGCAGTTTTCCACGGCCTTTTGCATGCCTGCCATGCCAAGACCGTGGATTTCTTTTTTGCCCGGCTATGGACATTTGAGAAAGGAGTACAAAAAGTGAAAAAGCAAAAGCAGGTAGTGAGCTCCATCTTCTTTTTGTTCAGGCTTTCCTGGTCATGGAACCCGGCATATCTCATGTCCCTGCTGTGCAGTGCCGTCGTGGCAATTCTGCTGCCAATTCCCACCATTATTTTCCCTGCGTGGATCGTGTCTTTTCTTTTGGAGGGCGAAAACTTTGAAAAAGCGCTGCTGCCGGTTCTGGGACTGGCCGCCAGTACCTTTATTCTGGACATGGTGAATACCTGGATCCAGAGAAAGCAGATATTGCTGCAGAGCGGTTTTAAGGATTTTTTGAATTATAAAATATCTGAGAAGCAGCAGAATCTCTCTCTGGAAAAAATGGAAAGCGTCGAGGTAAAAGAGCTTTTTATCAGGGCGGAAAATGCCGTCAGCGGGAACATCAGCTATGCCGTCAGAGCCTTGGGCGGGGACAGAGGGGTGGATGCCATCGGGACGGAAGCTGTCAGCCTTGTTTCCGGCGCGGCAAGGGCTGTGGTGCTTGCGGTTTCCCTGTTGTGGCTTGGCATAATACCGGCGATTCTTATCATGGCGGCTTTGATTCTTCATGTATTAGGAGGAAACCGGGAAAAACGCGCAAATTATGAAGAACGGGTAAAGACGACCCCCTATCGGAATAAGAATCAGTATGTTTCAAATGTTATGATAGATTTCGGGTTTGCCAAGGAAATTCGTCTCTACGGACTGCAGGAATATCTGCTGGGTCAGTTCCGGCGGAATAAAGAACATTTTTATGCCGCCAGAGACGAAGCAAAACCGGCGTTTTATTTTTCGCATGTGCTTGGGATTTTCGGAGAGCTGGTGCAGATGGCTGCGGTCTATGGGTGTCTGGTGGTGCGGGTGTTTCAGGGAAGCCTGACCCTTGGGGGCTTTACCGGATATGCGGCGGCATTGAACAATCTTTCCCAGACATTGGTTTCCATGGTCCGGTCTTATCTGAATTTTAATTTATATGGAGAGTATTTTATTGATTTCAGAAAAGCCATGGAGATGGAGGAAGAGGCGGAAGTTTCGGACCCGACTGAAATTTCAGAAAAGGTGTCGGAGCATACGATCTGTTTTCAGGAGGTTTCCTTTACCTATCCGGGGATGAAAACGAAGGCTCTGGACAGAGTATCCGTGGAACTCCCCTTAAAGAGCAGCATTTCCATAGTGGGCCGGAACGGTTCGGGGAAGTCAACGCTGATCAAGCTGCTTTTGCGGCTGTATCAGCCGGACGAGGGCAGGATCCTTTTGGACGGCGTGGATATCCGGACGATCCCTCTGGAACAGTACAGGCAGCAGGTGACTGCGGTGTTTCAGGATTATTCTATTTTTGCGTTGGACATCAGGGAAAATATAACCGTTACGGGGCAGGACGACAATAAGATATGGGAGGCGCTGCGAAAAGCGGATATGGAAAACGCGGTCCGGAAGCTTCCGAAAAAACTGGATACCCCACTGTTCCGTTATTATCATGAGGATGGGGTGGATCTGTCAGGCGGCGAAAAGCAAAAACTGGCTATCGCCAGAATGCTGCACAGAGATACTGAGGTGATGATACTGGATGAGCCTACCGCAGCTCTCGACCCGCGTTCGGAGCTGGAGATCTACGAGCAGGTTCACAGAATGGCAAAGGAGAAGACGATCCTGTACATATCGCATCGGATGTCCAGCTGCCATTTTTCCGACAGAATCCTGGTAATGGAGAACGGCCGGATAGCTGAGCAGGGGACGCATGCCCGGCTGATGGAAAATGGGCAGCTGTATTATCAAATGTATCGGACGCAGGCTGAAATGTACAAGGAAGGGGGAACGGCATGAAAAAGCAGCTGGCAGGTATGAATAAAGCCTTTCGGATGGTATGGGATGCAGATAAGCGATATCCTTTTCTTTTGCTGCTGCGGGCTTTGAGCGTATCGGTTTCTCCACTTTTCGTTTCGGTTTGTGTGAGCCGTCTGATCAGCGCTCTGGCGGGAGGAAAGCAGACAGCTTCCATTCTTCGGATTCTTATCCTTCTGTTGTGCGGCAATCTGCTGCTCAGAGCATTGGAAGCATGGCTTGAATGGCAGTGTTCCTACAGATATATGCGCATACAGGATGTCTTTACCGAGAAAAACAGCAGGAAGGCCATGAAAATGGAATATTCGGCAACGGAAAGCTCGGAGGTGGCAGATTTATATGTCAATGCGTGGAAAGCGAATATGTCGCCGGGCGCCATTATGGAACAAACCTTTTCTGTGTTCGGCGGAGCGCTGCAGATTCTTGGCTGCGCAGGAATTATTTTACATCTGGGATCTGTTTTGCTGGGGATTGTGACAGTCTTTATCATGCTGTACTGCTTTTTGGACTACCGGATGAGCGTCAGACGGAGAAAGTGTGAAATAGAAGCGGTGTCGGTAAATCGAAGCATCGGTTATACCCGCCAGTGTATGGGGGATGTCTCCTGCGCAAAAGATGTCCGTCTGTATTATCCGAAGACATTTTTCCTGAACAGGCTGAAATCTTATCAGAAACAGAAAATGGACAGGGAAAAGGACCAGGAGTATTACTGCGGACGAATGCTGTCGCTGCAGACAGTTCTGCAGATGATACAGACCCTGGCTTTATATATTGTGTTGATCTATCGTTTCCTGCAGGGGGAAATCGAGATAGGTTACTTTTCTTTGGCTGTTTCTTCTATTGGGATTTTTATGGGAGCGGTAAAAAGGATTTCGTCCGCCTGGAATCAGATCATAAAGAATGTTGTTTTTTTGGACTATCTGGAACGGTTCCGCAGTCTGCCGGAACGATTTGACGAAGAGTCGGGACTTTCGGGCGAAATGCTGCATATTGAGTTTCGGGACGTCTGGTTTCGTTATCCCGGGGCGGAAAAGTATTCGCTGGAGGCTGTGAACGTGACCCTCAATAAGGGGGAGATCATGACCATCGTGGGGGAGAACGGTTCCGGCAAGACAACATTTGTAAAGCTGCTTCTGGGGCTGTACAGACCGACCAGAGGCGAAATTCTGCTTAACGGCATATCGATAGACCGGTATTCAGACAAAGAGTATCGGAAGATTTTTGCGCCGGTGTTTCAGGACTATCGGTTATTTGCTTACACCATAAGGGAGAATCTTGTATTTGACAGGGAGTTTCACAAGGCGGAAGCGGAAGCGATTCTGACAGAATTGGGCCTGAATCAAAAGATCAATAGTCTGCCGGACGGTATCGAGCAGTATGTGGGAAAAGGTTATGAGAAAAGCGGAGTGGATTTTTCGGGCGGGGAGAGCCAGAAGCTTGCCATTGCAAGAGCCCTGCTGAAAACAAGCGCCTGCGTGGTGCTGGATGAGCCTACGGCTGCGCTGGACCCCATCGCTGAAAAAGAACTTTATCAACAGATCAACGGACTGGCGGGGAAAAAGACATGTGTATTTATTACCCACCGGCTGGCCGGTGTCCGCTTCAGCAGCCGGATTCTGTATTTTGAGAAAGGACGTATTGCGGAACAGGGGAGCTGTCAGGAACTTTTGGAGAAAAGGGAAAAATTTTATGAATTTTATCAATTACAAGCACAGATGTATTAATCTATGCTGCAGAGCGCAGAATGTTTTCACGGTCCTATTGACACAAAGGCAGCGGCAGCTTATAATAAAATAATCGCGAAAGATTAAATCCACATAGATTAAAATAAGGAACCGGTAAGGATGTGACAGAATGGATCGGGAAAGAAAAATTATCAAAATCAGTCTTCTTGGAATCTGCGTCAATGCGGTGCTTGTGGCGTTTAAACTGGCGGTGGGCATTTTAAGTCATTCCATAGCGATTATCCTGGATGGAATCAACAACCTGACAGATGCGCTTTCTTCGGTTGTCACGATCATTGGCACGAAGCTGGCGGGCAGGGCGCCGGATAAAAAGCATCCTTACGGATATGGCAAGATGGAATATGTGGGTTCTGTTGCTGTCGCGATACTGATCCTGCTGGCGGGCGCCGGGGCTTTTCGGGAATCCTTTGACAAGGTGCTCCATCCGGCTGAGACGGATTATTCCGTCCTGTCTCTTATCGTTATCCTGGCCGCTGCGGCTGTCAAACTGGTTTTCGGACGTTACGTGAAAGCGGCGGGAAAAACCTGTCATTCGGAAGCGCTGGCCGCCTGTGGAACGGATGCGGTTATCGACGCGGCCATATCTTTGTCGATTCTCGCGGCCGCGGGGATCAACAGGGCGTTTTCCGTAAACATGGAAGGGATACTGGGCGTTGTGATTTCCGGTTTTATTCTGAAGGCGGGGCTGGAAATCCTGATGGAGGGGCTCGGAAATGTGATCGGGATGCGGGTGGACAGCGGTCTGTCCGCGGAGCTCAAGAATTTTATCTGTAAAAATCCCGGGGTTTTAGGCGCATATGACCTGTCGCTGCATCAATACGGACCGGAGCATATGATTGGGTCCGTCCATATTGAACTGCCCGATGAAATGACGGCAAGAGAGATTCATGGACTGACACGTCAGATCACGGAGGATGTGTACCGGGAATTTGGAATTGTCCTTACCGTTGGCATATATGCGTCCAATACAGTGGAAGAGGCTTTCTCGGAAATGAAACAGACCTTGTCCGATCTCATTCAGGGATATCCTGAGATCTTACAGATGCATGGCTTTTATGTGGATGTGGAGAAAAGGCTGGTCTACTTTGACCTTATTTTTGATTTCCAGGCGGAGAATCAGGCGGAAATAGAGAAGGATATTATCAGGCGTATGAAGGAACGGTTTACGGAATATGAATTTATTGTTGTTCTGGACAGTGATGTCAGCGATTAAAAAAGAAAGCCAGGGACAGAGAGAAACCTGGAAGGGAGGAAAATCAAAATGAAAGTAAGATATTTTACGGGCGGCGGAATCTGTAAAAGGAATCTTAACGGAGGCTGTCGGTCATGACGGATCAATACGCTTCCCTCCGGTTGGAGAACCAGCTTTGTTTTCCGCTGTACGCCTGTTCCAAAGAGATCATAAAAGCGTATAAGCCGTATCTGGACGAACTTGACCTGACTTATACGCAATATATCACGATGATGGTCATGTGGGAGCATAAAGAGCTGCGTGTCAAGGAGGTAGGGGAAAAACTGTTTCTCGATTCCAGTACGCTTACGCCGCTGCTGAAGAAGCTGGAGGAAAAGGGATACGTTACCAGACGGCGTTCCGAGACGGACGAGCGGGATGTTTTTATCACCATTACCGAATCGGGGGAAGCTTTAAAGGAAAAGGCGCTTGTCGTTCCCGAAAGGCTCGCTTCCTGTGTAAAGCTGGAGCCGCAGAAGGCGGCGGTTCTGTACCAGACGCTTTACGAGATCATTGGAACACTGACCGGAAAAAAGTGACGCTTCCAATCTTGAATTTTCTCCTGTGAATGTGTATACTGAATAGGGAATTTGTATGTGCGGGCCCGAAGGAGCAAAAAAGCGGCGGGGCGGGCCTTATGGCAGTGCGGAGACAGGTGGCTATGGATTGCAAGGAATTTGAGAGACTGATCCCGGATTTTGTCTCCGGGAAACTGGATTTCCGGGAGTTAAAGCGTTTTACCGAACATTTCGGGCAATGCAGCGAATGCCAGGAAGAATTGACCATACAATTCCTTGTGACGGAAGGAATGCAGCGTCTGGAGGAGGGCAGCGCTTTTGATCTCCAGAAGGAACTGCACCAGCGTCTGGAGGAATCCAAAAAACGTGTGCGGCTCCACGACGCTTTTCTGAGAACAGGTCTGGCGCTGGAGATCGCGGCGGCGGGGGCGCTTGCCGCATGCATTGTCTGGATTCTGATCTGAGGAGAGAGATGGCGGTAGATCAAAGCATGGGAAATAACAGGAAACTTGTTTTAATAGACGGGCACAGTATATTAAACCGGGCGTTTTACGGCGTACCGGACTTAAGCAATGCCCAGGGACTTCATACGAACGCGATCTTTGGCTTTCTGAACATCCTTTTTAAAATCCTGGAGGAGGAAAATCCCGATTATCTGGCGGTGGCGTTTGACGTTCATGCGCCCACCTTCCGCCATGAGATTTATGCGGATTATAAAGGGACGCGGAAGCCCATGCCGCAGGAGCTTCGGGAGCAGGTCCCGGTCATGAAGGATGTGCTGCGGGCCATGAATATCGTGATCGTGGAGAAGGCCGGTCTGGAGGCGGACGATATCCTTGGGACGCTGGCAAAGAAGGCGGCTGCGGAGGGGATCCAGGTCTCGCTGGTCTCCGGTGACAGAGATCTGCTGCAGATTTCCGACAGAAATATCAAGATCCGAATCCCGAAGACGAAACAGGGACGGACGGAGATCGAGGACTATTATCCGGAGGACGTGGAGCGGGTGTACCGGGTAACCCCGGAGCAGTTTATTGATCTGAAGGCGCTGATGGGCGACGCTTCGGACAATATTCCCGGGGTGCCGAAGATCGGGGAGAAGACCGCCGCAGAACTGATGGTGCAGTATGGTTCTCTGGAAAACATCTACGCTCATGTGGAGGAGATCCCGAAAAAGAGCATCAGGGAGTCTCTCATGGAAAACCGCGGACTGGCGGATCTGAGCAGGGTGCTGGCGACGATCAAAACCGACAGTGATGTCAGCCTGGATTATGAGGCAGCAAAAGCGGAAGGCTTCTATACGCCCCAGGCCTATGAGCTGTTCAAACAGCTGGCGTTTAAAAACATGCTTTCCCGGTTTGAAAAGGACGCGGTAAAGGATGACAGCGGTGAAGCGGCAGGGCATTTTCGGAGCTGTGGGTCCCTGGATGAGTTTTTAAAACGGATGAAGGAAAGAAGGAACGGCGAGCATATCGGCGTCTGTCTGGCTGTGGAGGGGGACGTGCTGTATGGCGCCGCTTTGTGCGGTGAGGATGGGGAAACATACTTTTATCCTGTCAAGATACAGGAGGAAGCGCAGCTTTCCCTGTTTGAGCCGGTCGTCGAAAACGACGAAGAAAAAGTGCTGCGGGAGGCGTTTTGTGCGCTTTCCGGAAGGACATTCCCGGCATTTTTTGATATCAAATCCCAGTACGGGTTCCTGGGTCAGGAGACCACGGAACGCTATTTCGATGTCCTGATCGCGGCGTATCTTATGAACCCGTTAAAGAGCGATTACGATCCGGAGGCGGTCGCCTCCGAACATCTGGGGCTTGTGATCCCCGGAAGGACGGAGCTTTTGGGAAAGGGAAGGATCCGCCAGGCGGCTTCGGAAAATCCCGAAGGCTTTGGAAAATACTGCTGCTACAGCGCCTGGGTGGCCGCCGCGTCCGCGCCGGTGCTGGCCAAAAAGCTTGGAGAGGCGGGAATGGACCGCCTGATGCGGGAGATCGAGATGCCGCTGTCCCTGGTGCTCTACCACATGGAAAAAGAGGGCGTGGAGGTGCGCAGGGAGGAACTGAAGGCATACGGCGAGGCTCTGACAGGGCGGATACAGGAACTGGAGTGCGCAATCCACGAACAGGCGGGGGAAGCGTTCAATATCAATTCCCCGAAACAGCTGGGGGAGATCCTTTTCGGGAAGCTGAAGCTTCCCGGCGGGAAGAAGACGAAGACCGGATATTCCACAGCCGCGGATGTGCTGGAGAGAATGGCGGAGGAACAGCCCATCGTAAAGGATATCCTGGAGTACCGGGGTCTTGTGAAATTAAAATCCACCTACGCGGACGGGCTGGCGGCCTGCATCGGAAGCGACAACAGGATCCACACCAGCTTTAACCAGACCATCACCGCCACGGGGCGCATCAGTTCCACGGAACCGAATCTGCAGAATATCCCCATGCGGATGGAGCTGGGAAGGCGGATCAGAAAGGTCTTTGTTCCCCGGGACGGTTATGAGTTCATGGATGCGGATTATTCCCAGATCGAGCTCAGGGTGCTGGCCCACATGTCGGGCGACGAACAGCTGATTGAAGCCTACCGCACGGATCAGGATATTCACCGGATCACGGCTTCCAAAGTTTTTCATACGCCCTTAGAACAGGTGACGGATCTTCAGAGGCGCAATGCCAAGGCTGTGAACTTCGGTATCGTATACGGGATCAGCTCCTTCGGTCTGAGTCAGGATCTGAGCATCAGCCGGAAGGAAGCGGCGGCGTACATCGAACAGTATTTCGCCACGTATCCGAAGGTAAAGGAATTTCTGGACGAGCTTGTGGAGACTGCAAAGGAGAAGGGATATGTCACTACACTGTTCGGCAGGCGAAGGCCCATCCCGGAGTTAAAGTCCTCCAATTTTATGCAGCGTTCCTTCGGCGAACGGGTGGCGATGAACTCGCCGATTCAGGGAACGGCGGCGGATATCATCAAGATCGCGATGATACGGGTATGGAACGCCCTGCGGGAAAGGGGGCTGAAATCCCGGCTGATCCTGCAGGTCCATGACGAGCTTGTAATCGAAACGCTCCGGTCGGAGGAAGAGCAGGTGAGGGAGATCCTGACCGGGAATATGAAGGGGGCCGCCGATCTGGCGGTCACGCTGGAGGTAGATCTTCACACAGGGGAGAACTGGTACGAGGCAAAGTGAGAAGGACGGGACGCCGGTATGAGGTTCATAGGCATTACAGGCGGCGTTGGAGCCGGGAAGACGGAAATCTTAAATTACATCGCAAAGCACTATAAATGTGAGATTTATCTTGCGGACCGGGTGGCGGAGGAGCTTCAGGAGCCGGACTCCCCCTGCTTTGCGCCCCTTGTGGCGCTTCTGGGGGAAGAGATCCTTGGAACGGACGGCAGGATTGACAGGAAGCGGATGTCCGCCCGGATTTTTATGGATACAGGGCTTTTGGAAAAAGTGAACGCCATTGTCCATCCGGCGGTAAAGGTTTTTCTTCTGGACCGCCTGGAGAAGGCGAGAGCCCTGGGAGAGACGGAGTTGTTTTTTGTGGAGGCCGCGCTGCTCATCGAGGGCGGCTACGGAGCACTGGTAGATGAGATGTGGTATGTCCATGCGAACGAGGCGGTCCGCGTCCGCAGGCTGAGGGAGGGGCGCGGCTACAGCGCGGAGAAGACGGCGCGGATCATGGCCAGTCAGCTGCAGGAGAAGATATTTCGGGAAAACTGTGATTTTGTCATCGACAACAGTGGTTCCCTGGAGGAAAGCTTCAGGCAGGTCGATGAGAGACTGAAGGAATTTGCGGGGACGGAAGGTTCATCGGGAAGAAAACAGACGTTGGAGGCTAATTCATGGCGGGAGTGAGAGAAGAACAGGGACAGCTGGTGTTCGGCCTTGACATCGGAACGAGAAGCATTGTGGGAACGGTGGGATATCTCAACGGCGGCAGGTTTCATGTGGCGGCCCAGCGGGTCCGGGAGCATGAGACGAGGGCCATGCTGGACGGACAGATCCATGATATCGGCAGGGTTGGAGAGACGGTCCGATATGTAAAAGAGATGCTGGAGGAGGATCTGAACCGGAAGCTGACGGAGGTTTGCATCGCGGCCGCGGGCCGTGTGCTGCGCACCGTGACGACTCATGTGGAACAGGAGTATGAGGAGGAGCACGAGGTCACGGAAGAGGACGTGTACGCGCTGGCCACCATGGGAGTGGAGCAGGCCTACGAGGAATTTCAGAAAGACAACGACACGGATATCCGGTTTTACTGCGTGGGCTATACGCCGATGCGTTACTATATGAACGGCTACCAGATCGGGAACCTGGAGGGACACAAGGTGCGGAACATGGCGGCGGACCTGATCGCCACCTTCCTGCCGGACGACGTTGTGGACGGACTTTACAAGGCCGTTGAGATCGCGGGACTTCATGTGGCAAACCTGACGCTGGAGCCCATCGCAGCCATTCAGGTGGCCATCCCGGAAAAGTTCCGAATGCTGAATATGGCCCTGGTGGATGTGGGCGCGGGGACAAGCGATATTTCCATTACCCGGGACGGCACAATCACCGCTTACGGCATGATCCCGGTGGCGGGAGACAGTTTAACGGATATCCTGGTACAGCACTGCCTTGTGGATTTTGAGACGGCGGAGCGGATCAAGCGTCAGGCCGGGGAAAAGGAAACCGTGGAGTACCAGGACATTATGGGACTGCCCCAGACCATTACGGCCGAAAAGGTACAGGAGATTCTGTCGGACAAGGTTCATGAAATGGCAAAGCAGGTGGCGGACTGTATCAGGGAGCTAAACGGGGACAAGGCGGTCAGCGCTGTGTTTGTGGTGGGCGGCGGCGGCATGATTCCGGGCTACACCCAGCAGCTGGCCCAGGAGCTTGGCATTGTCAGCGAGCGCGTGGCCATAAGGGGGCCGGAGGTCATGCAGTCCATTGATTTTGAGATCGAGAACCCCCGCAGAGATTCCCTGATGGTAACGCCCATCGGAATCTGCCTGAGTTATTATGTCCA
This sequence comes from uncultured Acetatifactor sp., assembly GCA_947627535.1. Classification (GTDB taxonomy): domain Bacteria; phylum Bacillota; class Clostridia; order Lachnospirales; family Lachnospiraceae; genus Acetatifactor. Next base: position 115,105 of record CANQWM010000001.1, read on the forward strand.
GAGCAATAATTTTATCTTTGTGGATTTTAACGGAAAGCGCGTGAAGCTGTATGACAACGGCAGGCTGACGGTGGCGGACGCTGCGGTTCAGTCTGACTTTCCCAACGAGGATCTGTTCCCGAAAAGAGGACAGGCCCTGACCTTTACGGTCAACGGGAAGAGCCGTATCGTCCGGGGAGAGCAGGGCGAGGCGGCCGTCATCAGGATCAACGGCGAAGCCGCCAGCATCTACGCCCAGGTACATAACGGGGACCGGGTCAGCGTCACGCCCTCCACGGCGGGGGAGGAAGCCGGATTTGAACTGGGCAGGCTTCCGGAACTGGCGCAGCGGCTTCATGTGGAGGTAAACGGCGCGAAGATCGATCTTCCGAGAACGGCGTCGGTAAACGGGAAGCTGGAGAACGAATATTACCGGATCCGGGAGAACGATGAGATTCAGGTCAGAAATTCCTACACCGTCCGGGAAATTGCGGAGTTTATGGATGTCCCGCTGGGGGGCGGGATCCTTGTAAATGATACCCCCGCAAAGCCCGAGACCAGCGTGTACGAGAACTTTACGCTTGCCTGGGATCCGGATGCCGCGGTCACTTATGCGGATCTGGAGGAAGAGACGCAGGAGGAAGCGGAGGCCCGGCGGGCAAAGAAGGAAGCGGAGCGGGAAGCCGCAAGACAGGACGCGGCGCAGGAGAAAACGCAGGACGCCGGCGGATCGGAAGGAACTAAGGCGGACGGAAAGCCGGGAAATGGGGCTTCGGACTTGTCCGTGATCGTGAATAAGATGCCTGTGACGCTGAGCGGAAAGGAAAGCTATGTCTTTGTGGATGTGTTCTCCTTTATTGATTTTGATCTGAACGCTTCGGCGGGACGGTCCATCGTGACGCTCTTAAATGGGCGGAACGCGGAATATATGGAGCCGCTAAGCGCCGGGGATGTGATTGATATTTTCTGGGAAGAGAGAAAAGTGTGAGATGAGACTTTGCAGCATAGCGAGCGGAAGCAGCGGAAACTGTATTTACGTCGGCTCGGAGGCCACGCATCTGCTGGTGGACGCCGGGATCAGCGGGAAGCGTACCGAGAGCGGCTTAAGGGAGCTTGGACTGACGGCCCGTGATATCGACGGCATACTGGTCACACACGAACATGCGGATCACATAAACGGCCTGGGGGTCCTGGTGCGAAAGTACGGGATACCGGTTTACGCCACGGCGGGCACCATCCGGGCAATTCTCTCCAGCAGCGGTCTGGGTGATCTGGATCCGGGTCTGTTCCATGAGGTGTGGGAGGACAGGAAGCTTGCGCTGAAGGATCTTATCATCAATCCCATGCATATCTCCCATGACGCGGCCCAGCCCGTGGGGTATCGGATTTCCTACGGAGATAAAAGGGTGGCGGTCTGTACGGATCTTGGCGTGTACAATGACTATACGGTGGAATGTCTGAAGGGGATGGACGCGCTGCTCCTGGAGGCCAACCACGACGTAAACATGCTCCAGGTAGGTCCCTATCCCTATTACCTGAAGCAGCGCATCCTCGGGGAGAAGGGGCATCTGTCCAATGAAAATTCGGGGAGGCTGCTGTGCAGGATCCTTCACGATGGTCTTAAGACCGTGATCCTTGGACATCTGAGCCGGGAAAACAACCTGCCGGAGCTGGCTTACGAGTCCGTCCGGATGGAGATTACCATGGGGGACAACCCGTATCAGGCGGGAGATTTTGATATTCGGGTGGCAAAGCGCAGCGAGATCTCACCGGTAGTACATATCGCATAAGAAAACGAATACGGATCTTACAGAAATCAACATACAGGCGCCATGGGCGCGGAAACGGAGTGTCAGGTGAAAAAAACAATCATTACAGTAGTGGGAAAAGATACCGTCGGAATCATTGCCAGGGTCTGCACTTATCTCGCGGAGAACGGCATTAATATTCTGGATATCTCCCAGACCATCGTGCAGGAGTATTTCAATATGATGATGATCGTGGATACCTCGGGAACGAAAAAGCAGTTCGGCGATATGGCGGACGAGCTGGCCGCCCTGGGAGAAGAGATCGGCGTGGTGATCAAATGTCAGAAGGAAGAGATCTTTGACAAGATGCACAGAATATAATTGCCGGAACGGGCGTTTTCAATGACCTGAGAGGAGAATGCGGACATGATAAACCTGTTTGAGGTGGCCGAGACCAACAAGATGATCGAGGAGGAAAACCTGGACGTGCGCACCATCACGCTGGGCATCAGCCTTCTGGACTGCATCTGCGACGATGTGAGGCGGCTGAATGAAAAGATATATGGGAAGATTTATGAGGCGGCAAAGGATCTGGTAAAGACGGGGGATGAGATCGCGCGGGAATTTGGGATTCCCATTGTGAACAAGAGGATCTCCGTGACGCCGGCGGCGCTGATCGGCGCGGCGGCCTGCAGAACAGAGGAGGACTTTGTCTCTGTGGCCGTGACGCTGGACCGGGTGGCAAAGGATGTGGGCGTAAATTTCATCGGCGGCTATTCCGCGCTGGTGAGTAAGGGAATGTCTGCCGCGGACGAACTTCTGATCCGTTCCATTCCTCTGGCACTGTCAGGGACGGAGCGGGTCTGCAGCTCTGTGAACCTGGGCTCCACGCGGACAGGAATCAATATGGATGCGGTGAAGCTGATGGGCGGGATCATAAAGGAGACCGCGGAGCGCACAAGGGAGCAGGACTCCCTGGGCTGCGCAAAGCTGGTGGTATTCTGCAACGCGCCGGACGACAATCCCTTTATGGCGGGCGCCTTCCATGGGGTCACGGAATCGGACCGGGTGATCAATGTCGGCGTCAGCGGCCCTGGCGTTGTGAAAACGGCTCTGGAGCAGGTCCGGGGAGAAAATTTTGAGGTGCTCTGCGAGACGATCAAGAAGACGGCGTTCAAGGTGACGAGAGTGGGACAGCTGGTGGCCAAGGAAGCTTCCAGGCTGCTGGGCGTACCCTTCGGCATTGTGGATCTTTCCCTGGCGCCCACGCCGGCCGTCGGCGACAGTGTGGCGGATATCCTTTGCGAGATTGGTCTTGAGCGGGCGGGCGCGCCCGGCACAACGGCGGCGCTGGCTCTTTTGAACGATCAGGTAAAGAAGGGCGGCGTGATGGCGTCCTCCTATGTGGGCGGCTTAAGCGGCGCGTTCATTCCCGTCAGCGAGGATCAGGGAATGATCGACGCGGTAAAGGCGGGAGCCCTGACGCTGGAGAAGCTGGAGGCCATGACCAGCGTGTGCTCCGTGGGACTGGATATGATCGCGGTGCCGGGCGACACGACGGCGTCCACGCTTTCCGGAATCATCGCCGATGAGATGGCAATCGGCATGGTAAACCAGAAGACGACGGCGGTGCGCCTGATCCCGGTGGCGGGGAAAGGCGTGGGGGAAACAGTGGAGTTCGGCGGGCTTCTGGGCTATGCGCCCATCATGCCCGTGAACCGGTTCTCCTGCGACGCCTTTATCGACCGGGGCGGCAGGATCCCGGCGCCCATCCACAGTTTTAAAAACTAAAAGGGGTCAGAGGATCACAGGCGGCGTGGAGATTTCGACCTGCGCGGCCTGCGACGTCCGGTGGGAAACAAGGCCGTTGTAAAGCTGGCTTGTGCGTATGTCAAGGTCAAGCATTTCACAGGCGGCCCGGTCCAGAAGCGTTCCGGCGTCCGCCAGCTTTGGAATAAGCGGTATGGACGAGCGGGACCGGATCTCGCCGAGCAGCGGGGCAGATGCTTTTTTGAATCCAAGGATCCGGGCGTAGGGGACGATCCCGAGCGCCTTCGCCTGTTCCATATCCGTCTTTTTGATGTCCAGAAGAATATGCAGCAGACAGCGGCTGATCCGGGTGTAGGTCATTTCCTTTGTCTTTAACTGATCGCAGAAATCTTCAAAATTTTTAAAGTCGTTCAGATGGCCTTTTATCCTGTCAGACAGATCTGAGGTCACATCGAAATACTTCTCGTATCCGGTTTCCTTTTTCGCAAGAAGTTTATAGTAAAGCATTTCGGAGAGGTCGTTGCTGCGGACGGGGCCTGTTTTTTCAAGTTGCCCGGCCAGAGCTTCGGCGGCCTGCGCCGGCATGTTGTTTTTCAGAAATTCCGTGTCTGCCCCCGCGTAGAGAGCCTGGCGGATGGCGAGAGCGGAGCACTGGTCTTCCTCCGGGAACCGGCTGTGGTAGCCGGCGCCGGTGCGGCGGACGGTGACAACGTTCATGGAGCTTTCGCAGCGCTTCAGGGCCTTTATGTATTCGATGCCGAGAATGTTGTTGGGCGTGGTGAACACGTTCTGGTGCCCGCCTAAAAAGGGATAATTCTGGAGCAGGGCTTCGGCACGTGCGGCGGGAAAGGATTTTCCCTCCCGCAGATACTGTTTCAGGGAATTTTTATATGCCGGGGGCTCCTCCAGCAGGATTTCCGCGATCCCGCGCAGCAGTTCGGCGTCGCCGCACTCGCTGCCGAAGCACAGGTCCGTCACCGCGCCCAGCCGGTCCAGCAGCGTCACCGCGCCTGTCGCAAAATATTCGGCGCTGGAGGTCGCGTAGAGCACGGGAAGCTCCAGCACAAGGTCGGCCCCGCACAGAAGGGCCATCTCGGTTCTTTTGTATTTGTTTACCAGGGCGGGGGCGCCGCGCTGGACGAAATTGCCGCTCATGACCACAACGGTATACCGGGCGCCGGTAAGGCGCAGGGATTCTGCAAGCTGGAATCGGTGTCCGTTGTGAATGGGATTGTATTCTGCGATGATGCCGTTGATTCTCATGCGCGCCTCACTTTCCCGGCCCTGCGAGACAGCGGGGTCCGCCGGCCGTGTATCTGAAAATATACAAGGAAACAAAGAGTTTTCCTTGTACCCTGTCCGTATATTTAGTATAATATAAACTGAGTCTTTTGTTAAGTAAAAATCTGGTAAATCTGTTATATTTTTATAAAATACTGCGGGGAACCGCCGGAAAGGAGATTTGTTATGTCCTATATAGATCTGATCAAGGAGAGAGCCAAAATCGATAAAAAGACCATCGTTCTGCCGGAATCCACGGACAAGAGAACGCTGATCGCCGCCGCAAAGATCGTGGAGGAAGAGATCGCCGATATCATTATGATCGGCAACAAGGAAAAAATCATGGACGGCGCCGGATGGCTGGAGGTGGATTTAAGCCAGGTGACCGTCATCGATCCCGCCGACACCCCGAAGCTGGAGGAGTATGTAGATCTGCTGTATGAGACCAGAAGGGCCAAGGGAATGACGCAGGAAAAGGCGCGGGAGATCCTGCTGAAGGATTATCTCACCTTCGGTATCGTCATGGTCAAGGCCAACGACGCGGACGGCATGGTGGCGGGGGCCTGTCACTCTACCGCGGACACCCTGCGTCCCGCCCTGCAGATTCTAAAGACCGCTCCGGGCGTAAAGCTTGTCTCCGCCTTTTTCATCATGGATACCCAGTTTAAGGATCAGGGGGAAAACGGCACGCTCCTGTTTGCGGACTGCGGGCTGAATCAGGATCCCACGGCGGAGGAGCTGGCGGCCATCGCGGAATCCTCCGCCAGAAGCTTTAAATCTCTGGTGGGGCCAAAGCCTGTGATCGCCATGCTCAGCCATTCCACCAAGGGGAGCGCCAAGCACCCGCTGGTGGATAAGGTTGTGGAGGCGACGAGGATCGCGCAGGAGCAGTATCCCCATCTTGTCATCGACGGTGAGCTGCAGCCGGACGCCGCGCTGGTTCCCGGCGTGGCGAAGACGAAGGCGCCCGGCAGCGTTCTGGGCGGCCGCGCCAATGTTTTAATTTTCCCGAACCTGGACGCCGGAAACATCGGTTATAAGCTGGTACAGAGACTGGGCGGCGCGGAAGCTTACGGACCTATGCTTCAGGGCATTGCAAAGCCTGTGAACGACCTTTCCAGAGGCTGTTCCTGGCAGGATATCGTCGGCGTTGTCGCCCTCACCGCCGTTCAGGCGCAGCTTGTGTGAATAGGGGCGCGGGGTGCGGTCCGAAACGGGAATCGCACGGGAGTGTTATCTGAAATATATCTGAAAGAAATGAGAAAGGAAACGAGACGAATGAAAATACTGGTTATCAACTGCGGCAGCTCTTCCCTGAAATTTCAGCTGATCGATTCCGACACCGAGAAGTGCCTTGCCAAAGGTCTCTGCGAGAGGATCGGCATTGAGGGGAGCATGATCACCTATGCCCCGGAGGGCGGAGAAAAGGAGAAGACACAGACGCCTATGCCGGACCATACCGAAGCCATCCGCCTTGTGCTGGAGGCCCTGACAAACCCGAAGACCGGCGTGGTGGGCTCACTGGAGGAAATCCAGGCGGTGGGACACCGGGTGGTACACGGCGGAGAAAAGTTTGCGGAGTCGGTGGTGATTGACGATAAGGTGCTGAAGGCGGTGGAGGAGTGCAACGATCTTGCGCCGCTGCATAACCCCGCAAACCTGATCGGGATAGACGCCTGCCGGAAGCTGATGCCGGAGACGCCCATGGTGGCGGTATTCGACACTGCCTTCCACCAGACCATGCCGGAGGAAGCCTACCTGTACGGGATCCCCTACGACTATTACCGAAACTATAAGATCAGGCGTTACGGTTTCCACGGCACCAGCCATTCCTATGTGTCGAAGAAGGCGGCCGAAACGCTGGGGAAAAGGTATGAGGATCTGAAGATCATCGTGTGTCATCTGGGAAACGGCGCAAGCGTATCCGCTGTAAAGAACGGCAGATGTGTTGACACTTCCATGGGGCTGACGCCGCTGGAGGGCCTGATCATGGGGACGCGGTCCGGCGATATCGACCCTGCCATTGTGGAGTTTCTCGCAAAGAAAGAACATAAGAGCCTCGAAGAGATCATGACTGTTTTAAACAGGCAGTCCGGCGTGCTGGGACTGTCCGAAAATCTTTCCTCCGATTTCCGCGACCTGGAGGCCGGATACCACAGCGGGAACGAAGGCGCGGTGAGAGCCATGAAGACCTTCAGCTACAGGGTCGCAAAATATATCGGCGCCTACACGGCGGCCATGAACGGCGTGGATGTGATCTGCTTTACCGCAGGGGTCGGGGAGAACGCGCCTCTGGTGCGCAGCTTTGTCTGTGAATATCTGGGCTATCTCGGCGTGGCGCTGGACCCGGAGGCGAACAATAAGCGGGGAGAAGATATCGTGATCTCCACTCCCGACAGCGCGACGACGGTCATGGTGATCCCCACCAACGAGGAGCTTGCCATAGCCAGGGAAACCGTGCGGCTGGTGCAGCCGTAACTGAAAATCGAAGCGGCGCCGGTTCAGCGTCCGGAGAAATAAAAGCCCGGAGAAATAAAAATTACAAAACGGTGACAAGTCTGATACATTCCTGTGAGAAACTGTATCCTGTCCGGAGAGCAAAACTGCCGGATGCGCGGTTGCCCAAATGATGGGAGCGGGAAAAGGATACAGGAGGAAGGCAGCATGGCGGATGTCAGAAGAAACGAGAGAGGAATACGGGGGGGCGGACGAAGAAGGAGTGGTCTCGGGGAACGGAACGGAAAGAAAAGGATTTTCCTCTGGCTTATGCTTGCGCTTCTGGCCGTCAATGTCCTTCTGTTTATGGGGCTGCGCAGCAGGATGCGCGCGGTAAACGAGAACCTGAACCGCATGACGGCAAGGCTTTCCCTGCTGGAGGGTGAAATGGGCGTTCCGGTTTCGGCGCCGGCAGAGGACGATGCGGGCGGGGCGGAAGCTTCCGGTGCGGGAACCGCCGCCGGGTATCCGGACAGGGTCGCTCTTGACAGTGTGGACAGGCCCAGAGAGCGCACCTACAGTGAAGTCATAAGCCGTCTGGAGGCGCTGGGGAAAGAAAATGGCGACATAAAAACAGTGGCGGAAAATGCCCAGGCTTACCCTGAGCAGCTGCTGGAGGCGCTGGCAAACAATCCGGAGATGGCAGAGTTTGCGGCGGATTTTCTGGAGAAGAAGGGGACCGTCACCGGCGGGAGCCTGACGGAAGAGGAAAAGACGGAGAAATTTCCGCTGTTTCTGCAGTGGGATCCCAGATGGGGCTATGCTTCCTATGGGGATGACAGCGTGGTCGGACTGTCGGGATGCGGCCCTACCGCTCTTTCCATGGCGCTTTGGTATCTGACGGGGAACGAGGAGCTAACTCCCGATAAGCTGGCTGACTACAGCATGAAACACGGCTATTATATCTCAGGGACCGGAACCGCCTGGCTGCTGATGGAAAATGTCCCGCTGTATTACGGAATCGGCGTGGAACAGCCGGAGGCGTCGGAATGGGTCCTGGATGAAGCGCTTGCCGGCGGAAGCATCGTCATCTGTTCCATGGGACCGGGCGATTTTACCGTGGGCGGTCATTTCATTGTCCTGTACGGCCGGTCGGAGGATGGGTATCTGCTGAATGATCCCAACTGCGTTGCGCGGAGCAGGCGGGCATGGACCTGGGGAGAGCTGGAGGATCAGATCAAGCATATCTGGGTTTTGTACAATAGTTAATCAAATCTTAAAAGGTTCTTAATGGGTTTTTGCACAGCGTGTCTTGTGATTTGCTTCCGGCGCGTGTTAAGATATTTTCAGAAAGATCTGAAACATTGTCGGGAGGAAATACGATGCGCGGGAACCGTTTTTTTGAAAAGCATTTTCACATCCGCAGAAAAGCGCAGATACTGGCTTGCTGCGGAATGTTTTTTTGTGCCCTTCTGCTGGCGGGCTGCGGCGGGGAGAGAAAGACGGAAAAAGAGGATGGGGTACAGTGGCGTGAGAGTGGCTTTGCTGCGCCGGGCAAGCTTCTTGCGGGGGAGGAGCTATACACCGGACAGTTCCAGCTCTGGGAGCACGAAGAGGCGGAATACGGCCGGGACGGAGAGGAGCCAATCTATCTTGACTTCGGTGTCTGTGGGCAGTTTTTGTGGCGCTTTGGTGAACAGCAGGGGGAGGACGGCGGTCTTGCAAGAGGGCCGGAGGGCCTTTATTTCCTGGAAATTTGGGATACGGAAACGGGCGGAATGAGGACGGAACGGTTTACCGCGGGAGATCTGGGACTGGAAGGGAAAGAATCCTTTTTTTGTGACATGGAAATGCTGGACGAAGAACACTTTGTGTTCCGGTTTCTGGACTATGAGAGGACGGAGAGCGGCTACTCACAGATCTCGGACGGGATGCTCTGGACGGATCTGGACCAAAATACCAGTCGGCAGGATTTTCTGGAGAAGTATCTGGCGCTTGGGATCGAGGGGACGCGGGAAGCGACGGAACTGCCGCTGATACAGCACCTGGAATGGAGCCTGGATGGAAAGGGAGATATCCAGGTCCTCTATTCAGAAGGCGGGGGCCTGGATTCGGCCTGTGTTTTCGGAAGAGAAGGAGAAATTCTGTTACAATGGTCAGGAAGCCCGCAGCAGCATGCCCTGGGATTTTTGCGGGATGACGGCGGAGAATCGATCCTTGCCGTCTGTGATCTTGCTGAGGGAAGTTGCGAATTTCTGCTGTCTTGCGGGGAACAGGGGACGTTTTCTTCCCTGGGAAAGCTGCAGACAGAGGGGACGGATCTGAAACTGTACGGGATGCTGGGGGACGAGTTGTATTACAGTGCGGAAGAGGAGGGACTCGGCGAGGGGCTGATCAGCTGGAACGTGGCTACGGGGGAAAGGAGGTTCCTGTATGACTTTCAGGACGCTGGGATGGGCGTTAACACCCGGATCTTGTTTGCGCTGCGGGACGGACTGCCCCCGGTGGCATGTCTTCTGAATCATGAGGAAACGGGAAACGACCGGATATGGACGGCGGAGCTTTCCCGGGAGCGCCCCGAGACGCCGGATTCCTTACAGGTGGCGGATTTCACCGGAAGCTGTGAGTATGTGAAGGAATGTCTGCCGGAGCTTTCCAGAAGCAATCCCAACTACACCTACGAATATGCGGACGCTTCCTCCGAAGAGGTCAGGGACCGGATCCTGGCGGAGCTTTCCCGGGGGGAGGGACCGGCGTTCTTTGTGATGAATGCCGGGGATTTTTACATGCTGAGAGAAAAGGGCGTCTTCCTTGACCTTGCTGAGCTTCTTTCCGACCGGCAGAAAGACGAACTGCTGCCGGGAGCCTGGGTGTACGGCGGGACGGACGGCGGCCTCCAGGGAGTTACCCTGAGGGTCTGGGCCCAGACGCTGCTTGTCCCCGGCGGGATCGCCTGCGGGGAGGAGTGGACGCTGGAACAGGTGATCCAGCTGATGGAGGAAGGGCGCCTTTCGGGAGCGGTGCGGTATGCGCCTTTCGAGATGCAGGGAAGATATCTGTCCTTTGAGGACGCGGTGCTGAGTCTGCTGAACGCTTATTTATGGGATTCCGCCCTGATTGACCGGGAGAAGGGAATCAGCCATTTCGACGACGGGAGGTTTGTAAAACTGCTGGAGCTGATGCGGGCGGGGACGGAGGCTTCTCTGGCAGGCGGGGAGGAATGGTTCGGAAACGGTGATATGGTGGTGGCGGATGTTTGGTTCCCGGCGGACTTTATGGAGCTGTTCGGACGCCTGGAAACCGGAGAGGGACAGATCGCTGGATTTCCCGGGGAGAGCGGCGGAGAAAGCAGCCTGAGCGGTGTGATCCTGGCGGTGAACGCCGGGCTGGAGGACAGACAGGCGGCTGCCTTTTTGCTGGAGACGCTTCTGGGAGAAAAGATGCAGTCCAAAACCACAGCGATGGAGATGAGCGTTCGGAGGATGAATCCGGGGACATTTGCGGTGCCCGGGGAGGACGGACGGCTTTTCTATATGGGCGGCGACGAGGAGGTGACGGTGTTCGCCGACGGGACGAACGCCTTTGACCGGGCGGCGGCGTTTCTGGAGAGCTGCACGGCCCAGCCCCGGCGCGATCTGCAGATCATGAATATTCTCAGGGAGGAATTATCCGCCATGGCGACGGGAAACATTCCTGCCGCAAAGGCCGCGGACACGATAGACAGACGGGTTCAGCTGTATCTGGATGAAAAAAATACTTGACACGGATTTGGGATTGGAGTAATATTATTTAAAATCAAAAAGCACAACTTGAAACCGTAGATGTGGAGATAAAAACAGTACGTGCACTTACAGAGAGACCGGAGGCTGAGAAAGGTCGGGACGCAGGCTGTTAAATGGACCACGGAGGGCGCGGGGAACGGAAGGTGACTTCTCAGTATCTTGCGACGTATGGCACGCGTCAGATTGCCGGGAATATGATGGTATTCCGTAAGCGCACTCGTCAGAGTGAAGCAAGGTGGCACCGCGGGGAAAGATTTGACCCGTCCTTGACAGAATCAGATGGTTTTCTGTCAGGGGCGGGTTTGTTGCGTACAGGCGCCGGGGCGGAAAGCGGAAAGGAGACTATATGAATCTGAAACCGACACTGGAAGAATGCAGGGCCTTTGCGGAGGAAGGACAGTACGGCGTAATTCCCGTCAGCACGGAGATCCTTGCGGACACGTCGACGCCCATCGAAGTGCTCAGAATCCTAAAAAAGGTCAGCAGCCACGTCTATCTGCTGGAAAGCGCGGAGGCGGACAAACGATGGGGAAGATATTCCTTTCTGGGGTACGATCCGCTTCTGGAGATCACATGTTATAACAAGTCGGTCCGTGTAAAGACGCCTCTTACCACACAGACCACGCAGGAGGATATCCGGGACTGTATCCGGGGGATCCTTAAGGAAAACCGCAGCCCGAAAATTCCTGATCTGCCGCCTTTTACCGGCGGACTGGTAGGATATTTTTCCTATGATTACATCAAGTACAGCGAGCCCACGTTGAAGCTGGATGCGGAGGATGAGGAAGGCTTTCAGGACGTCAATTTGATGCTGTTCCACAAGGTCATCGCCTTTGACAACTACAGACAGAAGATCGTCCTGATCACCAACATCAAGACGGACGATGTGGAGGCAAACTACAACAAGGCCGTTCTGGAGCTGGAAAGCATGAAACAGCTGATCCGCAGGGGGGAGAAGGCGGAGCATGTTCCGTTTAAGCTGACGTCGGAATTCCGGCCTCTCTTCGGGGAGGAAGAATACTGCCGGATGGTGGAAAAAGGGAAGCATTACATCAGGGAGGGGGACATCTTTCAGGTCGTGCTTTCCAACAGGCTGGAAGCCGGGATGGAGGGAAGCCTGCTGGATGCGTACAGGGTGCTGCGCACCACGAATCCTTCGCCCTACATGTTTTATTTCTCGGGCGGCGACGGGGAGATCGCGGGGGCAAGTCCGGAGACGCTGGTAAAGCTGGAAGGGGAAAAACTTTATACTTTCCCGTTAGCGGGGACGAGACCCAGAGGACGCACCGACGAGGAAGACAGACGGCTGGAGAAGGAGCTTCTGGCGGACGAGAAGGAGCTGGCGGAACACAATATGCTGGTGGATCTTGGGCGGAACGATATCGGAAAGATCAGTCAGGTCGGCACCGTGAAGGTGGAAAAATACATGTCCATTGAGCGGTATTCCCATGTGATGCACATCGGCTCCACGGTGAGCGGCGTCCTGCGAAAGGACCGGGACGCGCTTGACGCGGTGGACGCCATCCTGCCGGCAGGGACCCTGTCGGGGGCGCCCAAGCTTCGCGCCTGTGAGATTATCAACGAGCTGGAGAACAATAAGCGGGGGATCTACGGCGGCGCCATCGGGTATGTCTCCTTCACGGGAAACCTTGACACCTGTATCGCCATCCGGCTGGCCTTTTCCAAAAACGGGAAGGTGTTCATCCGCTCCGGGGCCGGGATCGTGGCGGACAGCGTGCCCCAGAAAGAATACAGGGAGTGCATTCAGAAGGCCGCTGCGGTGAAAAACGCGGTGGAGACGGCGCAGGAGGGCATGGAAGAATGATCCTTTTGATTGATAATTACGACAGTTTTTCCTATAATGTATATCAGCTGACGGCTTCCGTGGACCCGGACGTCAGGGTGATCCGGAATGATGAAATGACGGTGGAGGAAATCGAAGTCCTGAAGCCGGACCGCATCATTCTGTCGCCGGGGCCGGGAAAGCCCGCCGACGCCGGAATCTGCGAAGAGGTGATCCGGCGTTTCAAGGGAAGGATCCCGATCCTGGGAATCTGTCTGGGGCATCAGGCGATCTGTGAGGTGTTCGGCGCCACGGTGACGTACGCCAAAAAGCTGATGCATGGGAAACGGTCCAGAATCCGGCTGGATACGGACAGCGTCCTGTTCCAGGGGATGGAGCGGGAGATCACGGTGGCAAGGTATCACTCGCTGGCCGCAGCCCCGGATACCATGCCGGAGGTGCTGAAGGTCACGGCGCTGACGGAGGATGGCGAGATCATGGCGGTGGAGCATGTGGAGTATCCGGTCTACGGCGTACAGTTCCATCCGGAATCGGTGCTGACGCCAGACGGAGCGGCCATTATGGAAAACTTTGTGAGACGGGCCGGGAAGAAACCCGGCGGAAACATGACTGCCGGGGAAGGGGCCGGAACCCACGGGAAGGATCCTGTCGGGAAAACGGCGGACGTACCGGCGGCTATACAAAAATCTGCGGAGAACGGGAAAGGAAGAGAGAAAATGATCGGAGAGGCAATTTTAAAGCTTACGAAAAAGGAAGACATCGGATATGAGATGGCAAAGGAAGTCATGAACGAGATTATGGGCGGCATCGCCACGGACGTGCAGAAGAGCGCGTATCTGACAGCCCTGAGCATGAAGGGGGAGACGATTGAGGAAATCACCGGCTCCGCCGAGGCCATGCGGAGCCATGCGCTGCCGGTAACGCCCGACAGGGAGGTGCTGGAGATTGTGGGCACGGGCGGCGACGGCTCCAATTCCTTTAACATTTCCACCACCGCGGCCCTGATCATCTCCGCGGCGGGGGTTCCCGTGGCAAAGCACGGAAACCGGGCGGCAAGCTCAAAGTCGGGCGCGGCGGACTGTCTGGAAGCGCTGGGCGTAAACATTGTGCTGGAGCCCGAGCAGGCGGAAAAACTGATCCGGGAAGCGGGGATCTGTTTCTTCTTCGCCCAGAAATACCACGCCGCCATGAAATATGTGGGGCCCATCCGGAAGGAGCTGGGCATCCGCACCGTGTTCAATATTCTTGGGCCTCTCACCAATCCGGCAAAGCCTTCCATGCAGGTTATGGGCGTCTACGACGAAAGCCTTCTGGAGAGCATGGCTCATGTCCTGAGCAACCTTGGGGTAAAGAAGGGGATGGTGGTATACGGACGGGAAAGGCTGGATGAGATTTCCATCTGCGGACCCACCGCCGTCTGCGCCTTCCACAACGGCCAGTTCAAAAGCTATACCATCACTCCGGAGGAAGTGGGCCTGAAGTGTTACGGGAAGGGAGAACTGCTGGGCGGAACGCCTAAAGAGAACGCGGAAATCACAAGGGCCATCCTGCAGGGGGCGCAGAAGGGCGCAAAGCGGGACGCGGCGGTCATCAACGCGGCGGCGGCGCTCTTTGTGGCCGGAAAGACTACCAGCTTAAAGGAAGCCGTAAAGCTTGCGGAAGAGACCATAGACAGCGGGAAAGCCAACGCAAAGCTGGATGAGTTCATCAGGCTGTCCAACGAAAAATAAGGATCGGGAAGGACAGGACGCAAAGATATGATTTTAGAGGAAATCGCGGCAAAGACCGCGGAGAGGATCGAGGCAAAAAAACGGCAGTTCCCCTTAAGCGAGCTGAAGGCGGCGGTGGGGGATATGGAGAAAAAGACTGACTTCCCCTTTGAAAAGGCGCTGGCCGGTCCGGGAATGAGCTTTATCTGCGAGGTGAAAAAGGCTTCTCCCTCCAAGGGGGTCATCGCGGAAAATTTTCCGTACGTCGAGATCGGGAAGGAATACGAGCGGGCGGGGGCGGACGCTTTGTCCGTCCTCACGGAGCCCTTTTATTTTCAGGGAAGCGACAGTTATCTTGCGGCGATTCGGAAGGAAGTGTCCCTTCCGCTGCTGCGCAAGGATTTTACGGTGGATGAATACATGCTCTATGAGGCCCGTCAGATCGGCGCCGACGCGGTGCTGCTGATCTGCGCCGTCCTAAGCCAGACCCAGCTGGAGGAATACGCAGGGATCGCCGGGGAACTGGGACTTTCCGCGCTGGTGGAGGCGCACGACGAAAAAGAAATCCGGATGGCGCTGAAGGCGGGGGCGAAGATCATCGGCGTGAACAACCGGAATCTGAAGGATTTTACCGTGGACATTTCCAATTCCCTGGGGCTGCGCAAGCTGGTGCCGGAAGATGTCCTGTTTGTGTCCGAGAGCGGCATGAAAACCCGGGCTGACATCGCAAGACTGGAGGAGAACGGGACGGACGCGGTGCTGATCGGGGAGACCCTGATGCGAAGCGCCGACAAGGCCGGTATGCTGCGGGAACTGAGAGGAAAGAAATGAAACAGACCAAAATCAAGCTCTGCGGGATGTTCCGGCCGGAGGATATCGGGTATGTCAATCAGGTAAAGCCGGATTTCTGCGGATTTATACTGGCGGAGGGCTTCCGGAGACAGATCACGGAGGAACAGGCGGCGCGGTTTCGCGAGACGCTGGATCCCGGGATCCCGGCGGTGGGCGTTTTTGTGAACAATTCCTGCCGGGAGGTGATCTCTTACCTGCAGAAGGGAATTATACAGATGGCACAGCTCCACGGCGGGGAGACCGAAGAGGATATCCGGTCCATCCGGGAGGCGACGGGGAAACCGGTTGTGAAGGCGGTAAAGGTGAGGACCCGGCGGGATGTGGAAGCATGGCTGGATTCCGACGCGGACTATCTTTTGTTCGACGGGGGAACGGGAGCGGGAAAAGCTTTTGACTGGAATTTGCTGGGCGGCACAGACCGGGATTTTTTCCTGGCAGGCGGATTGCACCCGGGAAATCTTCGTGAAGCGATTGGGACGATACGGCCGTTTGCGGTGGATTTAAGCTCCGGCATTGAGACGGACGGGGTAAAGGACCTCGAAAAGATGCGGCGGGTTGTGGAGATCGTGAGAGAATTATCGTGAGAGAATTAAAGATATAGCAGGATGAAGCAGGATGATCGCGGGAGCGGCGCCTGCAGGCAGAGTGGCGCATGACGGACGAACAGGAAAATATGAGAGAAAAGGAGAGCGTTATGAGCAAAGGACGTTACGGGATCTACGGAGGACAGTATATTTCCGAGACTCTGATGAACGAGCTGATCCATCTGGAGGAATGTTATGAGAATTACAAGAACGATCCGGAATTTCAGAGGGAACTTGACACCCTGAACAGAGAGTATGCGGGCAGACCTTCTCTTCTGTATTATGCGGAGAAGATGACAAAGGATCTGGGAGGGGCAAAGATCTATCTGAAAAGGGAAGACCTGAACCATACGGGATCCCATAAGATCAACAACGTGCTGGGGCAGGCGCTTCTGGCAAAGCGGATGGGAAAGACGCGCATCATCGCGGAGACCGGCGCGGGCCAGCACGGAGTCGCAACGGCGACGGCAGCGGCGCTGCTGGGAATGGAATGCGAGATCTATATGGGGAAGGAGGACACGGTGCGCCAGGCTCTGAATGTGTACCGCATGGAGCTTCTGGGCGCAAAGGTGCATCCTGTGACAACGGGAACGCAGACGCTGAAGGACGCGGTCAACGAATGCATGAGAGAGTGGACGAACCGGGTGGACGATACGCTTTATGTGTTGGGTTCCGTTATGGGTCCGCATCCCTTCCCCATGATCGTGCGGGACTTCCAAAGCGTGATCAGCAGAGAGGCGAAGGCGCAGATTCTGGAGAAGGAAGGGAAGCTTCCCGCGGCCGTGGTGGCCTGTGTGGGAGGGGGAAGCAATTCCATGGGCGCCTTCTATAACTTTATCGAAAACAAAGAGGTGGAGCTGATCGGGTGCGAGGCGGCGGGAAAAGGGGTGGATACGGCCTTTACGGCGGCTACCATCGCAACGGGAAGCCTTGGGATCTTCCACGGTATGAAATCTTATTTCTGTCAGGATGAGTACGGGCAGATCGCGCCGGTTTATTCGATCTCCGCCGGATTGGATTATCCGGGCATCGGACCGGAGCATGCGTATCTCCACGATATCGGCAGGGCACAGTATGTTCCGATCACCGACGACGAGGCGGTGGACGCCTTTGAATATCTGGCGCGCACCGAGGGCATTATCTGCGCCATTGAGAGCGCCCACGCCGTGGCGCATGTAAAAAAGATTGCAAAAAATTACAGGCCGGATCAGAGCATCATCATCTGTCTGTCGGGACGGGGAGACAAGGATGTGGCTGCAATCGCAAGATACAGGGGGGTGGATATCCATGAGTAACAGGCTGAAGAAGGTTTTTGACACGCCGAATAAAAAGGCGTTTATCGCGTTTCTCACCGCCGGAGATCCCACGGCGGACTGTACGGTGGAATGTATTCTGGAGATGGAACGGGCCGGCGCGGATCTGGTGGAGATCGGGATTCCCTTTTCCGATCCCACGGCCGAGGGAGTTGTGATCCAGGACGCCAACATCAGGGCGCTGAAGAACGGGATGACCACGGATGGCGCCTTTGAGATCGTCCGCAGGGTGCGGGAGAAGTCCCAGATCCCGCTGGCGTTCATGACCTATGCAAACCCGGTGTTTCACTACGGTTACGACAGATTTTTTGCAAAATGCAGGGAGCTGGGAGTGGATGCCATCATCGTTCCCGACATGCCCTTTGAAGAAAAGAGGGAGATGGAAGAGCCCGCAAATGCTCATGATGTGGCGGTGATCTCCATGATCGCACCCACCTCCGAGAGCAGGATCCGGGAAATCGCTTCGGAGGCAAAGGGTTTTCTCTATGTGGTGTCCTCCATGGGCGTCACGGGGGTCCGCAGCGAGATCAGGACCGATCTGGGCGCGATCGTGGAGAGCATCCGCAAGGTGACGGATATTCCCTGCGCCGTGGGATTCGGCATCAGCACGCCGGAGCAGGCGAAGGCCATGGCGGAGGTTTCCGACGGGGCTATCGTAGGCAGCGCCATTGTAAAGATCATCGCAAAGTACGGGGAGAAAGCCGCGCCGGAAGTCTACCGGTACGTGAAGAGCATGAAGGATGCCGTCGCACAGGTTTAAAGAAAAGGCGTGAATGAAATGTATGAAAATCTTTACAGGTGGGAATGAATTTGTTAAGATGGGGACAGAAACAGTACATGACGGATAACAGGATTCTCTGAGGTGGTGTATGTTATGAAAACGGAAAGCAAAGCGGTACGGATTTTGTTTTTTATCAGGATGATCCTTTGGATCATAGCGCTCGCCGCAACCGTTTACTGGATCTACTGGTCGTTTAAACTGTATGCTCTTGGCTATTACGATGTCCATGAATACAGCGGTTATCTGCGGCCTATTCTGGGGAGAGGGCTGCTGATCTCTTTTGGAAGTCTGGGCGTCAGCCTGATCCTGCGCGGGATCAGCGACAGGATCAAAAAGCGCCGGGACAGCCTGCCGTAGATCATGGTGCATTGCCGGCAACAACAGGAAATGCCGCCCACCGGCGGCATTTTTTTATTGTTTTTTAGAAGCGTGGGTATTACAATAGAGGACAGATGTGAAATGGCCGTATCGGCGGCGGAAATGTGAGGAAGTTATGACGAGAGAAGAAATGCTTGGCAAGGTTGACCATACCCAGTTAAAGGCGTTCGCCACGTGGGATGATATCAGAACGCTGTGTGAGGAGGCAATGGAGTTTAAAACCGCGAGTGTCTGCGTTCCGCCTGCCTATGTGGGCCGAATCCGCAGCGCTTACGGGGACAGGATCCGTATCTGTACGGTGGTGGGCTTCCCTCTGGGATACAGCGTCACCGAGGCAAAGGCGGCGGAGGTGAAGAAGGCGCTGGAGGAGGGCTGTGATGAGATCGACATGGTGGTGAATATCAGCGACGTGAAAAACGGCCTGTACGACAAGGTGGAACAGGAGATCCGTCTGCTGAAGGGGCTCTGCGGGGATCACATCCTGAAGGTGATCGTAGAGACCTGTTATTTGACGGAAGAAGAAAAAATCGCCATGTGCAGGGCCGTCACCAACGCCGGGGCGGACTATATCAAGACGTCAACGGGATTTGGTACCGGCGGCGCAACGAAGGAAGATGTGGAACTTTTTAAGAAATATATCGGGCCGAAGGTAAAAATCAAGGCAGCCGGGGGCGTTTCGACGCTGGAGGACCTGGAGATGTTTCTCCGCCTGGGATGCGACCGGATCGGGACTTCCCGGGCAGTGGGACTCTGCAGGAGAGAGCGGGAAGGAAGCTGAATGCGAAACGTCGTCCGCAGATGCCGGAATGTGACGGCGGGGGATGCGGTTACCCCTGAGAAAGCCGGAGCCGGTGACGGCGGGCGCGGATGGAGCCGCTTACGGTGAAAACGGCGCCGCCGGAAGCAGACAGGCGGGGAATGCCGGAAACGGTTATGGCGGCGGAAGTAACGAAAAAGGGAGAGGAAAGGCAGGGCATAAAATGGAGAACAGGATTATCAGGGAGAGACTTGCGGCGCTTCGGTCCGTGATGAGAGAAAAAAAGATAGATTATTATATGATACCGACGGAAGACTTTCACAACTCCGAGTATGTGAATGATTATTTTAAGGTGCGGGAATATTTCTGCGGATTTACCGGTTCCAACGGTACGCTGCTGGTCTGGCAGGAGGGCGCCGGCCTCTGGACGGACGGCAGATATTTTATCCAGGCGGAAAGGGAACTGCAGGGAACGGGAGTGGAACTGTTCCGTATGCTGGACGAAGGCGTGCCCACTCTGGAAGAGTTTCTTGTACAGAATATGGGAGAGGGACAGACGCTCGGCTTTGACGGAAGAGTCGTTTCCGCGGGGGACGGCCTGAAGTA
This sequence comes from uncultured Acetatifactor sp., assembly GCA_947627535.1. Lineage (GTDB taxonomy): Bacteria > Bacillota > Clostridia > Lachnospirales > Lachnospiraceae > Acetatifactor. The sequence continues at coordinate 134,885 of CANQWM010000001.1, forward strand.
TGAAAGGAAGCTGAAGGAAAAGAAGATCCGTTTTGCATGCGGGGAAGATCTGGCGGAGGAAATCTGGCGTGACCGCCCGGCTTTTCCGGCGGGAAAGGTGAGCGTACTCGACGAGGCGCTTGCGGGAGAGAGCGTGGAATCGAAGCTTGACAGGACGCTGGCGCAGGTGGAGAAGGAGGGAGCGGACGGTCTGTTCCTTTCCAAACTGGACGACCTGATGTGGCTTTTTAACATCAGGGGCTGTGATGTGGAATGCAATCCCGTGGCCATGTGTTACGGGTATTTTGAGAGGGAGCAGGCGGTCCTGTTCATCCAGCAGGCTGCGCTGGACCGGCAGACGAAAGACTATCTGGCGGAGAAAAATATCCGGGTGGAGGAGTACGGAACTGTAGGGGATTTTCTGACGAGACTTCCCGGAGAGAAGAAGGTTATGCTCGATTCCCGGTATACCGGCTATGCTCTGTACAAGGCGCTGAATGACCGGGGGGAGACGGTGGACAAAAAAAATCCCACGGAATTGTTAAAGGCTGTGAAAAATCCCGTGGAGCTGGCCCGCATGGAGGAAATCTATTTAAAGGACAGCGTGGCGGTGACAAAATTTATCTGCTGGCTGAAGACTAACATCGGGAAAACGGAGATCACCGAGCTTTCCGCGGCGGATTATCTGGAGGGACTGCGCCGCCGGATTCCGGAATTTCTGGATCTCTCGTTCCCTACTATCGCGGGGTATCGGGCAAACGCCGCTATGATGCATTATGAGGCCACCCCGGAGAATCATGCCGTTCTGAAGCCGGAGGGGATGCTGCTGGTAGATTCCGGCGGACAGTATCTTGGCGGCACTACGGACGTAACCCGGACGATCGTGCTGGGACCGTTGACGGAGGAAGAAAAGCGCCATTACACGGCGGTGGCGGCGGGTATGCTTCAGATGAGCGCCGCGCGCTGGCTTCACGGCTGTACCGGGCGGAATCTGGACATTCTGGCGCGCCAGCCCCTTTGGAATATGGGGCTTGATTATAAATGCGGCACCGGCCACGGGGTGGGCTATATCCTGAATGTGCATGAGGGACCTCAGAGCCTGCGGTGGCGCTATGCGGAGGGCGTGGGCGAGACCGTGCTGGAAGCCGGCATGGACGTGACTAATGAGCCGGGCGTTTACATCGAGGGAAGCCACGGAATCCGCATCGAAAATGTGATGGTGGCTGAGAACGATGAAAAGAATGAATACGGCCAGTTCATGCATTTTAAGACGCTGACATGGGTTCCCATCGATATGGAAGCCATAGACGAAGCGTACCTGACGCCGGAACAGAAGACATGGCTGCACGATTATCAGCAGAAGGTCTATGAGAAGGTATCCCCCTATCTGACGGCGGAGGAAGCAGAGTGGCTGAAGAAGGAGACCGATGCCGGATGAACCGGCATGTCTGCGGTCTGTTCGTTTAGTATAGCGGCAATATCCTGCGGCGCAGTTTTATTGGCTTCATGTCCTGCACCGGGAATGATATGCAGCTTCGCCTGCGGCAGCAATTCCGCCAATTCCCTGGAAGCCTTTAAATTTGCGCTGTCCTTTTCTCCGCATACGATTGCCGCCGGACAGGTTATTGCGGCTAATTGAGACGTAAAATCTAATGTCCGCATGGAATGGGATAATTTTATCATATTCTTTTTTGATATTCCCATATTTGCAAAAGACCTGTTCGGCATACAGTGAAACAATAAATTTTGAAAATCTATCAGGAAACGAGGGACTTTATACTGTGCGCCGATCAGAATGAGAGAGCAAACTTTATCTTCATGCCGGATAGCAAAGTCAAGTGCAAGAATTGCGCCTAATGAAAGACCACAAATACAAAGGGGTTCGGTTCCATCCGCATACTGTCGCTCCAGATCGGTTAAAAGCCGGAGATAGGATATATCATTTGTGTCGGAAAAGAGCTCCGGACAATCTATGTCAGAAACTGAAAGCTGTCGCGTCACCTCGTTCCAGTCTTTTGCTGTCTGCCCCAGGCCGTGTAAAATAACAATTTTCATTTTTCTGCATTTTTCCCCCTGTGTGCCCTGTGTGAAAAGAAATAATCAAGACCAAAAAATACAAAGGACAACAGGAGAGTAGTTCCGCTGTTAAATATGTCGGATGTATAGTCAATCCGGGCCTGCGGCAAAAAGCAGGACACAGTATGAATGATTGCAATTGGTACAGGCACTAAAACCAACAGGGCAAAGCCAAACGCCCTGTACCATCGTCTTCTGCACTTGTGAAAAATGCCGTAAATTATCCATATTGCACCAATCGCTATCAATGTGATACAACTGCCCAGTTTAAACAGGATCGGTTTTTTCAAAAGCAGAGAAAGAACTGCCAGCAGCGGAATCGGGATAACGCTGATGATTATTAGAGTCTTCAATATAATTTTTGTTTTGGCCGTTAAAAGGGGAACAAGTACAAACCATGCCGCAATGACGGACACGCTGACAATTAATGACCAGGACAGCTTTTCCGCAGTAAAGTAATCGCAGATTAAGCATATATAAATTGCTATCAGTGCCGACGCAGAGACAATTACCAGGATCGTGCGCCTGCTTTTTTCGGACAATCGATAATTCCGCTTTTTATACGGTAACTCGTCGGGGACGTTCCATTCGTCTTTGATAAGGTAATCAGAAGACACATGAAAGATATCGCTGAGCCGGGCGATAAAATCTAAATCCGGAAGCGATTGACCCAACTCCCATTTTGAAATCGTCTGCCGTGTAACCATTACCTTTTCAGCAAGCGCTTCCTGGGAAAGCCCGCTTTGTTTCCTTAACTTTTGTATTTTTTCTCCCAGTGTCATGTAGTTTGCCTCCTGTCGCCAAGTCTTGAGATCATCATAGCCTTCAAGCCGTCTTACGTCTACCTGTTCATGCAGGAAGCGGCGCAACGAAGCGTTGCGACAAGCAATTTCAGCTATTTTCCGGGCGTCCCAAAACCGCATGTCCTGCTTTATTCCAGTTGCCGCTGCGTTTGTTTCAGGTAAAGCCATAGTGTGTACCTTTTCGGCATATCTCCATTATACAGGCAAATTGAAAAATCGCAATTGCTGAATTGTTACCAAGTTGGAGTTCTTACAAAAATTTTCTGTATCTGGCAGCCCTGTTTTGATTTTCTGTTTTTTTCTGAGATTTCCTGTCCCTTTTCTGAGATTTCCTGTCCCTTTTCTGAGATTTCCTGTCCCTTTTCTGAGATTTCCTGTCCCTTTTCTGAGATTTCCTGTCCCTTTCCTGAGATTTTCTGTTTCTTTCCTGAGACTTTTGTAGGTTCTTTCCTGAAATTTTTGCAGGTTTCTTTCCTGAAATTTTTTCCTTTACAAAACCTTTCAACCCTGTTACAATCAATCTATCCTTGAAAAATCAAATCTTCTTTATTTCACGCAATTTCTGCGGCATTTTTCAAGACAACAATTCATCTCACAGGAGGAGTCTGCCTATGACAGAGGACGAAACGAAAAACGAAACAAAAAACAGAGCCCAAACCGGAGCCCAAACCAAAACCAAAGGCAGAGCCAGAAAAAGGCTTCCAAAAGTGTCAAACCGGGAGTTAAAGTCCGACGTGTTCACGGCTCTTTTCAGCGAGCCGGAAAATGCCGCGAAACTCTATACGGCCCTCTCCGGCGAAGAGACCGCCCCGGAGGATATCCAGATCACCACGCTGGAGGGCGTGCTGTTTTTGGCCCGCAAGAACGATCTGGGCTTTACCGTAAAGGAGCGGATGCTGGTTATCAGCGAGCACCAGTCCACGGTAAACGAGAATATGCCCCTGCGGAGCATGCTCTATTACGGCCGCACCATGGAGAAGCTTCTGCAGGACCGGAACCTGTACCGGGAGAAGCGCGTCCCGATCCCGACGCCGGAGTTTTATCTGTTTTACAACGGGGCAAGGGACGTACCCGGTGAAAAAGTATTAAAACTTTCGGACGGGTATATTGTCAAAACCAAAGATCCTATGTTAGAATTGAAGGTGAAGATGATCAACATCAATCTTCCGGCGGGACACAGGTTGCTTCGGGACTGCGTGCCGCTGTATGAGTATTCCTGGTTTATCGAACGGGTGAGGACGTACGTAAAGGAAGGTCAGGACCGTGACAGTGCGGTTACCCTTGCGGTGAAGGACAGTGTGCGGGAAGGGATCTTTTCGGACTTCGTGACGAAGCATGGGTCGGAGGTGGAGAATATGCTGTTTACGCAGTTTAACATGGATGACGCCCTGGAGGTGAGGTACGAGGAGGGCGTGGAGGATGGCCTGGAACAGGGCCGCACCCAGGGGGAACGCCGTCTTCTGGTCCATTTGGTCTGGGGCAAGCTTCAGAAGGGAGAGAAGCCGGAGAAGATCGCGGAGGATCTTCTGGCGGACGAAGCGCAGATTCGCCGGATCTGCGAAGCGATTGCGGCCTGCGGCCCGGAGGAAGCGGTCGTTTCCCGCTGGCTGGAAGACGGGTCTGAGAATCCGGATACCTAAAATAAATATAAATTTCTAAACCGTTTATTGACTTTTACAGACAGGTTTGAGATAATACAAAAGATGTTAAAAAATGTAAGTCCTGCGCCAGTGGGGTTTGAAGGCAGGAAGACGTAACAAAAATATTTTAAGGAAAGAGGTAAAAAAGATGGCAGAACTGAATTTGACAAAGTACGGCATCGCCGGCACCACCGAGATCGTACACAACCCTTCTTTTGAGATGCTGTATGAAGAGGAGACCAAGCCCGGTCTGGAGGGCTATGAAAAAGGCCAGGTCAGCGAACTGGGCGCCGTGAACGTTATGACCGGTATCTACACCGGACGTTCCCCCAAAGATAAGTACATCGTCATGGACAAAAACTCCAAGGATACCGTATGGTGGACTACTGAGGGATACAAGAATGACAACCATCCCATGACGGAAGAGACATGGGCAGTGGTGAAGAAGCTGGCACAGGAGGAGCTGTCCAACAAGAGACTCTTCGTCGTGGACGCTTTCTGCGGCGCAAACAAGGATACCCGTATGGCAGTCCGCTTTATCGTTGAGGTTGCATGGCAGGCTCACTTTATCAAGAACATGTTCATCCAGCCTTCCGAGGAAGAGCTTAAGAACTTTGAGCCTGACTTTGTGGTGTACAACGCTTCCAAGGCAAAGGTGGAGAATTACAAGGAGCTGGGTCTGAATTCTGAGACCTGCGTTGCGTTCAATATTACCAGCCGCGAGCAGGTTATTATCAACACCTGGTACGGCGGAGAGATGAAGAAGGGTATGTTCTCCATGATGAACTATTACCTTCCTCTGAAGGGCATCGCTTCCATGCACTGCTCTGCAAACACCGACATGAACGGTGAGAACACCGCTATCTTCTTCGGACTTTCCGGAACCGGCAAGACGACCCTTTCCACCGACCCCAAGCGTCTGCTGATCGGCGACGACGAGCACGGCTGGGACGACAACGGCGTGTTCAATTTCGAGGGCGGCTGCTACGCAAAGGTTATCAATCTGGATAAGGATTCCGAGCCCGACATTTACAACGCCATCAAGAGGAATGCGCTTCTGGAGAACGTGACTCTGGACGCAGACGGAAAGATCGATTTCAACGACAAGAGCGTTACCGAGAATACCCGTGTTTCCTATCCGATCAACCATATTGAGAAGATTGTTCAGCCTGTTTCCGCAGGACCTGCGGCAAAGAACGTGATCTTCCTGTCAGCGGATGCATTCGGCGTACTGCCTCCCGTGTCCGTATTGACTCCCGAGCAGACCCAGTATTATTTCCTGTCCGGCTTTACGGCAAAGCTGGCCGGCACGGAGCGCGGTATCACCGAGCCTACCCCTACCTTCTCCGCATGCTTTGGCCAGGCGTTCCTGGAGCTGCATCCTACAAAGTATGCAGAAGAGCTGGTGAAGAAGATGCAGGCAAACGGCGCTAAGGCATATCTGGTGAACACCGGATGGAACGGCACCGGAAAGCGTATCTCCATCAAGGATACCCGCGGCATCATCGACGCAATCCTGAACGGCGATATCGCCAAGGCGTCCACCAAGAAGATTCCTTACTTCAACTTTGAGGTTCCCACCGAGCTGCCCGGAGTTGACACCAACATTCTGGATCCCCGGAATACTTATGCGGATGCTTCCGAATGGGAGACAAAGGCAAAGGATCTGTCGCAGAGATTCATCAAGAACTTTGCGAAGTATGAGAGCAACGACGCCGGCAAGGCACTGGTGGCTGCGGGCCCTCAGCTGTAAGAAACAAAATAAAACGGCGGTTTAAGCCGTGAGCCACAGACGGCGGGAGATCGTGTCAGCACGGTTCCCGCCGTCTGCTTTATAGTGCGCTCCGGTTATTTTATTATGTTACGTCCCGGCAGCATGAAAACAGCGTCCTGTCCGGCGGTGAGCCGTTACGGGTCATTTTCGGACAGGCGGAGAAAAGAGGAGGATTACCATGAAAAAACAGGCGTTTAACCCTTATCTGCCGTCCTGGGAGTATATCCCCGACGGCGAGCCCTATGTATTCGGAGACAGGGTGTATATTTACGGATCTCACGATATGTATAACGGATATGTTTTCTGCCTTGGCGATTATGTCTGCTGGTCTGCGCCTGTGGACGACCTTGGCAGCTGGCGCTATGAAGGCGTGATTTATCCGAAAACTTCTGACCCGCTGAACCGGGATGGGAAAATGTGTCTGTACGCCCCGGACGTGACGGTGGGACCGGACGGGAGATATTATCTTTATTATGTGCTGGATCATGTTTCCGTGGTGTCCGTTGCGGTCAGCGACACGCCCGCAGGAAGATATGAGTTTTACGGATATGTGCATCATGCGGACGGAACCCGTCTGGGAGACAGGGAGGGGGACCAGCCCCAGTTTGATCCCGGCGTCCTGACGGAAGGAAAGAAGACCTATCTTTATACGGGTTTCTGCGGCCGCGGAGACAAATCCCGGAAGGGTTCCATGGCGGCGGTGCTGGGCGAGGATATGCTTACCATTCTGGAGGAACCCGTATTGGTTGTGCCCGGCTGCGAGTATGCGCAGGGGACCAGCTTTGATGAGCATCCTTTTTTTGAAGCGTCCTCGATTCGGAAAAACAATGACACCTATTATTTTGTGTATTCCTCCTCTGTCATGCATGAACTGTGTTACGCCGTCAGTAAGAATCCCACATCCGGATTTACCTATGGCGGGGTGCTGGTCAGCAACTGTGATCTTCATATCGATACCTATAAGCCGGCGGCCCAGCCCATGGCGTATGGGGCGAACAACCACGGGAGCATTGTAAAGATCGGGGAGCAGTGGTACATCTTTTACCACCGCCACACAAACGGAACCTGGTACAGCAGGCAGGGCTGCGCGGAGCCGATAGAGATCCTGGCAGACGGCAGTATTCCCCAGGTAGAAATGACATCCTGCGGATTAAACGGCGGGCCTCTTGCAGGAAAGGGGGAATATCCGGCATATATTGCATGTAACCTGTTCTGCAGCCAGCAGTCCGCTTATGTGGGCGGCGACCGGTTCCCGAAAGTTATGCAGGACGGCAGGGACGGTGACGAGGAGCCGGGCTACATCGGCAACATACAGGACTCCGCCACGGCGGGTTTCAAGTATTTTGACTGTAAAGACGTAAAGGAGATACGAATCAAGGTCAGAGGCTATGCGGACGGTGTCTTTGAGGTACGAACCGCTTGGGACGGCGAGCCGTTAGCTTCGATCCGGGTGCAGTATTCCAACGTCTGGGAGGAATATGCCGCGCCTGTCAGGATACCGGATGGAAAGCAGGCGGTCTATCTCACCTACCGGGGAGGCGGAAACGCAAGTCTGTTATCTTTTGCATTACGGTAAGTCCACCGTAAGTTTTGCCGGACGGGTGAGAGAGACAGGAGCGGGTTACAGGAAATGTCACAGGAAATGTCATGGGAAATGGTAAAAAGGAATCGGGATCTTTTCCGGAAAAGGAGGATTTATGGCAGTCGGCAATTTTGAATTTTACTCACAGTGTCTGAGGAGAAACGTATCGTTTCGGGTGATCGTGCCCAACGAAGGAGACGGGACGGACGCGGCGCCCATGAAGACGCTGATGCTTCTGCACGGCTATAACGGAGGATACTCCGACTGGCTGTGGAACAGCAACATTGTGGACCTCGCCCAGGCCCACCATCTCTGCATTGTTCTACCGAACGGTGAGAACAGTTTTTATCTGGATGGAGAGGCAACCGGACGGCAGTACGGAACCTACGTGGGGGATGAGCTGCTTGGGTATGTACGAAAGACATTCCGGCTGTCGGACAAGAGGGAGGATACTTATGTGGCAGGATTTTCCATGGGCGGCTTCGGGGCTATCCATACGGCCTGCCAGTTCCCGGAGAATTATGGCGGGGCAGTTGCGCTTTCCTCCGCGCTTTTGATCGGGGGGATCGATTCCATGAAGCCCGGCGACGACAACGGGGTCGCAAATTATGAATATTACCGGCTGATGTTCGGCGATCCGGCTACCGCAAAGGACCGGGATGTCAATCCGGAAAAGCTGCTGAGAGAGCTTGTGGCTGCCGGGAAAAATGTGCCAAAGTTTTATGTCGCCTGCGGAGAACAGGATTTTCTTGTGAACCCGAACCGCCGGTTCAGGGCGTTCCTGGAAGAACAGGGCATTGAACACTGCTATCAGGAGGGTCCCGGAGAACACAATTTTGAATACTGGAACCGCCATATCGGGCCGGGTGTCCAATGGGTTTTGGAAAATTGTTGAAAAAAAGCGCCAAAAGTGGATAAATCCCAAATTTTCCTGTTGTAATATCCGGGAGGATTGGCTATAATGAAAATAACCTGAAATGTTCGATAACTCCTGTTCATTTTTGAACCTACATTTACTTTAAACGGGATTCCTATATTGCCAGGTGGCTGTCAAGCCCTCACTCGGCGGCAGGTTCCGCCGAGGATTGGAAGGGAAGGCAAAAGCCTGACTGCGGTGACCCACCTAGCGCTGCTAGGAGTCAAAAAACAGGAGGCGGCATTTTGGGGTTATAGACAGAAGAAAAGAGCAGTCCTGAGGGACTGCTCTTTTATGATAGCCGATAGCCGGAGGGATGGGAAGTTGAGGAATGGATGGAGACTGAACAGATCCCAGAGAATGCAGATGAAAGCGTTTATCTGTCTTCTGGGCGTGATACTGATCGCAGCGCTGTGTGTGGGAAAGCTGTTTTCGATATTCGCAGAGCCGCAGGAGGAACAACAGCCCTCCGGGCCGGCCGGCACGGAGGCGCCCCATGTTCCGGTGATACAGGTGTTGAAAAATGTCTGGATCCTGGAGGAGGGAGAGGATATGCTTTCCGTTTTCCGGGACGGACAGCGGGAGGCTTATCCCTATGGGGAAACCTGGGTAGGGAATGCTTCCGGTGCGCCTGAAACTGTCCAGGGGGAGGCGGGGGCCGGGGAATCCGAAGCGGAAGGGGGATCCTGGATGCGTGGGAGCCTTCGGGAACAGGTGGCCGATGTGGAGCTTACCGACGGTGCCGTTACGTCCGTGCGGACAAAGACGGAAAAAATAAGCGGCAGGGTCCTCGGCGCGGATGACAATGGGATCGAGGTGGAGGGGTACGGTATGCTGCCCCTTTCTGCAGACTGCAGAGGATATAAGCTGTACGGTGAGATGCGGATGTGTACGCCGAAGGATCTGTATTTCGGTTACGGGAATGCGGATTTTTGCCTGGAGAACGGGGAGATCTGCGGGATTCTGATGGTTCGTGAGGAAACTCCGGAAAAGATACGGGTTTTGATCAGAACCGGGAATTACGGGGGAAATTATCACGAAAGGCTTGTCCTGACGGCGGATACGGATTTTACGGTTACATATGGAAATCCCGCGGCGCCTTTGACGGAAGGTTATGCTGCCGGGCAGGAGTTTTGTGTGGATACCGGGAGCAGCTGCTTTCAGGGCGGGAGAGTTTGGATCGTCCCGGACGTACAGACGGGAAGGATCACGCTTGAAAATGTGGAGAGAAGCCAGGGCCGTCCGGCTTATCGGGGGCAGCTGGAACTTGTTCTGACCGATCAGGGGATCGTGGTGATCAACGAACTGCCCCTGGAAGAATACCTCTACAGCGTAGTGCCCAGCGAAATGCCGTCCCGCTACCCCGGGGAGGCGCTGAAGGCCCAGGCGGTCTGTGCCAGAACCTATGCCTATGACCATATCGCCCACGCAGGCTATCCCCGATACGGCGCCCATGTGGACGACAGTACCTCCTACCAGGTCTATAACAATATTCTGGAGCAGGAGAGTACCACCGCGGCGGTAAGGGAGACCTACGGACAGATTCTCTGTGCGGCGGACGGGACGCCGGCCTCCGTCTATTACTATTCTACCTCCTGCGGGGTCGGGAGCGACGAAAATGTGTGGAAGACGGCTGTGCCGCAGGATCTGCCCTACCTGAAATCAAAGCCCTTAACCCGCACGGCCATGGCGGCACAGACGGCGGCCATGACCGCCGGAGGCGAGCTGCCGGCGGATGATACCGGCGACAGGCTGCGGGAAGAATCCGCTTTCGCGGAATTTATTTCTTCGGTAAATGAGGACGATTTCGAAAACCAGGAAGGATGGTATCGCTGGACCTACACTGTGGACCAGGTGGATCCCGGGTGCATTACAAAAGCGCTCCGGGACAGGTACGATGTCAATGAAGAGCTGGTGCTGACACTGAGGGACGGAAAGTACGTCAGCGAAGAGATCAGCGACATAGGATCCGTGAAGGACATTTCTGTGGCGAAGCGGGGAAGCGGAGGCGTGGCGGAAGAGCTTGTGATAGAGGGGAAAAAGAATACATATAAAGTCATTTCGGAGCATAATATCCGTTATGTACTCAACAGCGGGACCGACAGGGTAAAACGTCAGGACGGAAGCCTGGTGGAAAGCACTGTCCTGCTTCCCAGCGGTTTTTTTATCATCACTACTGGCAAAAAGGATGGAAGTGTGGTAGCATATACTCTGACTGGAGGAGGGTTCGGTCACGGAGTGGGAATGAGCCAGAACGGTGCGGCGCAGATGGCCCGCGAAGGCTTTCAGGCCCAGGACATTCTTCTGTTCTTTTTTGAAGGGTGCGATATCAGAACGATTTACGAGGAGACATACAGCGATGCGGAAGCTATACGATACCATCCGTGAATTATCCGCAGGAATGCGGGGGCGAAACATCAGTGCATATGCGGCGAGCATTGCTTTCTTTTTCTTTCTTTCCGTGGTGCCCATGCTGATCCTGATTTGTACGATCCTGCCCTATACGACTCTGACCGAGGAAAATCTCGTGACGGCTCTGACAGATCTGATGCCGGATATGGTGGATCCTATGATAGAGAGCGTGGTGGGGGATGTATACAACCGCTCCGCTGGCATTCTGTCCGTGGCGGCGGTGGCAACCGTGTGGTCGGCGGCCAAGGGCGTCATGGCGCTGATGCAGGGGCTGAACGTGGTAAACGAGGTGGAGGATACCAGAAATTATTTTGTCATCCGGGCCATCGCCTCTTTCTATACGCTGGTTATGCTGGTGGTGGTGATTCTGTCGCTGTTTCTCATGGTGTTTGGCAACCAGCTGGTCACCCTTGCCCTGCATCGGATCCCGCGGATGCAGGCGGTGGTGTCTTTTGCTATGAATTTCCGCTTTATCCTGGTCTGGGCCATTTTAACCATTCTGTTTGCGGCCATTTACGCCTATGTGCCGGACCGGAAGCTGAAATTCCGGGAACAGATACCGGGGGCAGTGTTTTCCGCCGTGGTGTGGAGCGTATTTTCCTGGGGTTTTTCTCTCTATGTAACTTACGGAAACTCCTATGGAATCTATGGCAGCCTCGCCATTATCATTATCGTTCTGCTGTGGCTGTATTTCTGTATGTACATCATGCTGATCGGCGCCTTCCTGAACCGGTATTTTCATCCCGACGGGCAATGAGCCGGGCGCGTGCCTGCGCCGGCAGAGGCCGGCCTGTGAAAGGGGAACTGCCTTTGCCAAATTTTTTTCTTGACATTTTCCGTCTGTCTCAGTAAGATAAGAAATTAGTAAGATATAAGGATGGTAAAAAGCAGAGAAACAAAGGCATGGATGGTGCGCAGTAGGGTTTCATTTTCCGACAGAGAGAGGAGGCCGCCGGCTGAAAGCCCCTCAGGTTCAGATGAACACCTGAAATTCCCACCGGAGCCGCCGCCGTGAACTACAGTAGCGGAGGACGCGGACGCGCGTTATGCGTAACAAAGAGCCTGCGGGCGGCCGGAGAGTCTGTGGGAATCAGGGTGGTAACGCGGAGTGATTCGTCCCTTTTGGCAAGGGACGTTTTTTTATGGAATCATTTGTACAGCAGAATGCAGAAAGAGGTCAAATATGAAAGAAAAGCTTCAGAAACTACTGGCGGAGGGGGAAGCCGCAATTTTACGAACGAAGAACGAAACGGAACTCCAGGAGGTCAAGGGGACCATTCTCGGCAAGCAGGGCACATTGACGGAGCTCCTGAAAGAGATTCCCAAGCTGGCCGCTGATCTCCGCCCTGAGATGGGACGTGTGGTCAACGAGGCCAAGACAAAACTGAACAGCCTGATCGATTCCCGCAGGGAGGAACTGAAACTGAAGGCCGCGGAGGTCCCGGCGGATTTTGACTATACGATTCCCGGCGTCGCGCCTCTGATGGGAGGACTTCATCCGATTACCCAGATGCGGTATGATCTGGATGACGCATTCCGTTCCATGGGGTTTGAGATCTATCAAGAGGACGATATCACAAGCGAGCTGTACGCCTTTGACAAGCTGAACTTTCCGCCCAACCATCCGGCGAGAGAGAGCATGGATACCTACTGGCTGGAGGGACATGACACCGGGGACGCTTTCCGAAAGCTCTGCCTGCGGCCCCATCTGACGGGCGGCAGTGTGCGGTACATGCAGACGCATAAGCCGCCGTACCGTTTTGTCTATCCTGGCAGGGTATACCGCAACGAGACCACGGATGCCCGCCATGAGCGCGCATTCTTTCAGTATGAAGCTCTGATCGTGGATCGGGATTTTACCTTCACAGCCGGTAAGGTGATGATCAAGAGCATTCTCTCCAAGGTGTTCGGACGGGATGTCCCCGTGCGCATGAGAGCCGGTTTCTTCCCCTTTGTGGAGCCGGGCTTTGAGATTGACATGGGATGTCTGGTATGCGGCGGCAAGGGCTGCAGCGTCTGCAAGCATGTGGGCTGGATCGAGATCATGCCCGGCGGGACCCCTCATCCCAACGTGCTGCGGGCGGCAGGTCTGGATCCTGACGAGTATACAGGTTTCTATGTAAACATCGGGCTGGACAGGCTGGTGATGATGCGCTACGGCGTGGACGACGTAAGGCTTTTCCACAGTGCGGATCTGCGCTTCCTGAAGCAGTTCCATTGATTTTAGGAGGAGAATGAACGATGAAAGTATCCCTGAATTGGCTGAATGATTATGTAGCGTTACCCAAGGACATGGATCTGAAACAGCTGGCTTTTGACCTGACCATGTCCACGGTGGAGGTAGAGAGCGTCACGGAGCTGGCGCGTCAGTTTGACGGCATTGTGGTGGGCGAGATCCGGGAGGTGCTGCCGCATCCCAACGCCGACAGGCTCCGCGTCTGTAAGGTGGATATCGCAGACGGACAGATCCATGACATTGTCTGCGGCGGCTCCAACCTTGCCGCCGGAATGAAGACGGTGGTGGCCTGCCCCGGCTCCTTTGTCCGCTGGCACGGAGAGGGAGAGCCTGTGGAGATTAAGAACACAAAGCTGCGCGGCGTGGCAAGCTTCGGCATGATCTGCGCTTCCGTGGAGGTGGGGCTTTCGGATCTTTTTCCCGCGCAGGAAGAGGCGGAGATCATGGATCTCACGGCTTTTGACGCCCCGGCGGGAACGCCCCTTGCCAAGGCGCTGGAGCTGGACGACGTGATCCTTGAGATCGATAACAAATCCATGACCAACCGCCCCGATCTCTGGGGACATTACGGGATTGCCAGAGAGATTTCCGCCCTCTATAATCTGCCGCTGAAAAAATTTGAACCTTATGTGCCGGGAGAGGTGCCCGCCTTCCCCATTTCGATTGAAGATACCGACCGCTGCCCGCGCTATATCGGCGTCCAGATGGAGGGAGTCTGTGTCAGGCCCGCGCCGTTTCTGATCCAGAGCCGCATCTGGCGCGTGGGCATGAGGCCGATCAACGCGCTGGTGGATATTACCAACTATGTGATGCTGGCGGTAGGGCAGCCCACGCACGTGTTTGACTCGGACAATATCACGGATTATATCTGCGTGCGCAGAGCCAAAAAGGGAGAGGAACTGCTTCTTCTGAACGACAGGACGCTTTCGCTTTCGGAGGATGATCTTGTCATCGCCGACAGCGACGGCGCTGTGGCGCTGGCCGGCGTCATGGGAGGGGCAAAGGATTCGGTGCTGCCCGATACGACGAAGGTGATTCTGGAGGTGGCGAACTTTGACGCCGCCGGCGTGCGGCGCACGGCGCTTCGCTACGATAACCGGACGGAAGCCTCCGCGCGATACGAGAAAGCCATCGACCCCGACCGCTGCGACCTTGCGCTCTCCCTGGCCATGGAGCTGTTTTCCGGGCTCTATCCTTCCGTGAAGGTATGCGCCTATGCGGACCAGTATCCCAGAAAGCTGGTGAAAAAGGAGCTGGACGTGGAGCTTGACTGGCTCAACCGCAGGCTTGGCAAGCATATCCCCAACGAAGAGATCCGGGCAAAGCTGGAGCTTCTGGGATTTGAGATCGGGTTTACGGAAACCGCCATGCATGTTGTGGTTCCCACCTGGCGCTCCACCGGAGATGTGGGGATCAAGGCGGACATTATGGAGGAAGTGGCGAGAATGTACGGCTATGAGAACTTCGAGCCTACATCCATTGTCACCAGCTTCGACGGGGCCATCAACCAGCTGGAGACGGATCTTCTCAGGAGGATCAAGGAATATCTGGCCTTCCGCTGCGGCCTGCAGGAGGTCTTTACCTACCCTTGGATGCAGGATGTTTATGTCAATGCGATTCTGAAGGACACGGAGGGCATTTTAAAGCTTTCCACGCCCCCGGCGCCGGATGAGAGCATGATACGGTCATCCCTTCTGCCGAACCTCTGCCGTGCCGTGGTGGAAAATGAAAGATATTTTAATGAATTTGGGATTTTTGAGGAGGCGCAGGTCTTTCAGGACGGGGGATACCGCGCGGTCTATGACGAAAGGGAAGAGCTGCCCCGGCAGCGCCGCAATATCGCCGCCGCTTTCGCCGGGAACGCGGAGGACGTGTCGGGCTTGTTCCGCCGCGCCAAGGGGGTAGTGGAAAATATGTCCCGCATGACCCACATGGAGAGCCTGACCTTCCGGCGTATGGAAAAGCCGTACTGGGCGGACGATACGGTATGGCTCAATGTTTATCTGGGAGACGAAAAGGTGGGAGATCTCGCGCTGCTCTCCGGAAAGGCGTCCATGGCTGTCGGGATCAAGAATCTCGCGGTGGTGTTCTTTGAGATAGATGCGGACTCGCTGAAGCCGCTGCGCTCCCGTACCAATGAGTTTCATCATCTGGCGGAATACCCTCTGATCGACTATGACCTTTCCATGCTGTTTGACAGAGAGATCAAGTGGGAGCAGATCAGTGCGTGCGCACTGAAAAAGAAGAACCGCGAAAGCTTCCTGCAGGATGTTCAGTTTGTGGACGAATACAAGGGAGCCCAGATCCCCGCGGGAAAGAAGTCCGTCACCATCAGGCTGACCATCGGCTCGTCGGAGAAGACGCTGAAATCGGAAGAAATCGAAAAATGCGCGGACAGTGTAATCAGACAGCTGGAAAAAGAACTGCAGGGACAGCTTCGCAAATAGCCGGATACAGAATAAGACGCACAGGCATGTGCAGACAGGAGAGAGCATATGGAAAAGAAAAATTTATGGGAAACCTACAGCGCAAAGCAGATGAAAGAGCTGGAGAAACTGAATCAGGAGTACAGAGATTTCCTGGACAACGGAAAGACCGAGCGGGAGTGTATCGACAGGATCGTCAACACCATTGAGGCGGAGGGATACCGGGAGCTGGAGACGCTGATCAAGGCCGGGACAAGGCTGAAAAAGGGCGACAAGGTGTACAGCGTCTGGATGAACAAATCCATCGCCATGTTCCGCATCGGCTCCGAACCGCTTGAGGAGGGCATGAATATTCTCGGCGCCCATATCGACAGCCCCAGGCTGGATGTAAAGCAGAACCCTCTCTACGAGGACGGCGGCTTTGCCTATCTTGACACGCACTACTACGGCGGCGTGAAGAAATATCAGTGGGTTGCTATCCCGCTGAGCCTTCATGGTGTGATCGTGAAAAAGGACGGCACCACGGTGGAGATCAATATCGGCGACAACGAGGACGATCCGGTATTCTTTGTGTCCGATCTTCTGATCCATCTGGCCGGGGAGCAGATGGAGAAAAAAGCGTCCAAGGTTATCGAGGGCGAGGCGCTGGATCTGATCGTCGGCAACAGACCGCTTGTCATCGACAATAAGAAGGACAGGAAAGGCGAAGGGGAATCGGAGGAAAAGGAAAAGGCAAAAGAGGGCGTGAAGGCCGGTGTGCTGGATATCCTAAAAAAGACCTACGGCGTTGAAGAGGAAGATTTCATCTCCGCGGAGCTTGAGATTGTACCCGCGGGGAAGGCAAGGGAATCTGGCCTTGACAGGAGCATGATTCTGGCTTACGGGCAGGACGACAGAGTCTGCGCGTTTACCTCCATGCGGGCCATGCTGGATGTAAAGGATTCCCGGCGCACCGCGTGCTGTATTCTGGTGGACAAGGAAGAGATCGGTTCCGTGGGCGCCACGGGAATGCAGTCCCGGTTCTTTGAGAACGCCGTGGCGGAATTGATGAACCTCTGCGGCGGGTACAGCGAGCTTGGCGTGAGAAGATGCCTGGCGCACAGCTGTATGCTTTCCTCCGACGTCAGCGCGGGCTACGATCCGTCTTACGCATCCTGTTTTGAAAAGAAAAACGCGGCCTTTTTGGGCAGCGGCATGGTGTTCAACAAGTTTACCGGCTCCCGTGGAAAGAGCGGCTCCAACGACGCGAACGCGGAGTATCTGGCGCATCTGCGCAAGGTTCTTGACGAGAAAAAGGTGGGATACCAGACTGCGGAGCTGGGCAAGGTAGATGTAGGCGGCGGCGGGACTATCGCGTATATCCTTGCCCTGTACGGCATGAATGTAGTGGACAGCGGCGTGGCGGTATTGAATATGCATGCGCCCTGGGAGGCGACGAGCAAGGCGGATGTCTATGAGGCGTACCGCGGTTATATGGCCTTTGTGGAAGGGGCAGCAATGTAATGCTGAAAAAATCGGACTTTTATTTTGACCTGCCGAAGGAACTGATCGCCCAGGATCCTCTGCAGGACCGTTCCGCCTCCCGGCTCCTTGTGCTGGATAAGGAGACAGGGGCGGTATCGCACCATGTGTTCCGGGACATTGTGGATTTCCTGGAGCCCGGAGACTGCCTGGTGCTGAACGATACCAAGGTGATACCGGCGCGGCTTCTGGGGGAGAGAGAAGGGACCGGCGGCAGGGTGGAAGTCCTTCTGTTAAACAGAAGAGAAGGCGACGTATGGGAGACCCTTGTAAAGCCCGGGAAAAAATGCAGGCCGGGCGCAAGGCTTTCCTTTGGGAACGGCCTTTTAAAGGCCGAAGTCCTTGGAACGGTGGAAGAGGGGAACCGGCTGATCCGTTTTGCATACGAGGGAATTTTTGAAGAGATCCTGGACCGGCTGGGGGAGATGCCGCTTCCCCCTTACATTACCCATAAACTGAAGGATAAGGAGCGCTACCAGACGGTTTACGCCAGGTACGAGGGCTCCGCCGCGGCGCCCACGGCAGGTCTGCACTTTACGGAGGAACTGCTGGAGCAGATCCGGGAAAAGGGTGTGAAGATCGTTTTTGTGACCCTTCATGTGGGGCTTGGGACGTTCCGGCCCGTGAAGGAAGAGAATGTGACGGATCATCACATGCATTCGGAGTTTTACCGGGTGTCCCCGGAGGCGGCCGGAGAGATCAACGCCGCGAAGCGGGCGGGAAAGAGAGTGATCTGTGTAGGGACAACCGCCTGCAGGACGCTGGAGAGCGCGGCGGACGAAGGGGGCGAGGTAAGGCCGGGAAGCGGAAACACACAGATCTTTATCTATCCCGGATACCGGTTTAAAGTGCTGGACGCCCTGATCACAAATTTTCATCTGCCGGAATCGACGCTGGTCATGCTGGTGTCGGCGCTGGCGGGCCGGGAGAACGTGCTGAACGCATACGCCGAGGCCGTGAAGGAAAAATACCGGTTTTTCAGCTTCGGGGACGCGATGTTTATTGTATCACGGCAAGGATAGAGGGATTTTTGACTGTCAATGAAAACCGGAAATAGTATGAAACTGCGAAATAAGATAATCATGACGGCGGTGTCTGCCGTCCTTTTGACGGCGCTCTATATGGTCATTTTCGGGTTCTCGGCGCAGGATGCGGAACAGTCCGGCTCCTTAAGCCTGCGGATCTCGGAGGGCGCCGTGGAACTTCTCGATTCCCTGACGGGAGGGAACTGGAGCAGGCAGTTCAAGGAGGAGCTGGCGCTTTATTTTCAGCATCCCATCAGGAAGCTGGCTCATTTTGGGGAATACACCTGTGTGGGCATTCTGGTGTACCTGATCTGGAGACCCTGGATGAAGCGGGGAAGAAGGCTGTATCTTCTCACCGTTGTATGGGTATTTGTCTCCGGGGCCTGCGACGAGTTCCACCAGCTTTTTGTACCCGGCCGCTACGGGGGCCCTGCAGATGTATGTCTCGATACCTGCGGCGGTATTTTCGGCCTTCTGCTCTGCATTGGGGCGGAAATGCTGTACCGGCGTTTCCGGGGGCGGAAAGCAAAACAAAAACAGAGCGCGGAGCATGACCGCGCGGAAGCTCAGCCGGGCTCGTGTACCGTATATCCGGCCTCCGAAAGCAGCCTTGCGCCTTCTGCCAGAGAAGATTCCTGATAAAATTCGATTCTGAGAACGCCGTCCTCGGATTCCCTGTTATGGGAAATGGAGATATTCTTGATGCTCAGCTGATGATCTGCCAGAAGCGTGACGATATGCGCCAGCGCGCCAGCGTGGTCCGCAATGTCCACGCTGATCCGGAAGGAGCGTTTGATGGGGCCGCTGGAGAGATCCGCAAAAGAGTCCCGGTAGGTTCTTGCGCTGTCGAAGAGCCGGTAAAGTTCGTCCGTATCGCTTCGGTCCACGGCGTCCTTAAACTCCGTCAGCGTCTGAATATAGCGGGAGAGCAGATCGGAAATATTATCCCGGTTGGTCAGACAGATCTGCTGCCACATGACAGCGGAGGAGGAGGCGATCCGGGTGATGTCCTTGAAGCCCCCGGCGGCCACCATGCGCATCAGTCCGTCCGGGGAATCGCTCTGCCGGATGAGATTTACCAGGGACGCGGCCGCCACATGGGGCAGATGGCTGACGGCAGCGGTCACATAGTCGTGCTGCCTGCAGTCCAGTACCAGCGGAATGGCCCCCAGACCCGCAACAAGCGCCCGGAGGGCTTCCAGCTTTTCCGGCGCTGCTAAAGGGGAGGGAGTCAGGATATAGTAAGCGTTTTCCAGCAGGGATGCCTTGGAGTTTACGTATCCCGTGCGCTCGCTTCCGGCCATGGGGTGGCCGCCGATAAAACGGTCCCCAAGACCCGCCCGCCGGACAGCTTCATGAATGCCGGATTTGACGCTCCCAACGTCTGTCAGCACGCAGGAATCGGAGAGCACCCTTTTCACGGCAGACAGGTTCTCGTCGTTTCTCTGTACGGGAGCGCAGAGAAAGAGATAGTCACAGGGGAGAAAGGCCTCATTGATCTCTTCGGAGATGATGTCAACGACCCCTTCTTTTTTCGCAAGGGACAACGATTCTTTGTTCACATCGTACGCGATGATCGCTGTGTCGGGATAAAACTGTCTGAGCGCTCTGGCGATGGAGCCGCCGATCAGGCCGAGACCGATGAAGCCGCAGGTCAGATGTGACATATTTGGATACCTCGTTTCTTGGGCTGCGCGGGGACGCTGGCCCCGGCCGCATGCTTCTGGATTGTACCCCGATACTATACCACTTTAAAGTGCGAAAGTCAACAGAAACAGAAAAAATGTGAAAAACATCTAATAACGGGTTGTAAAAAAGGCTTTTTTTTAGTAAAATGGCAGTATGGGAACCGATGGGTCCGGACAGAGGCAGGACAATATCCCCAAAATCATATAAGTCGGAGGAAACTCAATATGAAAGTTTACACAACTGACAAGATTCGCAACGTGGTACTCCTTGGACACGGCGGAAGCGGTAAGACCAGCCTTGCGGAAGCGATGGCTTACCTGTCCGGAATCACCTCCAGAATGGGAAAGGTGACGGACGGAAACACCATCAGCGATTACGGCAAGGAGGAACAGAAACGCCAGTTTTCCATCAGCGCCTCCGTGATCCCCGTGGAGTGGGAGGGCTGTAAGATCAATATCATAGATACCCCGGGCTATTTTGACTTCGTGGGCGAAGTGGAAGAGGCGGTCAGCGCTGCCGGAGCGGCGGTCATCGTGGTAAACGGAAAATCCGGCATTGAGGTGGGAACCCAGAAGGCGTGGGAGCTGTGTGAAAAGTATAAGCTGCCCCGGATCATCTATGTCTCCAATATGGATGTGGACAACGCTTCCTTCCGCCAGGTGGTGGAGGATATGACGGCGGCCTACGGAAAGAAGATGGCGCCTTTCCATCTTCCCATCCGTGAGAACGAGAAATTTGTGGGCTATGTGAACGTTGTGACAGAGACCGGAAACCGCTGGCAGGGAAAGGACGTCGTCCCCTGCGAGGTGCCCGAGTACAATAAGGCGAACCTGCAGATCTGCCGGGACACGCTGATGGAGGCGGTGGCCGAGACCAGCGAGGAGATGATGGAGCGCTATTTCGGCGGAGAGACCTTCTCCGAGGCGGAGATCCGCGCCGCCCTCAGGACCAACGTCTGCGACTGCAGCATCGTGCCTATGACCATGGGCTCCAACACGCTCTGCCAGGGCGTCTACACGCTGTTAGACGATATCGTGAAATATATGCCAAGCCCCGAGAACCGCAAGGTGGCGGGTATCAACCTGAAGACGAACGAGATCTACAACGCGGACTATGATTTCTCAAAGGCAAAATCCGCGTATATCTGGAAGACCATTGTGGATCCCTTTATCGGCAAGTATTCCCTGATCAAGGTAAACTCCGGCGTACTCAAGACGGACGACCTGATCTACAACGTGGATAAGGATATCGAGGAGAAGATCGGCAAGCTGTATGTGCTTCAGGGAAACAAGCCCATGGAGGTGCCGGAGCTGCATGCAGGCGATATCGGCGCACTGGCGAAGCTGTCCGGCGCGCGTACCGGCGACAGCCTTTCCACAAAAGCATGCGCCATCAAGTTTGGAAAGTTTGAAATCTCGACGCCGTATACTTACATGCGCTACAAGCCGAAGAACAAAGCCGATGTGGATAAAATCTCCCAGGCGCTGCAGAAGATCACACATGAGGACCTGACAGTCAGGACGGTGAACGATTCCGACAACCGCCAGATGCTGCTT
The DNA here is from genome assembly GCA_947627535.1 of uncultured Acetatifactor sp. Classification (GTDB taxonomy): domain Bacteria; phylum Bacillota; class Clostridia; order Lachnospirales; family Lachnospiraceae; genus Acetatifactor. The sequence continues at coordinate 156,520 of CANQWM010000001.1, forward strand.
TACGGCATGGGCGACCAGCATCTTGAGATCATTGCCAGCAGGCTTTTAAACGAGTACAAGGTGGAGGTAGAGCTTACGCGGCCCAAGATCGCCTACAGGGAGACCATTAAGGCCAATTCCGACGTGGAATATAAATACAAGAAACAGTCCGGCGGCCACGGCCAGTACGGCCACGTCAAGATGCGCTTCAGCCCCTCCGGAGACCTGGAGAAGCCCTATGTATTTGAACAGGAGGTGGTAGGCGGGGCAGTGCCGAAGAACTACTACCCGGCGGTGGAGAAGGGACTGCAGGAATCTGTCCAGAGAGGCCCCATGGCTGCCTATCCCGTGGTAGGGGTGAAGGCTGTGCTCTATGACGGCTCCTATCATCCCGTGGACTCGTCGGAGCAGGCGTTCAAGGTTGCCACCGTTCAGGCGTTCCGGAAGGGATTTATGGAAGCGAAGCCCGTGCTTTTGGAGCCTATCGCATCCCTGAAGGTTACGGTGCCTGACACCTATACCGGCGACGTTATGGGCGATCTGAACAAGCGCAGGGGCCGTGTCCTTGGCATGAACCCCCTGGCGGGCGGCAGGCAGGTTATCGAGGCGGATATTCCTGTGAGCAGTCTATACGGTTACTGTACGGATCTCAGATCCATGACCGGCGGCAGAGGAGAGTACACCTATGAGTTCGCGCGCTATGAGCAGGCGCCTTCGGATGTGCAGGAGAAGGAAGTAGCCGAGCGTGCGGCGAAGGTGGCGGAGAACAGCGGCGAGGAGTAAGAACGGCAGCGGGATGAGAGAAAAGAGTTATCATATTTTGTGGGTGCTGCTTCCGCTGGCGGGCCTGGTTCTCTGGGGGGGTTACGGCATTACCGAAAATCTTTGGTATGACGAGGCATATTCGGCTGCGCTGGTAACCCATACGCCCTGGGAGATCGTAAGGATTACCGCCAGCGATGTGCATTCCCCCTTTTATTATTTCCTGCTGCAGATCGTCTGGAGGATTTTCGGCCCCATTATGGGGTTTCGATGCCTGAAGTGGTTTTCCATTCTGGCCATGACAGGCTATATGCTGCTGGGAAAGTATTATGTAAAGAAATTCTTTGGGGAAAAGGTATCCGTCTGGTTCCTGTTTTTTTCCATCGTTATGCCGATTATGCTGGTGCAGAGCGGCACGGTGAGGATGTACGCGATGGCTCTGTTTTTTATGACGCTGTCGGAGCTGCTCATGCTGGATCTTTACAGGGAACCGTCACGGAAAAAGTGGCTGCTGTTTTTCGCGGCAAGCGTCTGCAGCGTATACAGCCATACCTATGCCATGCTGCAGATGTTCTTTTTGTATTTGATTTTTCTTGCCGTTATCCTGTACAAAAAGAGGTATGAGCTTCTGAAGGGATTTTTTATCTGCGGCGTGGGTGTTTCCGTTCTGTATCTGCCGTGGCTGTTTGTTGTTTTTCTGCAGCTGAAGCAGCGGACGGGCGGTATGGCGGGGGCAGATGCCGGCCAGATGATAGCTGCGACGATGTGGGATTGTTTCACAGAGTGGTTTACGGCTTTGGAGAAGCCGGTCTGGCCTGTTTTTTATGGGGAGGCGGCGCTGTTTCTGTTCCTGTGCTGGAAAGGCGCGGGGTGGATGAGAAAACGGAGGAACTGCATTCCCGGCCTGGGTGTCCTCGCTATAGCGCTGACCATAGCTGCAAGCCTTGCCGTCTATCTTTTCACGGGACAGGGATTTTTCGGACGGGTATTTTTCCCGGGGTTTGCGTCGGTTATGCTTCTGTATGCTGTTGGGATGGAACAGCTGCGTTCCCGAATCGGGAAGGGACTTGTAATCGCCGCGGCGCTGGTGTGCTTTGTCCTGCAGTACCGTTCGGAGCTGGAGCTGGAATACGATCCGGGACTCCAGACATGGAAAGACTTTGTGGAGGAGAATGTGCAGGAGAACGACATGATTATGGCGCCCAATGTGCATACGCTTTACCTCAGTGTGTTCTGTCCCGATACAGATTTTATGATTTACATGTACCTCCCCGGAAATTCGCCTTTCCGCGCGCAGGTTTTTTCGGACTTTCCTCAGCTTGACAGATTTGCAGGGCGCCAGGCGACGTTATGGTATGTCTGTGCCGAGGGGGAGACGCCGGACTTTCTGGAAGGGCGGTTCACCTGGGAGGAAGCGCTGAATTTCCACTATATGTATCAGGATTTCACGGTTTTTCAGCTGAGCCCGTCGGCTCTGTAAATGGAATCCCGGCACCCCGGCGTTTCGGTTCCCGGATTCCATGCTTTCAGTTCCCGGATTCCATGCTTTTCGCTCTTGACAGGATATCGTAAAACGGATAAAATGAGTAAAGTTTTATGATGCAGCCGAGAGGAAGACGAAGCAGAGCAGCCGCAGGCGGTGGAACCGTTACAGATCGGAAAAAGGATACAGCCCTTTCGTCTTAAAAGGCGGGAGGGCCTTTATATTGTGCTGCGCAGACCGGAAACGGCGCAAAAAGAGAGGAGACGGACCTATGGCAGTACCTTACAATCACCATGAGGTGGAAAAAAAGTGGCAGGATATCTGGGATGAAGAGAAGGCGTTTGCAACATCCGACGATTATTCCAAGCCGAAATATTACGCGCTGGTAGAATTTCCCTACCCTTCGGGACAGGGGCTTCATGTAGGCCATCCGCGGCCCTATACCGCGCTGGATATCGTGGCCAGAAAGCGCAGGATGCAGGGCTATAACGTGCTTTATCCCATGGGATGGGACGCCTTTGGGCTTCCTACGGAGAATTACGCCATCAAGAACCACATCCATCCTAAGATCGTGACGAAAAACAATGTGGAACGCTTTAAAAACCAGCTCCATTCTCTGGGTTATTCCTTTGACTGGGAGAGGGAAGTGAATACCACCGATCCGGAGTATTACAAATGGACCCAGTGGATCTTCCTGAAGCTGTTTAAAGCGGGCCTGGCCTATAAAACCGAGATGCCCATCAACTGGTGTACCTCCTGCAAAGTTGGCCTTGCCAACGAGGAAGTGGTAAACGGCGTCTGCGAGCGCTGCGGCTCCGAGGTGGTCCGCAAGGTCAAGAGCCAGTGGATGCTGAAGATCACGGAATACGCCGACAAGCTGATCCAGGGACTGGACACCGTGGATTATATCGAGCGCGTCAAGGTTTCCCAGAGGAACTGGATCGGCAAGTCCCAGGGAGCGGAGGTGGATTTCCCCATCACGGGAAAGGATGACAGGCTGCGCATTTACACCACCCGTCCCGACACCCTGTTCGGCGCCACCTACATGGTCGTTTCCCCGGAGCATCCGCTGATCGAGAAGTATAAGGATGAGATCGGAAATTACGACGCGCTTGTAAAGTACCGGGAGCAGGCGGCGAAGAAATCCGATTTTGAGAGAACGGAGCTCGCAAAGGATAAGACCGGCGTCCAGATCGAGGGCCTGACCGCCACGAACCCCGTAAACGGCAGAACGATCCCCATCTGGATCTCGGACTATGTATTGATGACATACGGAACCGGCGCCATTATGGCGGTGCCGGCGCATGACGAGAGAGACTGGGATTTCGCAAAGAAATTCGGCCTTCCCATCATAGAGGTGGTAGCGGGCAGTCCCGTCAGCGTCCAGGAGCAGGTGTACACGGATGTGGCGGTGGGAACGATGGTCAATTCCGACTTCCTGGACGGCCTTTCCGTGGAAGAGGCAAAGAAAAAAATCATCGCCTTTCTGGAAGAAAAGGGGATCGGCCACAGCAAGACCAACTTTAAGCTCCGCGACTGGGTTTTCTCCAGACAGCGCTACTGGGGCGAGCCCATTCCCATCGTAAAGTGTGAGAAATGCGGCTTTGTGCCGTTGGACGAGAGCGAGCTGCCGCTGATGCTTCCGGAGGTGGAGAGCTATGAGCCCACCGACAACGGCGAATCCCCTCTGGCCGCCATGGAAGACTGGGTGAACACTACCTGTCCCTGCTGCAAGGGCCCCGCAAAGCGGGAGACGGACACCATGCCCCAGTGGGCGGGTTCCTCCTGGTATTTCCTGCGCTACACGGATCCCCACAACAAGGAGGCGCTGGCAGGGAAGGAGGCGCTGGAATACTGGATGCCTGTGGACTGGTACAACGGCGGTATGGAGCATACCACACTGCATCTGCTGTATTCCCGGTTCTGGCACAGATTTCTTTATGACCAGGGATACGTGCCCTGTCCGGAGCCTTACCAGAAGCGTACCAGCCACGGCATGATCCTTGGCTCCAACGGCGAGAAGATGTCAAAATCCAGAGGAAACGTGGTGAATCCGGACGACATTGTCCGGGATTACGGCGCGGATACCCTGCGGACTTATGAGATGTTCATCGGCGCCTTCGATTTAAGCGCCGCATGGAGCGAGGACGGCGTAAAGGGCTGCCGGAGATTTCTGGAGCGCGTCTGGAAGCTTGGGGACATCCTGACGGAGGGAGAGGGCTACAGCGCGGATCTGGAGACAAAAATGCACCAGACCGTGAAAAAAGTTTCCGGCGACTACGAGACATTAAAATACAATACTGCCATTGCGGCCATGATGTCCCTGCTGAACGAGTTTTATAAGAAAAATGCGGTGACGCGGGGAGAGTACAGGACATTGCTGATCCTGTTAAACCCTGTTGCGCCCCATATCACGGAGGAACTGTGGCAGACGGCGGGATTTGAGGGAAGGCTGTATCAGGCCAAATGGCCGGAGTACGACGAGGCAAAGACCGTGGAGAGCACCGTGGAGATCGGCGTCCAGATCAACGGAAAGATGCGGGCCGCGATCACGGTGCCGAAGGATGAGGAAAAGGAGAAGGTCATCGCCGCCGCAAAGGAGGCGCTGGGAGAAAAGCTGACCGGAACCGTGGTCAAAGAGATCTTTGTGCCCGGAAGGCTTGTGAATATCGTGATGAAATAATAGAATGCGGCGGGCCGATGGCCTGCCGCACCGTTATTTTCCGAACACTTTGGCCCTTTCCAGGATGCTGTCAATCTGCTTTAACTCATCCTGATTGCTGTATTTCCGGACGGCGGCGATGGCCGCGCCCATTTCCTGGGGAGTAAAGGTCAGATTCTCCTGCTTTGCCCGTGCCATCATGGGCAGCAGGGAGGTCATCAGCTCCCGCTGGTTTTTGCCCTGACTCTCCTGAAACATCTGTCCGAGAAAATCCAGTTTCTTTTCCGGAATGTCCTTCACCAAAGGGTCCGCCATCCATGCCGGTCTGTTTTTGCTGTTCATATTTTCGCTGTTCATAAAATACCATACCTTTCCGTTTTTTCCGCCGCCGCGGCTTTTTTTGCGTCCCATGGGGCAGGACGGTTATGTTTTGTCCGGCGCCTGACCGTCGCCGGAGGAGGCTTGGAACATCTGGAACATCTGCATGGCGGAGGTAAGATCGGCGCCCTGAAATATGTCTTCAGGACGGGTTCCTTCTCCCATGCCCTCCGGGAAGAGCTCCTTCAGCATGTCGACCATCGCCATCATTTCTTTCATGCGGGAGAGGCTGTTCAGAAAATCCTTCAGGCTTTCGATCCACGCCCGCTCCTTCGGCCCGCTGAAAGGGAGCAGTTCATCCAGCAGCTCCAACACTCCGTCCCTGTCCCGGTCAAGCAGGCTGCCGTCAAAAAGGGAGGCGGGCGACAGGGTACAGCGGCTTTCCGTAAACAGGGGGCGGCCGGGGAAACGCCGGAGAAACTGCAGGGTGTACTGCAGCTCGGAAAACTTGATGCAGACGGCGAGCACGCCCTGTTGGTTCGGGGGAAGATAGGAGAGGAATATCTTCATCATCCGCATGTGGTCGTTGGTCAGCAGCCGGTCAAACGCGGCGATCCTTTCCTTTCCCTTCTCGTCCATAATGAGACCATACCTTTCCCGCCGGACATCGACGGCTTCACTGTTTTATAGTATGTTTTCAAATGCGTACTTATGTGTTCCGCGCATTTATGAGTTCTGTTCTGCCTGATGCGCACGGAGGGGCACAGGCCCCGAATGGAGTCTGTGCCCGCCGCGCCGTCACTTATCCGCTGGCTTTAGTTGTTGCATCCGCAGCCGTTGCCGCCGCAGACACTGGAGAGCAGCAGGATGATAACCAGCCATTCGCAGCAGCTTCCGCCGTTGTTGAACAGGCTGATGCCGTTGCCGCCGCATCCGCAGCCGTTGCCGCTGCGTCCAAACCCGTTGCCGTTCAGGAAGAACAGCAGGAGAAGGATCCAGATCCAGCTGGAGCATCCTCCGTTGTTGTTAGCGGTGTTGATGCCGTTGCAGGAATCGTTGCACCCGCAGTTGGTAGCAGTTAAATCGCTCATTTTAAATGCCTCCATTATTTTTTATGGTTTATTGTATGCACCCCGGCCTGTCAATGTTTCATGATAAAAAATGTTTCCTTTTCCCTGGGTTTTTTGCTCCGGTTTTCGGATTTCCTTGAAGCGGGGTGGGGTTCATGGTATAATTAATGTAAAAAGTAAGTTTCTTCGCGGACGGGCAGGCTCCGCTGTGGGAAAAGGGAAAAATATGACACAGACGGGTTATACGGTGGAGGGCAGGCATTTCCGGACGAAGAGCGATTACGCCCGCGCCCTGCACGATAAGCAGATCATGGAACGGCTCCGCAGGGAGACGGACCTTCAGGACAGACGGCAGCTGGAAAGACTGAAAAAGGATCTCGAAGGCGGGAAATATAAGTTTTTTACTCTTCTGGGACAGGACTTTCTGGAGGAGGTGGAGGGATATCTGCAGAGTGTCGGCGGAAACAGCAAAAGGAAGCTGGAGGAGGAAGCCAGAAAGGAACTGAACAGACAGAACCGCCGGAGAAAACAGATCATCGCGGTATGCAGCCTCGTGGCGGCGGGGTGCATGGTTTATCTGGGAATTTATTCCTATCAGAGCAGGCGGGCATCAGGCACATACGATGAGGCGCGCCGGATGAAGGACGGGATAGGATTTTCCGCCGCGGCGCCGGAGGCGACGCCGCAGTTTACGCTGGACGGGGAGCAGCCGCCGAAAGAAGTGCTGGATAAATATAAAAATTTGGCAAATAAGTACAAAAGGCTAATCGGATGGGTCAAAGTTGACGATACAAATATAGATTACCCCGTTATGCAGACTGACAACAACGATTATTATCTGTCCCACAATCTGGATCAGGAGGCGGACAGGAACGGCGCGGTCTTTCTGGATAAGGACTGCGATGTCTTAAAGCCCAGTACAAACCTGATCCTGTACGGCCACCATATGCGGAGCGGTATGATGTTCGGACAGCTGGACCGCTATGAAAAGGAGTCCTTCTGGGAGGAACATCCTTACATACAGTTTGATACCATATACGAGGAAGGAACCTGGGAGGTCATGTATGTCTTCCGATCCAGAGTGTACAGCCAGGAAGAGATCGTATTTAAATATTATCAGTTTATAGACGCAAACAGCGAGCAGGAGTTTGATTCAAACATGCAGGAGATGGCGGCCATGTCCCTTTATGACACGGGAGTGACGGCCAGCTATGGCGATCAGCTTTTGACGCTGTCTACCTGTGATTATGAGGAAACCAATGGGCGTTTTGTGGTAGTGGCGAAGAAAGTCGCAAAGGAGTAAGGACATGGCAGAAAAAGAAATCAAAAAAACCGTTCATAAAGGAAGCGCTGGAAAGAAGAGGCGGTTAAAGCGGTCGGTGCGAAGGACGCTTGGGGCGCTGTCCCTTGCGGCTGCCATTGCGGTGGCGGCGATCCCCACAGACGGGCTGCGGGCTGCGTCCGGAGACAGAACAGCGCCGTCCTTTACAACGGACAGTAAAAGCATCATTCCTCAGTTTACTAAAGATGATACGATCTATCTGTCCAATGACGGCAATTTCCGGTTTGCCTTCCACAGAGGCGAGGGCGGCGCGCCTGTAGCCGTAATACTGGGGTATACCGGCCAGGCGCTGGGAGATGTGGGCGGGGAGGTAGTCATTCCCGAACAGTTAGAGCCTTATGTAAAATTTACGGATTCCATGGGAACCTCCGGCGGTTATGTGGCTGTGGGACAGCACGGAAACTTCCTGTTCTGGAAAAAGACAGAGAGTGTGCCTGTGATGAAGGATGGAAAGCAGGAGCAGGACGAGAACGGCAACCCCAAATTTGAGGATAAATTTGTGTCCTATGAACCCTGCTACGCAGATACCATTGCTGAGTGGGGGAGCATCAAGCCTGGTGAACTGTATTATGACAAAAATCAGCTGGTGGCGGTGCCCGGCAAGGGAAATCAGAATCTCCAAGAGGAAGATGGGGTGCAGACGACTGACGCCAACTATCAGCGTATTATGGCCGATGTGGCGTATATCGGGAATCAGTATCTGGTAGACCAGGGCGGTTCAGATCATCCCACCGGTATCTGGACTGTAGGCGGGTCGGTGACGTCTGCAAATCCCGATCAGGGTGTCTTTGCCGGCGACAAGGGCGGCAATATCAGATCCCTGAAGATCAGCTCCAAACTCAGGGGAATCGGGGATTATGCCTTTTACCGCTGCGGCTCTCTGGGAAAAGTCACGCTGGCGGACGGGCTTATCATTATCGGGGAAGGCGCCTTTTCCGACTGCGTCAATATGCAGGAGGTCAGTCTGGATGTACACGGTACGCTTCAGACCATCGGGCAGAAGGCGTTTTATAACTGCCAGGCCCTGCAGACCTTTACGCTCCCCTTGAATGTAACGAGAATCGGAGACCAGGCGTTCGAGAACTGCAGTGCACTGCGTTCGGTGGATCTGCTCAGCGCCGGCAACAATAACCAGCTCACGGATCTGGGGCGCGATCTGTTCAAGGGCTGTACCGCCCTGCAGAATATTACCTTCCCCAGCGGCGTCAGGACGAATGTTTATCTGTCCTCCTTCCAGGGCTGTCTGTCGTTACAGTGGATTTCTACCAGAAACACCGACATTTCGTTTGTGGAGGAGCCGGGCGTCTTTACCTATGACCAGTTTAAAGCCATGCTGGGAGAGGGGACGGAATCTCCGGTAAACGGTGGTTTTTATTTTGAGGGACTGTCGGGTTCCAATCTGCAGAGCATGACCAGGGAAAAGTGCTTTGCGTTCAGCTATCTTCGGTATGACGGCGCGACGGGAACGTATGTGCCGGAGGATCGTTATGAGCTGACGGTTCAGGAAAATTCGGGGACTACCAGCAGCGGAGACGCCAGCGGAAGGGCAATCTACGAGGTGAACTCGTCCCGGCACCTGACGCGCTATGAGGCGGGTCCCAACGTAAAAACCGTAACGATACCGTCCCGGATTGGACCTTATCCTATCAATTATATTGACCAGGGGACCTTCCAGAACAAGTGTCATATCGAAAAGGTGACGATACCGGCTAACGTCAGGGAGGTTGCGGCAGATGCTTTCCGCGGCTGTCACAATCTGGAAAATGTGATCTGGAAAACCGGGGATGTGGTGATCGGGGCCAATGCGTTCAAGACCCAGGACAATACTTCCCATGAAGCCGGCTGTGGCGGAACAGAGTCGGAGGCGGATAAATCGCCCTCTGTAAAACTGAAATTCGCCGGTCCGGTATCTTCTTCCTCCGGTCCGTTCAATTATGCCATGAGCGAGAGCGGAAGGTACAATGCGGAGAACCAGATCCCGTCGTATATCACTTATTATACGGGCTGGCCGACCAATATGGAGATTCAGTACAACACGCAGACGGGGCTCAGCGAGCTGGTGAATTTCCCATCGCTGAAAGAACTGAAGGACACTACGACCTATACCAGCAAGAATTATGCCTATATAGACAAAGATCATGAGCTTGCGACGACGACCGCGATTGAGAAATATGTAAGCGGTGAAGAAGCCACTATGACGGAGATGGAGAGGGATATCATCGACGCCGCCATGAACATTGTGATTCCCGAGGGCGTACAGTCTGTCAAGGACGGCCTGTTCCAGCAGAAGGAAAAGGATGACACCGGTACGCTGAAGGAGCCGAAAACGGTTACCGCGTACAGCCTGCAGAAGATTGCATGCACGGAGAGCGAGCCGGATGAGATCACCGGTACGTTTGCGGGCTGCAAGGAAATATCCAGCATCCGCCTGCTGGGCGGGGTGACGGACGTTGACGATCATGCGTTCAAGGATTGTGAAAAGCTTTCGCATATGGAACTGCCCGCTACCGTGGAACATATGGGGACCAGGCCGTTTGCGGGCTGCAAGGCGCTGGATTCTGTCAGCTTTGGCGGCGGCCCTTATTTCACCTGTGAAAACTCGATCATCTATGAGCTGAAAAACGGGGCAAAAGACAAGATCTTGGAATGTCTGGAAGGCAGATCCAATCCGCGTGTGAGCGCGGAGGAACTGGCCGGAGTAACGGCGCTTTACCCCGAGGCATTCATGGGCTCCAATGTGTCGAAGGTCGACCTGAGCCAGTCCACTGTTACCGAGATACCGGAGCGGGCGTTTAAGGACACGCAGAAGCTGAGAGAGGTGATCCTGCCGAGACACGAGCCCAAGAGCCTGAAGGCGGAGTCCTTTGCAAACAGCAGCATTGAAGAGCTGACAATCCCCGGCGTGAGAGCGCAGATTGACCAGAATGCTTTCAAGGATACCGATACGGATAATCTTTGGTTTTATTGCGAGGAAAACAGCGATCCATGGCTGTACGCGGTAAACAACGACATCAACCGGGACGAGACCAAACCGGAACGCTACTGGGTAGTAAGGTTTGTATATTATGATGAGGAAGGAGCGGAGCACCAGATTGGTGAGGAACAGGAGATCCTTGAGGGTGAGGCCGCTGTTCCGCCCGAACCGCCTGCAAGGCCGGGGCTGGTATTTCAGCGCTGGCAGCCCTCGGATTATCTGGCGGTATATAAGGATGTGACGATTACGGCCAACTATGTGGATGAAAACGAGGTCATGTATACAGTCACGTTCCTCAATGAGGACGGTTCTGAGTATACCAGCCAGAGGGTAGTGCAGGGACAGGCGGCGATCATGCCCCAGCCGCCCTATAAAAAGGGTTTTGTCTTTGTTGGATGGAGAGTCCTGGGAGGAGACGGAAGTACCGTTACCACCCTCGCGAATATCCAGGGAGATTTGATGGTACAGGCGGTATACAGAACTGCCCAGGATGGGGAGGATGACGGTTCGGGAACCCAATCCACAAGCCCTTCCCCCGGTGCAAGCGGCAGTCCTAATCCCAGCGGCACCGCAAGCCCCAGTCCCGGTACAAACGGCTCTGCAAGCCCCAGCCCCGGCACGAACGGTTCCGCAAGTCCCAGCCCCGGCACAAACAGCTCTGCAAGCCCCAGTCCCGGTGCGGCAGGCACCTTTTACACTCTGACGGTGCAGAACGGAAGCGGTTCCGGCAGCTATCTGGAAGGCTCACAGCCCGTCATTATAGCGAACGATCCGGCTTCCGGGCAGGAATTTGACTACTGGTCCGTCAGCCCTGAGGATGTTAAGATCGCAAGTAAGGTTTTGTCCGCATCCATCGTTACGATGCCGGCGAAGGACGTGACCGTGACGGCGCATTATAAGGCAAAGACCGGCAGCAGCGGCGGAGGTTATACCGGCAGCGGCAACAGCAGCCAGAGGCCCAACGGCAATTCCGTCACGGTGAACAGAGGCGGGACGACGGTTGTGATCGACAAGAACGGCCTGTCCAACACAGGTGTGGTTTCCGCTACGGTGAACGGCTCTTCCGACAATTTTACCGTAAAGATATCGGAATCGGCTGAGGCAACGGAAGCGGCGCTTCGGGCACTGATGGCGGAGTACGGAGACAACCTTGACAATATTAAGTTCTTCCCCATGGATATTTCCCTTTATGATTCCACGGGGACCACAAAGATAACGGACACGACGGGACTTTCCGTGAGCATTACGCTCCCCCTGCCGGATTCTCTGATCACCTACGCAGGCAATAACAAGGTGGCCAGCGTCGTAAACGACCGGCTGGAGCGGCTGTCCGCAAGATTTTCCACGATACAGGGCGTGTCCTGTATCACCTTTACGGCGGAGCATTTTTCGCCTTATGTGATCTATGTGAACACTGGAGATCTTTCGTCTGGGCTTGTGTCTGACGAAACGCCGAAGACCGGAGATTTTATCCATCCGAAATGGTTCCTTTCCATCGCGCTTGCATGTCTGTCCTTTATCTTGCTGGTGCAGCGCGACACAAAGGAAACGAAAAAGGTGAAAGCAAAGGTCAGGGCATAGAAAGTCTGAAAAAGGGAAGAGCATATGGGAAAAAGGAAACAGCTGTGCGGAGCCATTTTGGTAATTGCGGCGCTGATCATCATGCAGCTTCCTGTATCGGAAGCGGAGGCGGCAGCGTCGTCCGCTTCCGATTTTAAAATAGAGGGAAGTACGCTGGTTAAGTATCGCGGCAGGGATAAGAATGTATCTGTGCCGGATACCGTGGAGGTCATTGCCGAGGAAGCGTTCGAGGAAAACGACAATATCGAACTGGTAGTGCTGCCAAATTCCGTAAAAAGGATTGAAGCGTATTCCTTTTGGGGATGTGACAATCTTGACACGGTGGTGCTTGGAAAGGGCTTGGACCAGGTAGATGATTATGCGTTCGCAGGCTGTAAAGGGCTGGAACAGATCAGTCTTCCGTCTAATATTAAATCCATCGGTGTCATGGCCTTCGGAGACTGTGTGAATCTGAAGGATATTTCCATTCCGGCCGAGACTGCAAGCATCCATGATACGGCGTTTGACGGATGCAGCAAGCTGACCATTCACTGTGACAAGGGAAGCGCCGCGGATCTTTTTGCAAAAGCATTTTATGAGAAACAGCAGGAAATGCCGGAATATCAGGATGTACCGGACTATGATCCGGACGGGACAAAGAACCCTGCGGCGGATGATACGCCGGCGACACCTGTACCGGAACCGGCTGCAAGTGAGGCGCCTGCGCCGGATCCTTCGGGCGGTCAGGAGCTGGGAAATACAAAGATTGTAGGAAACCGTGCGGTGGTGTTTGTCAACGCCGGTACGCTGAATGTCTATGATGCGTCCGCCGCTGTACCGACTCAGGCGCCTGCGGCGGACTTTGGCGCCGGGTCTCTGGATGGGGGGATTCCCAAGTATACGGTGGTGGACGGAAAAGTGGTGGCCGATCAGGCATATTATAAAAACGTCGGCATCAGTGAGATAACGCTGCCGGAGGGGATCCGTGAGATCGGCCAGTTTTCCTTTGCCAGGAGCACGCTAACCGGAATCGAGCTGCCCCAGGGACTTGAAACGGTCTGTTATGGCGCTTTTTATCACTGCGACGGCCTGGAGGATCTGGAACTGCCGGATACCGTGATGCTGGTGGAGCCGAAGGCATTTGAACATACGGGCTGGATGGACAGCTTTTTAAATGGCAGTACGGGTGAAGGAGACTTCCTGATCAGCGGCGGTGTACTTGCGGCATACCGCGGCTCGGGCGGGGAGGTTGTGATTCCGGACGGCGTCCGTGTGATAGCTGCGGAGGCGTTTCGCGGACACAGCGAAATGGAATCCGTAACCATGCCGGAGAGCCTGCGGGTGATCGGGGAGGGCGCGTTTGAGGACTGTACCGGCATCAAGGAGATTCTTTTAAACGAAGGGCTGGAACAGATCAAGGACCGTGCTTTCTTAAACTGCGCCGCGGAAACCGTCCGTGTGCCTGCCACCGTAACGACGGTGGGGCTGCGCGCTCTGGAAGGAATAGAGGCGGAGTATGCGGGAGCGGTTCCGGAAACGACCTATGAAACCTCCGCTGAGAGATTGTCCAACGAGGCGTACAGGGCGCCGGAACCGGATGCGGAGGCCATTGCGGACGGCGTGACTGTGGAGGAGCCGGAGGGAGCCGCGGCCGTTTTGGAGGGCGCGGCGCGAAGCTATCTGCTGCGGATTTTGGAAAGTCAGGATACCCGGCCTATGGCAGACGCATTTTGGCGTGCTTTCGGCATTCAGCCGCCGGAAGGGTCCTTGATTTATGATATGAGTCTTACAGACAGCAGCGGCATTCCCCTGACAAAGCTGGGGAGACAGATGCTGACGGTAACGCTGCCTCTGCCGGACAGTCTGAAGGGAAAGGAACTGAGACTGTTTTGTCTGGACCGGAACGGTCAGCTGGAGGAAAAAGGGCTGGAGCGCGTCACGGCGGACGGCGTGGAGGGAGTGCGGTTTTCCGTTAATACGGTGTCCCGGTTCGCTCTTTGTCCTACCGGCGCGGCGGCGTCCGGGACGCCTTTAGAGATCAGCGTGGATCTGGAAAGCATGGCGGCGCCTCCCAGGAAGACGGCAGCCGTTCCCGGGGGTATGGTGAAAGCCCTTTTGGCAGGGGCGGTCTTTCTTACAGGGCTTGCGCTGATCCTTTCCGGCAAGAGAAAGGCGCGTCCGGCTGTCTGATACTCTGAGATAGAAAAAGACGGTCTGTAAAATTGGGAAAGCACTAAAATGGCGCTCCGGCATATTATGAATTAAAGTATATGCCGGAGCGTTTTCTGTTATGCAGAGGGTGAGGGAGCAGGTGGAAGATATTTCCGGCCAGAGACTGGACGGCGGCGCCGGAGTTACCGTCGCGCTTCTTGACACCGGCGTCGCACCTCATCCGGATCTGGACGGAAGGATCCTGTGTTTTCGGGACTTTGTAAAGGAAGGGTTTCTGCCGGCCTTTCGCGCCGGCATTTCTTATGATGACAACGGACACGGAACCCATGTGGCAGGGATCCTTTGCGGCAGCGGCGGGCTGTCCCAGGGGAAATACAGGGGCATTGCCCCCGGCGCAAAGCTTGTGGTGGGGAAGGTTCTGGACGAAAAGGGGGACGGCTCTACCGAAGCCATGCTCCGGGGCCTTGACTGGATCATGGAGGTCCGGGAACAGTATCATATCCGCATATTGAATATTTCTGTGGGAATCGGGGACCTGGACGACAAAAGGAAGGAATGGGCGCTGCGAAGAAAGCTGGAAAGGCTCTGGCAGCTGGGAATACTGGTGGTCTGCGCCGCAGGGAATAAGGGCCCCGGGGACGGCACGGTCTCCTCCGTGGGGGGAAATTCCAAGGTGGTGACCGTGGGCTGTCACGATGGAAGCTTTCAGGCAGGGGCCCCCTGGCTCTGTGCCAACTACTCCGGACGGGGGCTGCCCGGAGCGGCGGTCAGAAAGCCGGATCTTGTAGCGCCCGGGACGGATATCGTATCCTGCAGCGCAAACTGCTGCCGGTTTCACGGAAGATGGGTGAACGCTTATGTGACGAAAAGCGGGACTTCCATGGCAACGCCCATTGTATCGGGTGCGGCGGCTCTGTGCCTGCAGAGGTTTCCGTCCATGACGAACGAGGAATGCAAGCAGAAGCTGCAGTATACGGCGACGGACCTGGGCGCGCCTTGGAACCAGCAGGGGTGGGGTATGCTGAACGTGCGGCGGCTGTTGCTGTGATGATCTTTATTTTTCCGGTTTCGGGAAATCATGGGCGAGAATAAATGCCCCGCTCGATGTCCAGGTATAAGCCCTGTCCCGCAGTCCCTCGCCGGTGACGGCGTTGAAGTTTTCGGCAAAGCCGCTTTTTTTGCACATTTGGAAGAAACTGTCCGCTATTTTCCCGGCAAAATCCCTCTCACCGCATTTTGCAAGACCATCGCAGAGAAGCACCGTCGACGGCGCCCAGATCGGTCCGCGCCAATAGCCGTCGGCACGATAGAAGGCGCTGTCGGTACTTTCGGTAGCAAAGCCGTGTTCCGTGACAAATCCTCCGGTTTTCAGGCTGGCAATCATTTTTTCGCGGTATGCCTGCGGCAGCTTATTCCCCAGGATCAGGCAGAGATATGGAAGCAGGCTTTTATTTTCCAGGATTTCATGGGTCCCGCTTTTAAAGGCGGCTGGCAGACCGTTCACAAAGCAGTTGTTCAAAAAGAGTTTTAACAAACTGTCGGATTTACGGCTCCATCCGGCACAGCGCTCCGGCTGTCCGAGCCGCGTGGAAAGCGCTGCGAGCGCATCCATCTGAACGATCAGAAAAGCCTGCAGATCCGGCGAACAGATGGGCGGTACATGGGAGAACACCGTGGAATTGTCCCAGCCGGAATCGTTTCCGTGGGCGTATTCCATAAGTCCGTCACCATCGAAATCGCGGAAAGTAAGCCACCAGCCAGTCTGCTTCTCCAGTGCGGCGTAAGCTTCGGCAAGCTGCGACCTTTCAGGCTGCATACCGCCCTCAAGCATTTTCAGGAGCGTCCAGCCGTGTATCGGCGGCTTGACATAGTTCCAGATTATTTTTGAGTCGTTCACGCTGTCAGGAAGTCTGCCCGTCTCGTCCTGAAAATCGAAAAGCAGCATAAACTGGTCCCATGCCGCTAGGGGATTATGGTACGAAAGGGCCAGGGCATTAAAGCAGTGATCCCAGCTCCAGACGCTGGTCATATGATTTTTTGACATTAACATAGCCGGACGTTTCAGAAAACCTCTTGGAGAGAGGTACGCCGACCAGTTGATATATGCGCCTGTAACGGATAAATCGTCCAATCCGTCCGGCAGGGCGGGATATCCTGCGCGAAACTGTTCAAACTCCTTTGCGGTGGCTGCGCGGCAGATATCAAAGGTATATTCGGGACATTTTCTGTCCCATTCGGTCCTGGTCTCTTTCAGCACGAGTAAAAAGCCGCTGTCACCGGAAATCTTCAGGCGTGAATACTCTGACGACTGCTCCCGCCATCGCTGATCAAGCGTGATTTCTCCGGTCTGCGCCCATACCGCAAAGCTTGTGTTATTCTTGTAGCAGTTAGCGAAATAACAGTGCCTTCCGGAAGTCTCAAGCTCGTAAATATAGTCGTAGGGACCGTTTTCCGTCATGAAATCAAGTGTCAGAAAGGCATCGGCCGAGCCGCGTATCAGGAGTGTATCCGGATCGGGAAAGCAAAAGTCATAACGGTAATCTTTCACGAAGAGCGACATGGAACCGCCGTCCAGATTCGCGGAAACCGTTTCGCCCGGAAAAACGATTCTGGCCGCGAGGGGACTGCCTGCAGAGCCGCTGACTGTCTTTAGATAAATGCCGTGGGGAATCTGGTGGCCCTGCCAGTGTTCCGGCAGTTCCGAGACCGCCATGTAGGAACCGCGGCGCGAGAACGGTATTTGGGAAAGATCAAAACGCATAATTGCCGTTACCTCCAATGGGAAAATGTTGTTCCATTCCCATTCTATCATAGTGGGGAAGTTTTGCAAGACGCGGCAAAACCTTTCTTTATTTTGTGCATAAAGATTCTCTGCATAAAGCACTTGACATGGCTCGTATGATTGTATACAATTATACGAGCCAAACAATTTATAAAAAAGGAGACGGAGCGGATATGAGAGAGAACGAGACCTTTCAGAATCGACCTGTCACAATGAATCCCAAAAACAACCTGCTGCAGATAGAGGAACATATGTACATACTGGACGACGTGTCAAAGCCAAACGTGTTCCGGAATATGTTCCCGTACTCTGAAATTCCGAAGATTCCGTTTAACGACAGGATCGTGCCCCATAATATGCCGAAGGATATCTGGATCACCGATACCACCTTCCGGGACGGCCAGCAGTCCAGAGCGCCCTATACGACGGAGCAGATCGTCACGATTTACGACTATCTCCATAAGCTGGGCGGTCCAAACGGCATGATCCGTGCCAGCGAATTTTTCCTGTACAGCAAGAAGGACCGGGACGCGGTTTACAAGTGCATGGAGCGGGGCTATCAGTTCCCGGAGGTTACAAGCTGGATCCGTGCCAGCAAGGAGGATTTCAAGCTGGTAAAGGAAATCGGCATGAAGGAGACGGGCATTCTGGTCAGCTGTTCCGACTACCATATTTTCCTGAAGCTGAAGATGACGAGACGTCAGGCCATGGATCATTATTTAAGCGTGATCCGGGACTGCCTGGAAGAAGGGATCAGCCCCCGGTGTCATCTGGAGGATATTACGAGAGCCGATATTTACGGTTATGTCGTGCCTTTCTGTCTGGAGCTGATGCGCCTGATGGAGGAGTATAAGATTCCCATTAAGGTCCGGGCCTGCGACACCATGGGCTACGGCGTGAATTTCCCCGGCGCGGTGATACCGAGAAGCGTACAGGGCATCATCTATGCACTCTATACTCACGCGGGCGTTCCTCACGAGCTGATCGAGTGGCACGGACACAACGATTTTTACAAGGCGGTGAGCAATTCCACCACCGCATGGCTTTATGGCTGCGCGGGCGTCAATACGTCGCTGTTCGGCATCGGGGAACGGACGGGTAATACGCCTCTGGAGGCAATGGTGTTTGAGTATGCGCAGCTGAAGGGCAATCTCAACGGAATGGATACCACGGTGATCACGGAGCTGGCGGAGTATTATGAGAAGGAGATCGGCTATCAGATACCGCCCAGAACTCCTTTTGTGGGAAAGAATTTTAATGTGACCCGAGCGGGCATTCACGCGGACGGCCTTCTGAAGAATGAGGAGATCTACAATATTTTTGATACGGAGAAATTCCTGAACCGCCCGGTGCTCTGCGCCGTGTCCAACACCTCCGGGCTGGCGGGCATCGCCCACTGGCTGAATACCTATTACGGCCTGAAGGGAGAAAAACAGGTGGATAAGAACTCCGAACTGGTGAAGGAGATCAAGGCGTGGGTGGACGAGGAATACGCGGGCGGGCGCGTGACCGTCATGACGGACGAAGAGATCGTGGCCTGCGTGGAGAGGATCTGCAAAGAAAAAAACTGGAAATGATAATGGAGAAAAAATGAGCGATTTTGATGTCAGGCAGGAGGTTTCAGACAAATATTCCCTTCGGGGCAGGGTCTTTCACAGACTGCGGGACGATATTTTAAGCGGTAAGTATGCGGAGCATGAGGAACTGAAGGAGATGGCCATCGGCGAGGAAATGGGCGTCAGCCGGACGCCTGTGAGGGAGGCCTTCCGCCAGCTGGAGCTGGAGGGATTGATCCAGATTATCCCCAACAAGGGCGCCTATGTCACCGGCATTACCGAGAAGGATGTGAAGGATATTTATATGATCCGGTCTCTGCTGGAGGGGCTCTGCGCCCGCTGGGCCACGGAGCATATCACGAAGGAACAGATGGAAGAGATGGAGGAAAATGTGTATCTGGCGGAATTTCACGCCAAGAAGGGCCATCTGGAGCAGCTGGCGGAGCTGGATAACCGCTTCCATGATATCCTGTATGAAGCGTGCGACAGCAAGATCCTGGAGCATCAGCTGAAAGATTTTCACCAGTATGTGCTGCGGGTGAGAAAAAAGACGCTGGCGAACGCAAACCGGGGCCCGAAGTCCAACGAAGAGCACAGGGGGATCATGGAGGCGATCCGCAGCAGGGACGCGGAGCTGGCGGAGCGGCTGGCAAACCGCCACATGATCAACGCATACGATAATATGGTGAAAAACGGTCTGCATGAGATTTACGGACGGGAAGAGACGCCGTCGGGCGATTCGCTTTAAACGGCAGAAGGAAAGGCCGCGGCGCGGCGGAAAGAGAGGAAAATATGGAGAAGATAAAGATGACGACTCCGCTGGTGGAGATGGACGGGGACGAGATGACGAGAGTCCTCTGGAAGATGATCAAGGAGGAGCTTCTGCTTCCGTACATAGACCTGAAGACGGAATATTACGATCTGGGGCTTGAGAACCGCAACGCCACAGACGATCAGGTGACGGTGGATTCCGCCAACGCCACGCTGAAGTACGGTGTGGCGGTAAAATGCGCCACCATCACGCCGAACGGCGCCAGAATGAAGGAATATTCGCTGAAAGAGATGTGGAAGAGCCCTAACGGCACTATCCGCGCCATTCTGGACGGCACCGTGTTCCGGGCGCCCATCCTTGTAAAGGGAATTGTTCCCTATGTAAAGAACTGGACGAAGCCGATCACGATCGCCCGTCACGCTTACGGAGATGTCTATAAGAATACGGAGATCCGGGTGCCCGGCCCCGGAAAGGCGGAGCTGGTCTACACGGCGGAGGATGGCACCCAGGTGCGGGAACTGATCCATAACTTTGACGGAGCGGGGATCCTTCAGGGAATCCACAACACGGAGAAATCCATCCGCAGCTTTGCGCGGGCCTGCTTTTCTTATGCGGTGGATACCAGGCAGGACCTTTGGTTCTCTACAAAGGACACCATCTCCAAGAAGTACGACCATACCTTTAAGGATATTTTTCAGGAGATCTATGACACGGAATATAAGGAAAAATTTGAGAAGCTGGGAATCGAATATTTCTATACCCTGATCGATGACGCGGTGGCAAGAGTGATCCGCTCCGAAGGGGGATTTATCTGGGCCTGCAAGAATTATGACGGTGATGTCATGAGCGATATGGTAGCTACGGCTTACGGCGATCTTTCCATGATGACCTCCGTGCTGGTCTCTCCGGAGGGCGTCTATGAGTACGAGGCTGCCCATGGCACCGTACAGCGTCATTATTACAAGTATCTGAAGGGAGAAGAGACCTCCACGAACTCTATCGCCACCATCTTCGCCTGGACGGGGGCGCTGAACAAGAGAGGGGAGCTGGACGGAATTCCGGAGCTTTCGTCTTTTGCAAAAAAGCTGGAGAAGGCCTGTATCAGGACCGTGGAAGAGGGAAAGATGACCAAAAGCCTGTCCCTGATCTCCACCTGTGAACACCCTGTGATCCTGAACAGTCTGGATTTCATCAGGGCGATTCGTCAGACGCTGGACACCTTAATCAATTCTTAAAGGAGTTACCGCTTGTTTCTTAATCTTTCTTCTGCTATACTGAATATAAGGCAGAAGAAATGATGCAGAAAACATGCGCTTGGGGAAAAGGCGCATGTTTCCGAAGGGCGTCGGAGAGGAGACAGGTATGGCGGAAGAAAGAACAGGATCGAATGCGGCCGCGCGGCTGCGCCACATGGTGTGTGTGGCGGCCGCGCTTGTTGTTATGGCCGGCTTCTGCGGCTGCGGGGGAGAGGCGGAAGAAAAGCAGATGCCGGAATCTCCAAAGGAGATCATGCGCTGGCAGGGACAGGAGTTCGCCCCACCGGAAGAGCCGAAGGAGGGGGAACGCTTTTATCTGACGGGATATGAAGAGGGGCTGGGGCAGGTGCCGGAGGAACAGTATCCGGGCTGCAGGATTTCCACGGAGCTTTGCGGCGTCAGGGAGGATACGCTTTATCTGTATTCGGAAGTCTGGAACTATGAGGCCGCACAGGACGAGGACGGGTCTGAAACGGTATTAGTCAACGTAAAGGGGGAGTACATAGGCACCTACGACGTTAAAACCGGGGAGGGGACAAGCCGGGAGCTTAAGCTGGATGTGCCGGAGTTTCCGAAATTTTCAGCCAGGGGACAGGAGCTTGCGGGCGCCGGGGAGATGATGTATTATGATTTCACCTATGACGACAGCGGAGCGGTGGAACAGGTCCGCGTGGTTTATGCGGATCTCGAGGGAAATGTGCGAAAATGTCTTGATATAGGCAGCGCGTTCCAGGAGTTTGGGATAGAGCTGCCGATATCCAACAGTTTCTTTGACTGCGTGAGATGTGATTCCCAGGGATATCTGTACCTGTGCGACCCTAACGCCCCCAGGGTGGGCGTGGTGGACGAAAGCGGGGAGCTTGTGTGCGTTATGGAGCCTCCGGTCAGCAGGGCAGGCGGCGCGTCCTGCTCCATGCGAAGCGATGACGGCAGGGTTTTCTTTGAGGCTTCCGGCATAATGGACGGAGAAAAGTCCAGAGTCATGTTCCGGTACGACCCGGAAGCGGGAGAGATGGACATTGTGGGAAAGGAACGCGCCGGCAACGGCACGACGTTGTCTTATTACATGGACTCCTATGGGGATATCTGGTATTCCACGACGCAGGAGCTGGTGAGATGGAACTGGAGTACGGGGAAGCGGGAGAAGGTGTTCCGGCTTAAAGAAAACGGCATAAACGCCGATCCATACAGTCAGTGCGTTTTTATAGACAGTCAGGGCAGGCTCTTTTTCGTCGGCACGGATACGGCCACAGGAAGGGTCCAGCTCTGCAGTCTTTCCCAGACCCAGCCGGACTATGAAAACGAGATCAGGATCGTGGACGCCGCAGGCATAGAAGCCGATTCATATCTTCAGTGGTGTGCCGCGGTTTACAGCAGGAAACACCCGCTCTGTCATGTGAGCTATGAACTGGAGGACCGGGAACGCGCCGTCAATGAGCTGGTGTCGGGAAAGGGAGCCGATATCCTTGTAGTGGACAGGGAGGATATGGAGAACCTTTGGGGAAAAGGCGCGCTGGCCGATCTGTCCGACGTACTTGACAGTAAGACCCAGGAGCAGATATTTCCTGCCGTTCTGGAATCGGGAAGGATAGACGGAAGGCTTTACGGTCTTGCAAACGGAATTAGCGGCTGGCCGATTTATGTGTCTGAGAAACTCTGGCAGAAGGATACCTGGACGGTGGAGGAGTTTGTTAATTTGGTGGAATCTCTGGAAGGACAGCTGGATGCGGTCTTTGTAAGTCAGTTGAGTCCGGCAGGCGGGATCGAGACTTTTCTGAATATTGCCATGCGGGATCTGGAGACTTCTCCTTTTATCGACTGGCAGAACGGAAAGTGTCATTTTGATGATCCTTTGTTCAGCAGAGTGCTGGAGCTTTCCGCGCGGTACGGCGGGGAGGCGGAACAATATGCAAACATGGATTCGGAGGAACGGGCAAATCGGATGATTCAGATGCTTCAGGAAGGGCGCGCCATCGCCTATTTAGGGTTCGGGCTGGGAGACATTGGAACTTTCAGCGATGAATTGGCGGCTCTGGGGGAAGACTATTTCTGTGTAGGGTTTCCCACCTCCAAGGCAAGCGGAATCTTTACCGTCAGCGGGGATGTCATGGTTTTGAACGCAGCGACGCTGAATCGGGATGCGGCGGAGGATTTTTTGAGATTCTGCTACGAGGCTGACAGCCAGAAGCAGGCGGATACCAGCACCGTGAGCCGGGAGCTGGTGAGGGAAAGGGTCCAGCAGGACTATGCGGGAAACTGGGTATACAGATACGGAAACGGGGGCTCCCTTATCTTGAAAACAAAACCGGACGGAAGCAGCTGGATGGAGGAGTATCTGGAATGTATGGACAAGGCGGTCCCCCTGCCGGTTAAGTCCGAGGAGGTCTACAATATCATCTGGGAGGAAGTGGAGCCCTTTTTTGCCGGAGAAAGAGACGAGGCTTCGACGGTGGAAGCGCTGCAGAACAGGGTGCAGCTGTGGCTGGACGAACACAGTTCATGACGAATCCTCATTCAAAAGCATGGCGCTTACTGCGCCATGCTTTCCCATTCTTCGTATAAAGCCTCCAGCTGCGCCGACGTATCCGCCTGCTGTTTTGCAAGCTCCTGGAGTTTTGCGGCCTGTGTGCCGTTTGCGGGATCCGTAAGGAAGGTTTCCAGCTCCTTCAGTTTTGCTTCCAGGGCGGCTATTTTCTCCTCACATTTCTTCAGATCATTTTCCTTTTTCCGGATTTTTGCCTGTTCCTCCTTCCGGGCCTTCCAATCCTGTTTGCTGTCCGTTTCGGCAGGGCGGGAGACGCCGGAGGCAGCAAAGGCGCCGGAGCCGGACCGCGGCTTTAAGGTTTCGGGTTCCTCCTCCCGCTTTTCCAGATAATAATCGTAATTTCCGATATAGTTTACAAGCCTGTGGGCGGTAAGATCCAGGATCCTGTGGGCGGTGCGGTTGATAAAATAACGGTCATGGGAGACATAGAGCACCGTTCCCTCGTAATTGTTTAGAGCGTCCTCCAAAATCTCCTTGGACAGGATGTCAAGGTGGTTTGTGGGCTCGTCCAGGATCAGAAAATTCGCGTTTCCCAGCATGAGCTTCGCGAGGGATACGCGGCCCCGTTCGCCGCCGCTTAAGTCCGAGATCCGCTTGAAAACGTCGTCCCCGGTAAAGAGGAAGGCGGCCAGCACATTCCGGATCTGTGTGTTGGTCAGGAAAGGGTAGTCGTCGGAAATTTCTTCAAACAGCGTCTTTTCGCTGTGGAGCACATGATGTTCCTGGTCATAATAGCCGATCTCCACGTTGGCGCCCAGCCGGAAGCGCCCCGCGTCCGGAGGAAGAAGACGGTTGAGGATCCTTAAGAGAGTGGTCTTGCCAGTACCGTTGTCCCCGATGATGGCAACGTGTTCACCCCGTTTCAGCTCAAAGGCGACATTTTCAAAAAGCAGGTTCCCGTCAAAGCTCTTGGCAAGCCCCTCCACGGAAAGCACGTCTTTCCCGCTCTGGCAGCGGGGCGTGAGCGTCAGCTTCATGTCGGCCTTCGTTTCCACAGGCTTTTCCAGCCTGTCTGTTTTCTCCAGCATTTTTTCACGGCTCTCGGCGCGCTTTATGGATTTTTCCCGGTTGAAGGAGCGCAGCTTGTCGATGACCTCTTCCTGATGCCGGATCTCGCGCTGCTGGTTCATGTAGGCGCTCAGCGCGGCGGCGCGGAGCTGTTCCTTTTTTGCGGCGTAGTCGGAGTAGTTCCCGGAAAAGGTAATGGCCTTTGTCTGGTCGATTTCGATCACCTTTGCAGCGATCCGGTCGAGAAAATAGCGGTCATGGGATACAATGACCACGGCGCCCCGATAGTTTGCCAGCCAGACCTCCAGCCAGGCGATGGAGCGCATGTCCAGATGGTTGGTGGGTTCGTCCAGTATGATCAGGTCTGGCTTTTGGAGAAGCAGTTTTCCCAGCGCCACTCTGGTTTTCTGGCCGCCGGAGAGTGTGGAAACGGACCGGCCGAAGTCTTCCTCCGAAAAGCCGAGACCCTTCAGCACCCCCACAAGCTCGCTCCGATAGGCGTAACCGTCGCCTGTCTCGAAGGCGTGGGTGAGATCGGCGTACCGGCGCATGAGGGCGTCCAGGGCGTCTCCGGTCTGGGTCTGCATGGCGGCTTCGCACGCCCGGATGCGTTCCTCCAGGTCGACGAGATTCTGTTTTACGGACAGAAGTTCTTCATAGATGGTTCTGGCAGTGTCCACGGCGCCGTCCTGGGCGAGATATCCAAGGGTCCGTCCCCTGGAGAGCGTCACTGTCCCGGCGTCCGCCTGCAGCTGGCCCACAAGGATGCGCAGCAGGGTGGTCTTGCCCGCGCCGTTGATGCCAACGATGGCTGCTTTTTCGCCGTCCTCTATATGGAAACTGACGTTTTCGAGCACCTTTGTTTCGCTGAAAGCCTTGGAGATGCCCTGACAGGAAAGTATCATGGTTTCGAGTACCTTTCATTCATATTGCATTTATTTTACCGACAATTTAGACGCATGTCAATTCCCATGTAAATATGGGTCTATTTCATTGACAGATTTTTAACATTTTGTTAAACTAAAAAACAAGAGAAATGATGGAGGTAGCACCTTGGAGGAGAAGGAAATTTCCCAGGCCGTCATCAGCCGGCTTCCCAGATATTTCCGGTATCTGGGGGAATTAAAGGACAGGGGCGTGGAACGGATCTCGTCTCAGGACCTAAGCCGACTGATGCATGTGACAGCGTCTCAGATCCGTCAGGATTTTAATAATTTCGGCGGATTCGGCCAGCAGGGATACGGGTATAATGTGACTTATCTCTATGATGAGATCGGTAAGATACTTGGGCTGGACAGACAGCACAATTTTGTGATTATCGGCGCGGGTAATCTGGGGCGCGCGCTGGGAAATTATATGAACTTTGAGCGGCGCGGTTTTATCTTAAAGGGAATGTTCGACCGGGATCCCGAGCTGATCGGCCGGAGGGTAAGAGATGTCAGCGTTATGCCCATGGAGGAGCTGGAGAGCTTTATCCGGGAGAATGATATTGATATCGCCGTGCTTACCATCCCGAAGGAAGGGGCCGTCAGTGTGGCCGAACGGCTGGGCAAGACCCAGATCCGCGCCATCTGGAATTTCGCCCATGTGGATCTGAATGTACCGGAGGGGGTACAGGTAGAAAACGTTCATCTGTCGGACAGTCTGATGAAGCTGTCTTATAATATCAACCGCTACAGAAATGAGCAGATGTGAGAGGAAACGTCTATGAAAAGCAAATCGGGGGCTTTCAGGCAGGAAGCGTTCGCGCAGGCGCTGCAGGGGAAAAAGATTCCGATCCTCACGCTGGACAACAAGTGGTATCGTCTCCTGGACGATGACACCCGCAGAGCGGTAAAGGGGATGGAAGATCAGCTGAACAGCCTGCTGAAGCGGCAGGGAAAGCTGAATACGGAGATGACGGAGATCCGGAAGCTGAAAAAGAAGCTGATGAATGAGATCGTTCCGCTGGTGGACGAGGCCGACCAGATGGGAGGGAGCCGCGAGCTGGACAAAAAGATCGACCAGAACAAGAGACTGGTGGAAGAGTGCAGCCAGAAGATGGAGGACTACAAAGAGGAGCTGATGGAGCTGCCGCGCCGGATCGACAAGCTGAATTTCCAGCTGATGCTGCAGACCATGAACTGCTGCTATGACGCCATGCAGGAAAACACGGAGGAGATCCGAAGGATCGAGGAATGGGTGAAGGAAATCCGGGTGGAGTTAAAGAAACGGCTGGTCCGCAAGCAGGAGATGGAGCAGCAGAACCATGAGATCTATTCCTACATGCACGATGTTTTCGGGGCGGATGTGGTAGATGTGTTCGACATGCAGTACAACCCCGAGGAAAAACGGCCCCGTATGCCGGGGAAGAGGAGGGGCGCAAGGCGGCCCGGCTCTGAGGAAAAGGGGCTTGAAGATATGGGCTTTGAGGGAAGGGCTGCAGACGGAGAGGATGCGGAAAACAAAAGCTGATGAGATAGGAGGACTGCCCCGGACGGCCGCGGGCGGTCCTTTGTGCGTAAAACAGAGCCGGAAGGAGGGCAGGGAAGGCATGAAGTATCTTGTGACGGCTAAAGAGATGCGGCAGTATGACGCGAATACGGCGGAGAAGATAGGAATTTCGCCGGAGGTACTGATGGAGCGGGCGGCGCTTAAGGCGCTGGAGGCGGTGGAGAGATACTGCGGGGAAAAGAAGGGGACGGCGTTTGTCCTGGCGGGGATGGGGAACAACGGCGGAGACGGTCTTGCGCTGGCGAGGCTCCTGTGCGAACAGGGCTTTGCGGTGGAGGTAATGGATGTGGGAGACCGGGGAAGGGCGTCGGCACTGCGGGAAAAGCAGAGCAGGATCCTGGAAAGTTATCCGGTAAAAACGGTAACAGGGCCAGGCAGACAGGAATATACTGTTGTGATAGACGCAATGTTCGGTATCGGGCTGTCCAGAGCGCCGGAGGGCGTTTTCCGCGAGGCCGTGGAGCTGGTCAACGGGCTGGACGGCTATAAGATCGCGCTGGATCTTCCAAGCGGCGTGGATTCCGATACGGGAAGGGTGCCGGGCTGCGCTGTCAGGGCGGACGAAACGGTGACGTTCGCTTTCTGCAAGCGCGGTCTTATGATGTATCCGGGCTGTGAGTATGCGGGAACGGTTACCGTTGCGGACATCGGTATCGGTGAGAGAAGCTTTTTCGGGGAAGAACCGGGGATGGTGCTCTGCGACGGGACGGCCAGGTCGCTTCTGCCGCCCAGAAGGGCGGACGGAAATAAGGGGACATTCGGGAAGGTGCTGCTGGTCGCGGGAAGCAGGAACATGGCGGGCGCGGCTGTACTTTCGACCAGGGCCGCCTATCGCATCGGCGCGGGGATGGTGAAGGTGATCACGCCGGAGGAAAACAGGGTGATCCTGCAGGAGACCGTGCCGGAGGCGTTGCTGGGAACGGAAGCGGATCTGGAAAAGAGCATGGAATGGGCGGATGTGATCGCGTTTGGCCCCGGCGTGGGGAAAGGCGGGGAGGCGCTGGCCTGTCTGGAAAAGGTGATGGAAGGAAGCGACAGGCCCGTGGTGCTGGACGCGGACGGGCTGAATCTGCTGGCGGAGTCCCCGTCGCTGCAGGAGCTGACGGCAGAGCAGGGAAGGGCCGGACGGGCGTTTGTGCTGACGCCGCATCCCGGCGAGCTGGCCAGGCTGATGGGACAGCCCGCGGCGAAGCTCAAGGAGGATCCTGCGGGATACGGTATGCAGCTTGCCGGAAGGCTTCACGCCGTTGTGGCGGCCAAGGACGCGAGGACCTTTATCTGTGCGGAGAAGAGGCCGGTATGTTTAAGCCTTGGCGGCGGCAGCGGCATGGCGACGGCCGGCAGCGGCGACGTGCTGACCGGCGTTATAGCGGGGCTGATGGCACAGGGCATGGGGGCCTATGAGGCGGCCTGCGCGGGCGTCAGGATTCACGGTCTCGCCGGCGAAAGGGTGAGCGCCAGGATCGGGGAGCACGCCTGTATGGCGGGCGATCTGGCTGACGCGCTGGCCAATTTATAATTTTTCGTTTAAAAATCCGATCATCGGCAATACTGTTCCTCAGACAAGGACGAAGACCGCGCCGTCAGGCTGCGGCAGAAAGAGGCAATATGAGACGAGGAGATGTATATTACGCAGATCTAAGGCCGGTCATCGGCTCGGAGCAGGGGGGCGTCAGGCCCGTGCTGATCGTACAGAACGACGTGGGAAACAGACACAGCCCGACGGTGATCTGCGCCGCTATTACCTCCAAGATGAACAAGGCGAAGCTGCCTACCCATATAGAGTTAAATTCGGCGCTCTACGACATGGATAAGGATTCCGTGGTGCTTCTGGAGCAGCTGCGCACCATAGACAAGACGCGGCTGAAAGACAAGGTGTGCCATCTTGACGGCGAGATCATGCGAAAGGTAGACCGTGCGCTGATGATCAGCCTGGAGCTGGATACATAAGATCCGAGCGGTTCTTGACGAACGGGCCGCAAGATGGTATAGTTAGGATAATGCTCTGCGAAAAGCGGAAAAAATGACTTTGGAGGAAGAAATTTTCCTATGGATGACGGCGGGCCTACGGCCAGTATGATCTTGTACGTGGTTCTATTGTTGATCGATGTATTTTTTTACGGGTTCAGCGCTGCCCTGGACGCTCTGAATGAGAAGGAGGTCGCCCGCAGGGCCGACGAAGACAAGGATAAGAGGTCCCTGCGGCTTCGGAGGATGCTGAACAACCCCACGGATTTTCTCAATACCTCCCAGCTTGTGACGATGCTCGTAAATGTGACCATCGGCGCGGTGAATCTTGGTATCCTGCTGCGGGCCGTCCAACGGGCGCTTGCGGCGCTGGCGCGGCGGCAGGCGGATGCGGAATGGATTTCCCGGGCGCTGGTTGTGACGGCCGCGGTACTCTCCACCGTACTGCTTCTGTACATAACGCTGACCCTGGGTGTGCTGCTGCCGAGGAAGATCGCGGCAAGGGTCCCGGAGAAATGGGCTTACGCCTGCGTGACGCCGGTGCTTCTTGTCACCAGGCTTCTCTATCCCTTTACCGCGCTTGCGTCCGTGACTTCCAACGGGATTTTACGGCTGTTCGGGGCAAATGTCAGCGCGGACGCGGGAGATGTCACCGAGGAAGAGATTATCAGCATGATCAACGAGGGACATGAGCAGGGTGTGATTCAGGCCAGCGAGGCGGAGATGATTTCCAACATCTTTGAGTTCGGTGACAAGGAAGCCCAGGATATCATGACCCATCGGAACAATATCGTGGGAATAGACGCGGGAATGACGTTAAGGGACGCAGTGGGGGTCATGCTGGACGGGACCAACAGCCGCTATCCGGTCTTTGAGGAGAATCTGGACCACATCATCGGTATTCTGCACTTTAAGGATGCCATGCGTTACTATGGGGACGAATCCAGAATGAACCGGCCGCTGCGGGAGCAGGAGGGGCTTTTGCGGGAGCCTGTCTTTGTGCCGAAGACCAAAAATATCGACGAACTGTTCCGTGAGATGCAGGCCGGAAAGCTGCAGATGGTGATCGTTGTGGATGAATACGGCCAGACGGACGGCCTTGTCGCCATGGAGGACATTCTGGAGGAGATCGTCGGCAATATCCTGGATGAGTATGACGAGGACAGCGAACCCCTGATCGAGGAGAAGGGGGAGGACGTTTATGTGGCGGAGGGAATGACGCGCCTGGAGGAACTGGAGGATCAGTTCGGCATCTCTTTTGAAAACGAGGAGTTCGAGACGCTGAACGGGTTTCTGATTTCCAGACTCGACAGGATCCCGGAGCCGGACGAGCAGTTTGACGTTGACTATGGAGGATACAATTTTAAGATCCTGAAGGTGGAGAATAAGATGATCCAGCAGGTGCAGGTGACGAAGCTGCCCGGGGAACCGCAGGACGGGGACGGGGGCCGGAAGGAATCCGCCCTTGAAGAAACCGGCCAGAAATGATATGATAAAAGCTGCAAAAAGCAGACGTTAAAAACAGGGAGGACACATCATGTCAGGACATTCCAAATTTGCGAACATAAAGCATAAAAAAGAGAAAAACGACGCGGCAAAGGGCAAGATCTTTACCATTATCGGCCGTGAGATCGCGGTGGCGGTCAAGGAGGGAGGCCCGGACCCGAACAATAACTTTAAGCTGGCCACTGTCATCGCCAAGGCGAAAGCCAACAATATGCCCAACGATACCATCGAGCGCGGGATCAAAAAGGCGGCCGGAGACGTGGGAAACGTAAACTATGAGTATGTGACCTATGAGGGCTATGGCCCCAACGGCATCGCCATTATCGTAGACGCTCTCACCGACAACAAGAACCGGACGGCGGCAAACATCAGAAGCGCATTTACGAAGGGACAGGGAAATGTGGGAACGCCCGGATGCGTTTCCTTCATGTTTGACAAAAAGGGACAGATCATCATCGACAAGGAAGAGTGTGAGCTTGAGGCGGACGATCTGATGATGACGGCGCTGGATGCGGGCGCCGAGGATTTCAGCGAGGAAGAGGACAGCTATGAGGTGCTGACGGATCCCGACGGCTTTGAGGAGGTGCGCAGGGCGCTGGAGGAAGCGGACATCCCCATGCTCAGCGCGGAGGTTACCATGATACCCCAGAATTATGTGGAGCTGACGGATGAGACCGCGGTAAAGAATCTGCAGAGGATCCTTGATATCCTGGAGGAGGACGACGACGTTCAGGCCGTGTATCATAACTGGGACGAGTAAGGGAAGGAAAGAGCAATGGACAAGCTTGCGATTGTGGTGCCCTGCTATAACGAGGAGGAAGTATTAAAGATTGCCTCCCAGGCCCTCCGGGAGGTCCTCGGGGATCTGGCGGGCAAGGGGAAAATATCGGAGGAGAGCTTTATCCTGTTTGTAGACGACGGAAGCCGGGACCGTACCTGGGAGCTGATCGAGGAGGAGCATGCCGCTTATCCTGACCGGGTGTGCGGCGTAAAGCTTGCGGGCAATGTGGGGCATCAGTTCGCGCTGACGGCGGGACTGCTGACGGCGAAGGACATGTGCGACGTAACGGTTTCCATCGATGCGGATCTGCAGGATGACGTGGCCGTTATCGAAGAGATGATCGACAAGTTCCACGCAGGCTGTGACATCGTTTACGGCGTGAGAAGGGAACGAAAGACGGATACCTTTTTCAAGCGGACCACGGCGCAGGCCTTCTATAAGCTGATGAGCCTTATGGGTGTAAAGACGGTTTATAATCATGCCGATTTCAGGCTTATGTCAAAGCGCGCGGTGGAGGAATTTTCCAGGTACAAGGAAACCAATCTTTTTCTGCGGGGCATGATGCCGCTTTTGGGATATCAGACGGACAGCGTTTATTACGACCGCAGGGAGCGGGTTGCCGGTGAGTCAAAGTATCCGCTGAAGAAAATGCTGGCCCTGGCCTTTAACGGGATCTCCTCCTTCAGCGTAAAGCCCATCACCCTGATTCTGGGCCTTGGGGCGTTTATCATCGTCATGTCGTTTCTGGCGGCGGTCTATGCGCTGATCTCCTATTGTACCGGTCATGTTGTGCCGGGATGGACCTCGCTGATTTTGTCCATCTGGTTTTTGGGCGGCCTGCAGCTTCTGGCCATAGGACTGGTGGGGCAGTATATCGGAAAGATCTATATTGAAGTAAAGGGCAGACCGCGCTACAATATCGAGAAGGTTCTGGCAGGCGGGGGAGACGAAGAAAAAGAAGCGGAAGAAGCTTAGGAAGATCCAAGGATGAGCTGGAAAAAGAACGTGTTCGGCAACTTAATCTGGGTGGTCTATGCGCTGTGCACCGCGGCGGCTCTGGCAGGGGTAGCCGCGGCGGCGGTGAAGGATTTTGGCGGCAGTCTCCGGCTGGCGCCGGCTGCGGCCGTGCTGATGGCTGCGGCAGCGGCTGCCTGTGCGCTGCTGCTCTATCGGCTGCCCGCCCCGGGCCGGGGTGGCAGGCAGGGCGGCGTGAGCTTTTTTCTGGTGTGTGAGGCTGTCTTTGCGGCGGCCTTTCTTGCTTATGGGTTTTTTCGCCGGGGGGATCTTGCCGTGGGAATCACAGACGGCGGCGCGTATTACGAAGCGGCGATGGTGGCGGAGGGAAAACGGATCCCCTTTGCGGGCAACGGCGCGGAGTATGTGTATCTTCAGCTTCTGCACGCGGTCTTCCTGGTCCTGGGAAACAAGCTGGCCGCGGGAATCTGGCTGCAGGTGATCCTGCAGCTTCTGGCGGTCCTGATCCTGTATTTTGGGGTGAGAAGGCTGGCCGGGGTTCTGCCCGCCATGGTCATGCTGGTTTTTTTCATGTGTGTGGAGCCGGTGGTAAAGGGGGCTTTGGTCCTGTCTCCGGAGCCGCTGTTTCTTCTGTTGTTTGCCTGCGGTTTTGATATGCTGGCGGCATGCAGGGAAAACGGGTGCGGAGGCGGCGCGTACCTGACGGCAGGTCTTTGGACCGGGCTGACGGGATATCTGGACGCCGCGGCTTTTCTGCTGGCGCCTGTGGGAATGGCGGTTGTGGCGGAGAAGCGGGAAGAAAAGACTGCCGTAAGGAAACGTCTCAGGGAAGCGGCCGGGTTTTTGACCGGCATTTTCTTAGGGCTCCTTTCCGGCGCGTTTTTAAACAGCCGGCTTTGGCACAGGCCGTTCCCGGCTGTGCTGCGCGAGTGGGCCGGCACCTATGTGCCGGGAGAGAGAAGGGGGCTGGCGGATATTCTTGAAAACGGACTGGTCTGGAAGGGGACGCTGGTCGTCCTGCTTTGCTTCGGCGTGGTCGGGTACTGGCGCCATAAGGAGAGAGAATCTCTCAGCGGCTGGGTGATTACCTTCTTTCTGGCTGTTGCGGCCTGGTATACCGGTATTGCGGCGGCCCGGATCCCGGTATTTCTCTATCTGCTCTTTTTCCTCGCAGTGCTGGCGGGGGTGGGGGTCAGTTCCTGTCTGAAAGTGGGAGCTCTCCCGGAGAAAAAAACGGCGGGAACCGCTGCGTCGATCCGGAAGGAGACGGAGGGCGACGACCCGGGACAGGCCCAGTACAGGCCCGAACGATTTGCCCCGGAGGCGGGGCAGCCGCCTGAAAATCCGCCACGGTTTTTTGAAAATCCGCTGCCGCTGCCGAAACCGCATCGGAAAAAGGTGCTGGATTATGATGCGCAGACAAAGGCGGACGACGATTTTGACTATCCCGTGAGGGAAGACGACGATTTTGATATCAAATAAGTATTTTTTTACAGGAACAGGCAATACTGACAGGGAGCGCGCAATGCGCTCCCTGTCAGCGTCCGGGATCCGATCAGGCCGGAAACGCAGGCGCGCCAAAAGGCAGCGCAGGGCAGGGGGTTCAGAAAAACGGCGGACGGAGGAACGGAGATGTCTGAGGAAAAGAAAGACGAAAAAATCGGGCAGGAGGAGCACCGGGACGAACGGATCGAAAAGACGGGTCAGGCGACGCTGGACGAAAACGCGCAGTTTGACAGTATCCATCTGCTTTCCATCATCGGAGAGATAGAAGGACATGAGAATCTTTCCAATAATTCAAAAACCACAAAGTATGAACATATTCTGCCCAGTCTGGCGGCCATTGAGGACAGCAGGGACATTCAGGGCGTGCTTGTCCTTTTGAACACCATGGGGGGCGACGTGGAGGCGGGGCTTGCCATCGCGGAGATGATCGCTTCCCTGAGCAAGCCCACGGTATCTCTGGTCCTGGGAGGCAGTCATTCCATCGGCGTCCCTATCGCGGTCAGCACGGACTATTCTTTTATCGTCAACACCGGCACCATGGTGATCCATCCGGTCAGGATGAACGGAACGGTCATCGGCGTACCCCAGACCTTCGATTATTTTAAGCTGATTCAGGACAGGATCACAGGCTTTGTCTGCAGCCACTGCAGGATCGGCAAGCAGCTGCTGGAACAGCTGATGACGGAGACGGGCGTCCTCACGAAGGACGTGGGTACTATACTGGTCGGAGAGGAGGCGGTGAAATACGGAATCATCAACGAGGTGGGAGGAATCGACAAAGCCATCGCAAAGCTCCATGAAATGATTGACAACCCGGCGGGAAAAAAGGAACGGCGGAACGGATAAAAAAGAAAGATGACAAGTCCGCAGAAAAATGTTATACTTATAACAATGTTGAGATCAGGCAAGCGAGGTATGACAAGATGGCGGCATCTTCCGGAAGAAAAGCATCTTCTTCCCATTCAAATAAAAGAAGCGCAGGTTCCGCGGCCCCAAGGACGGGTTCACGGGGCGCGGCCGGCGGCAGGGGCACAGGAAGGAAGGCGGTGCCCGACGAGCAGCAGCTTGAGCGGGACAGCGCCCTGTTTCATGAGATCGGGCTGATCGTCCTGTTTGTGGTCATGCTGATCCTTTTTTTCTGTAACTTTGGAATCATCGGCCCGGTGGGCAACGCTGTCAGCGGCTTTTTGTTCGGACTGTTCGGGTTTACGGCATATGTAGTGCCGATCCTGCTGTTTCTGGCGGCGGCGTTCTGGTATGCCAACGCGGGCAATCCAAGCGCCCTGCGAAAGCTGATCGCGGGGATTGTACTCTTTGTGATGGCGGGCGTGGTGTGTGATCTGGTGGCCGGCAGCACTTCCGACCTGACAAAGTATGATGTGAAGGCGATCTATGAGAGCTGCCGCGACGGCAGAAACGGCGGCGGTGTGCTGGCGGGGAGTGTCTGCTATCTGGCGCAGCATTATCTTGAGACGTTTGGCGCGGTGCTGGTGGTATTGCTCTGCAGCGTGGTAAGTCTGATCCTCCTGACGGAGAAATCCCTTCTTGCGGGGATGAAAAACGGCGGCAGCCGTATGCGGGAGCTGTCGCGTGAGGATGCGGTAAGACGAAGGGAAAATGCGGCGGTGCGCCGCAGGGAGCAGGAAGAGCTCCGGGCCAGGAGAGAGGAAGAGCGTCGTCTGAAGGCGGAGGAGAAAGAAAACGAAAAGATCCTCAGAATGGAGAAGAAGGTATCGGGCGTCATGCTGGATACCACCATTGTGAGGCAGGAAGAGAGCATCCACAGAGACGATGTTCATGAGATTACATATAACAGGGAGCAGGAAGCAGCCGAAGATTCCCAGGAAGGCTCTGTGCCCGTATTTGATTTTGAAAAGGTGCGGATCAGGAGTATGCACCAGATCACACCGGAGGATTCCGCGCCCGAACCGGAGGAAGCGCAGGGAGAACCGGAGAAACTGCAGGAGGAACCGCAGGGAGAACCGGAGGAGGCGGCGCCTGCCGCGTTCCGCGCGCCAGAGCCCTTTGTGCCTTTGGGGGCAGAGTGGGAGGAGCTGTCGAGACAGTCTATCCGCGTACATAAGGAAGGAAGGGAAGAGCCCGCGCCCGTGGAGCAGGAAAAGGCCGCGCCGCCCGCTCCCGCAGCCGACCTTCGGAAGGATATGACGCAGGCGGAGAAAAAAATTCCGAAAAAGTATATGTTTCCGCCTCTGTCCAGGCTGCAGAAGGGCGCGACGGCCACAGGGGATTCCACAAAGGAGCTGAAGGATACGGCGCTGCGCCTGCAGCAGACGCTGAACACCTTCGGCGTCAGGGTGACAATCACGGATATCAGCCAGGGTCCCAGCGTCACGCGGTATGAGCTGCAGCCGGAGCAGGGCGTGAAGGTGTCAAAGATCGTGGGACTGGCGGACGATATCAAGCTGAATCTTGCCGCCACGGATATCCGGATCGAGGCGCCCATACCGGGCAAGGCCGCTATCGGGATCGAAGTCCCCAACCGGGAGAATATGCCCGTGGCGCTGAGGGATCTGCTGGAAAGCCCGGAATTTCGTGATTTTCCTTCCAATATCGCCTTTGCGGTGGGAAAGGACATCGCCGGGAAGGTGGTGGTGGCGGACATCGCCAAGATGCCCCACATGCTGATCGCGGGGGCGACGGGCTCCGGAAAAAGCGTCTGTATCAATACGCTGATTATGAGTATTCTGTATAAAGCGCACCCCGACGATGTGAAGCTGATCATGGTGGACCCGAAGGTGGTGGAGCTAAGCGTTTACAACGGGATTCCGCATCTTCTGATCCCTGTGGTGACGGATCCGAAAAAGGCTTCCGCGGCGCTGCACTGGGGCGTGACGGAGATGGAGGACCGCTACCGGAAATTTGCCGATTTTAATGTGAGAGACTTAAAGGGCTATAACAAAAAGGTGGAGGCCATGCAGGAGAGCGGCACGCCGGACGCGCCCGCAAAGCTGCCTCAGATCGTGATCATTGTGGACGAGCTTGCGGACCTGATGATGGTGTGTCCCGGGGAGGTGGAGGAATCCATCTGCCGCCTGGCCCAGCTTGCCAGAGCGGCGGGGATCCATCTTATCATCGCGACGCAGCGGCCCAGCGTGGATGTAATCACCGGCCTGATCAAGGCCAATATGCCAAGCCGTGTGGCCTTCTCCGTGTCCAGCGGCGTGGATTCCAGAACGATTCTGGACATGAACGGGGCGGAAAAGCTGCTGGGCAAGGGAGACATGCTCTTTTATCCTCAGGGGTACTCCAAGCCTGCCCGGATCCAGGGCGCGTTCGTGTCGGACAAGGAGGTCTCCGACGTGGTGGATTTCCTGAAGAATCAGACGCTGGGGAATGTGTATGCGGAGGATGTGGAAGAGAAGATCAAGAGCATGGGAAGCGGGGCCGGCGGCAGCGGATCCGGCGGCGGTTCAGAGTCCGAATTGGACGAGCTGTTCGAGAGGGCGGGCCGTATTATCATCGAACAGGACAAGGCTTCCATCGGTATGCTCCAGAGAGCGTTTAAGATCGGCTTCAACCGGGCCGCCAGGATCATGGATCAGCTCAGCGAGTATGAGGTGGTGAGCGAGGGCGAGGGGACAAAGTCCAGGAAGGTTCTCATGAGCATCGAACAGTTCGAGCAGCTTGTGGAAGAAATGGTGTAATGCCTGGGGAAGGGGCCGTACATTTTTGTAGAATGAAGGAGAAGCAAGGTGAAAACGGATATTGAAATCGCGCAGGAGGCGGTGCTTGAGCCTATTGTAAAGGTGGCGGACCGGCTGGGCGTCGGGGAGGATTCCCTTGAGTGTTATGGAAAATATAAAGCAAAGCTGACGGAGGAGTTCCTGGAGAGTATTCAGGAGAGACCGGACGGAAAATTGATCCTGGTCACGGCGATCAACCCTACTCCGGCGGGAGAGGGAAAGACGACGACCAGCGTTGGTCTTGGCCAGGCCTTTGGAAGGCTTGGAAAGAAGGCAGTCGTCGCCCTGAGGGAGCCGTCCTTAGGGCCCTGCTTCGGGATCAAGGGCGGCGCGGCCGGCGGCGGCTACGCCCAGGTAGTTCCCATGGAGGATCTGAATCTTCACTTTACGGGAGATTTTCATGCCGTTACCTCCGCCAACAACCTGCTGGCGGCGCTGCTGGACAACCACATCCAGCAGGGGAACGGGCTGCAGATCGATACCCGCCAGATCGTCTGGAAGCGCTGTGAGGATATGAATGACAGGGCGCTCAGGAATATTGTGGTAGGGCTTGGCAGCAAGACGGACGGTTTTGTCCGGGAGGATCATTTCGTGATCACGGTGGCCAGTGAAATCATGGCGGTCCTGTGCCTGGCCGAGGACATGAAGGATCTGAAGGAACGCCTTTCCAGGATCATCGTTGCGTATAATTACGACGGCGACCCGGTGACAGCGGGAGATCTTAACGCCGTGGGCGCCATGGCCGCTCTGCTGAAGGATGCCATGAAGCCAAATCTGATCCAGACTCTGGAGCACACGCCGGCGCTGGTGCACGGCGGGCCCTTTGCCAATATCGCCCATGGCTGCAACTCCGTCCGGGCCACCAGGACCGCGCTGAAGCTGGCGGATTACTGCATCACGGAGGCGGGGTTCGGCGCTGATCTGGGCGCGGAAAAGTTCTTTGACATCAAATGCAGGGCGGCGGGGCTTAAGCCTGACGCGGCGGTGCTTGTGGCTACTGTCAGGGCGTTAAAATACAATGGCGGCGCGGATAAGGCGGATCTGGCAAGGGAAAACCTGGACGCTTTGGAGAAGGGGATCGCAAATCTTGGGAAGCACATTGAAAATATCCAGCAATACGGCGTCCCCGTGGTTGTAACGCTGAATTCTTTTGTGACGGACACGCCGGCGGAGGTGGCCTTTGTCCGGGAATTCTGCGAGGCAAGAAGCTGTGAGTTCGCCCTTTCCCAGGTATGGGAAAAGGGAGGGGAAGGCGGGATCGCCCTGGCGGAAAAGGTGCTTGAGACGCTGGAGAAGAAAGAAAGTCATTTTCGTCTTTTATATGAGGATGAGATATCTCTGGCTGAAAAGATCAGGACTGTGGCGGTCAGGATTTACGGAGCGGGAAGCGTCAGCTTTTCCGCGGCAGCCCGGCGCCAGCTGGAACGTCTGGAGAAAATGGGCTTTGGAAACCTGCCGGTGTGCATGGCAAAGAACCAGTATTCGTTATCGGATGACCCGAAGCTTTTGGGGCGTCCGGAAGGGTTTGAGCTGACTGTGCGGGAGGTTTATGTGTCGGCCGGGGCCGGATTTGTGGTGGCGCTTACGGGAGACGTGGTGACGATGCCGGGGCTTCCGAAACAGCCGGCAGCTTTCAGGATCGACGTGGATGAAAAAGGCGTGATCACCGGTCTGTTCTGACGGTAGGATGTTATTTTCTGACGAGAGGAACTGTCTATGAAATGTCCTAAATGCGGGGAGGAAATGGCGGAAGGCGCGCTGTACTGCGAGCATTGCGGAGAGGATATACATATTGTACCGGACTTTGAACCGGAGCTGGAGCAGAACATTCAGCAGATCATCAGCGGCATCATGGAAGAACTGGAGGATCCGCCCCAGGAGGGCAGGGAAGGGAAAGCGGCGGAGGAAAAGAAAACTCTGAAGCCGGATGCGCCGGAGAGCAGGAGGGATCTGAAACCGGAGACGGCGGAGGGAAGGAAAACGCAGAAGCCGGAAGCAGCGAAGAAAAAGCGGCGGAAATGGCCGGTATTTGCGATCCTTGCGGCGCTGCTTCTGGGAATTGGCGCAGGGGCGGGGGTGTGGCTGTTCCTGAACAGCTCCCTGAACTATCAGATCGGGAAGGCGGAACAATGTGTGGCGTCCGGCGCTTACGACAAAGCGGTGCGTTACTATGAGAGGGCCCTTGAGCTGGATGAGGACAATATCGAACTTCAGTTTGGACTGGCGGAGGTCTATTTCCTCAAAAACAACAAAATAGAATACGAATACCTGCTGCGGGAAATCGCAGGAAATGAGAAGGCGACCCTGGAACAGCTGGACAGGGCTTATGGAAAGCTCATTGCCATCTACCGCGCAAGAGGGGATTACGATACCATCAATCAGCTGATCCTGGGGAGCAACAATGAGCAGATGATCTCCATCTATCAGAATTACATTGCGAATCCACCGGAATTCAGCGTCATGGAAGGATATTACACCAATATCCAGCCGCTGAAGCTGACGGCCATGGGATCCGGAAAGATTTATTATACGCTGGACGGCACCGAACCGGATGAAAACAGCATCCCCTACACGATGCCCATTATCCTTGAGAAGGGCAGATATGTGGTAAAGGCGGTGTTCGTGAATGACAACGGCATCTGCAGCGACGTTGTGAGCAAGGAGTATTTTATCGACAATGACGATATCCCGGCGCCGGAGATCAGCGTTGTCAGCGGCGAGTATTACGCGCCTGTGTCCATAGAGGTCATGGATCTGGACGAGGACGAAGAAATCTATTATACCACGGACGGAACAACGCCGACTTATTCCTCTAACCGGTATACAGGCCCCATTCCAATGCCCATCGGAACTTCAAGGTTCATGTTCGCAAAGATCGTGGACGGCGTTACGGGGGAGGTGGCGGAGCGCAATTATGTGCTTACGCTGAATACGGATATCACGCCGGCGATGGCGGTGGACCGTGTAAAGCAGTATGCCCGGGAAACCGGCAGGATACTGGATGACGGGGGACATTTTGACGACAGCGGCGCCATCTATATTTACGAGTTCTTGTATGCGGTGAATATCAACGACGCCGATTACTATATGCTAGCCGAGGTGCGGCGGGATCCTGACGGCTCCCAGATGAGAACCGGAAGCTTTTTTGCCGTGGATATCTACGATGGCACGCTGTATCGCCAGCAGTACGATGAGGGTGGCCGGTCCGTCCTGACAGCCATAGACGAGGAGACGGAAATGCCGGCGCAATAAGGCGGCAGCGCCGGAAAATAAAGAAGACCAAAAAACGATGCAATGGAACAACAGCGCCGGAAAACCCAAGACCGGTGAAATGAAGCAACAGCGCCGGAAAACCGGCGGAAGGAGGAAATATGTATCGCATTGTAAAAAGAAAACAGCTCACCACAAACATTTATCTGATGGATGTGGAGGCAAAGAGGGTTGCAGCTTCCTGTCAGCCGGGGCAGTTTGTGATTGTCAGAGCGGATGAGAAGGGCGAGAGGATCCCGCTTACCATCTGTGATTACGACAGGCAGAAGGGGACCGTCACCATCGTGTTCCAGTGCGTGGGCGCCGCTACCCAGATGATGGCACAGCTGCAGGAGGGGGATAGCTTCCACGATTTTGTAGGGCCTCTGGGCCGGCCTTCTGAGCTGGTGAACGAGTCTTTGGAGGAACTTGGAAAGAAACGGATCCTGTTTGTGGCAGGCGGCGTGGGCGCGGCTCCCGTTTATCCGCAGGTGAAATGGCTGCACGAGAGAGGCGTAGCCGCGGATGTGATCGTGGGAAGCAAGACGAAGGATCTTTTGATCCTGGAAAAGGAGATGGCGTCTGTGGCGGGAAACCTGTATATCACCACCGACGACGGTTCCTATGGCAGAAGCGGTATGGTGACCCAGACGTTAAAGGATCTGGTGGCGGAAGGGAAACAGTATGATCTCTGTATTGCCATCGGACCCATGATCATGATGAAATTCATGTGCCTTCTGACAAAGGAGCTTGGGATTCCCACTGTAGTCAGCTTAAATCCCATCATGGTGGACGGCACGGGGATGTGCGGCGCCTGCCGCGTGACGGTGGGCGGCGAGGTGAAATTTGCCTGTGTGGACGGGCCTGAGTTTGACGGGCATCTGGTAAATTTTGACGAAGCCATGAGGCGCCAGCTGATTTATAAGACCGAGGAGGGGAGAGCCATGCTGAAACTGACAGAGGGCGATACCCATCACGGCGGATGCGGACAGTGCGGTTGACAGAG
Source organism: uncultured Acetatifactor sp. (assembly GCA_947627535.1). Lineage (GTDB taxonomy): Bacteria > Bacillota > Clostridia > Lachnospirales > Lachnospiraceae > Acetatifactor. Next base: position 197,949 of record CANQWM010000001.1, read on the forward strand.
TGTAGAAAACACAGAAAGGTATGGTTATTTAAGATGGATGTTTTGAAAAAAGTGCCTGTCAGGGAGCAGGATGCAAAGGAAAGAGCGGCCAATTTCGAGGAGGTCTGCCTTGGGTATAACGAAGCGGAGGCCAGGGAAGAGGCTTCCAGATGTATCAATTGTAAGAACGCACAGTGTATCAAGGGATGTCCTGTGGCGATCAATATTCCCGGCTTTATCGAGAAGGTAAAGGAGGGCGATATCGAGCAGGCCTACCGGATCATCAGCGAGTCCAGCGCCCTGCCTGCCGTCTGCGGCCGTGTATGCCCTCAGGAGAGCCAGTGCGAGGGAAAATGTATCCGCGGAATCAAGGGGGACCCTATCTCCATCGGAAAGCTGGAGCGCTTTGTGGCCGACTGGGCAAGGGAAAACGGCCTGAAGCCCACAGGCGCGGCGGAGAAAAAGGGAAAGAAGGTGGCTGTCATCGGCTCGGGCCCTGCGGGACTGACCTGCGCGGGAGATCTTGCCCGGATGGGTTATGACGTGACCATCTTTGAGGCGCTCCACGAGCCCGGCGGGGTTCTTGTCTATGGGATCCCGGAGTTTCGTCTTCCGAAGCAGGCCGTGGTGGCAAAGGAGATCGAGAACGTCAAAGCGCTTGGCGTAAAGATCGAGACCAATGTAGTCATCGGAAAATCCGTCACCATTGACCAGCTGATCTCGGAGGAGGGATTCGACGCGGTATTCATCGGCTCGGGAGCGGGTCTTCCGAAGTTCATGGGGATACCTGGAGAGAACGCGAACGGCGTGTTCTCCGCAAACGAATACCTGACCAGAAGCAACCTGATGAAGGCCTTTGACGAAAATTCCAACACACCCATCATGCACAGCAAAAAAGTGGCCGTGGTGGGCGGCGGAAACGTGGCTATGGATGCGGCGAGAACCGCGCTGCGTCTGGGGGCGGAGGTGCATATCGTGTACCGCCGCAGCGAGGAGGAGCTTCCCGCCAGAGTGGAGGAGGTTCATCACGCGAAAGAGGAGGGCATCATTTTTGATCTGCTCACCAATCCCACAGAGATCCTCTGCGACGAAAAGGGCTGGGTCACCGGCATGAAGTGTATCCGCATGGAGCTGGGGGAGCCTGACGCGTCAGGCAGAAGACGGCCTGTGGAGATTCCGGGCTCCGAGTTTGTCATGGAGCTTGATACCGTCATCATGTCCCTGGGCACTTCCCCCAATCCGCTGATCTCTTCCACAACGGAGGGGCTTGAGACAAACAAGTGGAAATGCATTGTGGCCGACGAGGAAAGCGGCCGGACCACCAAGGAGGGCGTCTATGCCGGAGGCGACGCCGTCACCGGCGCTGCCACGGTCATTCTGGCCATGGGTGCAGGCAAGGCAGCGGCGAAAGGGATAGATGAATACCTGACAAATACCTGAAAGGAAGGTAGGAAATGGTAAAGCATATTGTTCTGTGGAATTTCAGGGAAGACATGACGGATGAGGAAAAGCGGGAAGCCGGAGAAAAAATGAGATCGCTTCTGGAGCCGATCCGGGAGAAAGTGCCGGGGACGGTGGAGATACAGGTGGTACTCAACGAACTGGACTCCAGCAACCGGGATGTGGCGCTGTTGTCTGTCTTTGAGACCGTGGAGGCGCTGCAGGCGTATCAGACGCACCCCGACCATGTGGCGGCAAAAGAATATATCGGGTCCGTCACCTGTAACAGAACCTGTATGGATTACGAATATTGCGTATCATGAAGATCACCATCGTCTGCGTGGGCAAAATGAAGGAAACGTATTACCGGGACGCGGTGGAGGAATACCGGAAGCGCCTGGGAAGATACTGTACGCTGGAGATCATTGAGGTCGCGGATGAGAGTACGCCGGAGGACGCATCCCCCGGGGAAAAGGAGAGGATTCTCCGAAAGGAGGGGACGCGGATTCTGGAGAGGCTCCGGGAGGGCGCGTTTGTGTGTACCCTTGAGATCGGGGGCAGGAAATTTTCTTCCGAGGGGCTTGCCCAGTGGATGCGGCAGCTTACGGTGCGGGGAACCAGCCATATAACGTTTGTGATCGGCGGTTCCCTGGGGCTGCATGCGTCCGTGCGGGACAGGGCCGACCTTGCGCTGAGCTTTTCGGACATGACCTTTCCCCATCAGCTCATGCGGGTGATCCTCTGCGAGCAGGTATACAGAGCGTTCCGGATCATAAACAACGAGCCGTATCACAAATAACGTTCCATCAGGATAAAGGGAAACCACTATGAAAATCATTCATTGCGCGGACCTTCATCTGGATTCCAAAATGACATCCAACCTGACAAAGGAAAAGGCAAGGGAGAGAAAAGCGGAGCTGTTAAACACGTTTGACAGGATGCTCCGCTATGCGGTCAGAAACCAGGTCGAGGCCATTATCATCGCGGGGGATCTTTTTGACACGAAAACGGTTTCCGCGTCTGCCAGGAATGCGGTGCGGGATGGGATCGTGAACCATCCGGGCATCCAATTTTTTTATTTGAAGGGAAATCACGACGCGGAAAGCTTTCTTGACAGTCTGGAGGAGATGCCGGACAACCTGAAGCTGTTCGGAGAAGCATGGACAACCTATACCCTGGCGGACGGCAGGATCGCGGTGACAGGCGTGGAGCTGAACCGTGAGAATGCCGGGAGCATCTGGACTGACCTGACATTGGACAGGGACCGGTTTAACATCGTGGTGCTGCACGGGCAGGAATCCGAGAGCGAACCGTCGGATGGCGCCGAGTACATCAACATGAGAAAACTGAAGAACAGAGGGATCGACTACCTGGCGCTGGGACATGTACATGCCTATCGTCTGGAACAGCTGGACGGAAGGGGGAAATACTGTTATCCCGGGTGCCTGGAGGGAAGGGGATTCGACGAATGCGGCCGGCATGGGTTCGTGCTGCTGGACATTGATCCCGGGACGGGGCTTTTTGGCCAGGAATTTGTAGAGGCGGCATGCAGGACGCTCTACACCCTTGCGGTGGACGTGGCGGGCTGCATGACGACTTATGAGATCTCGGAGAGGATCCGCGCCTGCCTTGACCGCGCGGCAATCCCCCACGACAGTCTGCTCAAGCTGGTGCTGACGGGAGAGGTGGATGTGGAGTGTGAGAAAAATTCGGAATACCTGGTGAAAAAGTTTGAGCCGGAGTATTATTTCCTGAAGATTTCCGACGAAACCACCCTGAAGGTCGACTATGGCGCTTTCGCGCTGGATGAGTCGCTGAAGGGGGAGTTTATCCGTCTTGTGGAAGGCGCCGGGGAGCTGGAACCGCAGCAGAAAGCCGACGTGATCCGCTGCGGGCTGCGGGCTCTGGCCGGCGAAGAGCCGGACTGATGAAAGGTGGCTTGATATGCGTCTTCTGGGCTGTCACATAGAAAATTTCGGAAAACTGAAGGATTTTACGCTTTCCTTTGAGGACGGCTGTAATGTGGTCTGCCGGGAAAACGGCTGGGGGAAAAGTACGCTGGCCGCCTTTATCAAGGTGATGCTGTATGGCTTTGAGGAGGAAAAGGCCAGAGACGACCTGAAAAACGAGAGGAAGCGTTACCGCCCCTGGCAGGGAGGGGTATACGGAGGACGGCTGGAATTTGAGGCGGCGGGAGAGCGTTATGTGCTGACGAGGACCTTTGGAACGAAGGAGAAGGAGGACAGCTTCAGCCTGAGGAAAAAGGATACGAATCTGGAGTGCCGGGATTTCTCCCAAGCGGTGGGGGAGGAACTGTTTTCTCTGGACCGCGCTTCCTTCTGCAGGACGGTGTTTGTCTCCCAGAACGACTGTGAGACCGCGTCCACCGACGCCATAAACGCAAAGATCGGAAATCTTACCGATGCCACGGATGACATGAATCATTATGAGGATGTGAATCAGCGCTTTTTAAGCCTGCTGAACCAGATGAGTCCTGCAAGAAAGACGGGCTCCCTCTATAAAAGCAGGGATGAGATCAGCCGTCTGGAGGAAAAGGTCAGGGCGGGGCGCAGCGTGGATCAGGCGATAGAAAAGCTTTCTGAGAGCCTTCACGAGAAGAGAAGGGAGCAGAATGCGCTGAAGGAAGAACAGGCTCTGCTCACAAAAAAGCAGCAGGCCATCGCGGCATACAAAGATATCCAGGTAAAACGGGAACAGTATAAGAGCCTTTGTCAGGAGTTTCAGGAACGGAAGGAACAGGCAGGGGCACAGCGCGCTTACTTCCCGGCAGGGGTTCCCGAAAAGAGAAGGCTGGAGGAGGCCGCCGCGCGCAGTACGAGGCTTTCCGCGGCAAAAGAAACGGTTCAGATCTATGACATGTCGGAAGAGGAAATCCGGCGGGAAAGTTATCTTTCGGAGCTGTTTGGGGAGGACTGTCCCGACCAGGAAACTCTTAAGCTGCAGGAGGAACGCCTGGACAGTATGCAGGAGCTTCGGGTTATGCTTGCCGGAAACCGGCTGTCCCAGGAGGAGAGGGAAAGACTTGATGACTGCAGGAGCCGGTTCGCCCAGGGGGTGCCGGAGCTGTGGGAATTTGAGCGCGTGATATCCGACTGGAACGAATGTGTGGAGCGCAGGAATGTGCTGGCCCAGAAAAAGCTTACCTATGAGGCGCTGCAGCAGATCTCCCGTGCCGGATCCACAAGGGAGGGAAGCCGCCGCGGGCGCGGAACCGGGAGAAAGGCAATCGGCTCTGTATGTCTTGCCGTGGGCCTTCTTTTGCTTGCCTACGGCGTTTTCCATGCGCTGGCCGGAAAGAATCCTCCGGCGCTGGCGGCGATAACGGCAGCGGCGGGCTTCGCCGTGCTGCTCATGGGCGGAGCGCTGTTCCTGCGGGGCAGAGGGACGGGCGTAAAGGACGTATCCCGGGATCCGGAAGCGGCAGGCGACGGCAGTCTGGAACAGATGGGACGGCAGATCGCGGAGGACGAGGCGTTTATAGAGCGTGCAGGAAGTGAGACAAAGAGGTTCCTGGAGCGTTACGGGACGGCCTGGGAGAGGGAGTCGGAGATTCTGGACTGTCTTTACGGCCTGAAGGCCGCTGTGCGGGAATATATTACGCTTGCAAAGCGGGAGGAAGCTTCCGCCCAAAGCCGGCAGGAGGAACAGTACCGGGAACTGGCGGGAGAAGTGAAGGCGTTTCTGGAAAAATATTTTCCTGAGGAAGAACTGGACGAAAGCGCTTTCGGCTCAAAGCTGGCCTGGCTGAAGGAAGCCGCAGGCGAATATGCGGCGCTCAAAAAGAAAAGGGGGAATCTGTCTTCCGCCCGGGAAACCTGCCGCCAGCTTAACGAGTGGCTGGAGGCATTCCTGGGGGAGCTTTCCATGACACCGGAACCGGATCTGCAGGCACAGCTTATGGGGATCAGAAGCCATCTGCAGAGCTTCGAGGACAGCCTGCGGGAGCTTAAGGCCGCGGAAGAACGGAAGGAGGCCTTTGAAGCGGCGGAAGACATAGAGGAGCTTCTGCGGTATGAGCCTGCGGAGAATACACAGGCGCTGCAGGAGGTCACGGGACGGCTGGAGGAGATTGCGGGGCGGCTGGAACAGCTCTGCGAATACATGGCGGATGACAGCCGGCGGCTTGACGAGCTGCGCGCCGAGAGTGACCAGACGGCGGAGGAGGCGGAGCGGCTTTCCGCACTTCAGGAATCCTATGAACGGGACTGCAGAAAGTATGAGCTGATTAAGACCACGAGGGACTATCTGGAGCGGGCAAAGATTTCCCTGACCGCCAGATATACGGAGCCTGTCAGGACAGGTCTTGTGAAGTATTATGGAGTCCTGGCGGGAGAGGACGCAGGACGCATTCTGGTAGACGCAAACGCCGGCGTGACGGTGGACGAGCTGGGAATGCAGCGGCAGCCCCGCTTTTTCAGCGCGGGATATCGGGATATGATCGGCGTCTGTATGCGGATGGCGCTGGTAGATGCAATGTACCGTGAGGAAAAGCCTTTTGTAATCTTTGACGATCCCTTTGCCAGCCTGGACGGTTCAAAGCTGGAGGGAGCTCTGAAGCTGCTGCGGCAGTTTGGCAGGGAGTATCAGATTCTGTATTTTACCTGCCATGAAAGCAGGGCGCTGAGGCCGGATTTTACATAAAAATGTGTGACTCGGGGAGTAAATGTCGGAATTATTGTTAATATTGCGTCACAGTTGCCGCGAAAAAGCGAAAAATGGAGACAAATTCGACAATTTGTGATAAAATGTCCATTGTTGGAACAGGATACGGATGTGACACGGAAACAGGAGTCTCTAATAGTTTTGACTGATCATTGTTTGCGAGGAGATTCGACGGCATGAAAATAGCAATCTGTGATAACAATGCGGTGGACAGACAGTACCTGCAGGCTTTGCTGCAGGAATACCCAACCGAATCATACGACTGTGCGGAGACCCTGCTCTCCGATCTGGAGAGGGGGATCCGATACGATCTGTATCTGCTGGATATCTATCTGGATACCATGAACGGAATAGAACTGGCAAAGAGGATGCGGGAACAGGACGCGGAAGCCGTGATCTGTTTTATTTCCTCCAGCGATGCCTTTTACCGGGAAGCCTATGATGTCTATGCGATCCAGTATCTTTTAAAGCCGGTAAAGCGGGAAACGCTGCTGGAACTGATCGAAAAGGTGGAAAACCGTCTGCCCAAGGCGGAGCCGGCCCTGCATTTTAAATGGCGGGGAAAGATCGGCAGTATCGCCTGCAGTAAGATTATGTTCGTGAGCAGCCAGGAGCATAAACTGTCCATTTACTGTACGGACGGCACTGTGCAGGAATGTATCGGAAAGATCAGCGGGCTGGCCAGCCAGATAGAGGACGGATCTCTGGTCAGGGTGCATCAGAGTTATCTTGTCAATATGAATTATGTGGACTGTTTAAACGGCGGGGAGCTTCTTGTGGGACAGCACAGCATACCGGTCTCAAGACGCTACGCCGCGGAAGTGAAAAAGCAGTATCAGGAGCTGTTGTTTACGGAATCTGGAAGAACAGAGAAGGCGGCGTCGGATGACAAAAAAACAGAGAGCCCTGGAGATCATTGAGAGACTGAAAAAGGAATATCCGGAGACGGTCTGTACGCTGGAATACGATCAAGCCTGGAAGCTGCTGGTCAGTGTAAGGCTTGCGGCACAGTGTACGGATGCCCGGGTCAACGTGGTGGTGGAGAAGCTGTACGAAAAATTCCCGGACGTAAATGCCCTTGCCGCCGCCGACGTAAAGGAGATTGAAGAGATCGTGCATCCCTGCGGCCTTGGGAACAGCAAGGCGAGGGATATCAGCGCCTGCATGAGGACGCTGCGGGACGAGTACGGCGGGAAGGTGCCGGAGGATTTTGAAAGGCTTCTCGCCCTGCCGGGCGTGGGAAGAAAAAGCGCAAATCTGATCATGGGGGATGTTTTCGGAAAGCCTGCCATCGTGACGGACACCCACTGCATCCGGCTTGTGAACCGTATGGGACTTGTGGACGGGATCAAAGAGCCGGCGAAGGTGGAAAAGGAGCTTTGGAAGCTGATCCCGCCCCAGGAGGGAAACGATTTCTGCCACAGGCTGGTGGACCACGGAAGGGCGGTATGCACCGCCAGGACAAAGCCGTACTGCGACAGATGCTGTCTGCTGGGGATCTGTAAGCAGGCGGGGATCTGACGATTTTTGACGATAAAACGGATGTTCTGTGTACGATATAATTGACACAAAATGGCAGGTGTGTTATAAAAATATTGCAGGGAGGATTATGCGAAGGATTGGTATTTAATGAATATCTATAATATAAAAGGAGAAGGAGATTCAATATGTCCGGAAACAGAAATGTCATGCAGCATCCATCCTATTTATTGCCTTTCAGAAAAGCGGCGGCCGTGTTCAGGGCTGTTTTTTTGTTTTTTTCCGTCTTTCTGCTGACGGGGTGCGGCGGAAGGAAGGAAAAGGAAAACGATGCCGGTGCGGCATCGTGGAAGGAAAAGGGGTTTGCTCTGGAAGGAGAGATTATGCAGGAGCAGGCGCTCTGGGTGGAAAGGTATGTACCCTGGTCTCATGACGGTCTGCCTTATGGCGAAGAAACGGATGTTCTATTAAAAGACAGCGTCTGCCTGGGAAACAGGGCGTACAATCTGTATGGGGTGTATGATATTACAAACCGGGATGCGGCGGGAAGGGCTGCTCTGTCAAAGCTTGTGCTGGATTGTTACGACGCGGATGGGATGGAGCGTTCTCTGCGGGAAATCTCTCTGGAGGAGCTTGGAATGGAAGATCCGTTTGAGCGTGTCGGAAAGATGGATGCGCTGGACGGAACGGTCCTGGCGTTTCAGATATACGGACATGAGGTGGAGGATAGCCTGTACAGGCCTGTATCGGAGAAAATACAGGCTCTGGGAGGAAAGGAAGAGGGCTTTGCGGCGGACGTGATGGAGGTCTGGCTGGAAAAGGGCGTTATGCCAACTCAGTCCGAGGGTGCGTTCACCGTAAACTGGATCTGTGACGGGACGGGAAACAGCTATGCAGTCGGCATGGATGGAAACAGCCTGTATGTTTTGGACTCTGAGGGCGGACTTCTGGCGGAATACCTTTCAGATCCCGGGGATCTTATTGTCAGCTCCATGAAGACGGAGGACGGAGAACCGGTATTTCTGATCCAGGGAGAAGACGGGAAAAAGAAGGAGCTGATCTGGCTTGACACACAGAGTGGACAGTTCAGGGAGCTGGCCGACCTGGGAGAAGAACAGGTGACGCGCCTGTACGGTATGCAGGACGGGTTCGTCTATTATGAAAATCCAGACGGGATCGTCAGATGGGATGTGGCTTCGGGAGCCAGACAGCTTGTGCTGGATTTTGCCCAAAACGGGGTATCGGTGAAATCCTGCGAGACAATGCTTCTGTTTTGTTCGGGAAAGCCGCCCGTCCTTAGAATCTATAACCTTTCGGAGGATGGTTCGGAGGAGGAAGACTGGCTGGCCGTGCTGTCTGAGGAACCGTCCCAGGGAACCGATACAGTCCATATCGCCTGCCTTGTCGAAGCAGGGAAGCGCATAGAAAACGCCGCGGCTCTTGCCGGGCGCAGGGACAGGAATTGTCTTTATATGCTGGAGAATTCCGGGAATATTTCCCTAGAGGACTATCGGGACAGGATCTTTGCGGAGCTTGCGGCGGGAAAGGGACCGGATATCCTCTACGTTACCAGGGAGGACGCCAGACTGCTGCAGGAGAAGGGACTTACGGCGGATCTTGAAACGCTGGTGTCGGAAGAGACGCTGGATCGTCTGATGCCGGGAGCGGTTCTTCTGGGAACGGCGGACGGGACATTTATCGGGCTGCCGGCGGGTCTGCAGGCCAGAAGCCTGCTGGTGGGCAGGGATGTTTTCGACGGGGAGAGCTGGACGCTGGAGGAGGTTGCGGCCTTGATACATAGCGGCAGGCTGGAGCCAAGAATGCTGTCGAACAGCAGGTCAGGTTACTTTAGCTCTTTTGCCACTATAATTACCCTGATCGGATACAGTCTGGAGGATTCCTTCCTGATTGACTGGGAAAACAGAGTATGTCATTTCGATGACGAGAGGTTTGTGGGGCTTCTGGAGGATGTGGGAAGAGAGCATGCTTCCGATGAAGTCCCGACGGATAAGAGGACAGTAAACGGGGGCGGAAGTCAGATGGTGGACGTGAGTCTGTACAGTGTCGAAAGCGGGAGCTTTCTGGGCTGCCGGGGCGCGGAAGGAAGCCATTATATCGGATTTCCAACAGAGGGAGCCAGCGGCAGCTTTCTGGATACGGATGGTCTGCTGGTGGTAAAAAAGGATCCCGTCAACCCGGAAGCTGTGGCCGGATTTTTGGAATGCCTGCTGGAAAGCGAGAATCAGTTCCTGTATGATCCGTTCAGTTTGTATAATCTCCCTGTCGTCTATTTTCCCACGGATGAGATCCAATATGACGATACGGACGGATCCGCGTGGTGGAACGGGGAAGAACTCCTTGTTTTTGAAGACGGGACCACCTCCCTGCATGAGGCAAACGCCCTTCTGGAGCGCTGTGTGCCGGCCCCGCTGGTATACAGCGACCTGATGGATATTATCAGGGAGGAACTGAACGCATATTTTGAAGAAGAGGACAGGACGGTTCAGGATACCGTGGATAAGATCAACAATCGGGTTCAGCTGTATCTGGATGAAGGATGAGGGATTGAAGGATGAGGGATTGAAGGATGAGGATGTATGATATCATCATGAAAAAGCGGAACGGCGCAGAACTGACGGCGGAGGAGATCCGCTTTTTCGTGGAGGGGTATACAAAGGGAGAAATACCGGATTATCAGGCGTCCGCCCTGATGATGGCGATTTATTTCCGGAAGATGACAAGACGTGAGACAGCCGCTCTTACCATGGCGATGGCACACAGCGGCGATATGCTGGATCTGTCCGCCGTCCGGGGGATCAAGGTGGATAAGCACAGTACGGGGGGCGTGGGAGACAAGACCTCTCTTGCGCTGGCGCCCATGGCCGCAGCCTGCGGCATTCCGGTGGCGAAGATGAGCGGGAGAGGCCTGGGCCATACCGGCGGCACGATAGATAAGCTGGAGAGCTTTCCGGGGTTCACCACGGCGCTTACCAGGGAGCAGTTTATCGAAAATGTAAACCGGATCGGAATCGCTATCATGGGGCAGACGGCGGAGCTTGCGCCCGCGGACAAAAAGCTGTATGCCCTGCGGGACGTGACGGCCACGGTGGATAATATGTCCCTGATTGCAAGCTCTATCATGAGCAAGAAGCTGGCGGCGGGGGCGGACGCCATCGTTCTTGACGTGAAGACGGGAAGCGGCGCCTTTATGAAGAAGGAGACGGACGCAAGGGCGCTGGCGGAGGAGATGGTGCAGATCGGCAGGGACGCGGGCAGAAGGACATCGGCGGTGATCTCCGACATGGACCAGCCGCTGGGATACGCCGTGGGAAATGCCCTTGAGGTAAAGGAGGCCATCGCCGCTTTGCGGGGAGAGGGCCCGGCGGATTTTATGGAGCTGTGTGATACGCTGGGAAGCCAGATGCTTCTGGCCGGCGGAAGGGCCCAAAGCCGGGAGGAGGCACGCGGGATGCTGAAGGAGGCGGTCCGCACCGGCAGCGCGTTAAAGAAGCTGGCGGAATTTGTGGAGGCACAGGGCGGGAACCCGGCGGCCGTATATGACACGGAGCTGCTTCCCAAGGCGCGCCTGGTCCAGTCTGTCCCCGCGCCGAAGAGCGGTTATGTGAACCGGATCGCCTGCGACGAGGTGGGGATCTGTTCCCTGATCCTGGGCGGCGGCAGGGAGACGAAGGAAAGCGGGATTGATCTCTCTGTGGGACTCGTCCTGGGTAAGAAGGTTGGAGACTGGGTGGAAAAGGGAGAACCCCTTGCCATGATCCACGCCAACGATCCCGGAAGGGCGGACGCAGCCCGAAAAAGGTTTCTTCTGGCCTGTGAGATTTCGGAGACGGAGCCCGTAAAAAGGCCCTTGATCCGGGATATCCTGTCCTGACAATCATGCCCCGGCAAATCCGGGGCATAGTTTTTTGTCTGGGGTAATATAAATGAAACATGAGAAGAAAAAAGGAACGCAGCCCGCAAACCGAATCACAAAAGGAGTCACTGGTAGAGTCTCTGAGGCTTCCCAAGGACATTCTCATGGGGGCCATCAAGGTCACGCTGACAGGCTCCTGCGAGGCGTGGATCGAAAATTACCGGGGGATTCTGGAGTACACGGAAAACCAGATCCTCCTGCAGGGAAAGACCTGTCAGGTCTGCTTTGAGGGCGCCGGGCTTTCCATCGATTATTATACCAACGAGGATATGAAGATCAGCGGCTGTATCGCCTGCGTGAGATATCTGTAAGCGCGTTGGAGGCGGATGGAAAGAGGATAGGAAATGATAAAGCTTCTGAAATATCTGAGGGGATACCTGCGCATCCGCGTGTGGGGATTCTCGCCGGAACGGTTCATGAATCTGTGCAGCAATAAGGGGATCCTGCTCTGGGACATTGAAAAGCAGGGCGATGTGTACGAAATGTGCATTCACCTGAAGGGCTTCCGGGCGCTGCGCCCCATTGTAAAAAAGACGGGAACAAGGGCAGCCATATTGGAACGGTATGGACTGCCTTTTCTTCTGCCGCGGCTGTTAAAGCGGAAGGTTTTTGCGGCGGGGCTTTTGCTGGCTGTGGCGTTCTGGATCTTTTCCGCCCGGTATGTGTGGAGCATCGAGCTGAGCGGCAACTATCAGATCACCCGGGATGTGTTCGACGACTTCCTGGAATCCCATGGCATTGCCATCGGAATGAGAAGGGATTTGCTGGATATCGAGGAGCTGGAGAAGGAGATCCGGCGGCAGTTTCCCCAGGTTACATGGGCGTCGGCGAAGCTTGCGGGCACAAGGCTTGTGGTGGATATCAAGGAAAATGATGCGCCCATTGTCACGGAGAAACCGCAGACAGAGGGCGGAACGGATCTTATATCAGAGTACGGCGGCGTGGTTGTCTCCATGATCGTGCGCAGCGGCGTCCCGGCTGTCTCCATCGGAGATACTGTGGAGGAGGGGACGATCCTTGTGGGAGGGAAGGTCCCCATCTTAAACGATGATGGGACGGTGCGGGAGTATCATTATGTTGACGCGGACGCCGACATTATCCTGGAGCACACGGTAACCTGTGAAGAGCATCTTGCCTTCGACTATGTGAAGAAGGTCTTTACCGGCAGGGAAAAAAAGAGCCATTATCTGCGGCTTGGGAGCCGCAGGCTGCAGCTTCCCGGCGAAAAGCCTTATCTGGTGTATGACAGCCTGGTCAGGGAGAGCAGGCCTGTCCTTTTTGAGAAGCTTTCCGTCCCTGTCGCCTTCGGAATCTGTACCTATCGGGAATATCAGAATGTAGAGTTTCGGTATACGAAGGAGGAGGCCGCGCAGGTCCTAAACGAAAAATTAATTGCTTTTCTTACAAGTTTAGAGGAAAAAGGGGTACAAATTATTGAAAAAAATGTTACAATAAATACAAATGGAGGCGAATGGGTTCTGAGCGGGGAATTTCTTGTACACGGTCCCGTGGGGAAAAGTGCCGCCACCGTTAAAACTGAAAGCGGAGAAACCCGGGAAGATGAACAGTGACAGGGAATATTCACTAAGTCTTGAGATGCCGAGCGAGCATATGCGCAAGGTCTTCGGCGCACAGGATGTCTATGTAAAAAAGCTGGAGCATGATTTTGGCGTCGCGGTGGTGAACCGCAACGGCAGCGTCACCGTTTCCGGTGACGAGGAAATGGTCCGAAAGGCCGCGGGTGTGCTGAACCAGCTTACCATACTCTCCGAGAGGGGAAACGAGATTGAGGAGCAGAGCGTAGATTACGCCATTACAATGGGAATGGAATCACAGGAAAATGTAGTCTCGGAAATAGATGCGGACTGTATCTGCCACACAGTAAACGGTAAACCGATCAAGCCCAAGACGCTGGGGCAGAAGACATATGTGGACGCCATAAGAAAGAATATGATCGTGTTCGGGCTGGGGCCTGCGGGTACGGGAAAGACCTACCTTGCCATGGCCATGGCGGTCACGGCGTTTAAGAACGAAGAGGTGGGGCGGATCATCCTGACAAGGCCTGCCATAGAGGCGGGAGAAAAGCTGGGTTTTCTGCCCGGAGACCTGCAAAGCAAGGTGGATCCCTATTTAAGACCGCTGTATGACGCGCTGTATCAGATCATGGGGGCGGAAAGCTTTGCCAGAAACATGGAAAGGGGGCTGATAGAAGTGGCGCCCCTTGCCTATATGCGCGGCCGGACCCTGGACAACGCCTATATCATTCTGGACGAGGCGCAGAACACCACACCGGCCCAGATGAAGATGTTTTTGACCCGGATCGGCTTCGGCGCGAAGGTAGTGGTCACGGGAGATGCGTCCCAGAAGGATCTGCCGTCGGGAACGCGGTCCGGTCTGGATGTGGCCGCGAAAGTCCTGGGGAAGATCGAAGGGATTGCATTCTGTAACCTGACCAGCAGGGATGTGGTGCGCCACCCCCTTGTACAGCGTATTGTAAAGGCTTATGATGATTACGAATCCAAAGAAAAAAACAGAAACAGAAATAAATATGGAAGAAAACAGGCGGACGCTTAGCTGGAAGCTGTTTCCCGCCGAGCTGGCGATTCTGGTGCTGGGCGGCGCAGGCATGTGGTTCCTGGGCAGAATACGTCAGATACCGGAGGACAGGCTGCTCGGCGGCTGTGTGACGGTGATCCTCGGGCTGGCGGTGACGGGCTTTCATTTCCGCAGGGAGTATCTGCGGGGGGAGCTGGATTACAATAACGAAGAGCATGTGTTCCGCTTCTGGATCTGCATGGGAGCCTGCCTTGCGGCGGCCTTCGTCTGCGGCTTCCTGCCGGTGGCGGGATGGCCCTTTCTGCTGGTGTATGTGCTGTTAGCGCTGTTCGGCAATATGAGTACGGGGCTTCTGGGGGCGTCGGTGCTGCTGGTGGTGCCTGTTACGCTGGGGGGCGGTTCCGTGAACGGATATGTCCTGTATCTGATCAGCGGCGCTTTTGCCCTGACGCTGTTTCGGCATCTGGAGAGCGACTTCCACATCGGGATTCCACTGACGCTGTCCGTCCTGTGTCTGCTTGTCTGCGAGACGGCCTGCGTGGTGCTGCCCGAGAATGCCCGGCCGGATGCGGAGATGTTCGTGGTCCCCGGGGTGAATATGATTATCACCAGTATCCTGCTTTTGGGATGCCTGAAGCTGTTTTCCTCCACGGTGGTGTACCAGCACAGGAATACGTATCTGGATGTGAACGATACAGAGGCGCCTGCGCTTGTCAGCCTGCGGGAAACGGACAGGCGGGAATATATGCGCACGATCCATACGGCTTATTTCTGCGAGCGGATCGGAATGCGGCTGGGATTTGACGTGGACGCCTTAAAATGCGCGGGGTATTATCATCGGCTCCGGGATTGCGAGGAGAATCATTTTCCTCCCGCAGCCGTGGAGATCCTGGAGGATTATTGGAACAACAGAAGGCAGGTCAGGCACAGGGAGACGGCGGTTTTGGTCTGCGCCGATACGGTGGTGGATTCCATCAGTGGAATGGTTGAGCAGAAGCCGGGGGCTGGGATCGATTACGACAGGGTGATCGATGCCATATTTGAAAATTTCCTGAGGGAAGGAAGCTTTGATCTGTGCGATATCACTATGCGGGAATTTCGTATGATGCAGCGGATTTTCAAGGAGGAA
This sequence comes from uncultured Acetatifactor sp., assembly GCA_947627535.1. Classification (GTDB taxonomy): domain Bacteria; phylum Bacillota; class Clostridia; order Lachnospirales; family Lachnospiraceae; genus Acetatifactor. Next base: position 213,149 of record CANQWM010000001.1, read on the forward strand.
AAGCTATATTATGACTTTCTGCGTTGAGAACGAGACGGGAGAGGAATTTCCCTTTTCCGCGGAGGATACGGCACGGCAGGTATGCGAAGGCGTACTGAAGGCGGAGGGGTGCCCGTACCCGGCTTCGGTGTATCTTCTGCTTACGGACGGGGAAGAGATCCGCAGGCTGAACAGGCAGTACCGGCAGACGGACCGGGTGACGGATGTCCTTTCCTTTCCCAATCTGGATTTTTCCGAGCCGGGCCGTTTTGAGATACCCAAGGAGAGGGAAGCGGATTATTTTGACCCGGATACGGGAGAGCTGGTGCTGGGGGATATCTGTATCTGTGTGGAGAGGATGCGGGAGCAGGCGGAGAGCTACGGCCACAGCCTGCGGCGGGAATTTGCCTTTCTGGTAGCCCACAGCATGTTCCACCTGTGCGGCTATGACCACATGGAGGAGGCGGACGCCCGGCTGATGGAGAAAAAACAGGAAGAGATACTGGAGGCACTGGGAATTACCCGGGACGATTGAGGGACAGCGGATGAATCAGGTGGAAGTAAAAAGCAGACAGCTGCAGGCCGTATCGATGGCGCTTACATTGCTTACGTTCGCCGTGGCTGCGAAACTGACAGGATACAACGGCGCGGCGTACCTGGCGGCGGCACTGGAGGCGGTGACGGTGGTGTGGGCCGTTGTGGGCGGGAACCTGGCGGATTCGCTGGGAAGGATTTTGCGGGTCAGGGGTTCCAGAGGGCAGTATAAAAACGCGGCCAGGCTCCGCAGAAATGCCATGATCTTTCAGATGGCCTTTGGGCTTGCGGGAAGTCTGCTGCTCTTTGCCGGGGCCGGATGGATCGCGGAGTCGGTATTCCGGCTGCGGTACAGCATGTTCGTGCTCATGGTGCTTTCCCCCGTAGTCTTTCTGCGTTCCGTATCGTCCGTGCTGCTCGGTTATTTTCAGGGGGAGGGGACACAGCTGCCCACGGCCGTTTCGGGGATTCTGCGCCAGGTGTTCATTCTCGGGTTCAGTCTGCTGTTTGGCCGCCTGCTGGGGGATTACGGCCAAAAGGTGAGCAGGCTGCTGGTGCAGGAGAATTTTACTTCCATGTACGGCGGTGTGGGTGTAGGAATCGCTGTCAGTGTGTCGGAGGTCTTTATCGTGATCTTTCTGTACCTGATCTACCGCGGAAGCAGGCGGGGAAAGGAAAGGCTGAAGCAGGAGGGGATGCGCGGCGCGGCGGTCTCTTTTGCGGACAGCATCCGGATTCTCTGGGGCGGAAGGGGGCTGCATTGGCTGATGGAGCTTCTGCTGTTTTTGCCAATCCCTTTGGGCTTTATCTTTCTCCAGAAGAGAGCGCTGGGCGATGCGGCGGTCAGGGAGTATGGGATCTATGCGGCAATGTACTGGGTGCTGTGCGGGGTCTGTGTGTCGCTGGTGACGGCGCTGCTGCTTCCGGTGAGCGCCAGGACGGCTGCCTGTCTCAGAAAGGACGAGCAGCGTTTCGCCCGGACTGTTTTTCAGAGCGGTATCCATATCGGGCTGGTTCACGCGCTGTTTGCCTCCGTGTTTCTGGCGGTGATGGCGCCCCAGCTTGCGGGTCTTTTCTGTCCCGGTACGGCGGATACGGCCAGACGTATGCTTCAGGGGGGAAGCTTCGCGGTAGTGCTGCTTGTGCTGATTTTTTATATCGGGCGCCTTCTGGTCATGACGGGCGGAAAGCTTCTGGTGCTGGGCGCCGTGGGAATATCGGATGTGGTTTATGTGGTTTCTGTGACGGTTCTCTTAAACACGGAAAAGACAGGGATATTGTCGTTAGTCTATGCGGGGGTGGCAGGGCTTTCGATTCTCCTGATCCTGCTTGGAACTTTCTGTTTCAGACAGATTCGGACGCAGCCTGACTGGCTGCAGCTGATCTTAAAGCCCGGGGGCGCGGCGGCCGGAGCCGGTCTGGTCTGCGCTCTGCTGGCAAAGCTGTTTACGCCCCATCTCGGAAACGGGGTGACGGTTTTAGCGGCGTTTTTGGTAAGCGGGGCTATATACTGGATGATCCTGCTTCTTGTCCGGGATTTCCGGGAACAGGAGTTGGAGGTTATTCCCGGCGGGAGACTGATCCGGTCTCTGGGACAGATGCTTCGTGTCTATTAAATGTATAAGAAACGGAAAATCGGCTGATACTGATTACAAAGATCAGGAGAACAGTATGAGATTTGTAAAAGGTATCGGCTTGTTTTTTGTATATCCGCTGACAATGCTTGCCCTTGGGTTTTATGCGGGGATCGAGTTGACCCGGTATTATGACCTTGGAAAGGGGGAGCCGCTGCGCGCCCGGGAGATTGAGATTGTGGAGGGCGGAGCGCCGGGGGAGACCGCCGGAGAAGACACGGCGGCGGATCCTGTCCTGACCGGGGAAGACGGGGCGGCGCCTGCGGAAGAATCCCTGTCGGACGAGACGGCGGACGCGGAGGAGGTTTCCGCCTCGTCGGAGACCCTTTATGTGGGAACGGCTTATGTGCTGGAGGAGACGGATGTCCTGCGCCACACGGTTGTGGAGACAACTTGGAGCCTGCCGGATAAATATGTGGGAATGAACCGGGAACAGTTTCTGACCGCCATGGACACATACGCCGCTTCTCCGCCCTTAAAAGAGCTGGAGCGGGGGTTCGTGGGGCTGGAGGTGCTTTCCTTTGCTAGAGAGCGGGTGGTGGTCCGGATGAATTACCGATATGTCCAGCCAAGCGCCAGCTTTTATCTGGCGGCTTATGACGGCAAAGTGAGGGTGTATCTGGAGGATCAGTCCACGGTCTATATCGATACGGAGATTCCTATGGCTTCTCTCCCCTATGAGGTGCAGCAGAAGATTCTTCAGATGATGCGGATTGAGGACGAGGAGACGCTTTATTATTTTCTGGAGACGTATTCCTCTTAGCCGGAGACTTGCTCTGGCGGGCATTGCGCCGGGAGCGGGTGGCTTTGCGCCGCGGTTTCTCTCTGTGTTTAGGACGGATGAAGCGCCGGTGTGTCGGGCAGCGGATTGCGAAGAGCGAGAAGCGAGAAACGAAAAGCGAAGAACGAAACGCGAGAAGCGGAGTGCGAAGAGCGAAAAGCGGAGTGCGAAGAACGAGAAGCGAAAAGCAGAATGCGAAGAATGAAGAGCGGGATTATGAGACGGGTCGTGTCCGACATGGCCGCGGGGAGGAAACGGGAATGTCCAGAATCAAAATCGGAGTCATAGGGGGCGGCGCAGCCGGCATGACGGCTGCCATCACAGCGGCAAGGCAGGGAGCGGAGGTGACGGTTCTGGAGGGAACAGACCGCCTTGGGAAAAAGCTTCTCTCCACGGGGAACGGAAAGTGCAATCTTGGGAACCGGAATCTGGATGTAAAAGAGTATTACTGCGGCGAGCCGGAAAAACTCGCGGGTTTTCTGGAACGGTTCGGCACGGAGGACGCCGTTTCCTTCTTTCAGGGAATCGGCGTGATGCTGAAGGAGAAGAACGGCCTGCTCTATCCTGCCTGCGAACAGGCTTCGGCGGTGCAGGATGCCCTGCGGTATGAGCTCACGGCGCTGGGCGTGCGTCAGGTGACGGCATGCAAAGTAAGCGATGTGGAGCGGGACGTGTCGGGCGAAATCCGGGTGTCGGGGGGCGGAGAAAGCTTTTTGTTTGACAGGGTGATTCTTGCCTGTGGAGGGAAGGCGGCGCCGAAGACCGGTTCCGACGGCAGCGGCTTTGCGTTGGCGAAGCGGCTCGGCCACAGCCTGACGCCTACGGTTCCCGCACTGGTTCAGCTAAAGTGCGGGGAGACTTACCTGAAAGGTGTGGCCGGCGTGAGGGCCGACGCGCAGATATCGGTGCTCTCCGGCGGGGAACGTGTCGCGGCGGAGCGGGGAGAGCTGCAGATCACGGATTACGGTCTTTCCGGCATCCCGGTATTTCAGGTAAGCCGTCTGGTCAATTACCTGCTGGCGGACGGAAAGGAAGTCCGGATCTGTGTGGACTTTCTGCCGGATTATGGGAGGGAGGAATATGAACGGCTGCTTACATCAAGGGAACTCCTGCTGCGGGACGGAAGGACCGTGGAAGCGTATTTTACCGGGATGTTACATAAAAAATTGATGATGCTGTTTCTCAGATCGGCCGGGCTGAAACCCGGGGACGCGGTTCGGGATGCGGACAGGAAGGCGCTCGAAGAAGTCTTCCGGCTCTGCAGAGAGTGGACGCTGCATGTGACGGGGAGCAATTCTTATGACAACGCTCAGGTCTGCGCAGGCGGGGTTCCGCTTTCGGAGGTGACGGACCGGCTGGAATCCGTCAGGACGCCCGGCGTGTACTTTGCCGGTGAAATCCTTGATGTGGACGGAAAATGCGGCGGATACAATCTCCACTGGGCGTGGTGCAGCGGGTATCTGGCGGCCATGGCCGCCGCAGGGGAGGGCTGAGACAATGCTGCGTCTGAATCAGGTAAAGGCGGAAGCGGGCCGGAAGATCAGTCCCAAGATGATGGCCGCCGGGTTCCTTAAGATATCTCCTGGGGACATAAAAAGTGTAAAGATCATAAGACGTTCCGTGGACGCAAGGAAGAAACCGGAAATATTTTATATTTATACGCTGGACGTGGAGGTAAAGGATCAGGAGCGCGTCCTCAGGAGGTTCCGGGGCAGGGATGGCCTGGTAAGTCCTGTCAGGCCCGTTGTCTACCGCTTCCCGGGGCCGGGGGAGAGGACGCTGTCAAAGCCCCCCGTCATCGTGGGGATGGGGCCGGCAGGGTTGTTCTGCGGCTATTTTCTGGCGCTTGGCGGCTATCGGCCCATTCTGCTGGAGCGGGGAAAATGCGTGGAGGAAAGACAGGAGGACGTGGAACGATTCTGGAAGACAGGGCAGCTGGATCCCTCTTCAAACGTGCAGTTCGGCGAGGGCGGGGCAGGCGCCTTCTCCGACGGAAAGTTAAACACGCTTGTAAAGGACAGGGACGGCAGAAACGGTGTGGTGCTGGAAACGCTTGTGAAGTTCGGGGCGAAGGACAGTATCCTGTACGAGGCGAAACCTCATATCGGGACGGATGTGCTGTGCCGGATCGTGGGGGAAATGAGAAGGGAGATCCTGAGACTTGGGGGAACGGTGCGGTTCTCGTGTCAGGTGACGAAGCTTTTGACTCAGGACGGCAGAATTTCGGGCGTTGAGGTGAACGGGACGGAGACGCTGGACTGCGGACAAGTGGTGCTGGCCTGCGGTCACAGCGCGAGAGACACCTTTGAAACGCTTTACCGACAGGGCGTCCCCATGGAGGCAAAGAGCTTTGCGGTGGGGTTGCGGGTGGAGCATCTGCAGTCCATGATCAACGAGAGCCAGTACGGAAAGGCCGATCCGGGAGAGCTGGGGGCGGCGTCCTATAAGGTGACGGCGCAGGCGTCCGACGGCAGGAGCGTGTACTCTTTCTGTATGTGTCCCGGGGGATATGTGGTAAACGCATCCTCCGAGTCCGGCAGGACGGCGGTGAACGGCATGAGCTACAGCGGACGCAGTGGGCGAAACGCCAACAGCGCGGTTGTCGTCTCGGTGACCCCGGAGGATTTCGGGTCTGACCATCCGCTGGCGGGCGTGGAATTTCAGAGACGGCTGGAGGAAAAAGCGTATGAACTTGGAGGCGGAAAGATCCCTGTCCAAAGGTACGGGGATTTCCGCCGCCAGGTGGAGAGAGAAGCGGACGAATCGGACAGGTCGAACGAATCGGAGAGGACGTACAGATCGGCCGGTTCGGACAGGTCGTGCGAAACGAACGGCTCGGCAGACGGGGCGGATTCTCCGCAGCCCCAATGCGCGGGAGCGTATGTCTGGGCCGACGTGAGCAGGATCCTGCCGCCGGCCTGCAGCAGGGCTTTCGTGGAAGGGATGTCCGCCTTCGGGAGACAGATCCGGGGATTTGACAGGCCGGATACGCTGGTTTCCGGCGTGGAGAGCAGAACGTCATCCCCGGTGAGGATCAGCCGGGACGAGACGTTGCAGTCTGCGGTAAGGGGACTTTATCCCTGCGGGGAAGGTGCGGGATACGCCGGCGGGATCACATCCGCCGCCATGGACGGCCTGCGGGTGGCGGAGGCCATCGCGGCGGAGTATATGCCGTTTCGACATGGCTGAAAACGATTCCGGATCCGGTTTCCGGCCGGATCTGGTCCGGTGATAAGGATTGACGCTTCCGGTAAAATACAGTAAAATATCTTATGGCAGGAAATCAGTTAAAATCGGCGCGTAAAAGACGCAGACAGGCGGAAATGACAGGATGAGCACATTGAGGGAACAGATGAGGGATAAAAAACGGATCGTGGTGAAGATCGGTTCTTCCTCCCTGACGCACCCGGAGACGGGGGACATGGATTATATCCGCATAGAAAAGCTGGTGCGCGAGCTCAGCGATATCAGGAACCGGGGCAGGGAAGTGATCCTTGTGACCTCCGGCGCCATTGCGGCGGGAAAGAATGCGGTGAACCGGCGGGATCTGCGGGTGGACAGCAAGGCGGAAAGCCTTGCCGTAAAACAGGCGTGCTCCGCGGTTGGGCAGGCGAGACTGATGATGACGTACCAGAGACTTTTTGCGGAGTATAATCAAGTGGCGGCCCAGATCCTGATGACAAAGAACACCATTGTGGACGACCTGAACCGTTACAACGCCCACAATACTTTTTCGGAGCTTCTGAAAATGGGGACAATCCCCATTGTGAACGAGAATGATACCATCGCTACTTATGAGATTGAATTTGGGGACAACGACACGCTGTCCGCGGTGGTGGCGGCGCTGGTAGAGGCGGATCTGCTGATCCTTTTGTCCGATATCGACGGCCTTTATACGGACGATCCCAGAAAAAATCCCAACGCGGAATTTATTTCCCAGGTGGATGAACTGTCGGAGAAGCTGATGGAAATGGGGAAGGAGTCTACCGGGAGCAGCGTGGGAACCGGCGGTATGAACACAAAGCTGATCGCGGCGCAGATCGCAACCAAGTCCAATGTGGACATGATTATTGCCAACAGCCGGGACATCGGCATACTGCACAGGATCCTGGACGGCTGCCAGGAGGGCACACTGTTTACAGCCAGAAAGGATGAAAACTTTGATCTCCCCGGTTTTGTGAGCAATCTGCACAAGAACTGACGCATCTGTCCGATATGGCGGAGACAAAAAACGCGGGAAGCGTATGGAAAATCCATGGAAACAAAGCGGGACAATGAAGAAATAAGAGAAATCAGAAGCCGTCTGCGGCGCAGGGCGCTGAAAGCGCGGGAGAATTTAAGCCCGCAGGAGAGAAGGCGGGGGGCTGTGCTGATGACGGAACGGATCCTGGGGCATCAGTGGTTTTACGGCTCAGATATTTTTCTGGGCTTTGTAAGCTTTGGAAGCGAGATAGATACCCACGAACTGCTGAGAGAAGCAATTCGGCTTGGAAAGAAGGTATATGTTCCAAAAGTGACGGAAGCGTCAGAAAAAATGGAAATGCAGTTTTACAGACTGACGGATATGTCTGAATTAAGGGAAGGGTATCGGGGAATCCCGGAACCGTCGGGGGAGACGCCGGCGTATCTGTATGATCCGGCGCAGGCGCAGAGAACGCTTCTTCTGATGCCGGGGGCCGCCTTTGACGGATACCGGAACAGGCTGGGTTATGGGAAGGGATATTATGACGCCTTTCTGGCGGATAAAGGGGCGCTTTGGCTGCGCAGTATCGCGGTGGGATTTTTATGTCAGATGACGGAAGAAATCCCGGCCAGAGAGGGCGATATCAAACCTTATCAGGTACTCTGTTTTTGAGGAAGGGAGCGTTTTATGACGGATCTTAAGGAGATGGGACGGCGCGCGGCGTCGGTAAAGCTGGCGCTGCAGGGGTTGTCTGAGGAAGAGAAAAACAGCGCGCTGCTGGCTGCGGCGAAGCGGCTGAAGGAGGAAACCGGCGAGATTCTTGCCGCCAATGAAAAGGACATGGAGGCAGCCCGGAAGAACGGTATGAGTCCGGGGATGCTGGACAGACTGCGGCTTGACCCAGGGCGGATCGAATCCATGGCGGAGGGGCTTTGTCAGATCGCGGATCTGCCGGACTGTATCGGCGAGTGTATGGAAGAGTTTGAGCGCCCCAACGGGCTGAAAATCAGGAAGATCCGTGTGCCGCTTGGGGTTGTGGGAATCATCTATGAGGCGCGGCCGAATGTGACCGCCGACGCCTTCGGACTCTGCTTTAAAACCGGAAATGCCGTGATCCTGAAGGGGGGAAGCGACGCCATCCATTCCAACAAGGCGATCGTTCAGGCGCTCCGGGGGGCACTGGCACAATGCGGGATACCGGAAGATGTCTTGCAGCTGATCTGCGACACGGACCGGGCGGTGACGGTGGAGTTTATGAAGCTGAAAGAGTATATTGATGTGCTGATTCCCAGAGGGAGCGCGGGATTGATTCGAAGCGTGGTGGAAAACAGCACGGTTCCCGTGATCGAGACGGGGACCGGAAACTGTCATGTGTATGTGGACAAGGACGCGGATCTCGACATGGCGGTGAAGATCATATTCAATGCAAAGACCCAGCGGATCGGCGTGTGCAATGCCTGTGAGTCCCTTGTGGTGCACAGTGCGGTGAGAGAGACGTTTCTGCCGAAGCTGAAAGAAGCTCTGGATGAGAAGAAGGTGGAGCTTCGGGGTGACGGGAGAGTACGGGAGGTGCTTCCGGACTGTGTTCCGGCGCGGGAGGAAGATTACGGGACGGAGTATCTGGATTATATTCTGTCCCTGAAGACAGTGGACTCTCTGGAGGAGGCTATCGCCCATATCAACCGTTACAACACGAAGCATTCCGACTGTATCGTCACGGAAAATCCGGAAGCTGCCCAGCGCTTTTTAAACCAGGTGGACGCGGCCTGCGTCTATTGGAATGCCTCCACCCGGTTTACGGACGGATTTGAGTTCGGGTTCGGGGCGGAAATCGGGATCAGCACCCAGAAGCTTCACGCCAGAGGGCCGATGGGCCTGAAGGAACTGACCTCCTATAAATATACGATCTTCGGAAACGGGCAGGTGAGAGGGTAAATTGCCGGGCTTGTTTTATGGGGCTGTGTGATGTAAAATAACAGCAGAAAGAGGAGAAGCGGAAAGGAAGAGGCACACATGAAAACATTGAAGGCAGGGTATGAAATCCTGACCCCTATTTCGGAGAACGGTCTGGCGGAATTGCAGCATATTGAAAGGATCGGGCGCGTCTGTTACAAGAGCGAGGGAAAGATAACGCAGGACGGGGAGAGTGCGAAAAAATTTGTAAAAATGCTGATCGACAGAGGGCATGAGGCGATGCTGGAGCATTCCACCCTTTCGGTGAAATTTACGGTGGACAGGGGGGTATCCCATGAGATCGTCCGCCACAGGATCGCATCCTTCGCGCAGGAGAGCACGAGATATGTCAATTATTCCTTGGATAAGTTCGGAAACGAAGTCAATTATATTGATCTGGAGGGCGGGATCCGTCTGGACAACAAGATGAAGGAGATGGACGGGGAGACGGTGGCCGCGATTCTTGCACAGTGGCGCGAGGCCATGACGCAGGCGGAGGCTCACTACATGAAAATGCTGGAGCTGGGAGCAACGCCCCAGATCGCCCGTTCCGTGCTGCCGAACAGTACGAAGACGGAACTTACCGTCACGGCAAATTACAGGGAGTGGCGGAATTTCTTTAAGCTGCGGACGGAAAAGACGGCACATCCCCAGATGCGGGAGGTTACGATCCCGCTGCTCAATGAGCTGAAAGGGAAGCTGCCTGTGATCTTTGAAGACATCGAGGTGGAGTGACATCTCAGAAAAGAGGACATCATGAAAGAATTAAACGGAAGCATCTGGCACAGTATCAGTACCCATCGGGTGACGCCCACGGACTTTATCTGCGTGATCGAGATCGCCAAGGGCAGCAAGAACAAGTATGAGCTGGACAAAGAAACGGGCTTTCTCATTCTGGACCGGATCTTACATACCTCTACCCATTATCCGGCAAATTACGGCTTTATCCCTAGAACCTACGGCGACGACGGGGACCCGCTGGACGTGCTGCTTCTCTGTTCGGAGCCGGTACAGCCGCTGACGCTGGTTCGGGCTTACCCCATCGGCGTGATCTCCATGCTGGACAACGGCAAGAATGACGAGAAGATCATCGCGGTGCCCTTTAACGATCCCTACTACAATACCTACAAGGACATCAGCGAGCTGCCGCCTCATGTGGTGCAGGAGATGGAGCACTTTTTCACCGTCTACAAGAGTCTGGAAAACAAGACCACAGCGGTAAACGAAAAGGGCAACCGCGAGGACGCTATCCGGGTCATCAAGAACTGTCTGGACAATTATATCAATACTTTTATTAAAAGCTGGTAAAAAAATGTCGGCGCCCGGTGGGGAGCCGACATTTTTTAAACGATCCGTTATAGAAGGGTTCCCTGCCGTCAGGGAGCCGTTTAAAAAAACGATATGTGGGAAGCGTCAGTCATGGTTGGTCATGGTTGGGATGGGCGCTGATCGTATTGATGGCGTTTACCACCGTGGCCAGAATCTCGGTCTTAGCCTGTTGGGAGGAGGTGCTTACCTTATGGAACAGAGCGCCCTTGTCCGAGCGGATATAGTTGGGTTTCAGGCGGTTCAACGCATAGGTTGCCATATCCAGCCTGCATGTCCGGCAGGCGCATACATTCGGCATAGTGGGCAACAGGCTGTTTAACAGTTCCTCTACATCTTCTTCCGTGATATTTCTCAAGCCTTCCATGAAAAAGTCCCCCGCTTTGTGTTTTGTTTGTCTGTGCGGCAGTTTCCCAAACGGCACAGAAATGTTATACTTATGTCTATCATAATCCATATTATGACAATTTACAATCTTTTTTTATGGACCGCATTCCACGGGTTGAACTGTTACCTTTGATCTTCCTCTTTTACGGGGAATCCGCACAAAAAGCTTGTTTTCTTTATATTCGTGCAGTACAATATTAAAAATGAGTCAGTGTCCAATAAGCAATCATAAACTTTTGCAGGAGGAGCACGAACGATGGGATTATTTGATAAATTTAAAAAGAAAAACAATAAGAGTGAAGAAAACAATAACGATAAAATCAACGCGCCGGGTTGGAATGCTATAACGGAATTGTGCGAAAGGGTGTATCCTGATCAAAAAGATCCAAAGCATTATGGCGTGATAGTGAGTTACCGACTCGGAGGCAACGACCCGCTTGATGGTATCAGTGTATATGATGGTGGAGATTATTGGCATTTTGTAACCTATGGATTATCGGAATTATATGATAAGGAATCGGATATAAAAGAAGTAAGCGGATATGGAATGGAGTTTACTTTTAAACTGAAAAAAGATAACTACGAAAACGAAGAAGGCGAGATCCGGTGCGTATGCGGGATTTTACAGTCTATCGCCAGAATCACATTCACCAAAGGCGAAGTTTTTAATGCTTATGAAAACTTATATACAGGACAAACAACAGGCATAGACTGCAACAGAAAATCTAATATTACCGGATTTATTACCGTGCCGGATGATAAATTCACGGAAATTGACACGCCAAACGGTAAGGTGTGTTTTGTTGAATTTATAGGCGTAACGGACAGCGAGTTAAAGGCAATTCGAAGCAAAGAAATTGGCGTAAAGGAATTGTTTGAAAAATTGGGCAGCGATGTAACAAATTATAACCGGGAAGCTGTTATGTAAATTATCATTGAGTTCGTCGGTGTAGAGAGCGGGGGCGGAAAAGGCAGAAACGCTCTGACTGACCAGGAACAGAATTGTTTGGAGAGTGCCAACATGAACATGAAGATAGCATTTTTACAGATTTTGCCTGGAAAGAGTCTTGATGAGAATTTTTTGACAGGAAAGAAGGCTTGTGTGGAAGCAAAGGAAAAAGGGGCGGATATCGCTCTTTTTCCGGAGATGTGGAGCGACGGGTATGATCTGCCGCAGGATCAAAATCAATTAAAGGGTCTTGCCATTGAAAAAGACAGTGCTTTTTTAAAAGGCTTTCGCGATCTTGCGTCCGAATTGCAGGTGGCAATAGGGATAACATTCCTTGAAGCGCATCGGCCGAATCCCTTAAATTCCGTGCTCTTTTTTGACAGGACAGGAAGGGAGATCCTTCATTACTCAAAGGTACATACCTGCGCTTTCGATCTTGAAAAGGTATTAGACAGCGGCGATGGTTTTTACACCGCAGATTTAGACTTTGGAAGGGGAACTGTAAAAATAGGCTCTATGATTTGCTTTGACAGGGAATTTCCGGAGAGCGCAAGAATATTGATGCTGAAAGGGGCGGAACTTATCCTGGCTCCTAATGCGTGTCCAATGGAGATCAACAGACTGTCCGCTTTGAGGTCGAGAGCATATGAGAACATGGTTGCAGTGGCAACCTGTAATTATCCGGAAGGACATCCTGATTGCAATGGACATTCCACCCTTTTCGATGGCGTTCCGTGGCTGCCCAATGGGGTCAGGGATATGTGTGTTTTTGAAGCGCCAGAGGCCCCGGGTGTTTACGTTGCCGAGCTTGACTTAGACAGTCTCAGGACGCATAGAAGAAACGACATTATGGGTGACAAATACAGACATCCTGAGAAATATGATATTTTGTCAGACGACGATGTCTGCGGTGTCATTGGCGGAGAATTCAAACATTGGTAATTCAGGCTTTCGGATACCATGCCAGTTTAGAGTAACAGGAAATAAAAAATGCAGCAGGGAAAATTTTCTACCTTTTCCCTGGAAGCAGTCAACCTGTTCGAGGGCAGGGCTTATTTAGCCGGGGGGATTTATATTTTTTTGAGCGTTGGCTGCTGCCTTATAGGTATTCTTTGCGGGAAAAAACTGTCAATGCTGGTTTCTTAATTTTTTCACTCATCATTATATGTGAGGAAACGTCTATGGAATCCTTTAGAAAGCAGCTATTTGCTTATATTAAAGAAAAATATAAAGCCTCTCCGGAATACTTATGGAGACGGTTTCCCGGCTATGCGGTTTTTCGACATGGTGATAATCAAAAGTGGTTTGCACTTGTCATGGATGTGCCGGGAAATAAGCTGGGGTTGGAAACGGAAGAAATGGTGGATATTTTGAACGTGAAAATCTCGGATCCTTTACTTGCGGATATTCTGGTGCGGCAGGAAGGGTTTTTCCGGGGTTATCATATCAGGAAGGGAAACTGGCTTTCCATTTTGTTGAATGGTACCGTTGAATTTGATGAGATCAGCAAATGGCTGGAAGAAAGTTATACTACAACGGCATCTGCAAAAACGAAGCAGGCGCGCAGACCTGCCAAGGAGTGGATCGTTCCGGCCAATCCGAAGTATTATGATGTAGAAGCGGCTTTTACGAAAGAAAATGAGATTGACTGGAAACAGGGAAAGGGTATAAAAACGGGGGATATCGTGTTCCTATATGTTGCCGCGCCGGTATCGGCGATCCTTTATAAATGCAGGGTGACAAAAACGGACATCCCTTTTCTGTTTGAAAACGGAGACGTCCACATGACAAGCCTTATGAAGATAAAATTGCTGAAACGCTATAAACCGGATCAGTTTACGTTTGATGTGTTGGGCGAAAAGTATGGGATCCATGCTGTGAGAGGGCCGAGGGGGATTCCAAACAGTTTAAGTGAAGCGTTGAAATGACAGGCAATGAGATCAGAAAATGTGTGTAATAAAGGGTTGATCAAAAATTAAAGTCAAAGGCAAAGTAAAAACGGATCGATTTCGATAAACGCAACGAAACATAACACAATCCATCTGGAAATGTCAGGTTTGCTTGGTGGACATGTGCTGCCTTCGCATTTATAATTATGTTAAAAATAATTGCAAAGGTGGAATGTTTATGAGAAAATACTACTTGGACAATATCAGATGGATCACTGTGGTGATTGTAGTGATCTACCACGTTTTCTATATGTACAATGCCGAGGGAATATTGGGAGGTCTTGGAAAGATTACAAACGTTTCGGTTCAGCCTTATGATATCTTCCTGTATTTGGTATATCCGTGGTTTATGCCGGTATTGTTCCTTGTTTCCGGGATCAGTTCCCGGTTATATCTGGAGCGTCACACGGATAGGGAATTTATAAAGAACCGGACAAGGAAGCTTCTTGTGCCGTCAACCATAGGACTTTTTGCTTTTCAGTTTCTTCAGGGGTATGTGTCCATGTCGCTGGGCACCGGTTTTACGGAGCTTGCTGCAGCGGGAGTTCCGAAGCCTGTAATCTTTCTGATCATGGCTGCTTCCGGAATCGGGGTTCTCTGGTTTATCCAGCTCCTCTGGCTGTATTGCATGACACTTGTTTTTCTGAAAAAGGTTGAAAGAGGGAAGCTTTTGAGAGCGGGCGCAAAGGCTCCGGTCTGGCTCATTTTGTTATTTTACCTTCTGATCTGGGGAGCCGCCCAGATTCTGAATACGCCGATCATATCGGTGTATAGGATCGCGTTTTACTTTGTTTTCTTTATCCTTGGATATTATGTATTTTCTCATGATGAAGTGATGGAAAAGCTGAAGAGATATGCCGTTCCTTTGATCGTGACAGGGGTCTTTTTCTGTGTGATCTTTTCTGTACTGTATTTTAAGGCCGGGGCCAATTATGCGGATGAGCCGGTAAACAGAAATCCTCTGTATGCGGCATGTGCCTATTTTGGTTCTCTGGCTGTACTTTCCGGGATGGCACGGTTTGGTGACTGCGGCAATCGTTTTACAAAATGGATGAGCAGAAAAAGTTTTGGTCTCTATGTTTTTCATTATCTTGGAATCTCATCGGTCGCTTTCCTGATCGCAAAGCCGGGATTATTGCCGGCGCCTGTGTGTTATCTGTTAAGTCTATCGGCTGGTTTTGCGTTTGGATTTGGGCTGTATGAAATTATTTCAAGGATCCCGTTTTTCAGATGGGCTGTGCTGGGAATCAAAAAGGAGAAAAAGGATGTTTCAGGATAATCTGTTACAAATTAGAAAGATGAAAGGGTTTACACAGGAAGAGATAGCGGAAAAGGTCGGTGTGACAAGGCAGGCTGTGGCAAAATGGGAAGCTGGTGAAACAGTACCGGATCTGGATAAATGTAAAATACTGGCGGAAGTTTTTGAGGTATCTCTCGATGATCTTGCCAATTATGAGCCGGAAGAAAACCTGGGATTGGGACTTCCGCCCAAGGGGAAGCATTTATTTGGTGTTGTAACGGTTGGCGATAAGGGGCAGGTCGTGATCCCTGCAAAGGCACGTAAGCTTTTTGAAATATCCCCGGGTGATCAGCTGGTTGTTCTTGGTGACGAGGGGCAGGGGTTGGCGATCCTGAAATCGGAAAAGTTTCTTGCACTTGCGGAAGCCATCAAGTCAGGGACATTTGAAAAGTAATAGGATAGAGTCGATTTTCTAAATCGGCAAGAGCAATATTCTTTCAAACATATATCGCCCGTCTTTTCCGCTGTAAATTGGTTTCACAAAACCTCCCCCGCTCCGAGCTTTTCAGCGATGAGACTGTCCATGCAGTGCTTGTGAGGTGTGCCGCCGCTCATGCAATCAAAAATATCCTCGCGGCAGACGTGGAACAGCCAGTCATGATAGTATCCGAAAAGCTCTCCGGAGCGCCATGGGGAGCGTAAAGACTCGTCCCTTATGCCGTCAGACGCACGGACAATGAACGGCTTTTGAACAAATACGTTGAGGACGTTGAAGCCATTAGGCGTCGTATGGGTCTTCAGTCTTGCACACAGCTCCTCACGATAGGCCGGTCGGATGAAATGCAGGACGCCACTGGAAAAGATGATGTCATAGTCACGGTCAAAAGTAAAGTCCATGACGTCCACTTTACGAAAGTCTACGTGGACGCAGTTGTGTTCAGCCAGCCGCTTTGCTTTTTCAATCCCCGTCTCCGAGATGTCAAATGCCGTAACAATATAACCGCACTTTGCCAAAAAGACCGCGTCCTTACCCTCGCCGCAGCCAATATCAAGAACATGATAGGGCTTGACGGGGGGCAATAACTGCATAATCTCAAAGCAAAGTCTGTTCGGCCTGAGTCCCCAATAGTAATCTTTGGCGGCATATCGGTTGTCATAGTCGGCTGCGGCTCCTTTGTATCCAAGCAGAGCATCCACGGTTGTTTTGAGTGCCGCAGCAAGCTCTGGAAGCTTCTCAATGTCCGGATATGTGGAGCCATTTTCCCATTTGCTTACCGACTGAAACGAGACATTGAGGATGCCTGCCAGCTGTGACTGCGTCAGCCCCAACTCCGTTCTCTTTTTGTTAATGGTTTCACCAATCTTATTCATCTCAGCGCCTTCCTTTCCGCGTTGCCCACAACTCAATCATCATCACTATTATTATTTCATGGCACTGACAGAAATACAATAACGTGCTTTGAGAGTTTTCAAAAACTGATTCTACCTCCGGTTGAAAGTAGGGCGTTTTTTTGTGATATGCTCGAAGAAAAATCGTCAAGAGCGTTTTTATAATATCAACAATACCCATCATCACGAAGTAATTTTCTTCTACCTTATGCAGCCAACCGATGTTCGGATTGAAAATGGGATCATCAAGAAGAAAAGTAACCGGAAACTAAGTGGTTTCTGGTTGTATATAGCATTATGCTAAAGTATGTGATATAATACATGTAGTAGAGAGCATTGATCTTGAAGCGGTAAGGCAAGAGCTTAAAAAAATTGAGAATGAAATTAGCAGCGCAAAAGTTAAACATAATGAATTTTTAAAGGAGCTTGGCCTAAAACAACTTCCATAACGGAAACGACTTTGATTGCTTTTGCCGCGCCCTATTATTGTAATAGCTGAAATTGAAATGTGGAAATTAAAGATTACATCGACATTATATTTCCGAAAAATTCACAAGAAGGCGGTCATATGGATTTGACATTAAAACTGAATGCACGATTTCAGCCAAAACACAGATTTGAATTGGAAGATGTTTTGCAGGAAATACTGGAGAGAGCGGTTCGGGGAGATAACCGGAGGCGGGACGGCTCAAAATTCAGATGGTGAAATTATGTACTGTGATATAGAAATTCATCTGACAAATAATAAGCCTGACAGCGTTAAATGGCTGGTGGGTCTGCTCAATAGTATAGGCATTCCGAAAGGGTCGGTTCTACAGGGTATCCAGCCGGAGATTGAAGTGGGATCATTAGAGGGATTGGCATACTATTCTAACGGAGTTGATCTGCCGGAGGAGGTTTATAAAACCTGCGACATAAATTATGTGATAGAACAAATGGAACTGGCTATGGAAGGGATTGGACGAATGTATAGTTATTGGGAGGGAGCTACGCATACTGCTCTGTATTTTTATGGCAGCTCCTTTAGCGAAATGAAAAAGAGAATTGAACCTTTTATTGCAACATATCCATTGTGCAGAAAAAGCCGCATAGAACAAATTGCATAGTTCTGTGCGGGAAGCGGGGGAAGAAAATTTTATTCCGTCCCGATTCCAGGGGCAGTACAAGGATGAAGAGGTAACCGTTATGGACAAGATTTTGAGTACCAGAAGTTATGGGATATGTGTATTTTCATTGGAGACCTTGCAGGACTTTTTAAAGGGGAAAAAAGTTCGGAGCAAAAAGCTTCTGGAGAAATTTCAAAAGGATAAGAAATTGTATTTAGATGCGCAGAAAGAAGGCGTTTGGATTCCGTTTGTACAGATCAATTCCATAGACTATGTCATTAAGCTGGACGGTCATGATGCGCCCTTTGACGACGGGTGGGAGCAGAAGATGGAGTACGACGGATTCAACATTGAAATTAAAGATGGTCTGTGGATTTCCGATATTGGCTCTTTTTATACATTTCAGGCAAATGAATATAGCGGAGAGGAAGGTACATACAAAGATCCATATGGCATAATGTGTTATTATTCAGGGACTGATATATCATATCAGACATTGGATGGGTACCGATTATATTCGGATTTTAAATATGATGTTCCTGCCGGGAAGTACCTTTTGTCCATAAGGGGATATGCGCGAAAGCAGGCGCTGGAGCGACCGAATTCCAACTATGGCTTTTTCTTTTCCCTTAAAAAGGTGGACGAGTTTCATGGGTTTAAGAATCCGAGGGAAGAGATTTATGATTTCAATGTGGCTCATATGTAATTGCGTTGACGGAAAGGAAAAAAAGTATCTCCATCATAGTTTTTGTCGACTGGCATGAATGTGAAGACAGTTATGAGCCTTTTGTAAAATATTATCTGAAAATTCTATTGAAGGCGTACCATGAGTTTGAAAGCAGAGTGGAACATCTGAAAAACAGAAATCTTTCAAAATCGGAAAGGATTAAAGCAGCCCGTCCGGAAGCCTTTGTTTTTGGCGAGGTATGAGAATGTCCCGAATTTTATATGGAATTCGGACATGATTCTATCAGTGAAGGCGTTAAAGAAATATTGGATTCAGAGACAGGAACATTTCCAAATTCGATCAAAATCATTGTTATTTCTCTTGTTTTGTGTTATAATAAAAACAAAAGAAAGGACATGCAATGGAGAGATATAAAAAGCTTGCCGCTTTGCGCTGTTTTACACATAAAGATATGGTTCGGCTTGCCGGATCAGAGAGTGCGGCGGCATGGCAGATAAAGGATTATCTGCAAAAAGGATATATTGAGCGTGTACGCCGAGACCTGTACGCAGTCATCAGCATGGAAACCGGACAGGCAATCCCAAATCGCTATCAGATTGCTTCCCGCGTAACAGACGACGCTTGTGTGTCTCATCATAGCGCCTTTGAATATTACGGATATGGTAATCAGGTTTTTTATGATATGTACTTTGCTACCGTAAAGCGCGTTCGTCCGTTCTCTTATGACGGTGTAAATTACTGTCCGCTGATCTGCCGGGGAAATGCGGGCGTTATAGAAACGGATACCGGTGTCCGCGTGACTTCTTTGGAGAGGACTGTGATAGACAGCATAGCGGATTTTGAAAAGATAGGCGGTCTGGAAGAGTTGCTGCGTTGCCTTCTCCTGATTCCTTCACTTGACCCCAACAGGCTGCTTGACTCACTGGAGCCTTATGGTCGGAGTCAGCTATATCAAAAGGCCGGATATATTCTTGAAGAAATGAAAGATGAACTATCTTTGCCGGAACACTTTTTTACGGAATGTGAAAAGCGGGCCTCTGCCAGTAAAACCTATCTCTTTGAAAAACAGGGCGATTTTGTTCTTCATAAAAGGTGGAAACTGTTTGCTCCAAAAGATCTGAAAGCTATCGTGGTTAAGGGGGTCACGGACTATGATGCGATTTGACCGCATTACATCGTATTGAACATCACCCGATGGCTTTATGGAAATGCGGCGGATGGACGCCGAAGCCAAAAGATACTCAAAGAAATCTACGACTGTAAGTTTAGAACCTGTAGCATGAAAAAGTCTTTATGTCATCAGATCCCGTCCCGGAAAACTTTAATACAGGGCGGTTATTCTTGATTTTCTATGTCAGATGTGGTTTAATGAGAATGTATTGTTAAAAAAATATCATTCTGAAAGATGAGGCGGAAGAAAATGAGCGGCATGAGAGGAATCGACACCCCGGTAAGGCAGCGCAGGAGAAGGGTATTCAGGGAAGTGGCAAATCTGGCGTACAATTCCACGAATCTCAAAGACGATATGGAGGCGCTTCCCTATAAGATCGTGGATTATGAACATTCCCAGTACTGGGAGAGCGTATACCGGGACAGGGCTATCATCAGGGAGCGGCTGAGGCTTGCCATGGGTATGAGTCTGCGGCCGGAGAACAGAGATCATCCGGGACATTTGACGGAGGGACTGGAAGAGAGCAACATTGACGAGAAGTATTATGAACCGCCGCTGATGCAGGTGATTCCTTCCGCCTGCAACGCCTGTCCGGAGAACCGCTATGAGGTGACAAATGCCTGCATGGGCTGCCTTGCCCATCCCTGCCACAGCGTATGCCCTAAGGGAGCGATCTCCATGGTGGACGGGAAGTCCGTCATCGATCAGGAAAAATGTATTCGCTGCGGGAAATGCCGGGAGATCTGCCCTTATGACGCCATCTGTCATAGGGAGAGACCCTGTAAGGCGGCATGCGGGGTGGACGCCATCGTCTCGGACAGATTCGGGCGGGCCTGCATTGACAGCGACAGGTGTGTTTCCTGCGGACAGTGTATGGTCAGCTGCCCCTTCGGCGCCATCGCGGACAAATCTCAGATTTTCCAGCTGATCAGGGCCATGCAGTCCGGCCGGAAGATTATTGCGCAGGTGGCGCCGGCTTTTGCGGGACAGTTCGGGCCTGATGTCACGCCGGATATGTTTAAGGAGGCGCTGAAGGAGCTGGGATTTGCGGATGTGTACGAGACTGCGCTGGGCGCGGATCTGGGCTGTATGGCGGAGGCGGAGCATTATGTAAAGGAGGTCGCAACGGGAAATCAGGCTTTTGCGTTGACCTCCTGCTGTCCGTCCTGGTCTGTCATGGCAAAGCATCTGTTCCCGGAGACCATCGATAAGATCAGCAACGAACTGACGCCCATGGTGGCCACGGCCCGGATCATCAAAAAGGAGCATCCGGACGCTTCCGTGGTGTTCATCGGCCCCTGCGCTTCCAAAAAGCTGGAGGCCAGCAGGCGGACGGTGCGGTCGGATGTGGATTTTGTGATCACCTTTGAAGAACTGACGGGAATGTTTGAGGCAAAGGGAATCTTGCTGAAAGAAATTCAGGCCATGGACGCCATGGAGGACGCAACGGGCGCGGGCAGAGGATACGGTGTGGCCGGGGGAGTGGCGAGCGCCATCGAAGACTGTATCAAGGCTTATTATCCCGGAACGGAGGTAAAGATCGAACATGCGGAGAGTCTGGCGGAGTGCCGGAAGGTTCTTTTGCTTGCAAAGGCCGGGAAGAAGAACGGCTGTCTGATCGAGGGCATGGCGTGTCCCGGCGGCTGTGTGGCCGGGGCGGGCACCAACATTTCCATTCCCCAGGCGCAAAAGGCTGTTCAGAGCTTTAAGGCCGCGGCGGCAAGGCCTGTGCCGGAAAAGACCGAGACGGCAGAGCTCCTGCCCTCAGGGCACACGGAATGATCCGTGCCGGCAGAGAACGCTGTCGCAAGGGACACGGATACGTTCCCAACGGGTCCGGGATCGGATGAAGCGCTTAGTTTCTAAAAGGTCTTGCGGTTTTGGATAAAAGGGGATACAATAAATCTCTGAGACAGATCAACGGGGCTGTTCCAAGGACCCGAAACGGAGGATATTATGACGAAAATTAGGACAAGATATGCGCCGAGCCCCACGGGAAAGATGCATGTGGGAAATCTGCGCACGGCGTTATATGAATTTTTGATCGCAAAGCACGAGGGCGGAGACTTTATGCTCCGAATCGAGGACACGGACCAGAACCGGTATGTGGAAGGCGCGACGGAGATCATTTACCGGACGCTGGAAATGGCGGGCATTACCCATGACGAGGGACCGGACAGAGACGGCGGCTACGGCCCTTATGTTCAAAGCGAGCGGGTAAAGACGGGCATTTACATGAAGTATGCCAAAGAGCTGATCGACAAGGGGGAGGCTTATTACTGCTTCTGTGACAAGGAACGTCTGGCATCCCTGAAGACGGAGGTGGTAGAGGGGAAAGAGATCACCGTTTACGATAAGCACTGCCTTGGCCTTTCAAAGGAGGAGATCGCAGCCAATCTGGCGGCGGGAAAGCCCTTTGTCATCCGCCAGAACAATCCCGCCGAGGGAACCACCACATACCATGACGAACTGTACGGCGACATTACGGTGGAAAACGCCGAGCTGGACGATATGATCCTGATGAAGTCCGACGGCTATCCGACCTACAATTTTGCCAATGTGGTGGATGATCATACGATGAACATTACCCATGTGGTGAGAGGAAACGAGTACATTTCCTCTTCTCCGAAATATACGAGGCTGTACGAGGCGTTCGGCTGGAAGTCGCCGGTGTATATACATCTGCCGCTGATCACGGATGAAAACCACAAGAAGCTGGCCAAGAGAGGCGGCGCCTCCTCCTTTGAGGATCTGCTGGAGGGCGGATTCGTCGCGGAAGCCATTGTGAATTTTATCGCGCTTCTGGGCTGGAGCCCGGAGGACAACAGGGAGATCTTTTCGCTGGAAGAGCTGATAAAGGAGTTTGATTATCACAGGATCAGCAGGTCTCCGGCGGTGTTCGATATTGTGAAGCTTCGGTGGATGAACGGCGAGTATCTGAAGGCCATGGATTTTGATGCGTTTTATGAAATGGCAAAGCCGTATCTGAAAAAGGCGATCACAAAGGATCTGGATCTTGTAAAGATTGCGGGCATGGTGAAGACAAGGATCGAGGTATTCCCGGATATTCTTCAGATGGTGGACTTCTTTGAGGAACTTCCGGAGTATGATCCCGCCATGTATGTCCATAAAAAAATGAAGACGGATCTGGCGTCCTCGCGGAAAGTGCTGGGGGAGCTTTTACCGCTTCTGGAAGACTGGGAGGATTATTCCAACGACAGTCTCTACCGGATGCTGTCGGAATATGCGGAGCAGAACGGTTATAAGACCGGCTATGTCATGTGGCCGCTTCGGACGGCTGTTTCCGGAAAGCAGATGACGCCCGCAGGCGCGACGGAGATTCTGGAGGTGCTGGGAAAAGAGGAATCCCTAAAGAGAATCCGAAAGGGAATCGAGCTGCTTGACGCGGCCGCTGCCGGAGAAAGCGGGGAACATGATTGATCTTGAACATATGAATCACGCACAGCGCAGAGCTGTGACCTGGACGGGGGGACCGCTGCTGGTGCTGGCGGGCCCCGGCTCCGGGAAAACCTTCACCATCACAAACCGGATCCTTTTTCTCATGGAGCGGGGAACGCCGCCGGAACAGATTCTGGTCATCACCTTTACCAGAGAAGCGGCAATGTCCATGCAGCGCCGGTTCCGGGAGTTGTCCGGGGGCTTTCGCCCCGTCTGCTTCGGCACTTTTCACTCCATCTTTTATCAGATCCTAAAAAATTCAGGCGTTCTGAACAATCACAAAATTCTCAACAGTTCCGAAAGAAAAAAGATCCTGCTTCCCATTTTAAAACGGTTTTGTACGGATTCCGAAAAGAGGACAGGGGAGGCGCTGGGAGAGGACGCGATGACGCTTCTTTCCGCCTTCAGTTATTATAAAAATACCCTGCGTATGGAGGAAGCGGCGGAAATGGCGCCGGAAGAATGGAGGCCGCAGTTTGGAACGATCCTGCAGCGCTATGAAAAAGCGGTGCGGGACGACGGCGGGCTGGATTTTGACGATATGCTCTGCCGCTGCAGGGAGCTTCTGGCGGGAAATGAAAAACTTTTAAGATCCTGGCAGGCGCGTTTCCGCCATATCCTCATCGACGAGTTTCAGGATATCAACCCCGTTCAGTATGAAGTGGTAAAGCTTTTGTCCGGCGGCTGCGGGAATGTTTTTGCGGTGGGAGACGACGATCAAGCCATTTACGGCTTCCGGGGTTCCGAGCCGGAATGTCTCAGAAGATTTGAGAGGGAGTACGGGGCGGAGAAGGTACTGCTGGATATCAATTACCGGAGCCATCCGCAGATCATAAGGGCATCTCTGGCGGTTGTGGCGGAAAACGGCGACCGGTTTTCCAAACAGCTCAGGCCGTCTCCGAAGAGAGAAGCGGAAGAACAGGAAAAGCGGGTCAAACTGGCCGCTTTCTCCGAAAAAGGAGAGCAGTATGACTATCTGGCCGAACGGCTGCGCAGGTTTCTGGCTGTGGGAAAGGATGGGGAAAAGTGCGCCGTCCTGTTCCGTACAAACGCCCGGATGCAGGAGCTGGCGGTGCGGCTGCGGACAGAAGGGATCCCTTTTGTCATGAAAGAAAAGGTGCCGAATGTGTATGAGCATTTTATTGTCAGAGACATCATGGCATATATTCTGCTGGCATCCGGACAATGGGACAGGGGGCTGCTGCTCCGGATCGTCAACCGGCCGTCAAGGTATGTCAGCCGGGAAGCAATAGGAAGCAGCGGCGGATCCTTGAAGGATTTGATTTCCTTTTATGAGACGTGGGGACGGACCGACACGGGCGCAAGAGCAGCGGCGGAGAAACTGCGCGGCTTTGACAGGCAGTTAAAGGCGTTGGGAAAGCTTCCCCCGGGACTGGCGGTGTCGTATATCCGAAGGGCGGTGGGATACGAGGCTTATCTGAGACAGACGGCGGGAAACGCGCTGCGGTTTGCGGAGTGGCTGGAGGTTCTGGACTGGCTCAGAGAAGACGCGGGACGGTTTCCGGATATTGAAAAGTGGCAGGAAGCGCAGGAAGCATACGGCAGAGAACTGAAACAGAACGGAGACGTCAAAAGGGCGGAAGTCGCGGGAAGAAGCAGTGGCGCAGGCGGGACGGAAAGCGCGGGAAGAAGCGGTGGCGCCGGCGGGGCGGAAGGCGCGGGAAGAAGCGGTAGCGCCGGCGGGGCGGAAAGCGCCGGAAGAAACGTCGGAACCGGGGAGATGGAGAGCGCCGCGGCGGGGATCAGTCTGATGACGGTACATGGTTCCAAGGGGCTGGAATTTGACACTGTGATCGTAGCCGACTGCAATGAGTCCATCTTTCCCCACGGCAGCCTGCAGACAAAAGAACAGGTGGAAGAAGAGCGCAGGATATTCTACGTAGCCATGACTAGGGCAAAAGAAAACCTGGAGCTTCTCTACCTCACAGGTACAAAAGAACGCCCCAGGCTGCCGTCCAGATTCCTGGACCCTCTTTTAAAAGAGATCTGAATCATTTTCCTCTACCAGCTCGTCAAACTCGCAGGTGTCAAGATATTCGTCGAAAGCGTCCGCCACTTTTTCGTATTCCGCATCGTCGTCAATGTAGTCCAGTTCAGGTTCCTCATTGGGATCGTCCGGATTTTCGCTGTACCTGTAGAACCAGACCTCTCCCTCTTCGTTTTCCCCGTTTTCGTCCAGGGGGAGAAGGGCAATATAATCTTTTTTCTCTACGGTCAGAATGGTGACCACGGCGCAGGTTACATTTCTGCCGTCGTCGAGTTCCAGTTCTACCGTCATTTCTTCCGCGTCGTAATCGTTGTTCCTGCTCATGATGATCCTCCCTTGCATTTTTCTTTTCGCAGCCGAAAGCCACCTGAACTGCCGGCATGTCCATTATATTCCTTTTTTATCCGCAGCGCAACAGAAAGGCGCCTGGCTAACGCGCTATCCGGCGCCGTGCGCCTGCCTTTGCTCATAAAATGGCGCTCTCCCGGCAGCCGTATTCCGTGAAAAATTCGTACGAGCATGATTTTGCCACTGAATACGGCTGCTGGCTGAACTGCTGCAAACTTTATATACTGGTATTTGTACTCTGTTTATTATTCCCGCGGCATATCAGTCCGGTCAGCGTATCGGAACCTGTATCGGTGTCTGCGGGGGATGCGACTTTTAAAAGGGAAGATACGGAGGGATAACAATGAGCCAGATATACGGTTATGTGAGGGTCAGTTCAAAGGATCAAAATGAAGACAGACAGATGATCGCAATGAACGAGATGCATGTGCCAAAGGAAAATATTTTTGTGGATAAACAGTCCGGGAAGGATTTTAAACGGCCCCAGTATCAACAGCTGCTGAAACGGTTGAAACAGGATGATCTGCTGTACATAAAGAGCATAGACCGGCTTGGCAGGAATTATGAGGAGATCATAGAACAGTGGAGAATTATTTCAAAGGTAAAAAAGGCGGATATCGCGGTGATGGATATGCCGCTGCTGGACACACGGAAAGGAAAGGATCTGATGGGAACCTTTTTGTCGGATATCGTCCTGCAGGTACTGTCGTTTGTCGCTGAAAATGAGAGGGGAAATATCCGGCAGAGGCAGGCGGAGGGAATTGCCGCTGCAAAAGCGCGCGGCGTAAGGTTCGGGCGGCCGCCGGCGCCTCTGCCGGGTAATTTTCAGGATGTTTATCAGAGATGGAGCGCGGGAAAGCTGACAAATGAGGCAGCAGCCAAAGAATGCAGAATGCCCACAGCAAGCTTTCGGTATCGGGCAAAGGCCTATGGAAATGCCGCTCTTTTGTCAGATTTTTAAAATAAAAAAGGTAAAAAAGTGTACTTTTTTACCTGGCGTTTTCGTTATTCATTCAAATCAAACTGTATTATACAAAGAAATTTTATAAAAGTCAACAAATCCTTTGATTTTTCGTACCCAAGATGTGAAATGGTTTTTATACATAAGAAACGCGGGAGTTACAGAAACAGTTGAAATATCCGCCGAAAATGCCGTCAAAACGCCAGGTAAAAAAGTACACTTTTTTCAGGTTATTTCAGGCTCGGTGCACGGGCTAAAAGCAACGGACGAAAGGAGACCGGCGGAATGGCGGTGGCGCTTTACCCTCACAACCAAACTGCATACAGCAGCGCGCTTCGCATGATGGAAACATCAGGCAAGGCAGCCATAATTCAGCCTACCGGAACGGGTAAGGCCTTTATCGCCTTTAAGCTGGCGGAGGAACATCCGGGGAAGAAAATTCTCTGGCTTGCTCCCAGCGAATACATTTTTCGTTCCCAAAGGGAAAATTATCTTGCAGCGGGGGGCGAGGAAACGGCGCTGGAGGGTATCTCTTTTCTGACCTACTCCAAGGTGATGTACGCCATGGGGGGCTATGATGACATAGAGAGGATGGATGACACCGAGACAGGCGTTGGCCCAGGGGATGCAGGAAAGCCGGAAAAAGTTACCGGGCTGAAGAGAACGGAAGAAACAGAAAACAAGCTGGTTAAAGCCACGGGACTTGAAAAAGGGGAAACGCCGGAATACATCATTCTGGATGAATTTCATCGCTGCGGCGCGGAAAACTGGGGGAAGAGTGTAAGGACGCTGATGGACGCCTGCCCGAATGCAAAGGTTCTTGGCCTTTCCGCAACCAACATCCGTTATCTGGACAGCAGAAGGGATATGGCAGGAGAGCTCTTTGACGGCAAAATCGCTTCCCGAATGGAGACGGCGGAGGCAATGGCGGCCGGGATCCTGCCGGCTCCGGTTTATATCTGCGGACTTTATGAATACAGTGACGAATTCAGGAAAATCTCCCTGAGAGTGAAGAGGCAGCGCAACGCCGGCGTGCGGGACGAGAGCGAAAAACTTCTGGAAAAGCTGCGCCATAGTCTTGACTGTGCGGACGGTCCCGCGGAGATTTTTGGAAAGTATATGAAAAAGGATGGGAAATACATCGTCTTCTGTTCCGGCAGGGAACACATGGAAGAGATGACGGCTCTGGCGGGGCAATGGTATGGGGCGCTGGATCCAAGTCCTGCGGTGTACCGCGCTATTTACGACAATGAACGGAGTCCGGAGGAAGTAAAGCGGTTCAGCGCAGACCAGAGCGGGCATCTGAAACTGCTCTTTTGCATTGATATGCTGAACGAGGGGGTTCATGTGGCGGATGTGGACGGCGCGGTGCTGCTTCGTCCTACAGCGTCTCCCACACTTTACCTGCAGCAGGTGGGCAGGGCACTTTCCGTACCGGACGAAGGAAAAGAAGCCCAGCCTGTGATCTTTGATCTGGTGGATAATTTTGACAGTTTAAGGTGCATCGATTCTTTTTTGGAAGCATACCACAGGGCAGGCAAAGCGGAGGGAGAAGAGAAAACCAGAACGGAATACCAGTTCCGGCTGATCGACGAGACAAGGGAAAGCCGGAGACTGTTTGAACAGCTTGGAAAGTGTCTGGCGAGTTCCTGGGAGATGTGTTTTCAGGAAGCGAAAAACTATTATGATCTCCATGGGGACCTGAAGGTGCCGAAACGCTATGTGACTGAGAATGGTATCGCGCTGGGAAGCTGGTTGCTCACCCAGAGGCGGGTGAGGGCGGGGGCAGTACCGGGATGTCTCTCCAGAGAGCAGATAAAAAAGCTGGACGGAATCGGCATGGAATGGGGGAGCCGGATCGGGAAAGCATGGGAGAGAGGGTATCTGGAACTGGTAAAATACCGGGAGGAAAACGGGCATGTAGATGTTCCCGGCAGATATGTGACGGAAGACGGATATCCGCTGGGGAAATTCGTGGCCAACCAGAGGACGGCGTGGAAGAACAGCAGAAAAGTTGCGGGCATGGCCGGCGGTGGACAGGCTGTTTCCGGAGACGGACATGCGGGGATGGCCGGCGGTGGAGAGAACGGTCCCGGAAATGTCTGCACAGGCCGGATCCTTTCGGCACAACGGGAACGGAAGCTGGATGCTCTTGGTTTTATCTGGGACAGAACACAGCAAAACTGGAACCGTTATTATGAAGCGGCGAAGGAATTTTATAAACAGGAAGGGCATCTTGAAGTACCAGTAAAATATGTCACGGCGGACGGGCTGAGACTTGGGCTGTGGCTGCGCAGCAGAGCGGCGGAAAAAAAGGCGCTGCCGCCGGACCAGATAAAGGCGCTGGAAGCCATTGGGATGCAATTTGACAGCAGATACGACACCAGATGGGAAGAGCGGTTCCAGCTGGCCCAGGAATATTACCGGGAGCACGGGAATCTGGAGGTGCCGAAGGAATACGTCATACAGGGCGTGAGGCTCGGAAGATGGGTCAGCGCCATGCGGAGTGCCAGAGAGAGACCGGACAGCAGTCATTACCGTCTGGACGCGGAGCGGATCCGGAGGCTTGACGGCATTGGGATGCGATGGACTGGGGACTCCTGGGAGGTCAGATACCGGCTGGCGGAACAATATTATCGGGAGCACGGCGATCTGAAAGTATCGCAGAGTTACATAGTCGAAACGGACGAAGGAAGAATCTGGCTGGGGAAATGGCTGGCAGTCCAGAGAAAGAAACGGAACGGCCCGGGCGGGAAGCGCGATCTGACGCAAGAGCAGGAAGCGCGGCTTGAAGCAATCGGGATGGAATGGTGAGAAAGCCGCAGGCAGAAATGCCGTGGCCAGAGGAAGGATGCATTGGGAAGCAGTCGTTGCCAAGAGCACGCTGCGGAAGGGTGCTGACATAGTGCCGGATGGCACTTCAATAGGATGAAACCGCACTTATAACATGTGCGGGTGGCGAAGCCTGCCCTGAAACCGACGGAGTGGGGTTGAGCGGCTGGGTTTCATTGGTTAAATTTTAATGGTTGAGTTTCAATGGCTGAATTTTAATGGCTGAGTTTCAATGGTTAAATTTCAACGAGTGAATTTCAATGGTTGAATTTTAAGGCAGGAAGATCAGAAATTTAGAAATATAACAGGAAGTGCTGAAAGAGACGCCGAGATTGTGTGTTTCTTTTTTTGTTGGGATTTTTTCAGAAGCAAAGATGCTTATAGCAAGGAAAGGTCAATTTTAGGCAATGTCATACCGACAATTTAGAACTTTTGGATTAAATAAATTTCTGAAGTATAGATCGGATTAATTAAATTTCCGAGACTGGATGAGAAAGACCGCTTGTAAAGTTGTGTTATGCAAGCGATGCGGAGAAAAGCAGGCTTGGAGCGTTGCTGGTCTCCGCTGTTTTGCGTTTAAAAAGAAATTTGATACTGAGGGAGTGCAGGGCCTTGAAAGATGAAAAAACAGAGAAACCATTATGTATTGCTGTGATTGGAGGAACCGAGATAATAGATACTAAAAAATGAAAGGTTAACATACATGGATGGGGTAAAAGAAGTGATGCCGGAACCGATACGTGTGGCACAGATTATGGGGAAGATGATCAACGGCGGTGTGGAGGCGGTAGTAATGAATTATTACCGACATATTGACCGGTCAAAAGTACAGTTTGATTTTATCGTAGATGCTGATTCTACTCATACGCAGTTTCTGCAAGACCAGATAGAAAGCTTGGGTGGGCGGATCTATATTGTTCCGCCATATCAAAAATTGGGTCAATATATACCAGCACTTGTAGCAATTTTTCGTAAAAACAGTTATCAGATTGTTCACTCCCACATTAATAGTTTAAGCGTATTTCCTCTCTATGCTGCTAAGAAAGCTGGCGTGCCTGTCCGCATTGCGCACAGTCATTCGACTGCAGCTCCAGGAGAGTGGAAGAAAAATATCTTCAAGTATATGCTTCGTCCGTTTTCTAAAATATATGCAACGCATTATGTAGCCTGTTCCAAACTTGCCGGAGAATGGCTGTTTGGAAAGAAAGCAATGAGAAATGGCCAGGTAACTATTTTTAACAATGCAATTGATCTGGACAAATATTGTTTTAACAAAAAAGTGCGCGATGAAGTCAGAAATGAATTAGGGTTGCAAAATAAGTTTGTAATCGGGCATGTTGGTAATTTTCGTTATCAAAAAAATCAGGATTTTGTGATTGATGTCTTTCGGGAAATCCATGCTCGTAATCCGGAGTCCGTATTGCTGATGATTGGTGATGGGGAAGATTTTGAACGCATTCGTGCGCGTGTGGAAAGCATGCCGGAAAATACGGGGGGGTACGGCTATTAGGTAGCCGTAGAGATTGCGAAAGATTATATCAGGCGATGGATCTGTTGCTGTTTCCTTCAAGGTATGAAGGGTTGGGTATAGTGGCAATTGAGGCTCAAATAAGAGGTCTGCGGGTACTTGCATCAACGAATGTTCCTGTGGAAACCCAAATCTCAGATGGTATAGAGTTTTTAGATCTTGCTGCGGGATTACAGACTTGGAAAGAAGCTGCACTGCAGTCCGTAAAAAAAATAAACCTCCAAAATGAAAGAATGGCAGCCTATGACATTTGTGCACAGGTAAAGAAGCTGGAGAATTTTTATGAAAGAAATAAAAATGCAAAAAGATGAGTCAGAAACGACGATAGGAGAAGAACGTAAGTGCATTTATCTTCTAGGATCAAGAAAGGATGTCAATCGGCTCTACCAGGCGATGGACATTTTCTTGCTACCATCGCGATATGAAGGTTTGCCGGTTGTTGCCATAGAAGCACAGGTGGCCGGTCTGCCCTGTATTCTGTCTGATCGTATCACCAAAGAAGTTAAAATAACTGAAGATGTAACATTCCTGAATCTTGAAGCTGGGAGCATACAATGGGCAGAAACTGTTCTCCGGAAAAAGAACAACCAAAGAACAAAAGAAGGACAAATTGACAAGTTTGACATTAAATATCAGGCAAAACGATGGGCGGATTATTATAGCGAGTTGATTGGGACGATAGCGAATCATAATTAAAAGGTTGCTGGATAGATCACTTATTCAAAAATTACTAGAAAGACAGGACTGATGGAAAAGTTTCCAGTAATAGCGTTTGCTATTTATAATGTGGTTAAATATTTGTTAAAAACACTTTTTTGCCGAATGATGAGCGGCTGTGAAGATAGGGAATAAAAAGAAAAACGAAAGGGGTGCAACCACGGATGGAAGTCGCCATCATTACAAGCGGTTATTTGCCGGTCCCGCCGACAAAGGGCGGAGCTGTGGAAAATATCATTTATAACCTGATCCAGGAAAACGAAAGGTTTCATGCGTGTGATTTTACAGTATACTCTTGCGCGGATCAAAACAGGGAAATTTTTCGCTTTACAAAAATCAATCAGATTCAGACAAGAAAATTGACAAAAGTGCTTGACCGAATGATCTATTTTCTTGCAAAAAATATATTTAGAAAGAAACATCTGATTAGTTATCGATATTTCTTTCAGCGAATGGCGTTTATGCGGCAGGTCGGAAAGAAACTGAGAGCCCATTCTTATGGCCGGGTTGTCCTAGAAAATAATGTTGTCATGTTTCGTGCGCTGGAATATCGTGACAACCTCGAAAAATACAAGGGAAAGATTTATTACCATGCACATAATGAATTGGGAAAGACACTTGGATACGACAGTTATTTGAGTCAGGCAAAAAAAATCATTGGAGTTTCTGATTATATCACGGGATGCTTTCAAAAACTGATTGGTATGCAGACGACAGAATATGTAACTGTACATAACGCCATAGATGAAAAGCTTTTCGAAAAAAAGATTAGCCAGGAGGAGAAAGACACCCTGAAAAAGAAACTTGGAATTGATCCGGGATGTCCGGTTTTATTGTTTGCCGGGAGAATAGCGAAGGAAAAAGGAATTCTTGAATTACTGGAAGCTTTATCAGAACTGGAAGAGGAGTGTTATACACTCCTTGTGGCAGGAAACACATTCTATAATATTAATGTAAAAGATGGTTTTGAAGAACAGCTTAAGCAAATTACAGAGAGAATAAGTGGAAAAATTATTTTCACAGGACATATCCCCTATCCCAAAATGTATCAATATTACCAGCTTGCGGATTTATGTATCCTGCCGTCTGTATGGCAAGAACCATGTGGTATGAGTATGATTGAATGCCTTGCCTCTGGGACGCCGCTTATTACTACCCGGACAGGAGGAGTGCCAGAAAACGTCACGGAAGCCACTGTTCTTCTCGACACGGAAAATCTGACGGAAACGTTAAGAGAACAGCTTCATAAATATCTGAATGATCCGGAGGAACTGTGCAAACTTAAGGAAAAAACTGCAAAATGTATTTACCGACCTGAAACTATTGCACAATATTATCACCATTTTATGCAGGCGCTGGACATTGAGGATTGACAGGGAGAGTTGTTATGAAAGTGAAATATGCCATTTTAGGAGCGGGCATATCTGGTCTTGCTTTTGCGGGCAATTTAAATTCAGATAATTTTGTGGTGTTGGAAAAGGAGAGCGATGCGGGCGGCCTTTGCAGGACTCACAAAGCCTGCGGAGAATACATTTGGGATTTTGCGGGTCATTTTTTCCATTTTAAAAATGAAGAAAGCAGGCGCTATTTTGAACCTGTGCTTCAGGGGAGTAAATGTGTTCGCCAAATTAAGAACACAAAAATTAATTTTCGAAACTCAATGATCGACTATCCTTTTCAAAAAAATATACATCAATTAAAAAAGGAAGACTTTATAGACTGTCTGTATGATCTTTTTTTTAAAGAAGAAAAAGAGATATATACATCATTTAAGGATATGTTATTTGGAAAGTTCGGCAAGGGAATCTGTGATCGGTTTCTGGTTCCGTACAATGAAAAACTTTATGCCTGCGACCTAGATGAACTGGATCAGGATGCGATGGGGCGTTTTTTCCCATATGCGGACTTGACTGAGATCATCCAAAATATGAAAAATGGGAACAACGTTTCTTATAACGACCACTTTATATATCCAGTTGACGGCACTTATACAGTCATTGACTATTTGCTACGTCAAGTAGAGAAAGAAAAAATCCACCTGAATGAAGAAGTGTTGAGCATAGACCCTATTGGTAGACGTATTGTTTCCACAGCGGACACTTATGAATATCAGTATTTGGTCAGTTCGATTCCGTTTCCTCAACTTTTAGAATTAATGGGTGAATGCGTACCAGAATGCCTGTCTTGGAATAAGGTGCTGGTATTTAATATCGGTTTTGACAGACCGTCAATCGACCGTTCGCTGCATTGGGTCTATTATCCTGATAAAGACGTGAACTTCTATCGAGTCGGGTTTTATAATAACATTCTGCGCCAAAATAAACTCAGTGTTTATGTGGAAATTGGATATGAACATAGCCAGGAAGTAGATGTTTCAGGACAATATGCGCAGACACTTTCGAACCTTGAAAGATGCAGTGTGATTGACAAACATAAAGTAACAGCGTATGAGAGCATTGTAATTGATCCGGCTTACGTCCACATATCCGCAGAATCTATGAAGTATGTGGGGGAGAAAAGAAAATCGCTTGCACAAAACAATATCTACACGACCGGGCGTTACGGCGAATGGACGTATTGCTCTATGGAGGATTGTTTTTTGCGGGCCAGAGAGTTATCCAGCCGGATTGGTAACGGGGATATAAGATGAAAGTTTTGACGGTAGTAATTGCGGCATACAACGTAGAAAAATATTTGGAATCTACGCTGAAATCCCTGTGTGACGCAAGGTACATAGGTGAGATTGAAGTGTTGGTGGTAGACGACGGTTCGAAGGATCGAACTGGAGAAATTGCGAAACACTGCCAGCAGATGCATCCGGAGTCTGTTCGTTATATCGCCAAAGAGAACGGCGGACATGGCTCGACAATCAATAAAGGAATTGAATTGGCGACTGGGAAATATTTCCGTGTCGTGGACGGCGACGATGCGGTAGATCCAGACGCTTTTTCAAATTATATTGAAAAACTTCAAAAATGCGATTCAGATGTTGTGGTAACGGATTACTGGTGGACGGACGACCAGGGAGTCAGATATCCGCACAATCATGCTGTGTTTGGCTGTATTCCGGCAGGAAAGAAAAGGAACTATGACAAATCGACAGACTCATCCTTGTTTGGCCTTAGCACAATGTGCATTAGGACGGAGCTACTCAGGCAAAATCATGCCCGCATTACTGAACATTGTTATTATGTGGATGTTGAATTTATTGTGTGGGCCATTGCAGTATCACGAAATTATATCTTTTACGATGATAAGGTGTATCTGTATCGCTGTGTGGGTACAGGAAACAATAGCGTGAATAAGGCGAATATGCTCAGAAACGTGGAAATGCAGGAAACGGTTGCATTGAACCTGTGTGCGCTGTTGCAGCATTTTGAAGAAAAACAGATGTTGGATGAAGACAGGCGAGTTCTCATTTTGAATCGAATTGCGATGAGCATTGGCGCGCTTTACCGGACCTGGCTTCTGTGTGATAAATATCAAGAAAGTAGAGATAATATTCGTTCTTTCGAGCAAAAAATTCAGGAAAGTTCAAAAATTCTTTATCGTTATATTGGAGAAAAGAAGTTTATTCGATGGATTCGTAAAAATCAATACGCTTATTTGGGTATGATTAGAATCGCGTATAGAGGTTATTTGCAATGGAAAAAGAAAGTGCATTGGACCGAAAAAGTAATTGGGAATTGTTAAGAGTGCTGTCTATGTTGGTTATTATATTGAATCATGTGGTGTCCTTAAGTGGTGTTCTGGATAGTGTTACTTTGAATGGAAACATTATGGTATCTCTGTTTTTCTTGCTAGGCGGAAAATTTGGAACCAACGTATTTGTAATCATCGGGCTGTATTTTCTGGTTGACAAAAAAAGATTTGATTCGCAAAAAATTGTATGCTTGTGGTTGCAAACCCTGTTCTATTTGTTAATTTTAAATTTGTTCGATATTGTGGTCTTTTCCAGCGAAATTTCATGGAAAATCTGGGTAAAATCCTTTTTGCCGATTCTTGGAAGAAGTTATTGGTTTGCTTCCTCCTATTTGATTTTACTTTTGCTTTTGCCTATATTGAACAGGCTATATGAAAAGTGGAATATCCGATTGGCGCATGTCCTTGTGGGTATGTTTATTTTTTCCATTTTACCGACTGTGACTTTCAATGGAAGGCTACTTGGCAATTCTGCCTTTGTGAAACTTGTGTTTAAGCTATTGATGTTTGGCCCAGTATGGTTTTCATTTTTATACATGCTCATCCGCTACTTGAAACCTAGGATAAAAAAGCTGAGCGGGGGGGTGAAACTTTATGGGTTTCTCCTCTTTGCGGGTTCATATGTCTTGATGTTTTTAGTTGAAATTTGGATGTATCAGAAGGGAGTCCAAGGAAATGTGTTTATGAGAAACAACTATTCCACCATCCGGGATATGTCATCATTTCCATGTCTGACAGCGTCTTTTGGCCTGTTTCTTCTATTTAAAAATTTGCACATTCCGCAAAACAAATGGATTAACCAGATAGCATCCAATACCTTTGGCATATATCTTTTACATAATCATGAGACGACAATTCCCATTTTTTGGCGAGGGATATTTGCATTAGATACCATGGTCAAAACAAAAGGATATGTTCCTTACAGCGTCGCTTTAACCATAGGAATCTTTATCGTGGGTTGCGCAGTTGAACATATCCGCAAAAAAATGGAACGATTGATTTTGAATCGGCCAAAACTTGGAGTTTTCTGTCATAAAATTGACGCAACAATTAACAAAAGATTTTACGGAACATAACAAGAATTGAAAAAGATACCGGAAGGGAGAAAATGAAATGGTTATAGGAGCTTGCGGGTATGGCGCTACGGGTTCTTCTGTAATATCCGACCTGTTACAGGAATATGAGGATGTTCAGGTTTATGACACTTTTGAATCCTGGATGAGTTATCGTGTAGATGGACTTGAGGATCTGGAATATCACTTGATGAAACAATACACAAAAGGAGAATCATGTGATGTAGCGATCAAACGTTTTTTACGAATATCGAAGTCCTATATGGTTCCGTTTATCCATAAACCGTGCAATGGAAAAGAGTTTTATGAATTGAGCAGACGCTTTATTGATGAGATTACACAGTTCCAATTCAAAGGATTATATACGGCTGACATATGTACAGGGCATATACTGAGAGATATCTTTGCATTTGCGTCAAAGAAAATCATCATGCCCAAGATAATTGAAAAAATCGTCGGACACAGGGTATACTTGTGGCCGTGCGCAAGAAAATATTTCTCCGTCGAGCCGGAAAATTTTTACGATGCGGCAAAAGCATACACATCTGCAATACTTGAAATGATGGGGGCGGATATGAAGAAACCGATTTGCCTTGACCAGCCGTTTTCGGGTAATAATCCGGAGGATAGCCTGAAATTTTACGCTGATCCGTATGCTATTGTAGTTGACAAAGATCCTAGGGATTTGTATCTGGCTGGTAAGTTTACAAAAGATCCTAATTTTAAATTTTCTCCGATTGACGATGTAGATAAGTTTATTGTTCATTACAGGACTATACGAAAACATAAGTCGGATAATGAACGGGTGCTTTATATTCACTTTGAAGATATGGTTTATAATTATGATCAAAGTATTAAAAAAATAGAGAAGTTTCTTCATTTATACAACCATGCCCGCCCAAAGAAAATATTCGATCCGGCACGATCGATCAACAATACGCAACTGCTCCGCTTGCATCCAGAAGAACAAGCGAATGTGGATAAAATTTGTAAGGCTCTGCCAGAATTCTTATATGATTTTGAAAAATGCAAAGATATTGTTTTCAAGGGGAAACCGTTTGACGGTGCTGCAAGAAAGCAATTTTGATGGATGCTTGCTGGAAGTGAAAACAGATAAATAAACCCCCAAGGAACACAGTTGATCATAAGAGTCATTAGGCATTATCAGTCAGATTAAAAGTAACATGGAAAAGTTCTAAAGTCTATTGTTTAGAATACACTTTATTTTTCACAGTGTTTTCATGGAATATCACAAGGATTATTCTAACTAAATATAATCCGGTTATATTAGTTTGGAAAACGAAAATAGATTAAACGGTAGAAGTTGGAATATTATATTAAAAATTTGCTCCAAAACGTGACAACAAGACTGTTATGGAAAAATGTTGGAAAATAAGAATAAAATTCTTTAGTCCATTAACTTTCAGACGACCCATACTTGTTCATAAGCATGAAGAATTTCATAGAATTGCAAAGCAATTTTATGCCCTGCATATTAGAATAAAGCGCTAAGTCGGAAGAGAATGAGCAAGTACACATTCAGATGGAAAGAGGGATAATATGAATTGTTTTATCTATGAGATTTCAAATGATAAAAAAACATCAATGAGTAAAGCTCGGATTGATGCTAATAGAATTTTACAATCAATTGGTTATATTCCCGTTGTTTTAAATACGACAAATCATGCCGGGATGAAACGTATTATAAGACAATTTCAAATATTAAAAGAATGGGAAAAAACACTATTCCAATTGGAACGTGGAAGTTCGCTGATAATACAATTTCCGCCCAGTG
Organism: uncultured Acetatifactor sp.; assembly: GCA_947627535.1. GTDB lineage: Bacteria > Bacillota > Clostridia > Lachnospirales > Lachnospiraceae > Acetatifactor. The sequence goes on from CANQWM010000001.1 coordinate 250,841, forward strand.
AAAATTCTATCTTTCTTGGAAGACAGCTTAAAAAAATTTCAAATTCTGGAGTAAGTATTATTATTTTGGTACATGATATTATTAGTAAATATAATGTATCAAAAATCAAAAAAATACTTTATCTTTTTGAAGAGAAAAGGGTATTTAGCATCGCTGAAAAAATCATTATACATAACAAACGTATGCAGGAAATATTTGAAGAGGCGGGGATTGATAAGAATAAATTGGTTAATCTTGAGATTTTCGATTATATAATTCCAAGAGATAAAATGATTAATAGTATAACGGAAATAAAAAAAGAACTGCCAACTATTATTGCAGGTAATCTTAGCCCATGGAAAGCAGCTTATCTTTCTTCTCTTCCGGGAAACTGCGAATTTAATCTTTATGGTATTGGGTTTGAAAATCATGGTAAGACTAACATTCATTATCAGGGTTCTTTCCTTCCGGACGATCTTCCAAATGTAATGCGCGGCAGTTTTGGACTTGTCTGGGATGGGGACAGTTCTGAAACTTGTTCTGGAAAAACAGGAGAATATCTTCGTTTCAATAATCCGCACAAAACGTCTTTGTATCTTGCATGCGGAATTCCAGTTATCATCTGGAGCGAAGCTGCCATGGCGGAATTTATTTTGGAAAATCACTGTGGCATAACCGTAAATTCATTGAAGGAAATTCCAGAGAAGATAAAGAATATGACAAATAGAGAATATGCCACGCTCAAACAAAACGCAAAGGAAATTGGCATGAGGTTGCGTGATGGACATTATTTGAAGAAAGCGATATACAATATCTCATTACGAAGTGGTTTATCTTGAACATAACGATCTAAAACTAAGTTTTTCGTAATGCAATTGCAGAATATAATAGGAAGATACGAGGAATATTCTGAATGTACATCTTATGTTTTATGACCATATGGCGTGGCGATTACAAATAAATCAGTTAAATCTCACGCACTTTATGAACTTCTGTATGAACTGAACAGTAGTTTTGGACTTTATTCCTACTTGTAATGTATAAATATAGAGAAGGTTGTTAGTTGGTGAATGCTCATGATTAAGTTAGTAATGTGGATTTTTTGGTTATTTTTATTGGTTGTGCTATGCTGTTTACAATCAAGTCGTATTCTGATAACGCCTCAACTTGGTTATTTTGCCGGATTTTTGTTGCAAGCGGTCTTTGCACTCCATTTGGTAAATTTATGGGATCTCAATCTGAGCTGGGACACAATGTTTATCCTTTATGGTGGAACAGCATTGTTTTTTGTGGTATCAGCTCTTAGCAATCTCATATTTTCGCGTACGAAATTTAACAAGCAACAGGATAGCATTTTCATAACAATAGATACTGGAAAAATACCCGAGTACACATTCCAACCAATCCGAATAACAAAATGGAAGTTGATTGTTTTTTGTGTGTTTCAATTATTGTCATTTGTTTTTGTGATTTCGTTTATGCTGAGGAATTTGCCAGGTGGAAATATTCTGGAAAAAATCGCCAATTATAATTTGTTAACTAAATATGGAAATAATGCTAATCAAATAAGGATTCCAGATGTTTTAAATGTGGCCCGTATTGCTAGTTCAATGTCATGCTATATCTTTTCGTATATATTTTTGCATAGTATCATTTATAAATATAAACAGTACAGGTTGTTGCTGGTAATTAACATAATTATAGGTTTTTTAAATACTGGTGTGATTGGTGCTCGAGTGCAGGCGGTTGCCTGGGTACTGGCAGCGTGCATTCAAGCTTACATTTTGTGGGGAAAATCTGTCGGATGGCATAAGAGGCTCCCGATAAAACTGTTGATTCGTATATGCCTTGTTTGTATTCTTATTGCAGTTTGTTTTCAAGGATCGTTGAAATGGATTGGACGAGAGAGTATGAAAGATCCTTTGGAGTATTTAAGCGTGTATTTGTGTGGTCAACTCAAAAATCTTGATATTTTTGTTGGAGAGCAAAATTTTGGCGTTACAAAAATGTCAACTTTGGGACACACAGTTGCTATTTTTGCAAGGCTATTTGGAAATGCAGTGATGGTTAATAATGGTGATTTAAATGAACTTTTGCCGTTTCGGAGTGTTAAAGGTCATTCGTTAGGGAATGCCACTACAACGTTCGCTTACTATTTACTTGATGGTGGATATTTCGGTGTTGGTATTTTTTCTACGCTTATGGCTTGCTTTTGCCAATTATTGTTTTGTAGATCAATTTATAAAAATGAATCACGTTGTATCAACATTGGCGATATAGTGTATTCTTATTCGTTTCCGTATATTTTTTTATCGTTTTTTGGAAACTTTTTTTATTATGAAGTATTCAGTATTAAATTGATTGAAATGCTCCTGGTATGTGTTTTATTGCGATGGTTTTTCTTGCGATTAAATATTAAGTGCACCAAAAAGATTTATTTGTTCAATGATTCTGGTTTAAGTCTAGGAGGAAAGTAGGCTATGTGGAATAACAGGAGTGAGTTAAAATGGAATATTAAGCACGTTCTCTGTAAAATCCCAATCATAGACAGCATTCGCTTTAGGGTAAGAACGTATCGTAAATTTAGCAGAAATTTGTATTGTGGATCGCTTATGCAGTTTCTTCGTGAATATGGTGGATCGATTTATTTTGGTCGCCCATTGAAAAATAAGGTAGATCAGTTTGCGCATTTGATGGAACGGGTAGAAATTGCGCCTATTGAGAATAATTCCTTTTTATATATTTTGGATTGCTTCAAATCCATGAGTTCTAAGACAGTTATATTGGATAACTTGGCGGTGGATTATGATGTGGTAGTATCGAAATACTTTCCACTTCACGGTCCGGCAATATCTGTTGCGGAAAGCGACAAATCTCAGGCTGTGACTAAGGTACTTTTTGCATTTGTTGAAAGATGCAAAAAGAATCCCATTGTTTGTAATCAATTTCCAAAGCAACTCTATGCAATCGAATCTCTTTTCGAGCGTCCAGCTAGTAGTTTTTTTGAGGCTCTGCAACGCATTTTGTTCTATAACCAGTTCCTTTGGCAGACTGGCCATACGCTCAATGGGCTGGGGCACTTGGATTGGGTATTAGAAAGATTATATGAGCAGGATATTGCAAACGGAGTTTTGACAAGACAGGACGCAAAAGAACTGTTAAAGGATTTCTATTATGCGCTGCATGAGCATTATTGGTTCAAAAGCGCAATGCTTATGGGAGATACTGGCCAAATCATTATTCTTGGCGGACGGGACTCAGATGGAAAATATCACTGCAATGATTTAACATATCTTTTTATTGAAGCATCCAAAGAATTGCGTTTGCCCGATCCCAAAGTGCTTTTGCGATGCACGGCAGATATGCCGGAGGATTTGCTTGGAGCTGCGGTGGACTGCATTTCCACGGGCATTGGAGCACCGTTGCTTTCCAATGACGATACAATTATCCCGGCCTTGCTCAGTTGTGGCTATGTCGAGGATGATGCCTATCGTTATGGCACTTCCGCCTGCTGGGAACCGTTAGTGCCGGGTGTCAGTTGTGAAGCGAATAACATCGCGTCTCTGAATTTTGCGGTACCGTTTACAGAACTGTTCTCTGCACCATGTGTTTCAGAAATTAAGTTGATGGATGAGATACTGAAATGCTACGAAGAGTACCTGGCAGAGTTTATCAGGAAGCTGCTTACGCCACTGATGGAACTCCAGTTTGAAGATGATCCGCTGTTATCGCTGGCGAGTTCATCTGCCATTGAACGCAGAAAGAATATCACCCGCGGCGGAGCTAAGTATAATAACCTAGGCCTTACGTCTGTGGGGTTGGGAACAGTGGTGAATTCTCTGCTTAACATAGAAAAGATTGTCTTTGAAGAAGGTCGCTATACGTTGAGCCAGTTGAATGAATTCCGAAGAAGCAATTTCGCAGAGCATGAAGAACTGCTGCAGGAGATGAAGGAACGAAAACCCTGCTTTGGCTGCGATGATAGAAACGTGGTGGAACTGACTAAGCGAATCATTGCTTTTACAAGTGGTGAATTCAGCAAGTACAAGACGAAATATGGAGGCAAGTTTAAATTTGGACTTAGTTCTCCAAGCTATATTACAGAGGCGCAGAATATTCCGGCAACTTTTGACGGCCGACGCAACGGTGATCCGTTCAGTGTACATATTTCGTCTGGTGTGGCTGTTCCAGCAACGGAATTATTATCTTTTGCCATGAAGTTGGATTACAACGGCAACCGGTTGAATGGCAATGTGATTGATTTTATTACATCTCCTAGTATGTTGAGACAGAACAGAGACAAATATGTAGCACTGTTGCGCACGGGTTTCGCCGGAGGAATCTTTCAGTTGCAAATGAACGTGGTAGACAGTAAGACTCTAATTGCTGCGAAGGCTAATCCGAAACTATTTCCACAGTTGGTGGTACGGGTATGGGGATTCAGTGCTTATTTTAACGATCTGCCAGAGGAATATCAGGATGTATTGATTGCTCGCACCCTTGAGAGTGAAAAGGCGGTGTAGTACGGGACACTATGCGGAGGAAAAGTGTAAAACTTAATTACATATATAACGTGGTATATCAAGTTATGCTTTTGGTTATGCCTTTAGCGGTTGCACCCTACCTATCTCGAGTATTGAAACCGGACGGCGTAGGCACAGTCAGCTATGTGGAGTCCATTGTTTCGTATTTTTCGTTGTTTGCTGCTATGGGTATCCCCACCTATGGACAGAGGGAGATCTCTTATGTGCAGGGTGACGCTGTAAAACGAAGCGCCGTGTTTTGGAATACAAAGATTTTGGAGTTCTGCTCATCATCAGTGGCCATTCTGGTATATGTCGTTTTCGCATTGATGCAAAGGGAGATGGTCACTCTGTATCTTATTCTCACGTTGAACCTGATATCTGTTTTTTGGGATGTCTCATGGTTTTTTCAAGGAATGGAAGAATTTGGAAAAACGGTTGCATGTAATATGGTCATCAAACTTTTGCAAATTATGTACATTTTTCTGTTTGTCAAGTCGAAGGATGACCTGCCGCTTTACCTCATGGGCTTTGGTTTGTTTACAGTTCTGGGGAATTTATCCTTGTGGGCGTACCTTCCTAAATTAATTGTCAAGGTTCCACTGCGGGAACTGCGACCGTTTAGAAATATAAATGTGGTTTGGTCACTGTTTATCCCAACAATTGCGATCCAGATTTATACGGTGTTGGATAAGACAATGATTGGGATGATTACGGGCAGCTCTGCTGAAAACGGTTACTATGAACAGGCAATTAAAATATCCAGAATGCTGTTGGCAGTGGTGACAGCGTTAGGTACAGTCATGGTACCGCGAATTGGAAATCATTTCAGTAAAGGGGAAATGGATGAAGTGCAGCGGCTGATGTACCGCGGTTACCGATTTGTCTGGTTTTTAGGTATACCCCTATGCTTAGGTGTCATTATGGTGGCGGACAATTTTGTCCCATGGTTTTTTGGCGCGGGGTATGAAAAGGTGATTCCTCTTTTGAGGATATTGTCCTTACTGATCTTGGCGATTGGGATCAATAATGTGACCGGCATTCAGTATTTTATTCCGACCAAACGTCAGAACTTATTTACACTGACTGTAATCATAGGGGCTTGTACGAACTTTACACTGAATATGATACTCATTCATTATTTTCAGTCAATTGGTGCGGCGATTGCATCCGTAGCAGCAGAGACGGTGATTGCCGCAGTGCAGCTGGTAGTCGTGCGGCAGGAACTGACACCGGGTTTGGTTCTTAAGGAAGGCGTACACTATTTCATAGCTGGGGCAGTTATGGTATTGGTTCTGTTGCCGGTGGGGCGGTGTTTAACGCCATCTGTAATTCACACCTGTATGATTGTTTCTTGTGGCGTGGCAGTATACTTTGTGGTTTTGTTAATCGTGCGTGATGAATTCTTTTTTTCCAATGTAAAAAGTGTATTGCGAAAACTGCATATTTGTAAATGAAGGTATGAAAGATCAAATTCTTATAACCAATATACAGAGGTTTTCTCTCCATGACGGACCAGGTATTCGGACAACAGTATTTTGCAAAGGATGTAGCCTGCGATGTCCGTGGTGTGCAAATCCTGAAAATTTAGAGGCTCGGTTGGAAACGTATGTCAAGGATGGAAAGTCGGGGATATACGGTCGTTTTATATCTAAAAACGATCTGTATGAAACGGTTATGAGGGATGAGCCATTTTACCGGCAACAAGGGCAAGAATCCGGTTTGGCTGCTTTGCCAGGCGGCGTGACTTATTCCGGTGGGGAGGCGCTGTTACAAGCGGACAGCTTGTCGCCGTTGTTCCAGAGACTGAAAATGGAAGGTGTACACCAATGCGTTGAAACAAGTCTTTTTATTTCGTCGAATCAGCTTGAACTTGCAATGAAATTTATTGACTTGTTCTATGTAGATATCAAGATACTGGATAAAGAGCGGTGTAAAAGTATTTTACATGGGAAGCTGGAGCAGTATTTAGCCAATGTGAAAGTGCTGTTTGAGACGAAAAAACCCGTAATATTCCGCATGCCAATCATAGGAGGATATACGGACAGAGAAGAGAATATAAGGGCTGTGGTTGAGTTCATTAAGCAATATCCACCAATAAAAGTGGAGTTGATCAAGGAACACAATTTGGGTCAGAGTAAATATAAGAGTCTTGGGAAAACTCCGTTGGATCTTCATACTGTAACGGATGATTTTATGGAAAAAGTCAAAAGGGAAATACAGACAGCGACAAATACGATAACAAAGGTGTGCAAAGTATGATAAAGGAAACAATTTGATACTAGCACTAAAAGGAGATGATTCGTTGAAAAACAATATACTAAAAATAGGATCGGACAAGATCACGGAAGTAGAATCAACGTTAAGAGACGCTAAAATCTCTGGAAAGATTTTGTATATTGCTGATCCATATGTTGATTCTTTATATGGTCACATCGTTAGACCTCAAATTGCAGCAGTTGGTAAAATGAAAGATCAATTAGTAAATTATAACACCATTGCGTATGCTATGGAGGTTGCTGAACGAGTTATAGCGACAGATATTGATTGTATTGTTGCTATGGGCGGTGGCAAGACGTTAGATGTTGGCAAATATTCCGCATTTATTTCAAAGAGGCCATTCCTTTCTATCCCGACAACGATATCGCATGATGGAATTGTTTCACCAATTGCAGTCCTAAAGCGACAAGACAACAAACCGAAAAGTCTGGGTTGTACAATGCCTTCGATGATTATTCTAGATACCAGGCTAGTAGCATCTTGTCCACCACAGCTCATCAAAGCTGGTATTGGTGACACAATATCCAATTATATGGCACTGAAAGATTGGGATTTCGCAGTATCTCGTGGCAAGGATGAGATGAATGGTTATGCTTACATGATGTCTAGGACATCGTTGGATGCCATTATGAAGACTCAATTCGACCATATATGTCCTGAGTTTATTGAGGTGCTTGCAAATAGCCTTGTGTTGTCAGGTATTGCTATGGATTATGCTGGAAGCAGCAGACCAGTAAGTGGCTCAGAACATTTATTTTCACATGCTTTGGATTATTTCTGTGAAAAACAAAATTTGCATGGATTCAATGTTGCGTTCGGAACTGTTGCTGTGTTGAAACTTATTGATCAGGATTACAGTGAAGTATTGAAATATCTGAAAAAGTTTAATGTTGATATTAATCCAGAACATATGGAGATACCAGAAGATACGTTTGTATATTGTATGCAGCATGCTATTGAAATGAGAAGCAATCGGTATACTTACTTGCATGAGGCTGATCTTAACGAAGGAAAGTTAAGAAAAATTTATAAAGAACTTTTGGAGGAACTGTAAAATGGAATTCTATGTTAGTGAAAATAAAGCCCTTATTCTTGCCGCTGGTCTCGGAACTCGCCTTGCCCCGATAACGAATGATCGTCCGAAATCGCTTGTTCCTGTTAATGGGAAACCGGTCTTGCTCAAACAGATTGAGAATTTGAGGCAAAATGGTATACAGGATATCACAATTGTTTCTGGTTACAGGGCTGATGCGTTGGAGAAGGCTGTGCATGACAAATATCCGGAAATCAGGATTGTAGAATCTGTTGATTATGCAACGACGAATAATATGTATTCTGCGTACCTGGGAATTCAGAGTATGTTTCCGGATGGCAATATCACCCCCTTTTATCTGATGAATGCGGATGTATTTTTTGACGCATCAGTGATTGCTGCCATGGAGAAGAATAACCGTCAAAACCTTATCATGGTTGATATGGGGCGTTATATTGAAGAATCCATGAAGGTTGTTGAGAAAGATGGAAGGCTGGTTGCTATTTCGAAACAGATCACACCTGAGGATGCGCTTGGTTGCTCTATCGATGTATACAAGTTTGGATATGATGGCGGTGCTGCATTTTACAAACATTGTTGTGAATATATCGAGGAGAAGAAAGAACTCAAAAAATGGTCTGAAGTAGCTCTAAATGATGCTCTTGCTGATGTTGCTTTTCAGGCATGTGCATTGGTTGGCCGTTGGTTAGAGATTGATAATTATGAAGACTTGATAACAGCAGAAGCTCTCTTTGCAGAGTAATTGGAGGAGTTATGCAGGATTATTTTGGAAAAAACGCAAGTTACTTAAAAAACAAAACTCTATGGCTCTTCGATATGGATGGAACAATCTATGAAGAAGATCGATTATTTGAAGGAACGCTCGACCTTCTTCAATGGATCGTTGCTAATGGTGGGAAATATGTGTTTATAACAAACAACTCTTCTAAGTCTGTTGTGGATTATATCAACAAGGTGAATAGGTTAGGCATTATTGCCGGTGCTGATAACTTCTTTACATCTGCACAGGCAACGATCCTTTGGCTTGAGAAGAATTTTCCAAGGGCAAAAGTATATTGCCAAGGGACGAAGAGCCTTGTTGATGAACTCAAAATGGCCGGTATTGATGTAACAGAAGATGTTGAACCTGTAGATGTTGTTCTCGTCGGTTTTGATATAGAGCTTACTACTGCTAAAGTCCACAATACTTGTGAGATTTTGAGTACGCAGGATGTAGTTTATATAGCAACTAATCCTGATTTGATTTGCCCGGTAGAATTCGGTTTTATTCCGGATTGCGGCTCAATTTGTGGAATGATTGAAAATGCTACTGGAAAAGTACCTCAGTATATTGGGAAGCCGGAACCAACTATGGTAGATATTGTAAGAGCGAGAGAAGGAAAGAGCGTCAATGAGACAGTTGTAGTCGGGGACAGACTATATACGGACATTGCAGTTGGCTTGAATGCGGGTGTAACGGCGATTTGCGTGTTGACTGGTGAAGCAACAGTTGAGGAGATTAATAGACAAGAGATTAAACCGACATTCACTTTTGCTGATGTTCAAAAGATTTATGAATGCTTGCAAGCTATCTTGACTCCTCCTGAAGCATATCGAAATATTTGAGGATAGGAATTGCCCCATATTTTCATAGGGGCGTTTTGTGTGTCACTGATTGTTGCAATTTCATGGAATAGAGTTGTTGAGGGACGTCGGAAGAGTTGCAAAAATTTATAGAAGATAATTCATCGCATTTTACATAGAGGTAACATAGTGAAAAAGATTGTAATCATGGCAAGTAACAAACAATCGGTGACGGAAGATAACAGACAACATATAGTTCCCGAATATGACATTCTCCGTGTGCTCGTTACACTTTTAGTCATTATCGGTCACAGCACATATTATTGCATATCAACACCTTATGGTGGCTGCGACTATACCTCTTTCACTCTTGCCGGATTGAGTCTTTTTGAACGTCTTGCAGCATATGTCACAAAACTTATTTATCTTTTCCATATGCCACTTTATATGGCTCTGAGCGGTGCTCTTTACAGGCTGAAAAATCTGCGGGGGGGATACTACTCTTATAAGGGCTTAATAACAGATAAAGTAAAAAAGCTTCTCATCCCGTTCATTGACGTCACGCTTCTTTATTCGGTTCCACTAAAATATATTTCTGGTTATTATAACAATTCAAATAATATATTTAAGGATATTTTTGTGGGGCAGGTACTTATACAAGGAAACAGCCACCTTTGGTTTTTACCCGCGCTGTTCATGATTTTTATCATTATATATTTTCTCGAAAAATTTATAAAAGCTGACTTCAGAGTCATTCTTTCTGTTTTATTTGCATTATCGTTTGTAAGCTTTAAAATTCCAATTTTGATTATACAGTATACTTTTGAGTATGCTTTTTGGTTCTATGTGGGATATTGCTTTGAAAATATCAGGGAGAGAATAAATCAAACAAGAAAAACGCTGGTAATAATTTTATGTCTTGGGACAGTAGCGTTTATTTTGACTGTACTATTGCCATATTATACACCTGAATATTCAGGGATAGATATTTATGACATTATTGATAGAACAATGACATACATGTCGGCTATATTTGGATGCTTTGCTGTATATGCTTCCAGTTTCTTGCTTTCAAGAACTAATCTTGTTCATAACAGCCTGATTAAGATTGTGAGGAATAATTCTCTCAGCTTGTATCTGTATTCTGACACATGGAATTATGTAATATTAAATATTTCAGCGGGGCTGTTTGGAAGCGCGATATTTATTACCAATATTGGTGCCGTATCGTTGTGCGTCGGCAGAATAATTATTACTTTTTCCTTTGCGCTTTTAGTGAGTACTGTCTTAAAAAAGCTTAAAATAAAGTACATATGTTAGGACCCAGTGAAGTACTAAAGATAACTGGAATTACTACGGAAATATGCAAAATATAGACATAGAAACCGCCTCTAGATTAAATATATTAGATTGCGGTGATGTGAGGATGATTGATATGAATTCATTAGTAACTACAGAACATAAGAACAGTAAACGAGACATTAACATCGACTTTCTCAAGATAGTCGCATGCATTGCTGTTATTGGTCTGCATACACTTCAAAAGAACCTGTCAACAGTTAACGCCCTCATACACTATTTCTGCGGTTTTGCAATACCTGTATTCTTTTTTTCAACAGGATACATACTCCTTCAACGAAAGGAGATAACTGTTAAATATTGTATCAAAAAGTGTTTGAATATAGTACGCGTTGTTATAATCTGGAATGTTGGAGTTAATTTATGTATTGTTTGCCTTAAATTTCTTTTAGGCAAAGAGTTTGATTTTATATCATTTCTTCAGGACATTTCTTATCGCCCATTTATACAGAAAGGGAGAATGTGGCAGTTTTGGTATCTTGGAGCCATGATAATATTATATTTACTTCTTCCGATTATTCATAATGCTATTTATGGAGACAATAAAAAATGGGTACGTTTTTGGAGAATATTTGCTCTGATATGTGTATGCATACAGGTAGTATCACTTTGCATGAATGCCCCGATACAGAAAAATGTTATTCAGACCTTTAGAGTATGGACTTGGATTCAGTATTTTTCCCTCGGGGGGGTACTGCTTTATTTGCGCTTATTATAAATAAGATTACACTCAAACAGCATATTTTTATGTTAATGATTTTGTCAGCAATAAACGTGGTATATCAATTCCTGATAGGAAGTTTTATTATACATAATACTTTTGCCGAATATGTGTATGACAGTCTTTTTGAAATTATTTGGATTATTATAATAGTCTCATTTGTTATTAGAGTGGATTTGAACGCAATAGGTAAATATATAGAATTTCTATCATCACTAACGATGGGAGTGTTTATAATACATCCTCTTATTAATACTGTATGTGCACATTTCATTATTGTTGACAGTGTCATTATTTCAATTGTTTATTTTATGCTTATTACTGTATTATCATTTGCGGTAATATACATATTATCAAAATTACCGTTTAGTAAATATTTGCTTAAAATTTAGGAGGTTACATGAAATACGAGTATCTTATCATAGGTTCAGGCCTTTACGGTGCAACCTTCGCTCAGAAAGCCCATGTCGCAGGCAAATCGGTTTTGGTCATCGACAAACGTACACACATAGCCGGAAATGTCTACACAGAGCAGGTCGAGGGGGTCAACGTCCACCAGTACGGCGCGCACATTTTCCACACGAACGACAAATCCGTGTGGGATTATGTCAATCGATTTGCTACGTTCAACCGGTTCACAAACAGCCCTGTAGCCAATTACAAGGGTGAACTCTACTCGCTGCCGTTCAATATGTATACTTTCAATCGCATGTGGGGTGTTACGACTCCAGAAGAAGCTGCAGCCAAAATCGACGAGCAGCGCAAAGCGGCGGGAATTGCGAAACCGCAAAATCTGGAGGAACAGGCGATCTCCCTTGTCGGCACCGACATCTACCAAAAACTTGTCAAGGGCTACACTGAAAAGCAGTGGGGGCGTGACTGTAAAGATCTGCCCTCATTCATCATCAAACGTCTGCCCGTGCGGTTCACGTTCGACAACAACTACTTTAACGCGCTGTATCAGGGAATCCCGATTGGTGGCTACACGAAGATGGTTGAGAGGATGCTCGACGGTATTGAAGTGCGTCTCGGCATTGACTATCTGGAGCACAAGGCGGAGTTGGACAAGTTAGCTGAGACGGTTGTTTATACTGGTCCGATAGATGCTTATTTTAGCTACAAACTGGGCTATTTAGAGTATCGATCAGTGTGCTTTGAAACAGAGCTGCTCGACAAGCCGAACTTCCAGGGTAATGCGGCGGTCAACTACACTGACCGCGAGACTCCATGGACGCGAATCATCGAGCATAAGTGGTTCGAGTTTGGAAAGGACGAGCAGGGAAATGACCTGCCGAAAACTGTTATCAGTCGCGAATACAGCCGAGAGTGGAAACCGGGCGACGAACCTTATTATCCGGTCAATGATGACAAGAACAGTGCGCTGTATACTGAGTATAAAAAGCTTGCTGATGCTGAAAGAAACATCATTTTCGGCGGAAGATTGGCAGAGTATAAGTATTATGATATGGATCAGGTCGTGGCAGCTGCTTTGCAAATGAGCAGAAATGCTTTTTAATCCATTTTACAACTTAACATTAAATGAAAAAGTTCTAATCCTCAGCTATGTTGGGGAGAAGAGAGTAAGCAGTGACGGTGAGGATAACATAGAAAGACCTTCTATGATAAAGGCAAATAAATTTGTCTATGAGTAAGGTGTTGCAAGCTCCAAAATTTATCATGTACTGTATGGAAATGCCAAGGTTGAGGTTTACACAAATTTGTGGATAGTCCTTTTACGGATTCAGGTCATATTAAAGATTCGGATTCTCGTCCAGAAGTTTTTTCATTTCCTGAATCTGATTTTGTAATTTAGCGATCAGATTTTCCTGCTGGTTGAGTTGGGCGTTCTGCTGGCTGAGCTGGTTATCTTTCTGGATGAGTTGAGTATCCTTCTGGTTGAGCTTTGCGGCTTGATCTCTGATCTTTTTATCCTGCTGGCTGAGCAGGACATTCTTCTGGCTGAGTTGGGCATATTGCTGGCTGAGTTCAGCGTCTTTCCTGTTGAGGTCTTCCTGCATTTGGTCGATCATGTATTGTACCGTGTTGCTGTCCAATTCCCTCAGTTCTTTGGAATACATCTGCATCACTCCTTCCATATTCCGGCACATCTCATAGACTTCCTCATACATCTTTCAAAATATGGGATAGCCTTCCGACAGTTTCAGAACCCACTCCGGTTCTTCCTTAAAGATCCGGATTTTCGTTCAGAAGTTTTTTCATTTCCTGAATCTGGTTCTGTAATTCAGCGATTAGATTTTCCTTCCTGTTGAGGTCCTCCTGCATTTGGTCGATCATGTACTGTACCGTGTTGCTGTCTAACTCCCGCAGTTCTTT
>CANQWM010000002.1 GCA_947627535.1 uncultured Acetatifactor sp.
AGAAAAATTTGACAAAAAAATACCGCATTTCTGCGGTTTATGGAGATTTTATTCAATTACAACTGTCGAAGACCCGTATAAAAAATTTCCTGAAACTGTTGACATTTGATGCAATTGGCTTTATACTGTGTTTTGTGAATGATGATGTTAAGGTAAGAGTGGCTGGTGCCACTCTTTCTTGATGTATGGACGGTAAGCGGCGGACGCAAAAGGAAGCGTGTGCTTCGGGGAGGCGGGAATGTCCAGAAGGGAAGAATACGAAAAACAGACGCAGGAGCTGCTTGCGCCGATTGCGGAAGCCAACGGCGTGTCAGTCTACGATGTGGAATATGTAAAGGAAGGCAGCGATTACTATCTGCGGGCTTACATTGACAAGCCCGGCGGCGTCAGCATTCAGGACTGCGAGAATGTCAGCAGGGCGCTTTCGGAGGAGCTGGACAGGGTTGACCCTATACCGGATTCCTACATTCTTGAGGTCAGCAGCCCGGGGCTGGGAAGAATTTTGAAAAAAGACAAACATCTTATGTCAGCCATCGGGCAGGAGGTGGAGCTTAAGCTGTTTAAGCCTGCTGACGGCCGCAGGGAATTTTCGGGCGTGCTGGAGCGTTTTGACGCAGAGAACATCGTTATCCGGGAAGGGGAAGCCGTAAGAAGCTTTTCCCGCAGCGATATCGCGGTGGTCCGGCTGGCGCTGGACTTTTAGAGAAAAATGGATCAACATAAGCAAGGCGGAAGGCCGGAATGGAGGAAATGATGAACAAGGAATTGATGGAGGCGCTTGATATTCTGGAAAAGGAGAAGGAGATCAGCAAAGAGACTCTCTTTGAGGCCATAGAGAATTCGCTTCTGACCGCGTGCAAAAATCACTTTGGAAAAGCGGACAACGTACATGTGGAGATTGACCGTGAGACCTGTGATTTTCTGGTTTACGCGGAAAAAGAGGTGGTGGAGACCGCGGAGGACGTGGAGGATGGCTGCCTTCAGATTCCCCTGGATGCCGCGCAGGAAATCTCTTCCCAGGCGAAGGTGGGCGATATGATCCATGTGGAGATCAAATCCAAGGAATTTGGACGAATCGCGACCCAGAATGCAAAAAATGTGATCCTCCAGAAGATACGCGAGGAAGAGCGGAGCGTTATCTATAACCAGTATTTTGAGAAGGAAAAGGATGTTGTCACCGGCGTTGTGCAGCGCTATGTAGGCAGAAATATCAGCATTAATCTTGGCAAGGCGGATGCGCTGCTTGGCGAGAGCGAGCAGGTAAAAACGGAAGTGTTCCGGCCTACCGAGCGCATCAAAGTGTATGTCCTGGAAGTAAAGAATACCCCCAAGGGACCCCGGATCAGCGTGAGCCGGACCCATCCGGAGCTGGTAAAGCGCCTTTTTGAGGCTGAAGTCACCGAGATCAAGGACGGAACCGTGGAGATCAAAAGTATTGCCAGGGAGCCGGGCAGCCGGACAAAGATCGCTGTCTGGAGCAACAATCCCAACGTGGACGCGGTGGGCGCCTGCGTGGGAATGAACGGCGCCAGGGTGAACGCCATCGTGGAGGAACTAAGGGGCGAGAAGATCGATATCGTAAACTGGGATGACAACCCCGGAAACTTGATTCAGAACGCGCTTTCCCCTGCAAAGATCGTGGCGGTGTTTGCGGATCCCGACGAAAAGACGGCAAAGGTTGTCGTTCCTGATTATCAGCTGTCTCTTGCAATCGGCAAGGAGGGACAGAACGCCCGGCTTGCCGCAAGGCTTACGGGATACAAGATTGACATTAAATCGGAGACACAGGCCAAGGATGCTCCCGGATTCCGCTATGAGGATTACATGGACGATTATGAGGAGGACGATTACGACGAAGAGGGCGGATATGAAGAGGAAGGCGGATACGACGAAGAGAGCGGATACGAGGAGTAAGAGGATTTATGGCTAAAAAGGTTCCGCTGCGCCAGTGTGTCGGGTGCGGCGAGATGAAGGCAAAAAAGGAAATGATGAGAATCCTGAAGACGCCGGAGGATGAAATCTGTCTTGACGTCACAGGCAAAAAGAACGGAAGAGGCGCATATGTTTGTAGGAGCAGTGAGTGCCTGAATCGGGCGAAAAAGAACAGGGGCCTGGAACGTTCATTTAAAATGAAAATCCCGGATGAGGTGTACGACCATCTGGAGAGGGAGTTTAAAGATCTTGAAGCAGAATAAGGTTTATTCGCTTTTAGGCATTGCTATGAGAGGGCGCAATCTGGTCAGCGGCGAGTTTCAGACCATGGAGGCCATCAAAAAAGGATCCGTCATGCTGGTGATCATTGCGGAAGATGCGTCTGACAATACCACAAAGCAGTTTACCGACAAGTGTGCTTACTATAAAATTCCCGTGTTTTGTTACGGGACGAAGGAATTGCTGGGCAGGGCTGTCGGAAAGGATTTGCGGTCGTCCGTCGGCGTATGCGACGCAGGATTAGCGGATGTGATCGTCAAACAACTAAAAGAGGAAGAAAGGTAAGGAGCCGCTGACGGCAGAAATGGAGGAAGGCATGGCGAAAATAAAGGTACATGAACTCGCTAAGGAGCTTGATAAGCAAAGCAAGGATATCCTGAGCTTTTTGCAGGAGAAGGGCATTGAGGCCAAGGTGGCGCAAAGCTCCGTGGACGAGGAAGCGGCCCAGCTGGTGCGGAAGCATTTCGGGAAAGGCGAAAAGCAGCAGGAATCGGGGCAGAAATCTGAGGAGACCCCTGCGGAAAGGACGGATATGACGGTGGAAGCTTCATCGGCAAGGGCCGGTTCCGGACACGGAAGCACCCCGGAAAAGGATGCTTCGAAGCAGGAGACTTCAAAACAGGAAGCGCCGAAACAGGAGACTCAAAAGCAGGAGCCCCAGAAACCGGATGCTGTGAAAAAGGAAACGCCCCGGCAGCAGAGCCAGACGTCCTCTTCAGACAGCGGACAGCCCAAAAAGAAAAAGAGTAATATTATTTTTGTGAGCAATCCTCAGAACTCCAAAATGTCAGGCCAGCGTTCCAACGGCGCAAGGCCCCAGGGGGGACCGGGCAGGGGCGGAAACGGCGGCTATAACGACCGTGACCGCAGATCTCAGGGACCTGTGCGTCCGATCAAACCTCTGACGCCTCCTTCTCCCACGCCAAGCGTACAGATGGTATCCTCCCGGCCGGCGCCCAGACCGAAGGCAAAGCCGGAGCAGCCTGTGGTGAACGAGGAAAACAAAGTACAACAGCAGGAACAGCAGGCGCAGCGCCCGCAGAACCTGCAGGGCGCAGGCATGACCCAGGAGAGGGCTCCCCGGGAGGGAAGACCTCAGGAGGGCCGCGGCCGTGACGGACGCGGAAACGGCGGATACCAGGGGACCAGACCGGAACGCGGCCAGTTCCAGGGAAGAGGAGGCAGCGGAAATGGAAGACCCCAGGGCGAGAGATCGGGCAGCGGATTTCAGAGAGGCGGCCGTCCGGGTGCGGAAGGCGCTTCGTCTGATCGGCGCGGTCAGGGCTCTGGCATGGGCGGCGGCCGTGGTTTCGGCGGCGGCCAGCGCGACGGCAGAGGCAATGCGGGACAGGGTGCCGGATACAGAGATAACAGACCGGGCAAAGGCTTCGCTGGAGAGGGCCCGGGAAAAGATACGGAAAAACGCCGCGAGGATGAAAAGAGACGCGCAAGCAATCAGGAGCGAGATAAGAGATCCAGGAAGGATCATATTTATGAAGAAGACGAGGCTGCAAAGAACCGCCCCGGCCGTTTTATCAAACCTGAAAAGAAAAAAGAGGAAGCAGCGGAAGAGGTGATCAAGGTGATCACGCTGCCGGAGACCATTACCATCAAGGATCTGGCAGATAAAATGAAGATCCAGCCCTCCGTGATTGTCAAGAAGCTTTTCCTGGAGGGAAAGGTAGTGACCGTGAACCAGGAGATCTCCTATGAGGATGCGGAGAATATTGCCATGGAGTATGAGATTCTCTGCGAGAAAGAGGTCAAGGTCGACGTCATAGAAGAGCTTCTGAAGGAAGAAGAGGAAGACGTAAGCGCTATGGTGGAGAGACCGCCCGTGATCTGTGTCATGGGTCATGTGGACCACGGTAAGACTTCCCTGCTGGATGCTATCCGGAAGACAAATGTCATTGACAAGGAGGCCGGAGGAATCACACAGCACATAGGCGCATATACGGTAACTGTCGGCGAGAGGACAATCACCTTCCTGGATACGCCGGGACACGAGGCGTTTACCGCTATGCGTATGAGAGGGGCAAACTCTACGGACATTGCCATCCTCGTGGTCGCAGCGGACGACGGTGTGATGCCCCAGACCATAGAGGCCATCAACCACGCGAAGGCCGCCGGCATTGAGATTGTGGTGGCGGTGAATAAGATAGACAAACCATCCGCGAACATTGACCGTGTAAAACAGGAGCTGACGGAATATGAGCTCATTGCGACGGACTGGGGCGGCAGCACCGAGTTTGTCCCTGTGTCCGCGAAGACCGGAGAAGGCATAGAAACGCTTTTGGAGACCATTCTGCTGACGGCGGATATCATGGAGCTGAAGGCAAATCCCGGACGCCGGGCGAGAGGTCTTGTGATTGAGGCGGAGCTCGACAAGGGACGGGGCCCTGTTGCCACCGTGCTGGTTCAGAAGGGAACGCTGCACGTGGGAGACTTTATCTCCGCAGGCGCATGCCACGGCAAGGTCCGCGCCATGATCGACGACAAGGGAAGAAAGGTGAAGGAGGCGGGACCCTCTACACCTGTGGAAATTCTGGGCCTGAACGATGTGCCGGGCGCCGGGGAAGTGTTCCTCGCCCATGAGAACGATAAGACGGCCAAATCCTATGCGGATACTTACCTCGCCCAGAATAAGGAAAGAAAGCTGGAGGAGACCCGCTCCAGAATGTCGCTGGACGATCTTTTCTCCCAGATCCGGGAAGGCAATCTGAAGGAGCTGAACCTGATCGTGAAGGCGGATGTACAGGGCAGCGTGGAGGCGGTGAAGCAGTCGCTTCTGAAGCTGTCCAACGAGGAGATCATCGTAAAATGTATCCATGGCGGCGTCGGCGCTATCAACGAGTCGGATGTGACGCTGGCCAGCGCTTCCAACGCTATTATCATCGGATTTAATGTGCGTCCGGATGCCACTGCGAAGAGTACCGCAGAGCGTGAGGGTGTGGATATCAGACTTTACAAGGTGATCTATCAGGCCATCGAGGATATCGAGGCCGCAATGAAGGGCATGCTGGATCCTGTCTTTGAGGAGAAGGTGATCGGTCATGCTGAGGTGAGACAGATCTTCCGGGCTTCCCAGATCGGAAATATTGCGGGTTCCTATGTGACGGACGGCGTGTTCCAGAGAGGCTGCAAGATCAGGATTTCCCGTGACGGCGAACAGATCTATGAGGGTGCGCTTGCTTCCCTGAAACGGTTCAAGGACGATGTGAAGGAAGTGAAGGAAGGATTTGAGTGCGGCCTTGTCTTTGAAGGATTTGACCAGATTCAGGAACTGGATGTGGTGGAGGCATATGTCATGGAGGAAGTGCCCCGGTAGGGAGCGGAATGCGCCGAAGCCCCCGAAAATGGGGCATAGGGAATAGAAGCCCAAAAAGAAGCAGGACGGGAATGGAGCAATGAGAAAAAACAGTGTGAAAAATACCCGTATCAACGGAGAAGTCCGGCGTGTGCTTGCGGAGATCATACGAGGCGAAATCAAGGATCCAAGGATCAGTCCCTGGACCAGCGTTGTGGACGTGGAGGTGGCGCCGGACCTGAAGAGCTGTAAGGTCCGGATCAGCGTTCTGGGAGATGAGGAAGCCAGAAAAAATACGCTGGACGGTCTGCAAAGCGCCGAGGGCTTTATCCGGAGGAAGCTGGCCGCAACGGTGAATCTCAGAAATACGCCGGAGCTTTCCTTTGTGATGGATCAATCCATTGAGTACGGGGTCAACATGTCAAGAAAGATTGATGAAGTCATGGCCCGGGACAATGAGGCAATCCGGAACAGAGAGAAAAGCACCGGGGAATAAGCGCCGAAGGGGATGAAGATTTATGATGGATTTGCTGGAAGAGTGCAGGGGGGCGGAGAGAATCGGAATCAGCGGCCACATAAGACCTGACGGGGATTGTGTGGGAGCTGTTCTCGCGCTGAAAATGTATCTCCAGAAGTGCTTGCCGAAGGCTTTGGTGAAGGCATTTCTCGAGGAGCCTGCCGATATTTTCCGGGAGATAAAGGGCTTTGAGGAAATTGTTACGGACTTTCCGGAGGAAGAGCCCTTTGACGTCTTTTTCGCGTTGGACACGGACGCCGGGCGCATGGGCGGCGCGGAAAAATATTTTCGCGCGGCGGCGAAAACCGTCAATATTGACCACCATCTGAGACAGACCGGCAGCGGGGATGTCAACCACCTTGACCCTGCGGTGGGATCGACCTGCGAGCTGCTCTATGACCTGATCGGGGAAGACGGACTGGACCGCGACATTGCCAAGGCCCTGTATATCGGCATCATCCATGATACAGGGGTCTTTCAGTATTCCTGCACCACGCCTGCGACCATGGAGAAGGGGGCGAAGCTGATCGGTTACGGCTTCGATTTTCCGCGGCTGATTCAGGAGACCTTTTTTCAGAAGACCTACCTGCAGGCCCAGATCATGGGCCGTGCGCTGATGGAAAGCATCCGCTTCCTTGACGGGCGCTGTATTGTCAGTGCGCTTGACAGAAAAATTCTGGATTTTTATCATGCGGCGCCCAAGGATCTGGAGGGAATCGTAAACCAGCTCCGCAATATCAAAGGTGTGGAATGCGCCATATTCATGTATCAGACCGGCGTTATGGAGTACAAGGTCAGTCTGAGAACCAGCGAAAGGGTAAACGCGGCGCAGGTGGCGGCGATCTTCGGCGGGGGCGGACATGCCAGAGCGGCAGGATGTACCATGGAGGGAACTTTTCATGACTGTATCAACAATCTTGCGCGGCCCATCGAAGAACAGCTGAACGCGGCGCGGGACCGGGCGCGGAGGGACGAATGACCAACGGAATTGTGATTGTAGATAAAGACGCCGGTTATACCTCCCATGACGTTGTGGCAAAACTGCGGGGGATTTTCGGCCAGAGAAAGATCGGCCATACGGGAACGCTGGATCCGGAAGCAACCGGCGTACTTCCCGTCTGCCTTGGAAGCGCAACGAAGCTCTGCGGCATACTCACGGACAGGGATAAGGAGTATGTGGCAGAGCTTTTACTGGGCGTGGAGACAGATACCCAGGATATCACGGGACGGGTTCTGGCCGAAAGAGAAGTGATGGCGCCGGAAACGGAGATTCGAAGGGTCTGTGAAAGCTTTGTTGGCTCTTACGACCAGGTTCCGCCCATGTATTCCGCCCTGAAGGTGAACGGAAAAAAGCTTTATGAGCTGGCCAGGGAGGGAAAAGAGGTGGAGCGCCGTCCCCGCACCGTCACGATCCGGGAGCTGGAGATACTGGAATGCCGTCTTCCTATAGTGAAGATCCGGGTGCTCTGTACGAAGGGAACCTATATCAGGACGCTCTGCGCCGATATCGGGGAAAGGCTGTTGTGCGGCGGCACCATGAAAAGCCTTCGCCGCACGAGAGCGGGCAGATTCGGTCTGGAGGAGGCGGATACGCTGGATGGCCTGCAGCGCAGGAAAGAGGACGGCACACTCTTGGAGGTGGTTAAACCGGTGGACAGCGTTTTTGAAGACTGCCCGCTGCTTCATGTGTCCCTGGAGAGCGCTGCGCTTTTGGAAAACGGCAATCCCATCGCGCCCGGGGCGACCGCGGAAAAGGTATGGTACGAGCCGGGAAGATGGGTGAGGTTTTACAGAACGGACGATAGTTTTGCGGGCCTTTACGCCTATGATGGGGAAAAGAGAACATACATGCCCGTAAAGATGTTTTTATGACAGAAAAGAGTGGTGCATTTGGAGATCATAGCTGGTACGACGGATTTTTATCTGGAGAAGGAAACGGCTGCCGCCATCGGTAAATTTGACGGGCTGCATATCGGCCACAGAAGGCTTCTGGACGAGATACTGGCCCGCAGGAGGGACGGATTGGCGGCCTGTGTGTTTACCTTTGATCCGGCCCCGGCAGTGCTGTTCGGGACGTCGGACGGCATGGAGCTTACGACCCGGCAGGAAAAGCAGCTGATCCTGGAGCGGATGGGTGTGGATATCCTGATCGAATTTCCGCTGACTGTGGAGACGGCGGCCATGCCGCCGGAGGTTTTTGCGTCCCAGGTGCTGGGGGAGCGGATGCAGGTCCGGTATCTTGCCGCCGGGAACGATCTTTCCTTCGGACAGGGAGGAAAGGGGGACGCGGCTCTGCTTGAAAAGCTGGCGCCGGAGCTTGGGTTTTCGGTAAATATTGTCGAAAAGGTATGCGTGGAGGGAAGCCAGGTCAGTTCCACCCGGGTCAGGGAACAGGTGGAGGCGGGAGAGATGGAGCTGGCGGAGCGGCTTCTCGGGATGCCGTACCTGCTTGCAGGCAGGGTGACTGTGGGAAATAAGATCGGAAGAACGCTGGGATTTCCCACTCTGAACATCCTTCCGGGACCAACAAAGCTGCTGCCGCCGAGAGGGGTCTATTATTCAAAAGTCCGATGCAGGGGAAAGATGTACCCTGCGGTCACCAATGTGGGATACAAGCCCACTGTTGCCGCGGACAAGGTTATGGGGGTGGAATCCTACCTCTACAATTTTGATCAGGAGGTCTACGGCGAGCAGGTGGAGGTGAGCTTTTTAAAATTCCGAAGACCGGAGCGCAGATTTGACAGCCTGGAGGAACTGAAGGCGCAGCTGAAGGAGGACATTACCGCGGGCGCCGTTTTTCATTCCCAGGCGTTTTTGTGATGTTTTAGATTCGGATATTTGTTAAAGAAATCTTAAACGATTCTTAATGGGTTTTTGGCCGGAGAATATTGATATATCAGGAGGGCAGATATTATACTATTTTTATGAATATGGGAACCTTTGACGGGGGAAAAGAGCGATGAGCGAAAGACCAGATTTTTTCGGGCATATCCGTTTTGGAAGAGCGCTGTGGGCAGGGGTTTGCTGCGGAATGATCCTTCTGGGATCCGCGGCCTGCGGCAGGGAAAGCGGGGACGTTTCCGGCCAGACGCAGACAGAGGGGCTGCTCTTTGGTAAAACGGACTCGGGTAAAACGGATGATCCGGAGGCAGCGACGGATCCGGACGATTGGAGGATCGCTCTGGCAGCCGCGGAATACGAGGGAAAGGACAACAGCCTGGACCCTTATACCGCGGAGGTCAATCTGCCGTTAAAGAGTCAGAAACTGTCAGGAGAGACAGGAGGGGGAAGCAGTATCTTTCTGGGAGCTTCCCGGGCTTACCGGCTTAAGAAACATCTGTTTGCTCCTGAAAGCGGGAAAACAAGCTGGGACGAGCTTTCCTGTACCTGCGAAAACGGGGAACAGAGTTCAGAGCGTTATGAACTCAACGATCAGATCTGGCAGGCAAAACCGGTGGCGGGGTCGGATCATTACCTTGCCCTTAGGATAGAGGATACAGGGGAGGGTGAAAACCGGAAGTACCGATATTATCTTTCGGAACAGGACGAAGAGAATCAGAAGATCAGGGAGATTCCGCTGGCGTTTCTGGATGGGGAAGAAATACAGACAGCATCCGATGCATTGAGGGATTTTGCGATGGATGCTTCGGGAAGGATACATCTTTTGCTGAAGGGATCGGAAGGATACCTGTACCGGATTCTTTCCCCGGAGGGAGAAACCCTTGCGGAGTGCGGCCTGGACGGAAATATCGAGAGGTGCCAGCTGGTTCCTGTCTATGACGGGCGCGTTACGGTCTGGATTCTGAACCGCGAAGGCGGGGAGAGGTGGAGCAATGTCCTGCAATCTCTTGACGCGGACACAGGCCGGATGGAGCAGCTTGCTGCCCCTGCTCCTGCGGAAGAAGGGTCCGGCGGCAGCTACTATACGCTTTTTGACGAGAATACCCTGCTGTTTGCAGATTGGACGGGAATCTATCGGAGCAGTCTGTCGGGAGAAAATCCGGAGCTTCTGTATCTTTGGACGAACCACGGCATTTATTACCCCCAGATCTATGATCTGCGCAGCGACGAAAACGGAAAGATCCGGCTGATCTACGGGGATGCCGACGGCACCGGCTTCCTGTGTCTGAAACCTACCACGGAGGAAGTGGATATTATCCAGGTTGTGGTGGCAGTCTCATCTTTTCGCAAATCGGCAATGGAGCCGATGGCCGCCGCGTTTAACAAGAGATATCCCGCCTGTCATATTGAATTAAAGAGCGACTATGACGAGACCGCGCTGTTGACCCAGCTGACGGCGGGGGACGGACCGGTGCTGGTGGACACCGGCCTGACGGGATTTGAGGAACTTTCCAGGCTCTGGCAGCCGTTGGATTCGGTCATGGAGCAGCTTGGCATCACGGAGGAGCTTGTGGCTTCCGTCATGGAAACGGGGAAGATCAACGGAACTCTGTATGGAGTCGTGACGGACTTTACGCTGAAGACGCTGCTGGCCGCTTCGGGCGACGTTCCGGAGAACTGGGATTATGACACCTTTTTGCAGTGTGTGGAAGACAGGCCAGGACTGGAGACAGTTTCCAATGTCTGCGGAAAAGGATACGGGACTGTTTTTCTGATCAGTTATCTCAGCCACGGTTATGAGGACACCTATCTTTGGGATGCGGAAAGCGGGACGACGAATTTTGACAGCGACGGCTTCCGAAAGGCTCTGAAGGTGGCGGAGGATTATTTTGAAAAAGCGGAGGGGACAGATCCGGAAGAGACCGTCCTTGGCGGGAGGGTACTCTGCAATGAAGTGGAGATCCGCAGGCCGGAGGATATTGCGAAGTACCGGATCCTGTACGGGGACAAGGCTTTTTTCGCCGGTTATCCCGCGAAAGACAAAGCCGCCCATTTCATTGCAGGCAGCGAGCCTCTGGCCATCCGCAGGACGGCGTCACAGGAGGAGAAAGGGGCGGCCTGTGCGTTTCTGAAGTTCTGCCTCTCCTATGAAGGACAGTCGAAGGCTGCAAAGGACATCAATTACCATTTAAGTGTGCGGAAGGATTTACTGGAAGAGCAGATTACGTCTATGGACGAGGAACTGCATTTTATGCTTCCGGGAGGGGAGTCTGTACAATTGGGGGATTACATGGATGTTGACCGGGACAGGAGGACCCTGATGAACCTGATCGGTCAGGCGAGGCCCTATCGTTATTTCCCAAAAGAACTGAACGACCTTTTTTCGGAAGAGCTGGAAGATTATTTTGACGGCATTATCACGGAAGAAATGCTGATCGATCATCTGGAGAGCCGGATAGGATTGTATCTTGCGGAACGGCAGGGGGCGGAATAGGAGGTCCTGATTTTATACCCGATTTTATTTCGGTTTTTTTACGGAACCCATTGACATAAATACCCTTTCTATGTATAATTTGGAGTAAGATGTAACAAAATTGTAATAAGTTTGTAACCAATTGACACAACCGGCGGTTTTCCGCCGGCGGGACTTTGGAACTTGAGAGGGTATTGTACAGATGAACCATTTAAAATACAGTAAAAAGCTGGCGCTGCTGTCAGCGGGTCTGGCGCTTGGTCTGGCATGGAATCCTCTGGAGGCTTCTGCCTCCATGGGCGGGATTCTTCAGACGGGGGGCGTGGCTTCTATTCTGGAGCCCAGTCTTACCACAGAGGAATACATTCAGGCGGCGGAAGAGGCGAAGGGGGCGTCCTGGGGCTATACCAACATCGGTATCGCCAACGTGGAGAGCGGCAATCTGAATGTGAGGGCCCTGCCTTCCACAGACGGAAAGCTGGTGGGAAAGATGCCGAAAAACTCCGCCTGCGAAGTGCTGGAGACGACAGAGGACGGCTGGGCCCATATCACGTCCGGCGAGGTAGACGGGTATGTCAGCCTTGATTATCTTACCACCGGCCCCGACGCGAAGGTGAAGGCGTTGGAACTGGTTCATACCGTGGCAATTTCCAACGGGGACGGCCTGAACGTGCGGGACGGCGCGAGCATGGACAGCGCGGTTCTGACCCAGGTGCCGAAGGGAGAGGAACTGGAATATGTAGAGACGGTGGGCGATTGGGTAAAGGTGCTCATCGACGATGAAGAGGCGTATATTTCCGCAGAGTATGTGACGGTGGAGGAAAAGCTGGACACTGCCATCACCATGTCGGAGCTTCTTTACGGCCAGGGCGTGAGCGATGTGAGGGTAGAGCTGGTGGAATACGCGAAGCAGTTTCTTGGGAACCCTTATGTATACGGGGGAAGCAGCCTGACAAAGGGAACCGACTGCTCCGGCTTTACCATGTCCGTCTACAAAAAGTTTGGCATTAAGCTGTCCCATCACGCTGCGTCTCAGGCAAAGGAAGGAACGAAGATCAGCGTTTCGGAGCTTCAGCCCGGGGATCTGGTGTTTTATTCCAACAGCAAAGGGAACATCAATCATGTTGCGCTGTATATCGGCGGCGGCAAGGTGATCCATGCCAGCAGCCCGAAGACCGGAATCAAGATCAGCAAGTATAATTACCGGACGCCTGTAAAGTATGTCAGGGTGCTTCGGGACTGACCGGGCGGGAGCCGAACAGTTCTGTACCCTGAGTCGTGAAAAGTTTTTGTTTACATTGTAGAAAAAGTGTGGTATTCTGTTTAAGGTTATCCAGCCGTCACTCAGATCTGGGACACTCCGACCCGGTCCTAGTGTCAGGCGGTTAAAAGAGTTTTTAAGATTCAGGAGGAGAAGACAATGATTTCCAAGGAAAAAAAGACAGCTATCATGAACGAGTACGCGAGGACGCCCGGCGATACCGGTTCGCCTGAGGTGCAGGTCGCGGTACTTACCGCAAGGATCCAGGAGCTCACCGATCATCTGAAGGACAACCCCAAGGACCATCATTCCCGCAGGGGTATGCTGAAGATGGTGGGTCAGAGAAGAGGTCTGCTGGAGTATCTGAAGAAGAAAGATATCGAGAGATACCGTTCCCTGATCGACAAGCTGGGTCTGAGAAAATAAGTCGCATCATAAAGCGGAGACAGCCGTTTTACGGCGCCTCCGCTTGTTGTGTATCTATGTATCTGCAGCTGAAAGCCCGGAGCAGAAGAAAAGCCCGAGACCGCTGAAAAATGTATGCGCGGATAAAATGGCGCATGGATTTTTCAGTAGTTTCGGTCTCTTCTGTTCCTGCTCAATAAATATGCCGCAGAAAGCGGCGGAATGGAGGAAACTATGTACCAGACATACGAAATGGAACTGGCCGGACGCACCCTCAGGGTTGACATCAACCGTGTGGGAAAGCAGGCCAACGGCTGCGCGTTTATGCGCTACGGCGACACGGTGGTAATGTCCACGGCTACCGCGTCGGACAAGCCCAGGGAGGGAATCGATTTCTTCCCTCTGAGCGTGGAATTTGAGGAAAAGCTTTACGCTGTGGGAAAGATTCCCGGCGGATTCAACAAGAGAGAGGGAAAAGCCAGCGAAAACGCAGTGCTTACCAGCCGTGTGATCGACAGACCCATGCGCCCTCTGTTCCCCAAGGATTACAGAAATGATGTGACGTTAAACAACCTTGTGATGAGCGTGGATCCCGGATGCCGCCCTGAGCTGGTGGCAATGCTTGGATCGGCTATCGCAACCTGCATTTCCGATATTCCCTTTGACGGACCCTGCGCGATGACCCAGATGGGCATGATCGACGGAGAGCTGATCGTAAATCCTTCTCAGGAGCAGTGGAAGAAGGGCGATCTGAACCTGACCGTGGCCTCTACCCGCGAGAAGGTGATCATGATCGAGGCGGGCGCCAACGAGGTGCCGGAGGCTAAGATGATTGAGGCCATCTACAAGGCCCATGAGATCAATCAAACCATTATCGCGTTTATTGACAAGATCGTTGCCGAGGTCGGCAAGAAAAAGCATGAGTACACAAGCTGCGCTATCCCGCAGGAAATGTTTGACGAGATGAAGCGCATCGTTCCGCCTGAAGAGATGGAGGTGGCGGTGTTCACCGACGAAAAGCAGGTGAGGGAGGAAAATATCCGCGTCATCACCGAGAAGCTGGAGGAAGCCTTCGCCGAGAAGGAAGACTGGCTGGCTGTTCTGGGCGAGGCTGTGTACCAGTATGAGAAGAAGACCGTCCGCAAGATGATCTTAAAGGATCACAAGCGTCCCGACGGCCGTGAGATCACCCAGATCCGTCCTCTGGCGGCGGAAGTTGACATTATCCCCCGGGTACACGGTTCCGCCATGTTCACCCGCGGGCAGACCCAGATCTGTAATGTCTGCACGCTGGCGCCCCTGTCCGAGCAGCAGAAGATCGACGGACTTGACGAGAACGAGGTAAGTAAGAGATATATGCACCATTACAATTTCCCTTCCTACTCTGTAGGTGAGACGAAACCTTCCAGAGGACCTGGTAGAAGGGAGATCGGTCATGGCGCACTGGCTGAGAGAGCGCTGATTCCCGTGCTTCCCAGCGAGGAAGAGTTTCCTTACGCCATCCGGACCGTATCCGAGACCTTTGAATCCAACGGTTCCACTTCCATGGCATCCACCTGCGCTTCCTGCATGTCCCTGATGGCGGCGGGCGTGCCCATCAAAAAGATGGTGGCAGGCATTTCCTGCGGCCTTGTGACCGGAGATACGGACGACGATTTCGTACTGCTCACGGACATTCAGGGGCTGGAAGATTTCTTTGGAGACATGGACTTCAAGGTGACCGGAACTACCGAGGGAATCACCGCGATTCAGATGGATATCAAGATCCACGGACTGACCAGACCTATCGTGGAGGGCGCCATCGCACGCTGCCGCGAGGCAAGGCTGTATATCATGGAAAACTGCATGAAGCCCGCCATCGCAGCGCCCAGACCTGAGGTGAATCAGTATGCGCCCAAGATCATTTCCATTCAGATCGATCCTGAGAAGATCGGCGATGTGGTGGGCCAGAGAGGGAAGACCATCAATGAGATCATCGCCCGTACCGGCGTAAAGATCGATATCACGGACGACGGCAACGTATCCATCTGCGGCACCGATAAGGAAATGATGGAGAAGGCGGAGGAGATGGTAAAGACCATCGTCACTGACTTTGAGGCCGGCCAGATCTTCAAGGGAAAGGTGGTCAGCATCAAGGAATTCGGTGCTTTCATCGAGTTTGCTCCCGGCAAGGAGGGAATGGTCCATATCTCCAAGATCGCAAAGGAGAGAATCAACCGCGTGGAAGATGTGCTGACGCTGGGCGACGTCGTCACCGTTGTCTGCCTGGGCAAGGACAAGATGGGAAGGATCAGCTTCTCCATGAAGGATGTAGCGCAGGATATCAGAAAGTAAGAAAGATAAAACGGAAACATTGGACAGGGGAGACCGCAGCAGGCGGCTTCCCCTGTTTTTAATGCTCCACCCTGCCGCCGCCATTCCGGCAGACACGCTTGCGCTCGACGCGTAGCGTAACGGGCACCAGGCTCGAGAGTACCTCGCCAAGTGCCGACGTTGCTTTACGGTCTGACGAGAAGGCGGCAACAGGGCGGAGCTGATACCGTGCCTACGCCTTTCGTAGGGCAGTTGACAAAAGGGCCTCGGGAGGGCAAAATAAAAGCATTCCATCCTGTGGGTAGGAAAACAGAAAAAGGACAGGCGAGAAAAGGAAGATGTGAAAGTGAAAAAGGGAAAGAAGCCGGGGAAACGGGGCTGGATCATTCTGGCGTCGGCGGTGGGAATCGTGGTTTTCATTGCGGTCGTGGGAATCGTTGTCTGTCGGAAGAGTCCGGAAGGGCTGTCCGATAAAATTAATGCGGCCAGACAGTCAGGAGCAGCCAGTCTGGATCTGAGCGGTGTTGACACAGGCAGTGTGAAGGATATGAGTCATTTGTTTGACCGCTGCAGCAGCTTGAAAGAACTGGATCTGAGCGATTTTGACACGAGCAGCGTGATGTATATGTATCATATGTTTTCCGACTGCAGCAGTCTGGAAGAGTTGGATCTGAGCAACTTTGACACAAGCAGCGTGGTGGGTATGCATGAGATGTTTTCGGGCTGCAGCAGTCTGAAAGAGCTGGATCTGAGCAGCTTTGATACGAGAAACGTGGAGTCTATGGAGTATATGTTTTCGGGCTGCAGCAGCCTGAAAGGGCTGGATCTGAGCAGTTTTGACACAGGCAACGTGACGGATATGAATAGTATGTTTTCGGGCTGCAGCAGCTTGGAAGAGCTGGATCTGAGCAATTTTGACACAAGCAGCGTGGAGTATGATATGCTGGGTATGTTTAGGGACTGTGCCAGCCTGAAAGAACTGGATCTGGGCAGCTTTGATACGAGCGGCGTGAAGAATATGAATAGTATGTTTGACCATTGCAGCAGCCTGAAAGAGCTGGATCTGAGCAGCTTTGATACGAGCAGCGTGTACTCTATGAATAGTATGTTTAGGAACTGTGCCAGCCTGAAAGAACTGGATCTGAGCAGCTTTGACACAAGCGGCGTGACAGCTATGAGTAGTATGTTTGAAGGCTGCAGCGGCCTGAAAGAGCTGGATCTGAGCAGCTTTGACACAAGCAGCGTGAAGGCTATGAGCAGTATGTTTGAAGGCTGCAGCAACCTGAAAGAATTGGATTTGAGCAGCTTTGACACGAGCGGCGTGACGGATATGAATGTTATGTTTGCCCGCTGCAGCAGCTTGGAAACGCTGGATTTGAGCAGCTTTGACACAAGCAGCGTGAAGGCTATGAGCAGTATGTTTGAAGGCTGCAGCGGCCTGAAAAAATTGGATCTGAGCGGCTTTGACACGAGCGGCGTGACGGATATGAGTAGTATGTTTGACCGTTGCAGCAGCTTGGAAGCGCTGGACCTGAGCGGCTTTGACACAAGCAGTGTGGAGGCTATGGGTTATATGTTTTTGGACTGCAGCGGCCTGAAAGAATTGGATCTGAGCAGCTTTGACACAAGCGGTGTGACGGGTATGAGGGGTATGTTTCAAAACTGCAGCAGCTTGGAAGAACTGGATCTGAGCAGTTTTGATAAGAGCAGCGTGACGGATATGGAAGCTATGTTTTCTGGCTGTAGAAGCCTGGAAGAGCTGGATCTGAGCAGTTTTGACACAAGCAGTGCGACCAGTATGCATTGCATGTTTGAAAACTGCGGCAATCTGAGAGAGCTGGATCTGAACGGCTTTGACACAAGCGGCGTGACGGATATGAGTAGTATGTTTTTCGGCTGCAGCAGCCTGAAAGAGCTGGATCTGAGCGGCTTTGACACAAGCAGCGTGGAGTCTGTGGAGTATATGTTTTGGGGCTGCAGCAGTCTGGAAACCGTATATTGGGGAGATGGCTGGACGGATGGGTGGATCGAGTGTGTAAAACATGCATATCCTGACATCCATTTTGTAATGAAATAGTCAAAACCCATGCGCCTTTCGTACGTCAGTTGACAAAAGGACCTCGGGAGGGTAAAATAAAAAAATCCCATTCTGTGGGGGGAAAACAGAGAAAGGACAGGCGAGAAAAGGGAAGGCAAAAAAGAAGGAGGAACAAGGAGATGTTTTGTCCCAATTGCAAGAGTCAGGTAGCGGAGGGCGTAAAGTCCTGTCCCAAATGCGGGGGCGACTTGGAAGATGCAAAAGTGGAAAACAAACAGAACGCAGAACACAGTGCGGACGTGGCTGAGACGACAGGAAATTCTGCGGATATGAACGGAAAAGAGCCGACGGAGAAAGGGAAAAAGGGAAAGAATCCGGGGAAACGGGGCTGGATCATTCTGGCGTCGGCGGTGGGAATCGTGGTTTTCATTGCGGTCATAGGGATCGTTGTCTTTCGGAAGAGTCCGGAAGAGCTGTCCGATAAAATTAATGCGGCCAGACAGTCAGGGGCAACCAGTCTGGATTTGAGCGGTGTTGACACAGGCAGTGTGACGGATATGAGTAATATGATTTCCGGCTATACAAACCTGAAGGAGCTGAATCTGAGCGATTTTGACACGAGCAGCGTGGTGTATATGTATCATATGTTTTCCGACTGCAGCAGTTTGGAAAAACTGGATCTGAGCAGCTTTGACACAAGCAGCGTGGTGGGTATGCATGAGATGTTTTTGGGCTGCAACAGCCTGGAAGAGCTGGATCTGAGCAGCTTTGATACGAGAAACGTGGAGTCTATGGAGTATATGTTTTCGGGCTGCAACAGCCTGAAAGGGCTGGATCTGAGCAGTTTTGACACGGGCAATGTGACGGATATGAGTGGTATGTTTGACCGCTGCAGCAGCCTGGAAGAGCTGGACTTGAGCAATTTTGACACAAGCAGTGTGGAGTATGATATGCTTGGTATGTTTAGGGACTGCGCCAGCCTGAAAGAACTGAACCTGAGCAGCTTTGATACGAGCAGCGTGAAGAGTATGGACAGCATGTTTTCGGGCTGCAGCAGTCTGAAAGAGCTGGATCTGAGCAGTTTTGATACAAGCAGCGTGTACTCTATGAGTGGTATGTTTAATGGTTGCAGTAGCTTGAAAGAGCTGGACCTGAGCAGCTTTGACACGAGCGGCGTGAACCATATGGGGGGTATGTTTTGGGGCTGCAGCAGCTTGAAAGAATTGGATCTGAGCGGCTTTGATACGAGCAGCGTGAACGAGATGGATAGTATGTTTTCTGAGTGCAGCAGCTTGGAAGAGCTGGATCTGAGCGGCTTTGACACAAGTAGAGTGGAGTCGTCTATGAATTATATGTTTTTAGACTGCAGCGGCCTGAAAGAATTGGATCTGAGCAGCTTTGACACAAGCGGCGTGACGGGTATGAGGGGTATGTTTCAAAGCTGCAGCAGCTTGGAAGAGTTGGATCTGAGCAGTTTTGATAAGAGCAGCGTGACGGATATGGAAGCTATGTTTGGTGGCTGCAGCAGCCTGAAGGAGCTGGATCTGAGCAGTTTTGACACAAGCAGTGTGACCAGTATGCATAGCATGTTTGAAAACTGCAGCAATTTGAAAGAGCTGGATCTGAGTGGCTTTGACACAAGCGGCGTGACGGCTATGAGTAGTATGTTTTTCGGTTGCAGCAGCCTGGAAGAGCTGGATCTGAGCGGCTTTGACACAAGCAGCGTGGAGACTGTGGATCATATGTTTTGGGGCTGCAGCAGCCTGGAAACCGTATATTTGGGAGATGGCTGGACGGATGAGTGGATTGAGTGTGTAGAACATGAATATCCTGAGATCCATTTTGTAATGAAATAGTCAAAATTAACATTGCGCTTTTTGCAAAAAAATATGCCGGTTTAAAAAATAATGCTGGAAATACTGCGACGGATATGATATAGTAGAAAAGTAAGCGGTTAACGCTTTATCAGGCGGTACGCTGTGCAGATATGGTTCATCGGTAGAACGCTAGCTTCCCAAGCTGGAAAGGCGGGTTCGACTCCCGTTATCTGCTTAGTCCGTTACATGCATAAATTTTTGGTGAACGGATACACTGTATCATGTCAGTGAAGAAAAGACCATAATCCTCGATAGCTCAATGGTAGAGCACTCGGCTGTTAACCGAGTTGTTGCAGGTTCGAGCCCTGCTCGGGGAGCGAAACCTGCCGCAGGAGCGGCAGCTACAAAGCCCGTAAACATCAAGGTTTGCGGGTTTTTTCGTACCAAGAAATATTTTGAAAGAAACAAAAAAATGATGTAGTGCCTGTAAAGGCGGGCATGGAACTGTTAACCGAAAATACGGGGCCGGAAAAGGCAATTCCTATGGTATGCAAGCGAATGAAAGGTTCGCTCTGGGAATTGTCTTTTTAATATGCGCTGATGAATGTGCTGAAAGGCGTGGCTGAGATCGAGATGCTTGAGGACTTTGACGGGGAGCGCTGGGTCATTCTGGGGAGTAGGAAGGGCGTACTGAAAATTCTCCGGATAAATATGGAGGATACGGCTTACGGATGCGTGAAAATGTGTTATACTGTATGAGAAGATTTTGGAGACGGCAGGAGGTTTTTTGTGGATTATCAGGAACTGTTCGGGAAAAAAGAATGGTATCAAAGATGTAGGGAATCGATTCCGGAATTTACGATGTTTACCTATGAGCAGGCATTTGAAGTGGAATATACCCATAATTCCACAGCCATCGAAGGAAATACGCTTTCCCTGATGGAAACGAAGGTTCTGCTGGAGGATGGGATATCCATCGGGGGAAAAGCCCTGCGGGAAATCTATGAGGCGGTCAACCACCGTAAGGCATATCGTTATGTAAAGGACTGTATCGGACAGGGGAAACCGCTGGATGAAAAGATCGTGAAGGATATTCATGCGCTGCTGATGGAAAATATCCAGACAGGCGGGGTATACAGGAATGTGCAGGTATATATATCCGGTGCACGTCATATGCCGCCGCCCCCTGAACTGATGTACCGGCAGGTCAAGGATTTCTATGCGGATCTGTCATGGAAGGGAAAGGAATTAAACCAGATCGAAATGGCGGCGTGGACACATGCGGAGTTTGTGAAGATCCACCCGTTTACGGACGGGAACGGAAGAACATCGAGGCTTATCATGAATTACCAGCTCATGGCGGAAGGTTTTCCGGCTGTATCGGTTGCGAAAGAGGACCGGCTGGAATATTTCAAAACATTGGATGCCTATGCAGTGGAGGGGGATCTGCAGCCGTTTGCGGATCTGGTAGCGGGGCTTGTGGACAGGCAGATGGACAAGATCATTGAACTGTCTGAGCCGCAGCAGGGAATGAATCCGTCCCCCACGATGCAGTAATAGAATTTTCAGAAATATATGGCAGAGAACTGCCACACAGGGCAAAAGCGGTCTATATTCCCGGTGCAGAGAAGAATTACTCTGTGACATGAATATGAATCCTCCTTGCAGGAAGAGAATGGAGGATTCAAAGATGGTCTGATGATATGGATTCGGAATATCTCGGGAAATACCCGGTCAACGAGAAAACAAAGGAAATTGCTTACAAATATGTCGACCATTGCGGTCATTGCGGTTCCTGCGGAGGTGGACGACATAAAGTGATATTCGGAAAAGAATTTAACGATATTTGCGGATGTACTTTTAGAATTGACAACCCTGCCTTTGATGATTTGTTTTTTCTTAAAAAGATCGTGGAGATTAGAATCAAGGAAATACAAAGCAAACCTCAGTAGATCCGGTTTACCGTTACAATACTCGTCAAAAAAGATTCATATGTATATGTTTGGAGGATAAGTTGAGTGCATCGGAAAAGCTGACATCATAAGCGGAAAGTGAACGATAATGAAAACACTAATACTGAATGGGTCGCCAAGAGCAAATGGAGATACCGCATCACTTGTTGAAAAACTGGTAAATGCTCTGAAGGGTGAAAGTCATATTGTAAACGCATATAGATGTAGTATATCGCCGTGCATTGATTGCAGATTTTGCTGGGAAAATGACAGTTGCGCAATTCACGATGAAATGCAGGAGGTATATTCATATATCCAGATATGCGACAATATCGTAATAGCCTCCCCCATCTATTTTTCAGAATTAACAGGCCGATTGTTGGATGTAGGAAGCAGATTACAGAGATATTTTTGCGCCCGTTTCTTCAGAAATGAAACTCCTGTCTCAAAATCGAAAAAGGGAGCAGTTATACTTGTAGGCGGTGGGGACGGACATATAGAAAAGCCATATGAAACTGCCTGTACTTTGCTGCATCATATGAACTGTTATAACATTCACAATGTTGTGTACAGCCACAATACGAATGAAAGGCCCGCCGTTCAAGACGAAAAAGTCCTTTGCGGAATAAACAGCATCGTACGGTTTTTTAGCACTCAAGAATTTCCGGTTTAACGAAAAGAGTAAACCAAAGATACTAACCACCGATGTGGTATGAAAACACGAATTGTATCAAAATCGGCAGGAACCTGGATCTGCCGTACAACATGGGCAGCGAAGGCTGGGCCTACAACGACAACGTGAACGCCCCGAAGATCAAAAAGCAGCTCGGTGAAGTCATCAGCAAAGAGGGTGAGGAAAAAACTCACGAGGAAACGGGGTTTCTTCTTTCTATCGACCGGTTGGCATTTATTCAAGAACGTTTTTATAATATCAACAATATCCATCATCATGAAGTAGTTTTCTTCTACCTTATGATGCCAGATAATATTCGGATTGAAAATGGAACCTGCACGGATCATCAGGCATAAAAGCTATATTGGTTATCCTTGAATGATGAGGCAGTGGCTTTGACCGCATGGAAGAAGGCATGGGAGAATTGAAAATCCCGGCACCTAAAGTAGAAACTGCTGAAGACTTCTGCAGGGTCAAATTATACTGGTATCAATCTTTGAAAATACAGAGAATATTCCGAATTATCTTGTGTCTTGTGATAATTGGCGCACGAACATTGGCTAAGCGGGCAATAGGCTATGAGATTTTGAAGCAGAGTGGACGATTGAGGGGCTTTTTAAACAACCATTTAATAGAGATAATAATTGGCCACATTAAAATACCAAGTTGTAACAAATAGGTATCCTGTGTATAATAGATACACAAGGAAAGACAAGGAGTATCAGGAGTTGCATGTGAAAGGAATATTATGATGAATACTGGAGAAATTGAAACATTAGACGGATTGGATGGAATAGAAGAAGAACAATTGTATTGTGATACAAATAGGGAAGAAAGAGTAGAACCTTTTGATCCCAAAGCCGTGGATATTGTTTCTGAACCAATGGTGGTTGCTAATATTATTGAACAATTGAAATATGATGATATTCTGCTGGAACCTGATTTTCAGCGACATCCTAACTTATGGACTCCACGGCAGCAGAGCAGACTGATAGAATCATTGATTATTCGCATTCCTTTGCCCACATTCTACTTTGACCGCCTGGATGATGATAAATTAATTGTTGTGGACGGTTTACAGAGGCTGTATACGCTGAAAAAATTTATGGCACTTGATGAGAACGACCCAGAGCGCCTTGTGCTGACGGAACTGGAGTATTTAAAGGAATATGAGGGGAAAAAATTTGAGGGACTTCCCCCGATCATTCAAAGGCGGATAAAGCAGCAGCCGTTAACAACCTATATTATCAGATCAGGTACTCCAGACAAGGTGCGGACAAGTATATTCAACAGAATCAATACAGGCGGATTAACGCTGGAACCGGCGGAAATTAAAAATTCTGTCTACAGGGGTCAGGCGGCAAACTTATTAAAAGAACTGGCGCATTCCAATGAGTTTGTGAAAGTGACGCGAAGCAAAATAGACTCTTCAAGAATGTTGGATTGTGAGTTTGTAAACCGTTTTTTAGCCTTTTATCTCTTAGGAACAAAGAAATATTCAGGCAATCTGGAAGATTATTTAAATGATGTAATGATTCGATTACAAAAGGAGACAGAACCTACGATTGAAAAGTGTCGTAAAGATTTTCTGAAAGCTATGAAATATGCAGTTGATATTTTTGGAAATACTGCTTTCAGAAAAATTAATTCTGATGGAAGATATGGCAGAATCAATAAACCTCTGTATGATGCGGTGACGGTGAACTTGGCGAAATTGGATGAGGAAGATTGCCAAAAACTGTTAGATAGGAAAGACAGACTGATCGAAAAGTACACAGCATTGTTAGCAGATAAAAAATTTGTGGATATTATTACCAGGGGTACTGCAGCCATAAATAATGTCGAGGGCAGATATAAAGCAATTCATAAAATTTTTCAAGAGGTATTAGAGGATGATTAATTATATTCAATTGGAGAATTTCAAGTCAATAAAGAGATTGTCATTGCCGGTAGAAAATCTGAATTTATTTTTTGGAATGAATGGTATGGGCAAATCATCTGTGATACAGGCGCTGTTGTTGTTAAGGCAGAGTTTTTGGGAGAATCATGAATCAAACCTGGATTGTCTGTACACAAACGGAGACATGATACAGTTGGGAACGGGCAAGGACATTTTCTGTCAAAGCGGGGTTACTGAGACGATAAGATTTTATGTGCAATACACTGACAATGTAAAATTTGACTGCTATTATAAATATGAGTTGGACAATCCAAACAGTGACCAGTTGGTGCGGATTGGAGCAGGAGTAGACAGCGATTATTCGGTTTCTTTATTTTCAGGGCAGTTTTCTTATCTGGGGGCGGAACACTTGGGACCCAGAAAACAATACAGTGTTGAAAACTGGAAAAGAAACGGAGTTGCGAAATTAGGAACGATGGGGGAATTTGTAGTTCCTTTTTTGGCGCTTGAAGGCGAGAAAATACGCATTTCCAAAGAGATGTGTCTACCGTCTGGAAAGACAAACCGTCTGATTGATCAGGTTTCTGCATGGATGGCAGAAATATCACCGGGTATCAGGATAACCGCAGAACTGCTTCCTGCCATAGAGAAAGCGAAACTGGCAATCAGTTATAGTGGAGATGGGCTCATATCGGACGCATTTCTTCCTGTTAATGTCGGCTTCGGGATTCCATATGCGTTGCCTCTTATTGTAGAACTGCTAGTTTCCGAAAAGGACAGTCTGTTATTGATTGAAAATCCGGAATCGCATCTTCATCCAAGGGGGCAGGCAATGATGGGGAGATTAATGGCCCTGGCGGCAGAGCATGGTTGTCAGATTATCTGTGAATCCCATAGTGATCATGTGATAAATGGGGTAAGAGTTGCCGTAAAAAACGGACAGATTAAGAATGAAAAAGTAGAAATTTCTTATTTTTCAAAAAACAGGGAACAGGAAACGAAAGTGGACAATATTTATATTGACGGCAAAGGAAATCTGAGTGATTATCCTACAGGACTTTTGGATGAATGGGGGATTTTGATGACGGAATTGATGTAATCATATAAAAAGTGAGTTAAAAAAATAATATTACTTGAGGAGATACAAATTGGATTTGTTTTTTAATGAACTGTCATTAGATGGTGTAGAATGTATAAGCAGAGAGTCAATTATAATTCTTGCAAAAGTTTATCAGGCATTGCGGAATTATAATATAACAACTTGCAGGATCAGTTCTGCTGATTATCAGAAGATATTCCAGATGCTCCAAAGAATGCCAGATTTCCGAAATATTACAAATTTTTATTTCTCGTTTTTCAGGGTTCCTTATGAATCGGAAACTGTGGAGAAAGAGCAGGATGAGTATCTGAATTATGAATGGACTTATGATAATAGGCTCTGTGTGGGTTTTGCGCTGGCATCTATACTTAATTCTGCATGTTTGAGTATTTATGGAAAGCTGTGGGATGATGCATATGTGCACATTGCGAAAGACGAGACAGATATAGTAGTCAGGAATATAAGCATAGAGCAGCATGTTGAGATACATATCCCGTATATGCAATTCGAGGAAACGGAATTGTTGGAAAGCGGCTTGTCGGCTGTGGACAAGAAGATTTCGCTAAGAAGTGATCATGGTATGGATGTGCTGATGGATTTTTCAAAGCGGTTACTCAGATGTCCATATGTAATAGGCATAATCAATTCTATGCCATTTAATCCGCATGAACGTAAATTTATAAAAGGAATATATGATAACGGTCTGATTGAAATTGTGTTGCCTTGGACAGATG
This sequence comes from uncultured Acetatifactor sp., assembly GCA_947627535.1. Taxonomy (GTDB): domain Bacteria; phylum Bacillota; class Clostridia; order Lachnospirales; family Lachnospiraceae; genus Acetatifactor. The sequence goes on from CANQWM010000002.1 coordinate 25,542, forward strand.
AAGGATACGGTATTGTTGTTAAGACAACAGGGAGAAATATCAGGGAAACAAGAAAAATTAGCGAGATAATAAATGAAAGATATGGCGGATTGTAAAGCAATGTTATCACATTAACTATTGAAAAACAAAGGCTTAATCGAATATGCAGATGCTTCAGAAGGTTAAAGCAGGGAGGGTTGTCTATGAAACTTGAAAACATGGAAAGAGCGTCATGGAAGAAAAGGGCCTCCGTTCTTATCCGCTGTCTTGTATGCTGTTTCGCTTTCTCGATGTTTTCAGCCTGCGGCAAAAAGGGAGCGCAGGGGACAGGCGCGGCGGAAGCGTCACAATCGATGAAACCGGGACAGTTCTATTACCATTTTCAGGAGACAGCGCTTTCTTCCTATGAGGGAATCCCCAATGCATTTGAGCAGGAATACACGATATCCGGAAATATCTCGCGGCTGTGCGGCGATACATTTTATCATTGGGTCCAGTATTCTACCACGGAGGAACCCTTTCAGCAGAAAAACTATATTCAGGTCATGGAACCGCCTTATCAGGAGTGGGTAACGGAGGAGACCGGCTCCTGCGGGGACATTCCGGTACTCATAGCGGGTGTCAGGGAAGGCGCTTTGACCGTTATCCTGCGCAGCAGGGATCCCGGGGAGAATGGCCAGTATCTCTATTACCCTGCACGGTGGCAGCCGGGAACGGGAAACCTGGAGCCGCTTACGGACAGCGGTTTTGAAGGGGATGAGAAAGAATTTTCGGATAACGCGGAACTCCTTCTTGTCTCTGATGGAAGATATGTTTCCTATGATTCCAGAGAACAGGGAACCGTTACGCTGTACGATGAACATTTTCGGCCGGCAGGGAACAGGAGGCTGGAAGAGGGAGCTCGAATCTGTGGAATTTTGCAGGATCCGAAGAGCGGAGAGCTTCTCTGGTACGGTATCAGAGACCAGCAGGCGGGGGTCTGGAACCTGGAGGACGGGACGCCGTTTCTGAAAGAGGGACAGTCCCTGGGAGCGGTCAACGCGATGAGCCTTCATGGGATTTATGATGCGGACGGGGTGTTGTATCTTGCGGATAACAGGTTTTTGTGGCGTGTGGAACAGGGGGAAGTGGAGGAAGCCTGCAGCTTTTTTGACCGGGATTATCCTCTGTCGGTTCTGTACGCGATGGGAGCCTCGGAAAACGGCAGCCTGCTTTTGTATACCAATTGCACGAAAGAACTCGTGTTGCAGATCGAAAGAAACCAGGAGCCTCTGCCGGAGAAGCAGGAGATCATTATTGCGTCAACGGATCTTTACAATGCTCTCGAAACGGCAATCGGGGAATTTAACAGGACGAGCGAACGGTATCGGGTGAAAATGGAGTACCCCTATGATCCCTACGGCCTTATGCCGGCAGACGCAGGGGAACTGTCGGCGGAGTTCTGGAGAAAGATTCAGATGGAGATTTCCGCCGGCCGGGGACCGGATCTGTTTTTGAGCGATTATTCCAGAAAGATCACGGCTCTGGCGGAAGAAGGATGTCTGCAGAATCTGGAGGGGTTTCTGGAGGATGAGGAGGATTTCTGGCCCGCGGCGATGGAGGCGGGAAAGATCGACGGGGTGCAGTACGGTCTGCCCTATTTTGCCAGATTTTATCTGACGGCCTATCCCAGGAAATACGCTGAAGACAGGACCTCCTTTACGCTGCCGGAACTGATGGAGACGGTGCGGGAGTCTGGAGCAAAGGTCCTGCAGTGGGGATATGACGGGACTGAAATCGTTCTGTATTACGGCCTCTATGACAATGACAACAGAGATTTCATCGACTGGGAGGCAGGGAAGAGCCATCTGATGGAAGAACCGTTCCGGGAGTTTTTGGAATTTGCCCGGGAGTACGCGGATCCTATGGATTTTGAGTTCCCTGACTGGGAGGATGCGGCCAAAGCTGTGGAGGAGGGAAAAACCTTTGCCGCCCATAATTTTATGGCCCAGAGCTGGGGCACGATCTGGGGCGGGGATCCCGGCAGCCTGGAGACTATTTTTCAGGGAGACCCTGTCTGTATCGGATATCCCAGATCCGAGGGAAACGGGATTTATGTGGACCCGCCCATGTTTTTTGTGAATATCAATTCACAATATAAGGAAGGGGCGGAGGAATTTCTGCGATTCCTCCTGTCAAAGGAGAACCAAAGGCTGTTCCTCTCTGATATCATCATAGGAAATGTGGGAACCCCTCCCCAGGTGCCTGTGCGGCTCAGTACCCTGGAGGAGAGCATAGATCTGGCAAGGGAGAGGAAGGAGCAGGGAGTCGCAGGGAACTCATTTCTGCCAGCCATGACGCAGGAGCAGGCCCAGGCGGCCCGCTTCCTGATCGAGAACGCCCGGCCGGCCAACTGGAAGGTATCGGAGATAGAGGATTTCTTTTACGAAGAGCTTCCGCCGTACTTTGAAGGCCGGCGGAGTCTGGAGGAGACGGTGGAGATCCTGGATAACAGGGTACAGCTGTTTCTGGACGAAAAGAAGTGAGCGGAAAAAATGTTTGAACAATATTATTTTCTATGTTATGATGTTTGGCAGGGGTGTTTGGCGATCAGATACCCGCAGTCAGAAAAGCTGCTGAGAAAGGTGTGGTAAGCATATGGGAATGACAATGACACAGAAAATTCTTGCGGCGGCGGCCGGATTGGAGAAGGTGGAAGCCGGCCAGCTCATCGAGGCAAAACTGGATCTGGTTCTGGGCAACGATATTACCAGTCCGGTGGCAATCAAGGAGATGGATAAATTTACCGTAAAGGGCGTTTTTGACAAAGACAAGATCGCCCTTGTGCCGGATCATTTTGTGCCGAACAAGGATATCAAATCCGCCGAGCACTGCAGATGTGTCCGGGAGTTTGCAAAAAAGAACGAGATTACCAATTACTTTGAGGTGGGAGAGATGGGAATCGAACACGCCCTCCTGCCGGAGAAGGGACTTACCGTGGCCGGAGACGTGATCATCGGCGCCGATTCCCACACCTGCACCTATGGGGCGCTGGGCGCGTTTTCCACGGGTGTAGGAAGCACGGATATGGCGGCCGGAATGGCTACCGGCAAAGCGTGGTTCAAGGTTCCTGCCGCCCTGAAATTCCGTCTGACAGGGAAGCCCGCTAAATGGGTCAGCGGCAAGGACGTGATCTTACATATCATCGGCATGATCGGCGTGGACGGGGCGCTTTATAAATCCATGGAATTTGTCGGGGATGGCATCGCAAACCTTTCTATGGACGACCGCTTTACCATCGCCAATATGGCAATTGAGGCCGGGGGAAAGAACGGGATCTTTCCGGTGGATGAGAAGGCGCGGCAATATATGGCGGAACATTCCAGCCGGAGCTATAAAGTGTTTGAGGCGGATCCGGACGCTGTATACGACGGGGAATACACAGTGGATCTGAGCACGCTGCGTCCCACGGTAGCTTTTCCCCATCTGCCGGAAAACACGCATACGCTGGATGAGATTAAGGCGATGGATCCCATTGCCGTGGATCAGGTGGTGATCGGCTCCTGCACCAACGGAAGGCTGGAGGATCTGCGCACGGCGGCCGAGGTGCTGAAGGGAAGGCATGTGGCCAAGGGAATGCGCTGCATCGTGATCCCTGCGACGCAGGCCATCTATCTGCAGGCCATGGAAGAGGGGCTTTTAAAGACCTTTATCGAAGCCGGCGCCGTCGTCAGTACGCCTACCTGCGGTCCCTGTCTCGGCGGCTATATGGGGATCCTTGCGGAGGGAGAACGCTGTGTCTCCACTACGAACCGAAACTTTGTGGGACGCATGGGGCATGTGACTTCGGAAATCTATCTCGCCAGCCCGGCCGTCGCGGCTGCCAGCGCCGTCACCGGCAGGATTTCCGGCCCGGAGGATCTGTAGGATCTTCACGGTTTTTCAAACAGGTTATATAAAAACAAACAGGAAGGGCATGGTAATTGATATGAATGCGAAAGGCACGGTTTTCAAATACGGCGACAATGTTGACACAGATGTCATCATTCCCGCAAGGTATTTAAACTCCTCCGACCCGGCGGAGCTTGCCGCTCATTGTATGGAAGATATTGACGGCAATTTTATCAAACAGGTAAAAAAAGGGGATATCATTGTGGCGGAAAAGAATTTCGGCTGCGGCTCCTCCAGAGAGCATGCGCCTATCGCCATAAAGGCCGCGGGCGTGAGCTGTGTGATCGCGGAGACCTTTGCCCGCATCTTTTACCGGAACGCCATCAATATCGGTCTTCCCATCATTGAGTGCCCCGAGGCCAGCAGAGGCATTGAGAACGGGGATGAGGTTGAAGTAAATTTTGACACAGGTGTCATAACCGACGTGACGAAGGGCACCTCTTTTCAGGGGCAGGCGTTTCCGGAGTTTATGCAGAAGATTATCGCTTCAGAGGGACTGATTAACTATATCAACAGCAAATAAGCGTCAGCCAAAGTTCCGATGCCGATTAAGGTTCGGATATGGATATGACTGAAGACAGGAACACTCCGCCCAGGGCGGGGTGTTTCGGATTTACGGAATTTTTCGGATCGAACCGGCCGGAACAGACGCCGGGCAGCCAGAGAAAATTCTTCAAGACGGAGCAAAGAGCAGGAAGGATTATAGAGGGAAATGGGTATGGAGAAGGAAGGATACGGAAACGAAAAGACGGAACAGAAGAGTGCGGGGGCAGGCGGCAGGAAGTATGAGATTGACATGTGCAACGGCCCGCTGCTGGGGAAAATCCTGATCTTTTATGTGCCCCTGATGCTGTCCGGCATTTTGCAGCTTTTGTTTAATGCCGCGGATATCGTGGTGGTGGGGCGTTTTGCCGGGAACGAGTCTCTGGCGGCGGTAGGAGCCACCGGTTCTTTGACAAACCTGATCGTTAATCTGTTCATCGGGCTTTCGGTGGGTACGAATGTGCTGGTCGCCCATTTCTATGGCGCGGGCCAGAAGGAAGAACTGAAAAGCATGGTGCAGACCGCCATTGCCACGGCTGCCATAAGCGGCGTGATTCTGATCTTTGTGGGATTTTTTGTGTCGCGCCCGGCGCTTGTGCTGATGGGGACGCCGGACGACGTGATATCTCATTCGGTCCTTTATATGCGGATCTATTTTGCGGGAATGCCGTTCATGATGGTGTATAACTTCGGCAGCGCCGTGCTGCGGGCGGTGGGCGACACCAGGCGGCCGCTGTATTATCTGCTGGCCGCGGGAATCGTCAATGTGATTTTGAATTTGATCTTCGTCATCGTCTTTCACATGGGCGTTGCGGGTGTCGCGACGGCGACCGTGATCTCTCAGGCCATCTCGGCTGCGCTGGTGGTCCGCTGCCTGGCGCTTTCTGACGGTGATTACCGGCTGGTTCTGAAAGGAATGAAAATCGCCCCTGGAAAACTTGTCAAAATGGTTCAGATCGGTACGCCCGCGGGGCTGCAGGGCGCGCTTTTCTCCATCTCAAACGTTCTGATCCAGTCCTCCGTGAACAGCTTCGGCTCCATCGCCATGGCGGGAAATACGGCGGCCAGCAATATCGAAGGCTTTGTCTATACAGCCATGAACGCCTTTCATCAGGCCGCCGTCAGCTTCTGCGGTCAGAATTACGGTGCCATGAAGTTTAAGAGAGTGGGAAAAGTGACGGCCATTTGTCTTGGTCTTGTGACGGTGGTAGGATTTCTCATGGGCAGCGGCGCCTACCTTGCGTCGGGGCTTCTGCTGCGCATTTATTCTCCCGACGCAGAGGTGATCCGTTACGGAACGCTGCGGATGGCTTATATCTGCATTCTGTATTTTCTGTGCGGCGCGATGGACGTTATGGTGGGGTCGCTTCGGGGAATGGGTTACTCTATCATGCCCATGCTGGTGTCCCTGACCGGCGCCTGCCTGTTCCGGGTGGTCTGGATCTACACGGCTTTCCGAAAGGTTCCGACTTTGGAATGTCTTTATGTTTCCTATCCCATCAGCTGGGGATTGACGTTCCTGGTGCATCTTCTGTGCTTTGCGGTGGTCTATCGGAAGCTTCCTGGTACAGGATCATCATCCTCCGCTTGATGATATCTACAGTATCTTCCAGTGTTTTTTCGCCTTCAAAGTAGGGAACGATTTCCTCCATCAGAATCTTGGCTTCCTCGGTTTCTGCATATATCTGAAGGTGTGCGCCGCGAGCGGAGAGCAGAAAGTCTCTCACGAAGGCTACATCTTCCTCTGTCAGGGGCGGATACGTAAAGTCGTCATGGACGGACCAGAACTTCAACAGGGGTTCGCCTGATTCGTCTTTGAGAATTTCACCGTTTTCATCACGGGCCCACTGATAAGACAGTTCCTCGGTCATTCTCTTCTCGAAGAGGTCTTTCATGGCAGGGTAGGTTGACCGCACTGAGGTAAAGTGGTCTTCGGTATTTCCTTCATCGGCCATTTGCAGCAGCAGAAATTCCAGAAAGGCCCAGGCGCCCTCTTTACAGTCCGAGCAGCTCAGAATGGAGACGGAACCGTCATCTATAATCATACAGCCATTTTGCGCGTTCTGGCTGGGATATCCGAGAAAGCATTTAGGCTGTGTGTCAATATAGCGGTATTGCTGTGCGGAATCCAGATTGATGTCCGCGTAAAACAATCCCCGTTCCCCCTGTCGGGAAGGACAGTTTTTGCAAAAGTCAAGAAAGTCGCCAAGCAGCTTTTCCTGAAAAACCAGCTCACCGTTTTGGTCTGTATCCACAAAGCGGATCTGGCTGGCGCGATACAGATCAAGGATCGCAAAGCCGGGATAGACACAGTTCAAAAGACGCATGTCGGGATGCTCCTGTGCAAAATCCAGAAACTCCCGGAGCGTCCATTCCGTCCTGCTGCCGAGCAGATCGGGATCCCCGTAAAGGCATTTCACACTGAATTTTGCAGGAAGGGAAAACAGCGTGTCATTCAGGGTGAAGGCGGTGAGGACCATATCGAAGAAATCCTCCCGCTCCAGACCGTCCTCCCGGTCAAGCCAGCGTCCGAGATCTTCAAAAATCCCAAGATCGGCCAGGTCCTGCACATCCAGACTCCACAGAAGGGAATCGTCCAGCCAGAGCGCGTCATAATCGCTCTTTCCTGTGACAAGACTGATCTTCAGCCGTTCCACAGCCGCGTCAAACTGCTCGCTTGTGTATCCGTTCGTTTCCGTTTCAATCAGGATATACTCCAGCCGGGCCGTATACTCCTGCTGACTTTCATTGAAGCGCTGCACGGCTTCTTCCATATCGGCGTCAGCTTCGCTGGCGACCATGGCCAGAACCACTTCCGGACGTTCTGTCTGTCCGTCCCCGTTTGCGCAGGATACCAGAAAAAGGGAGCAGATCAGGGACAAGAAAAGCAGTGTTCTAAACGTTTTCATGTCTTTTAACCTCCGTTTCAACAGAATTTACGGGAAATATAGCATATATACGCAAGCCCGTAAAGGCGATTAAAAGAACATTTACAGAATATTAAAGGAATATTAAAGAACAAAACAAAGCACACAGCACTTGAAACATATGTTTGGATATGCTAAACTGAAAAAAGGAAATGCCACACAGCGACAGGCGCGGATGCCGCCTGTTCCGGAACGGGAGACGGTATGATAGCATACGTAAGGGGAATCATTGATGATATTGCCGAAGACAACGTGGTGGTCGACGTGGGCGGCGTGGGGATGAACGTGAAGATTTCTGCGGACACGGCCGCCAGGCTGCCGGGCGTTGGCCAATCTGTCAAGCTCTACACTTACACCAGTGTCCGAGAGGACGCTTTCTGGCTGTACGGCTTTCTGTCCAGAAACGATCTTGAGATTTTCAAAAAATGCATCACCGTAAGCGGAATCGGCCCCAAGGGTGCGCTGTCCATTCTTTCCGTGCTGGATGCGGATTCCCTGCGGTTTGCCATTGTTTCCGGAGACGCCAAAGCCATTGCGAAGGCTCCCGGCGTGGGGACGAAGACGGCGGAACGCCTGATCCTGGAGTTAAAGGGAAAGCTTGAGATCAACGATGCCATGATCAGCCGCGAGGCGGCCGCTTACGGCACAGCCCATGCGGCTGCCGCCGATACGCCCCAGAAGCAGGAGGCTTTGGCCGCGCTGGTATCCCTCGGATACGGCCAGGCGGAGGCCCTGAAGGCGGTAAATGCCATTGAGAACGCCGACGCAATGGATTCCGGCGCGATCCTGAAGGCCGCTTTAAAGCATCTGTTTTAAGATCACATAAATCCTGCGTTTCCACCGCTTTTCAAAACGTGACAGAAAGGATCTTCCCATGCCCAAGAGGATGATTGAAACCAACATAACGGAAGAAGACATGCGGATCGAAGGCTCCCTGCGTCCCCAGACCCTTGACGACTATATCGGTCAGGCGAAGGTCAAGGAGAATCTGAAGGTCTATATCCAGGCCGCGAAGCAGAGAGGGGACGCTCTCGACCATGTCCTTTTTTACGGGCCGCCCGGACTGGGAAAGACTACTCTTGCCGGAATAATTGCAAATGAGATGGGCGTACACCTGAAGGTTACCAGCGGGCCCGCCATCGAAAAGCCGGGAGAGATGGCTGCCATTTTAAATGGGCTGGAGGAGGGCGATCTGTTGTTTGTGGACGAGATCCACCGCCTGAACCGCCAGGTGGAGGAGGTTCTTTACCCCGCCATGGAGGATTACTGCATTGACATTATGATCGGAAAGGGATCCACAGCCCGTTCGGTCCGCCTGGAGCTTCCGAAGTTTACGCTGGTGGGCGCAACTACAAGGGCAGGGCTTCTGACAGCTCCCCTGCGGGATCGTTTCGGCATGATCTACCACATGGAATTTTACACGGTGGAGGAACTTCAGACCATTATCCTTCATTCCGCGAAAATCCTGAATGTGGAAGCGGAGCCGGGCGGAGCGCTGGAGATGGCGCGCCGCAGCCGTGGCACGCCGAGACTGGCAAACCGGATCCTGAAGCGGGTCCGTGACTTTGCGCAGGTGAAGTATGACGGCGTGGTCACGGAGGATGTGGCGAGGACCGCTCTGGATCTGATGGATGTGGACAGGCTTGGTCTGGACCATATCGACAGAAACATGCTGACCACCATGATCGAAAAATTCGGCGGGGGCCCGGTGGGGCTTGACACCCTTGCGGCGGCCATCGGAGAAGACGCGGGAACCATAGAGGACGTGTATGAACCTTATCTGATCAAAAACGGTTTTCTGAACCGGACGCCCAGGGGAAGAGTGGTGACGGAGCTGGCTTACCGTCATCTTGGCCTGGGGCTTTGAACCGTGGAAACCGTTTCGCCGCAGGAGCCGTCGCACCGGCGGAGGCGGAGTTTCAGGGCTGTGCAGAAAACGCTTGCCTGTCCGGGCAATTTGCGCTATACTGTACAGGAAGGATCGGGGCGGAAAAAGCGGAACGAGGCCGGGAGGCCTTGATACAAAAGGGGTGCGGATATGTCTTCCAAAACAGATACAGAAGTGATCATCGGCGGGAAAGTGTTTACCCTGAGCGGATACGAGAGTGAAGAGTATCTTCAGAAGGTCGCTTCCTATATCAACAACAAGATCAACGAATACACGAAGGTGGAGAGCTTCAGGCGGCAGCCCATGGATACGCAGGGAGTCCTGCTGCAGCTTAACATTGCGGACGACTATTTCAAGGCGAAAAAACAGATTTCCGTTTTAGAGGAGGAACTTCAGGCAAAGGATAAAGAGCTCTATGATATCAAGCATGAACTGATTTCCACCCAGATTAAGCTGGAAAGCGCCGGCGAACAGGAAAAGAACCTTCAGCAGGAGCTGGATGAGAAAGAAAAGAAGATCGTTCGTCTGGAAACGGAACTGAAAAAGAAATAGACCGCTGCATTGACTGGGCTGGCTGTCCGCACGTTCGGACAGCTTTTCTATTCATAAAGATTTTAAAAACGGAATGTCTATGGAAAAACATAAAAAGGTGGAACTTCTCGCGCCGGCCGGGAGTCCGTCGGCCTTTTACGGGGCGGTTGCCGCGGGGGCAGACGCGGTGTATCTGGGCGGCAAAAGATTCGGCGCCAGGGCATACGCCGAAAACTTCACAGAAGATACGCTTGCGGCGTGCATCCGGTATGGACGTCTGTTTGATGTAAAGGTTTATCTGACGGTAAACACACTGTTCAAAGAGCAGGAGCTGAACGAACTGCGGGAATTTCTATCGCCCCTTTGCGAGGCGGGGCTTTCCGGAGTGATCGTTCAGGATATGGGAGCGCTTGAACGGATCCGGCGTGATTTTCCCAGCCTCAAGCTGCATGCCAGCACACAGATGACCCTGTGCGCGGACTGGGGCGCGGAGCTGTTAAAAGAAATGGGAGTCAGCCGCATCGTGCCTGCCAGGGAGCTTGGCCTTACGGAAATCAAGGAGCTGAAACGCCGGTCGGAGCTTGAGGTAGAAACCTTTGTCCACGGTGCGATGTGTTACTGTTATTCCGGTCAATGCCTGTTCAGCAGCATGCTGGGCGGACGGAGCGGGAACCGCGGAAGATGCGCGCAGCCCTGCAGGCTTCCCTATCGGGTGAAGGGCGGAGAAAAGGGGCGGCTGTGCTACCCTCTGAGCCTGAAAGATATGTGTACTGTCCGGCATATTCCGGCGTTCGTGGAAGCCGGAATTGACTCCTTCAAGATCGAGGGAAGGATGAAGAAACCGGAATATACCGCCGGCGTCACGGCGGTCTACCGGAAATACATTGACCAATATTACAGCCTGCGTGAGAGCCTTGGGCCCGAAGAGGCGTCCAAAGCCTTTCTGGTATCCAAAGAGGATGAGAATATCCTGGCGTCCCTCTATGTGAGAAGCAGTCTTCAGGATGGGTATTATTTCAGGCGGAACGGCCGCGGGATGGTGACGTACGACAGTCCCGCCTACAGCGGCGCAGACCAACGGCTGCTGGAGGAAATCCGGAAGGCGTATCTGGAAGAACGGCCCAGGCTGCAGGTGGAGATGGAGGCGGAATTTCTGACCGGCGCGCCTGCAAGGATCACGCTGCAAAGAGGAAGGACCGCTGTGCAGGTCTTCGGGGAACCGGTACAGTGCGCGCAGAGCAGGCCGATGACGGAAGAAGTCCTGCGAAACCAGCTGGACAGGCTTGGAGAAAGTCCCTTTGCGGCTTCTAAAATACAGATTCGGGTAAGCGATGACGCCTTTTATCCCCTGAAGGAAATCAACCGCCTGCGCAGGCAGGCGGTGCAGGCCCTGGAAGAGTCGCTGGGCGGTTCCCGAAACGATGAAAGCGGGGCTGAGGCCCGGCGGACGGATGCTCCGGAAAGAAGGGCCGGACAGCCGCTGTGGAACCGGCGGACGGGATGGGCGGTTTCCGTGCGCACACTGGAGCAGCTGAAGGCTTTGGCGGGGAGCCTGAGTGGAAGGACCGGCGGGGAGACCTTCCGGCTGAGACGGCTGTATGTGGACGGAGACCTTCTGCTTGGGGAAGAGGAAAAATGTCGGGATTATTTTGAAAAGCTGACAGGATCTGTCCCGGCCGAAGACCGGGAGGAGAAACCGTTACTTCTTGCGGCACTTCCCTATGTGGCAAGGCTGTCAGACAAAGATTATCTGGAACGTCTCTGGGCGCTTGCACGGCGTGGGACAGCGGACGGTTTCCTTGTCCGTTCGCTGGACGGACTCGGCTTTCTGCGCGCAAGGGAGCGGGAGAGCGGAACCTGCGTCTGCCTGCGGGCCGATGCGGGGGTATACGCCTGGAACAGCGAAGCCGCGAAGACGCTTGCCGCCATGACAGACGGCCTCTGCCTGCCTTACGAGCTGAACGCCGCGCAGCAGGCACAGCTTCTGGGACAAACGGCGGAACCGGACGGGGCAGTCGTATGGGAAAAGGTGGTTTACGGCAGGATCCCCCTGATGGTCACTGCAAACTGCGTACAGAAGACCATGGACCGCTGCGTTGGAGACGGGGAAGGAATCCTGATGCTGGAGGACCGGCTCCATGCGGAGTTCCCTGTACTGCGAAGCTGCGGGCATTGCTACAATGTCCTGTACAACAGTGTACCGCTTTCTCTGATCGGAGACACGGGCCGGTTTCGGGAGAAGGCGGATCTGAGACTGGATTTTACGCTGGAGACGGGGGAGGAACTTGCAAAGGTCCTGCATTCCTGCTTAAGGGACGTCCGGCTTACAGGGCCCCATACCACGGGGCATGAAAAACGCGGAGTGGAATAGAAAAGGAGAGCCGATGCAGCAATATATCACGGAGTTATCCAAATATGTGATTGCCGGCGCAATGGTAGTATACACCGTCGGGATCCTGATCGGAATCTGGCTGGACGATCAAAAGCAGCGTGCTTTGTATGTATGGCAGTGTCTGCTGATGTTCCTGATCCAGGCGGTATGTTTTGCCGATCTTGCGCTTGCCGGAAAAAGGAAGGAGTATGTGGTCTTTTATGTGTTCGTACAGATCCTTCTTCTGACGGTTACGGTGCTGGTGCCCCTGATCTACGAGGGCATGAACCGGATGCTGTTAAGCGGAATGGCCATGATGCTGGGCATTGGGCTCTGCATGATCTCCAGGCTCAGCTTCAACAGAGCGGTCAGGCAGTATATCATTGCCCTGATCGCATTGATGATCGCTCTTGTCATCCCTTATCTGTTTTCCAAGGCCCATTTTTTAAAGAAACTGAAGTGGGTCTACGGAGGAATCGGGCTTGGTATGCTGACCCTGGTATTGATCCTGGGAAAGATCACCTACGGTTCCAAGCTGTCGTTTACCTTTTCCTTTGAAATTGCGCAGGTGACGTTCCAGCCGTCGGAATTTGTGAAGATCCTGTTCCTTTTTTTCCTGGCCGGGATTCTGTGGGATAACGTATCCCCTCTAAGGCTGGCGGTCAGCGCCCTGCTTGCGGGGCTTCATGTGGTGATTCTGGTGCTGTCCAGGGATCTGGGAAGCGCCCTGATCTTTTTTGTGGCCTATGTGTTCCTGGCATTTATCGCCACGGGGAATTATCTCTGTCTGCTGGCGGGCGCGCTCGGCGGGTGCGCTGCGTCCTTTTCGGCCTATCGGCTGTTCGCCCATGTCAGAACAAGGGTGCTGGCGTGGCGGGATCCCTGGTCTTATATTGACGCGCAGGGCTATGCGATCACCCAGTCTCTGTTCGCCATCGGCAGCGGAAGCTGGTTCGGGATGGGGCTGATGCAGGGGACGCCGGACGACATTCCCTATGTGATGGAGGATTTTATGTTTTCCTCAGTCTGCGAGGAGCTTGGCGTCCTGTTCGGGATCTGCGTCATCCTTGTGGCGGTTGCCATGTTCCTTGCCATGATGCGGGTTGCGGTCCGGATCGGAGACAGGTTTTATCAGATGATCGTCTATGGGGTGGGGATCATGTATCTTTTCCAGATATTCCTCACCGTGGGAGGCGGGGTAAAGTTTATTCCTCTGACAGGTGTGACCCTGCCCTTCCTCAGTTACGGGGGCAGCTCCGTCATGGTGTCAATGATCCTGTTCTTTATTGTTCAGGGTATTTACATCCGAATGAAGCAGGAGGAAGGCAGGCACGCTGCAAAAAGGAAGGCGGCGGATCTGCCGGTGGTTACCAGAATCCGGAAACCGATCCCTGTAAGCGGCTGTCTTTTTGTGGCGCTGTTTACGGCGATGACGGTCTATCTGGCATATTTTACCGCCACCAGCGAACAGGAGATGATTAATAACAGTTACAATTCCCGGCAGGAGATTCTGCTCTCCAGAAACTACAGGGGAACCATCTATTCCGAAGACGGAAGGGCGCTTGCCGAGACGGTGGTGGACGCAGACCAGAACGAGACCAGGGTGTACCCTTACGGGAACCTTTTTTCCCATGTTGTGGGGTATTCTACCCAGGGAAGGATGGGGCTGGAGGCGCTTGCAAATTATTACCTGATCAACACGGATATCTCCCTGGGCAGCAAGGCGGCGAACGATGCGGCGGGGGTAAAGAATCCCGGCGACAATGTATATACCTCCCTGAATGTGGAACTGCAGGAGCTTGCAGACGATCTGCTCGGGATGTATCAGGGGGCTGTGGTGGTGACGGAGGTTAAGACGGGCAGGGTCCTTGCCATGGTGTCCCACCCGGACTTTGATCCCAATGAGATTGCGGATATCTGGGATTCCCTGCTGGAGGACAAAGACAGTTCTGTTCTGGTGAACCGGGCGCTTCAGGGGCTGTATCCGCCCGGCTCCACCTTTAAGATCGTTACCGCTCTGGAATATATCCGGGAGAACCCGGATACTTACGACCGGTACTCCTTTACCTGTCCGGGATATTATACCCATGGGGACAGCCGGATCAGCTGTTATCACGGCATGAGCCACGGGAAGGTTGACTTTACCGCGTCTTTTGCCAAATCCTGCAACGCTTCCTTTGCCAATATCGGCATGAGCCTGGACCGTGAACAGCTGCGGGAGACATTGGACGATCTTTTGTTTGACAGGGAGCTTCCCCTGGAGCTGAGATATGCGGAGAGCAGGGTACATGTCACGGAGGATATCTCCGACAGTGAGATGATGCAGACCTCCATCGGCCAGGGAAAGACGCAGATTACGCCCATGCACCTGAATATGATCACCTGCGCTGTCGCAAACGACGGCGTACTCATGACGCCGCGCTTCATCGACCGGGTGGAAAGCGCCGAGGGGGATGTGGTAAAAAGCTTTAAACCGGAAAAATACGGAAAATTGATGACAAAAGAGGAGGCTGAGATCCTACGGAAGATGATGGAAGCCGTTGTCACGGAGGGCACGGCATCGAAGCTGGATGGACGTTCCTATACCGCGGCAGGAAAGACAGGATCCGCGGAGTACAATAATGTAAAGGGCGACAGCCATGCCTGGTTTACCGGCTTCGCGCCTGCGGAGGACCCTGAAATCTGCATTACCATCGTCATAGAAGGCGCGGGAAGCGGGGGCGATTATGCCGTTCCCCTGGCGAGACGGCTGTTTGACTGCTATTTTGAATGAAAACCGGAAAGCTGGCCAAGGAGGAATTTGACCCTGTGATGAGAGGATCAGCAATCCTGATGGCCGGGCAGTCACATCATTTTTGTAATAGAAAGCTCGGGATGCTCGGCGAGATCCAGAATCTCCTGATTTTTATTTTTCAGGATGGGCCGCGAAAAGCGGTTTTGATGCAGGATGAAAACGTCCCATACCGAATCGTCGTTCAGTTTTATCGTGGAACCTACCTGCGCCTCGGCGATCCGCTTTATAAGGGGCACTAACAGGACGGCGTCGTATTTGGAGATATCCCGCTCCAGTATTTCGATGATCTGCAGAGGGGTGAAGGCGTCTCTGTGGGGTCTGGGCGACGCCATGGCCGTATAGGTGTCCGCAATCGCCATGTACCGCGACAGGATACCGATCTGTTCGCCCTTCAGAAATCTGGGATATCCGCTGCCGTCCATGCGCTCATGGTGATTTAAGACCGTATCCAGAATATTGCTGGAGATCCCGGTATTGCGCAGCATGTTCCATCCGATCATGGGATGGGTCATCACAAGGTCAAATTCCTCCTTGGTCAGCTTTCCGGGCTTCCACAGCAGGTGATAAGGCAGCTGCAGCTTGCCGATGTCATAATAGAAACCGGACAGGATCAGCTCCAGCTTCCCGTTTTGGTCCATGTCCGACCACTCCGCGATAAAGCCTGCGATCAGGGCGGAGTTCAGGCAGTGGTTAAAGGTCAGTTCGTCCTCGTTTGGCATCAGATTATAAAGAAAGTCCAGAAGCTTCAGACCGTTGGGGTAGGTGGCGCGCATTTCGTTATAGATGTTCAGAAGCTCCTGGTTCGGGGCCGGGCAGCCGCCTGACGTGAAGGTAAGAATAACTTTTTTATAGGCGGCGAGACACTGGGCGTGTTTCTGTTCAAATAATTTAAAATCCTCAGAGAACCGCAGCTTTTCATAATGGGTGGTGGCAAAATCCGCATCCTCCATAATGGTGGCGAGCATGATGGAATAATGCTTCATGGTGGCGATATGCTGGGCGGTCAGCACTGTCCCGGCGGGGATCAGTACCTTATCCTGCCAGATAATATCGTCGCCCAGCGTCATGCCGGGTGTCAGTTCCATTCTTGCAACGGCTTTCACAGCGTTGGTTCCTCCCGAGTTTTTTATGGTAATCCGTTTTTTCTATAAAAGCATTACATAAAAACAGTATAAAAGTTTTTTCAAAATTGTCAACTGTGGTTTTATATGGTACAATAATTCCGGTATCGGTTCAGCCATACGCCGGATTTCAGAAAAAATCGTGCCTGCACGAACTTTCTTAAGCTTTTGGCTGTGGGTTGAACTGGTACGATTTCCGACACACGGGATGCGATTGGGGCAGGAGGTCATTATGGCGGTCGCGCTCACTTATCATCCGGACCTGTATCTGGGGGACAGCATCAACAGAAGGAAACTGGATAAAATAAAGAAAAAGCTGGAAAAAAAGCCTTTATTTTCCGGCGTGTTTCTGATTGCGGTATCGCGCAACGCCTCGGACCAGCTTGATATCTTTGACGCAAGACAGCTTGTTCAGCGTTATTATCAAAGCCATCCCCTTTATATCGTTGGGATCGCGAAAAGCCATGATGAGGCTGTGGAGCTGGTGGAACGGCTGGTGCGGGAATGTCTGGAAAAAAGAGGCGACTGCGCGCTGAAGGAGTATTTGTTATGTCAGGCATAATTTTGAGGGTTTTGTGGGCTGCAGCCGTCCTGCTCCTTACAGTGCTGGGTGTTTTGATGGCGGCGGTGCTGCTTGCCCTTTTCTTCCCGGTATCCTATCGGATCTCGGGAGAAAAGTCCGCGGACAAGATGACGTTCCACTTCAGGGCGTCCTGGCTGTTCGGCCTGCTGCGGGCCGGGTATTCCTATCCGGAACCGGGGAAGGCCGTGGTAAAGGTTTTTGGGATCCGGATTTATGAGTCCGGCAAGAGCGGGGAGAAAAGCGGACAGGGAAAAGGCGGGAAACGGCGCCGGAAAAAAGCCGCCGGGGAAGAGGCGGATAAGCGCAGGGAACCGGAGCAGGCAGAAACCGGAACGAAAGAAACCGAGACGAAAGGAACCGAGACAAAAGGAACCGGATCGAAAGAAACCGGAACGGAAGAAACCGAAAAGAACAGAAAAGAAAAATCCAGAACAGAGAAAACCGGAACGGAAGAAACCGGAACGGAAGAAATCAAAGCTGCAGAAACCGGGGCCATGGAAACCGGGACAGATGCCGCAGGGGAACGGGAGACGGAAGAAAGCGATGAAAACAGCTCCCGGATCTCCCAAATAATTGCAAAGATTCAGTACACATTCCGATCCGTTTATGATAAAATAAAAGAGATTTGGCAAAATATATCTTACTATAAGGAAATTCTGTGCGATAAAGAGACGGGACAGCTCTTTTCCCACGTCATGTTCCGGCTGGGCAGGATCCTGAAAAGCCTCCGGCCAAGAAAGCTGAAGGCCCAGGTCCTTTTCGGGACGGGCGCTCCGGATACAACGGGGTATGCGTTCGGCCTGTACGGTATGCTGATGCCGTTTCTTGGACCCTCTGTGCAGGTGACGCCGGATTTTGAGAGGGCGGTTCTTGAGGGAAATTTCAGCGCGTCCGGGTTTATGACGCTGGCGGTATTGCTGTGGCATGTGCTGCAGGCTGCAATGGACAGACGGCTGAAGCTGTTTATAGACAGGATCAAACGGAAAAAGCCAAAGGACGGGGAAACGTCGGACGATAAAAAAGCAGCAGATCATCAAAATCAAAGTTCCGGGGGGACGGAAAGGTCAGGTAGGTAAATGGCAGAAAAAGCGAATCAGTTTCAGGGTGTAGTGGAGTCACTTCTTCAGGGGATGGATACCGTGCTCTCCACAAAGACGGTGGTGGGTGCGGCCACACAGGTCGGCGATACCATCATCCTGCCGCTTGTTGACGTTAGCTTCGGTGTCGGGGCGGGAGCGGGAGCGAACGGAGAGAAAAACGCTTCCTCGGGCGCAGGCGGTCTCGGCGGGAAAATGACACCCAGCGCGGTGATCGTGATTAAAAACGGCTCCACAAAGCTTGTGAACATCAAGAATCAGGATGCGGTCACAAAGATTCTCGACCTGATCCCTGATCTGGTAGAAAAATTTACAAAGCCGAAAAACAGCAGGGAGGAAATGTCCGACGACGAAGTGGTGGATATCGCTTTCCCGGAGGAAACGGAAAAAACCGGAGAATAATTCAATAAAGACGCCGTGCTGCATATCATAATAGAGAGAGTGGGATCGGTACATTCGTTTGTTATGAAAAAGATCATAGGTCTTATCTGCTTTTTTATAGCGGTGGGTATGCTGCTCATGCTGCTCACCCGTAACAATCTGGTGGGTCTGATCATCATTGCTCTGCTGTTGTTTATCGGGTATAACTGTTTTTGCGGCGACTGATTTAAGGTGTGCGGAACGCGGCTGCGGGAGCGGAAGGTTGATGACGGAAATGATTGATTGGGAAACGGTGAAGGAAGCGGAGGATGTTGACGGACTTAAGGCTGCGAAACTCTGGCTGTTCCAGGAAAATATCAGGCTGGAAAACGCGCGCCGGGAGCTCGAGGTATCACAGGAGAATTTCCTGAAGGAGCGGGTCCGGATGCGCAGGGAGATGGAGGAACTGAATCTGCGCATGGTCCAGGAACGGAAGCGGCTGAGAGAGGAGAATCTTTTTTTCGAAAAGAAAATGGCCATTCTTCAGGATGGGTTCCGCAAGCTGGACGAGGACAGACGTTCCTTTGAACGTCAGCGGAAGGCGTTCGAGGAGCGCACGGACAGAGGACGGGAGGAAACCGGCGGGCCGGTGGCAGAGGAATCCGTCCGCCTTTTGTTCCGCGGCGCCAACAATCCGCTGGCCCTTCGGAAACGATACCGGGACCTGGTAAAGATTTTTCATCCGGACAACCTGTTCGGGGACGAGGAACTGGCACAGGTCATCAACAGGGAATATCTGCGCCGGAAGGGCAGGGAGGACTGAAGGGCTGTTGTATGGGCGTGCAGCAAAAAAGAGCAGAAGACCTGCTCTTTTTGATTCGCCGTACAGCGCATGTTTTCGTTTGCTTTTTCAGCGGGAGAGAGAATTACGCTCTTTCCACTCTGCCGGACTTTAAACAGCCGGTGCAGACATGCATTCTCTTGGAACCGCCGTTTACCTTGCATTTTACGGTCTTTACGTTAGAGTTCCAAATCGCATTGCTTCTTCTATGAGAATGGCTCACATTGTTACCGAAATGTACGCTCTTGCCGCAAATATCACACTTAGCCATCTTGACACCTCCTTGGAAATCCGTTTTTTGATTGACACAGCCAGGCACAACGCCCACAACATTGATATACTAACAGAAATATGTAAAAAAAGCAAGCAAAAAAATTCTTTTTTTATTTTTTACTTTTATTGTTTCCTTTTCATGGGAAAAATGGTAAGATAAATATATTATGGGTGTGCCGCGCGGCAGCGCTGCGGGAACGGCCGCCGGATATGGCCGGGCCGAAGCACAGAAAGGAAAGGTATCGTTATGAAAGGTTCTTCTATGAATACCAATTTGGGAAATATAGTCATTGATAAAGACGTGATCGCCCAGTATGCCGGAAGCGTCGCAGTGGAATGCTTTGGAATTGTGGGTATGGCAGGCGTCAGCGTCAGGGACGGCCTGGTAAAGCTGTTAAAACGCGACAGTATCACGCGGGGGATCAGCGTTTCCCTGGACAACAACAGACTGATCCTGGATTTCCACGTCATCGTATCGTACGGTGTCAGCATACTTGCCGTTGCGGACAATCTGATCAGCAGCGTGAAATACAAGGTTGAGGAATTTACCGGCATTGAGATCAAAAAGATCAACATCTATGTAGACGGTGTCAGAGTGATTGATTAAGGAGGATATATCGTGGGATTACAACAAATCGACGCTAAGATGCTTTCAAAGATGTTCTTAGCCGGTGCAAAGAACCTGGAGAATAAAAAAGAGTGGATCAATGAACTGAACGTGTTCCCGGTTCCTGACGGGGACACGGGCACCAATATGACCATGACCATCATGGCGGCGGCGCAGGAGGTGATGGCGCTGGGGGATGAGCCCGGCATGGAAGCGGTCTGCAAGGCTATTTCCAGCGGTTCCCTGCGGGGGGCAAGAGGCAATTCCGGCGTGATCCTGTCCCAGATTTTCCGGGGATTTACGAAGCGCATCCGGACGGAGAATGTCCTGACAGTGCCGGTGATCGCGGAGGCTTTTGAGAAGGCTGTGGAGACGGCGTATAAGGCTGTCATGAAGCCCAAGGAGGGAACCATTCTCACCGTGGCCAGAGGTATTTCCGAGAAGGGCCGCGAACTGGTAAACGACGGTGTGACGGATATGGAAATCTATCTTTCCACGGTGATCGAGCACGCGAAGTATGTGCTCAGCCAGACCCCGGAGATGCTTCCTGTCTTAAAGCAGGCGGGTGTGGTGGACTCCGGCGGCCAGGGACTGGTGGAGGTGCTGAACGGTTTCCTTGACGCCTATCTCGGAAAGGAGATCCGGCTTGATTTTGAATCCATGAACGGCAGCGGAAGCGCCGGGGGCGCTTCAAAACGGGCGCAGGAGGAGGCGGACATTAAGTTTGGCTACTGTACGGAATTTATCATCATGCTGAACAAGCCCTTCAATGCCAGGAACGAGATGGATTTTAAGGCGTATCTTGCGTCCATCGGAGATTCTATCGTATGTGTAGCCGACGAAGATGTGGTAAAGGTGCACGTACATACCAATGATCCCGGCCTTGCGATCCAGAGGGGACTGAAGTATGGCGCACTTTCCAACATGAAAATTGACAATATGCGTCTGGAGCATCAGGAAAAGCTGTTTCGGATGTCGGAAAAGGAACAGGAGCCTCAGCCGGCCAATGAACCGCCCAAGGATTACGGTTTTATCGCCGTTTCTGCGGGAGACGGCATGAGCGAGATCTTTAAAAGTCTCGGGGTGGATTACGTCATAGAGGGCGGGCAGACCATGAACCCCAGTACCGCGGACATTCTGGATGCTGTGGAAAAGGTGAACGCAAAGACCATTTTTGTTCTGCCAAATAACAAGAACATTATTCTCGCGGCGAACCAGGCCGCGGAGCTGACGACGGAAAAGGATCTGCTCGTGATTCCCACAAAGACGGTTCCCCAGGGGATCACGGCGGTGATCAATTTTGTGCCCGAGATGTCCGCCGACGAAAACGAGGAAGCCATGCTGCAGGAGATCGGCACGGTATGCACCGGGGAAGTGACCTATGCCGTCCGCGACACTATAATCGACGATCATGAGATCAAAAAGGACGATTACATGGGAATCGGCGATAAGGGGCTGCTTGCGGTTGGGAAAAGCCTGGAGCAGGTGGCGTTTGAGACGGTTGACGGCATGATGAACGATGACGCTGAGTTGATCAGCATCTATTACGGAGCGGACGTAAAGCGGGAAGACGCGGAAGAATTTTGTGCGAAAATCGCTGAAAAATATGACGGCTGCGACGTGGAACTGCAGTACGGCGGCCAGCCGATCTACTATTATGTAATGTCTGTGGAATAGGATAGAACAGGATAGAACAGAGCACAAAGAGGATTTCAAGGGTGGAAAGGAGACAGATTTTCCTGTCTCCTTTTACCGTGTCCGATGAAACGGGTCAAACGTCCGTTTTATTTCCGCATAAAACCGTATCACCATAAAACCGTATCACAGAGAAGGGAGCAGCCCATGGACCGCAATACATCCGTTCTGGAGTTAAAGGGCATAGGAGAGAAAACCCAGAAGCTTTTGGCAAAGCTGGACATTCACTGCGTTGGCGATCTGCTGGCCCATTATCCAAGAGACTATGACCTTTATGAAGAGCCGGTAAAGATCGCCCAGGCATGTTCTGGCAGCGTCTGTGCCGTATATGTGACGGTGGTGGGAATCCCCAACGAGCGGAAAGTGCGCAGCCTCCACATCCTGAACGTGGATGTATCCGACAGCTCCGGCACCATGCAGCTTACCTTTTTTAACATGCCTTTTTTAAAGAAGGTGCTGAAGCAGGGGGGATATTACCTGTTCCGGGGGACGGTGCAGGCCCGGGGGAGCAGAAAGATCATGGAACAGCCGAAGCTGTTTCCGCTGGAAGAATACCGGAAACAAGAGGGCTGTCTGATCCCGGAATATGCGCTGACAAAGGGCCTGACGAACCAGACACTCCGGAAAGCGGTAAAGCAGGCGCTGGAACGGTGCGAATTTGAGGAGGAATATTATCCGCCTGAGCTTTTGACAGCCTGCGGTCTGATCCCTGAGCGGGAGGCGCTGGAAACCCTTCATTTCCCCAGGGAGCGGGAGGGGCTTCTGGAGGCAAGACGTCGTCTGGTCTTTGATGAATTTTTTTCTTTTCTTTATCTGCTGCGTAGAAACAGGCAGACAAGCGAGGGACTAAAAAACCGGTTCCGGATGTTTGAGACGGCGGATACGGTCCGCTTTCTGGAGCGTCTTCCCTTTCCGCTGACAAACGCGCAGAAAAGGGTGTGGCAGGAGATCAAAAACGATATGGGCAGTCCGGTGTGTATGAACCGTCTGATTCAGGGAGACGTGGGATCGGGAAAAACGATCCTGGCGGTCCTTGCCCTGCTGATGACGGCCGCAAACGGCTGTCAGGGGGCGCTGATGGCTCCCACGGAAGTGCTTGCCGCCCAGCATTATGAGACCGTCTCAGAGTATGTGAAGCGTTACGGCGTCTGTTTCCGGCCTGTGCTGCTTGTGGGCTCCATGACGGCGGGGGAGAAGCGGGAGGCGTATCGACAGATCGAGACGGGGGAGGCAAACCTGATCATCGGCACCCACGCCCTGATTCAGGACAAGGTCCGGTACAAGGCGCTGGCGCTGGTGGTCACGGACGAACAGCACCGGTTTGGGGTGCGCCAGCGGGAGCGCCTGGCGGAGAAAGGGGAGGACCCCCATATCCTTGTCATGAGCGCTACCCCCATTCCAAGGACGCTTGCCATCATCCTGTACGGAGACCTTCATATCTCTGTGGTGGATGAGCTCCCCCAGGGCCGGATTCCCATTAAAAACTGTGTGGTGAACACTTCCTGGCGGCCAAACGCATACAAATTTATCGCGGAACAGGTGGCGCAGGGCCGTCAGGCCTATGTGATCTGTCCCCAGGTGGAAGAGGGGGAGATGGGGGATCTGGAAAATGTGGTAGATTATGCGGAAAAGCTCAGATGCGCCCTGCCGCCGGATATCCAGGTGGCGTTTTTACACGGCAGGATGCGTCCGGCGGACAAAAACCGGATCATGGAGGAATTTGCCGCCCGTTCCATCGACGTGCTGGTTTCCACCACTGTGATCGAGGTGGGGATCAACGTGCCGAACGCTTCCGTGATGATGGTGGAGAACGCGGAGCGCTTCGGACTCGCCCAGCTCCATCAGCTCCGGGGCCGGGTGGGAAGAGGGGAACACCAGAGCTACTGTATTTTTGTGAGCGCCAGGGAGGATCTGGAGACCATGGAACGGCTAAAGATCCTGAACAGATCCAACGACGGGTTTTACATTGCCTCCCAGGACCTGAAACTGAGAGGGCCGGGCGACCTGTTCGGCGTGCGCCAGAGCGGGGAATTTTCCTTCCGCATGGGAGACATCTATGGGGACGCCGCCGTCCTGCAGCTGGCGTCCGACGCAGTGGAGAAACTGATGGCCGGGGATCCCAAGCTGGAGCTGCCAAAACACCGGGCGCTTGGGCGCAGGCTGGCCCAGGAGGCGGCAAACAGTGTTGACTTTCGCTCCATATAACGTTAAAATAGTCAGTATGAGTTTGCTGCGCTTACAAAGTAAGCCGGTCAATTAATTTATGGGATACAGAAAGGTACAATTATCGTATGGCAAAGGTCGCAATCGTAACAGACAGCAACAGCGGCATTACCCAGTCTGCCGGTAAGGAAATGGGAATTTTTGTGCTTCCCATGCCGTTTATGATCGACGGGGAAACCTTTTATGAGGATATTAACCTGACCCAGGAGCAGTTTTATGAAAAGCTCGCCACCGGCGCCAGTATCAGCACCAGCCAGCCGTCTCCGGATTCGGTGACGCAGCTCTGGGACCGGATTCTTTCGGAGTATGACGAGCTGGTACATATTCCCATGAGCAGCGGCCTGTCCGGCTCCTGCCAGAGCGCCCGGATGCTTGCGGAGGACTATGACGGAAGGGTTCAGGTGGTAAACAACCAGAGAATCTCCGTCACCCAGCGTCAGTCCTGTCTGGATGCGCTGGCTCTGGCCGCCAGGGGAATGGGCGCCGGAGAGATAAAGGAATATCTGGAGGCCGATAAATTCAACAGCAGTATTTATATCATGCTTGACACCCTGTACTACCTGAAAAAGGGAGGCAGGATCACGCCGGCTGCCGCCGCCATCGGCACCCTGCTGAAATTGAAGCCTGTGCTGCAGATTCAGGGCGAAAAGCTGGACGCCTTCGCCAAGGCGCGGACTACGGCCCAGGGCAGGACCATCATGATCAACGCCATAAAAAGCGATATCGAGAACCGCTTTGGAGGAATGACGGAGGACAGACATATCTGGCTTCAGATCGCTCATTCCGCAAACGAGGAGGCGGCAAAATCATACCGGGAGGAAATTCTGGAGGTGTTCCCGGGTTATGATATCCATATCGATCCCTTGTCTTTAAGCGTATCCTGCCATATCGGCCCCGGTGCGCTGGCCTTCGCCTGCTGCAGAAAGATTGAGGCATAAACAGACAATGGAAAAGGAAAAGGAGCGGAATAAGATGCGGCGAAAAAAGATGCTTTTCATAGGGGGGGCAGTATTGCTCGCGGCAGTTTGTGCGGTGCTTGGCGGAATCAAGCTGTACAGGGTGGCGGAGGCTAACCGATGCGGGATCTGCCTGTCCTTTGATGATTACAATGCGGAAAACTGGGAGGATTATTTTCCCCTGTTTGAGAAGTATGGCGTCAAGGTTACTTTTTTTGTGACTGCCTCGGAGCCAACGGATTTCTGTTATCACGCGATAGAGGCAGGACACGATATAGGCTTTCACACAGTCGACCATGTTGACATGAGCAAGCTTGATGAGGATGAGGTTTACCAGCAGGCGATTGCTCCGATAGAGACCTTCCGGGAAAAGGGAATCGAACTTACTTCGTTTGCATATCCCTATGGGGCGTATAGTGAGGAACTTAACCAGCGGCTTCTTTCGTATTACAAGGTGGTCAGAGGGGCACGGCAATATCAGACGGTGGGGAAGGCACAGATGCGTCATGGATTTGTGGAATCCTATCCCCTGCACAGCATCAATCATCCGTCTGACGAAGAGTTCAGGGAATCGATTGATGCCATATTGGACGAGCTTTCCCGCAACAAGGGGGCAATCGCCAATATTTATTCCCATGCGATTGCTGGCGGCGACTGGAACGTGACGGAGGAACGGCTGGAGTATATTCTGAAAAGAGCGACAGAGATGGGCTTCAAATTTTACACCTACAGGGAACTGCAGGAAAACTGATCCATAAGGAAGTGCCGTATGAGCATGAAAAAACGCAATTTAATTCTGGCGGTATTGCTTCCGGCGCTGACCGCTGCCGGTGTGTGGGGGATCAGTCTGCTGATACGTCAGGATCTGAACACGGATATCAGGCTGGCGCCTTCCGCTCCAAGGCTGTCTGTGGAGAGTGGATTTTATCCGGAAGAATTTGAACTGACGATCCAGGCGGAGGATGGAGCCGATATCTATTACACGCTGGACGGAAGTGTCCCGACGCTGGATTCCCTGCGCTATGAGGGACCTGTAACCATTTCCGCGGCCACAGGAAGCTTTCAGGTGCCGAATGTGACGATGAACTGGTCTGCGGAGGAAAGTACGGTTCATCCGAGAGCGGCCACGGTGCTCCGGGCCGCTGTAATCGATCCGGACGGCCGGGCAGGCGATTGCGTGACGGCAACTTATTTTGTGGGTGATTTTGAGAAAAGACAGACGATCGTGGTTTCTATCGCCGCTTCCCCCGATGACCTGTTCGGGGATAACGGCATTTATGTGACGGGAAAAGAATATGACGAATGGTATCTTGGCGGCAGGGAGGGAGCCGCCCCTGTGCCGAATTTTCTCAAGCACGGCAGGGAATGGGAACGGCCGGCGGTGATAGAATTTTTTTGTGATCAGGAAAGCGTTCTCCAGCAGCCGGTGGGCATTCGGATCCAGGGCGCTTCCATGAGGGAAGAGGCGTACAAAAGATTTTCCATTTACGCCCGGAAGGAATACAGTGGGAGCAGCTGGTTTGATATTCCTCTTTTTGGAGATAAACGAAGCCATGCCGTCATGCTGCGCTCCGGCTTCATGAACGGATATATCCAGCATTTGGTTCAGGACCGGGATGTGGCTTCCGCGGACAGCGCCGAGGTGTTCGTTTACTTGAACGGTGCGCCCTGGTACATTACGATCCTTCAGGAAAAATACACGGAAAAATATTTTCAGGAGCATTACGGCGTGGATGACGATAACGTAATCATTGCCAAGGCCGGACTGGTGGAGTCCGGCGATGCTGGGGATCAGATTTTGTATCAGGCCATGTATGATTTCCTGAATACGCACGATATGTCGCAGGATGAGGCATACGGGCAGCTGGACCGGCTGATGGACATTCAGAGCTATATTGACTTTTCCTGCGTGAATGTTTATTTTGCCAATCTGGATGTCAACGAGGAAAAAAACGTGGTCTGCTGGAGAGCCCGGGAATACTCGACAGGTGAGTACGGAGACGGGCGGTGGCGCTGGGGACTGTACGACATGGATCTGGAAAACCTGGACTACGGGTACTATATGGAGGATATCAACACGTTTACGCAGGATACCCATTATGCGGGCGCCGCCTTCCACACGAGACCCATGTGGGCGGCCCTGATGAAGAACGGGATATTCCGCAGGCAGTTCGTCCTCAGCTTTATGGATATGGTGAATACGGATTTTTCGGTGGAGCGGGCCAGAAAAGCCATGGAGGGCTGGGTGTATAATCCCCTTGACTGGGGGATGAAGGCCGACTGGGTGGAAAGCTTTTTTCCTGCCAGGACAAAGGCGGTCACCGGTTATCTGGCGGAAGAATTTGGACTGACCGGGACCCAGGAACGGGTCACACTTTCCGTGAGCGATCCGGAAGATGGTTATATTGTACTGAACACGATTACTCCCGATCTTGAAAACGGGAGCTGGAGCGGCATGTACTTTACGGATTATCCCGTGACAGTCACGGCGGTTGCGAAAGACGGGCATCGTTTCGTCGGCTGGGAATGCGGGGAGATTGTTTTGGCACAGCCGGACAATGCTGCCATGACGCTGGAAATACCGAAAGGAGGGCTGACGTTGTCGGCCGTATTTGAATAATCGGATATGGAGAAACAAAAAGAAAAGATTCCTTCGCGGCAGGAGATCAAATATTTATGCCATGAGACCCAGATACCTGTCATCCAAAACAGGGTAGGGGTGTTCTGCGATCTGGATCCCCATGCGGAGAAGGAGGGCCGCTATCTTGTCAGAAGTCTGTATTTTGACGATTATTGGGACACGGCGTATCATGAGAACGCCGCGGGTGTGGATCCCCGCCAAAAATACAGGATCCGGCTGTATAACGGGGATTCGGACCGGCTTACGCTTGAAAGAAAATCTAAGCGCAGCGGAAAAACGTATAAGGAGACGGTTCCTATTCCGAGGGAAACCTGTGTGGAAATTCTGGAGGGAGAGTGGTTTTGTCCCGATCCCGGATCAGTGCCGCTGCTTTTGCGGCAGTTTTATCTGGAGTACAGGACAAAGCTGCTGCGGCCTGTGGTCATTGTAGAGTATGAACGCATTCCCTATCTCTATTCTGCGGGAAACGTCAGAATCACTTTTGACAGGAACATTTCGGTGTCGGGAAACACAGGGGAATTTCTGGAAGAAAGCCTGGCCGCAAGGCCGGTTATGCCGCCGGGCCGGCATATTCTCGAGGTAAAATACGATGCCCTGATACCAGATTTCCTGTACAATGCGGTGTCTGTGGAGGGAATGCGGCAGACTACCTTTTCAAAATATTATCTGGGCAGGAAAATACAGGAAGGGAGATAAGTTTCGCGCCGTCTGCGAAAAAAGGAGGTAAAAATGGGATTTCAGGATATATTAAAAAAGTCCTTTGTTCAGGGATACATGGATGTCAATATCTCCGGCAGGAGCATTGCGCTGATTTTAACCACAGCGGCGATATTTGGGCTTTATCTGTTCGTGGTGTACCGGGTCGTGAACCGAAGGGCGGTTTATTCCAAGAGCTTTAATGTGTCTTTGGTTGCCATGGCAGTGATCACCGCCGCCATCATCATTGCGATACAGACCAGCATGGTGATCTCTCTTGGAATGGTGGGCGCGCTGTCAATCGTGAGGTTTCGTACAGCCATAAAGGATCCGATGGATCTGATGTTTCTGTTCTGGTCCATCGGCGTGGGGATCATGTGCGGCGCGGGCCAGTTTATGCTGTGCGGGCTCCTGTGCATCGGTCTGACTGTTCTGATCCTTGTTCTGGAAGGAATCCCTGTCATTAAGGCGCCCATGATCCTTGTGATTTCCATGGACAAAACCGTTTCCGAAGATACGCTTTCCGGTATTTTGAAGGCACACAGCAAATTTTACAAGATAAAGTCCAGAAGCCTGAAGAATACGGTAAAGGAATTTGTGATTGAACTGAAGACCTCCCAGGAAAGCAGTCTGATGGAAGAGCTTTCCCGCATGGAGGGATTGAAAAATCTGTCTTTGCTGGAACATAGCGGAGAAGTCACATATTGAGAAGGAGATTTTTTTAATGCCAAATATCAACAACTATGACGCCTCCAGCATCCTGGTCCTGGAAGGGCTGGAGGCTGTCCGGAAGCGTCCGGGCATGTATATCGGCAGCGTGTCCACAAAGGGACTGAACCATCTGATCTATGAGATCGTAGACAACTCTGTGGATGAGCATCTGGCGGGGTACTGTGATACCATTTCCGTCACGCTGGAGGCGGACGGCTCCGCAACCGTCTCGGACAACGGCCGGGGCATTCCCGTGGGTATGCATGAAAAAGGGATCAGCGCCGAGCGGCTGGTTTTTACCACGCTGCATGCAGGCGGAAAGTTTGACAACAGCGCCTATAAGACCAGCGGCGGACTTCACGGCGTGGGCTCTTCTGTCGTGAACGCGCTCTCTGAGCGGTTGACCGTAACGGTCAAAACAGGCGGCTTTATCTATGAGGACAGTTATGAGAGAGGAAATCCGGTGACGGAGCTGGAAAACGGTCTGCTGCCGGTAAAAGGAAAGACCAGAGAAACGGGAACTACCATCAATTTCCTGCCGGACGATACGATCTTTGACAAGACCAGGTTCAAGGAGGACGACGTAAAGAGCCGGCTTCATGAGACTGCCTATCTGAATCCGAACCTGACCATTCTTTTCCGGGATCTGCGCAGGGAGGAGCCTGAGATTGTGACCTTCCATGAGCCGGAGGGGATCACAGGCTTTGTCAAGGACATGAACAAGTCGCAGGAAGCCGTGCACGATGTGATTTATTTTTCGGGGGAAAGCGAAGGGATCACGGTGGAAGTGGCGTTCCAGTACATTAATGAGTTCCATGAAAATGTGCTGGGGTTCTGCAACAACATATACAATTCCGAGGGCGGCACCCATCTGACAGGCTTTAAGACCATGTTTACAAACGTGATCAATACCTATGCCAGAGAGCTTGGAATCTTAAAGGAAAAGGATGTCAACTTTACCGGAGCGGATGTGAGAAACGGCATGACCGCCGTGGTGTCCATCAAGCATCCTGACCCCAGATTCGAAGGGCAGACGAAGACAAAGCTGGACAATCAGGACGCAGCAAAGGTGGTCAGCAAGGTCACAGGCGACGAAGTGGTCAGAATTTTCGACCGCAATCTTGAGACTTTAAAAAGCATTATCGGCTGTGCGGAGAAGGCGGCGAAGATCCGCAAAACGGAAGAGAGGGCGAAGACCAATCTTCTCACAAAGCAGAAATTTTCCTTTGACTCCAACGGGAAACTGGCAAACTGCGAATCCAAGGACCCTTCCAAGTGCGAGATCTTCATTGTGGAGGGGGATTCCGCGGGAGGCAGCGCCAAGACTGCGCGCAACCGCATGTATCAGGCCATTCTTCCCATCCGGGGAAAGATTTTGAACGTGGAGAAGGCCAGCATCGATAAGATTCTTGCCAATGCGGAGATTAAGACCATGATCAATGCGTTCGGCTGCGGCTTTTCGGAAGGGTATGGCAATGATTTTGACATCTCAAAGCTGCGTTATGACAAGATTGTCATTATGGCGGATGCGGATGTGGACGGCGCCCATATTTCCACCCTGCTGCTGACCCTGTTTTACCGTTTCATGCCGGAGCTGATCTTCGAGGGACACGTTTACATCGCCATGCCGCCCCTTTATAAGGCCATGCCCGCCAGGGGAAAGGAAGAGTACCTCTACGACGACAAGGCGCTGGAAAAATACAGAAAAACCCACAAGGGAGCCTTTACGCTCCAGCGATACAAGGGACTGGGAGAGATGGATGCGGAGCAGCTCTGGGAGACCACGCTGAACCCCGAAACCCGCCGGATGAAGCAGGTGGAGATCGAGGATGCCCGGATGGCCACCGAAATCACCGAACTGCTCATGGGGACGGAGGTCCCGCCCCGCAAGGCCTTCATTTATGACCACGCCCGGGACGCCGAGCTGGATATGCAGGCGTAGGTTAAGTTTCCGTGATTATGACAGTTCTTGCCTGCAGGGAACGGAGACGAAAAGAGAAAAACACAGACCTGGATAAGGAAAAGGAATAACCAGAATATGGACGACAGCAGGATTATCAGAACCGAATATTCAGAGGAGATGCAGAAAGCCTACATTGATTACGCCATGAGCGTGATCATCGCCCGAGCGCTTCCCGATGTCAGAGACGGCTTAAAGCCCGTGCAGCGCAGAGTGCTCTATGATATGTACGAGCTTGGCATCCGTTTTGACCGCCCTTACCGAAAGAGCGCCAGAATCGTGGGCGATACCATGGGTAAATACCATCCCCACGGCGACAGCTCCATCTATGATTCCCTTGTGGTCATGAGCCAGGATTTTAAAAAGGGGCTTGCCCTGATCGACGGGCACGGGAATTTCGGCAACATCGAAGGGGACGGCGCCGCCGCCATGCGTTACACCGAGGCGCGGCTTCAGAAGGTGACCCAGGAGGCTTTTCTCGGAGATCTGGACAAGGATGTGGTGGACTTTATCCCCAATTTTGATGAGACGGAGAAAGAACCTTCCGTTCTGCCTGTAAGGATCCCGAATTTCCTTGTCAACGGCTCTGAGGGCATTGCGGTGGGCATGACCACCAGCACGCCGCCTCATAATCTGTGTGAAGTCATCGACGCCATGAAGGCTTATATGCAGAACGAAACCATTACCACGGCGGAGCTGATGCGCTATCTGAAGGGACCCGATTTTCCAACCGGCGGCATTGTCACCAATAAGGATGAGCTTCACGAAATCTATGAGACCGGGACAGGCAGGATCCGGATCCGGGGGAAGGTGGCGTTTGAAAGCGTAAAAGGGGGAAGGACCAACGTTGTGATCACCGAGATCCCCTACACCATGATCGGGACCGGAATCGCCCGGTTTCTCTCTGACGTGGCGGCTCTTGTGGAGACAAAAAAGACGCAGGATGTGGTGGATATTTCCAATCAGTCCTCCAAGGAGGGGATCCGCATCGTCATCGAGCTGAAAAAGGACGCGGACGCCGAAAATTTTGTGAATCTGCTGTACAAAAAAACCCGGCTGGAAGATACCTTCGGCGTCAATATGCTTGCCATCTGCGACGGCAGACCGGAGACCATGGGCTTAAAGCAGGTTCTGAAGGCAAATGTAGATTTCCAGTACCAGATCGCGACACGCAAATACACGAACCTTCTGGAAAGGGAACTGGAGCGCAGGGAGATTCAGGAGGGATTGATCAAAGCCTGCAATGTGATCGACCTGATCATCGAGATCCTCCGGGGATCCAGGGACCGCGCCATGGCGAAGGCCTGTCTGGTGGAGGGAAAGACGGACGGCATCCGGTTTCAGTCAAAAGAATCCAGGATTATGGCCGAACAGCTGATGTTTACGGAAAAGCAGGCAAACGCCATTCTGGAAATGCGCCTGTATAAACTGATCGGGCTGGAGATCGAGGCCCTGATCAACGAGCATGAAGAGACCATGGCCAATATCTACCGGTATGAGGATATTCTGGAGCGCAGGGATTCCATGGCCCAGGTCATCATAAACGAGCTGGATGAATATAAAAAGGAATATGGGAGAAAGCGCCGAACGGTTATTGAGAACGCGGAGGAAGCGGTCTACAGGGAGAAAGAGGTGGAAGAGACCGACGTCTGCGTGCTGATGGACCGGTTCGGCTATATCAGGGCGATTGATACCGCAACCTATGAACGGAACAAAGAGACGGCCGATCTGGAGAACCGTTTTGTGTTCTGCTGCAAAAATACCGGAAAGGTCTGCGCCTTCACCGACACGGGCCAGCTTTATACCGTCAGGGTCTCAGACATTCCCTTCGGCAGGTTTCGCGACAAGGGAACGCCCCTGGACAACATCAGCAGCTACAACTCCGGAAAAGAACAGATCGTGTGTCTCACCAGCCAGACGGAGCTGAACTTAAGACAGGTGGCGTTTGTCACGGCACAGTCCATGGTAAAGCTGGTGGACGGCGGCGAATTTGACGTTTCCAGGCGCGCCGTGGCGGCCACAAAGCTTGCGGAGGGCGACAGGGTGGTGAGCGTGGAGACTCTGTCAGAACAGCGCTATCTGATCCTTCAGACGAAGGAGGGATTTTTCCTGAAATTTTCTCTGGAAGAAATCCCGGAAAAGAAGAAGGGCGCTGTGGGCGTCAGAGGCATGAAGCTGGGGCCGAAAGATGAGGTTGAGAAGGTTTATTACACCATGGTCCTTGACAATACATCCGTGGAATACAAGGGCAGAAACCTTGTCTTAAACGATTTAAAGAACGGCAGGCGGGATACAAAGGGAACCAAGATCCGCACACCGTGAAGGGAGCGTATATGAGAGTGATCGCGGGAACGGCGGGAAGCATGCCGTTAAGGACGCCGGAGGGCCTGGATACCAGACCGACTACGGACAGGATCAAGGAGACCCTTTTTAACATGCTTCACTGGGAGCTGCCCGGCGCGGTCTTTCTGGACCTTTTCAGCGGCAGCGGCGCCATTGGCATTGAAGCCTTAAGCCGCGGGGCAAAAAAGGCGTATTTTGTGGATCATGCGCCGAAGGCGGTGGAATGTATCCGGCAAAATCTTGCATTTACGAAACTGGAGAATCATGCTATAGTAATAAAGCAGGAGGTATGCAGTGCACTGGACGCCATCCGTGAGGAAGCGGTGGATATTGTGTTTCTGGATCCGCCCTACGGCCAGGGGCATGAAAAAAACGTGCTGGCGGCGCTGAGGAGAAAGCCCTGGGTGACGCGGGAGACGCTGATCATCGTGGAAGCGGCTCTGGGTACGGATTTTTCCTGGCTCTGCCAGGAGGGCTTTGTCCTGGAGAAGGAAAAGAAATATAAGACAAACAAGCATGTATTTGTGAGGATTGAAAAAAATGAAGAGAGCGGTCTATCCGGGCAGTTTTGATCCTGTTACATACGGTCATCTTGATATCATCAGGAGGGCCTCCCAGATATTTGATGTACTGATCGTGAGCGTTTTGAACAATAAAGAGAAAACTCCGTTGTTTTCTGTGGAAGAACGTGTTAATATACTAAGAGAGGCTACAAAAGACATTCCCAATGTTCAGGTGGACAGTTTCAGCGGCCTGCTGATTAATTATGCTGCCGAGAAGGATCTTCATATAGCGGTCAGGGGACTGCGCGCGATCACGGATTTTGAATATGAACTGCAGATTGCCCAGACCAACAGGAAGCTGTCGGACGGGAAGCTGGATACCATGTTCTTAACGACCAGTCTGGAGTATGCGTACTTAAGTTCCTCCAGCGTGAAGGAAATCGCGAGCTTCGGCGGCGATATCAGCCAGTGTGTGCCGGAATTTGTGGAAAAGCTGATTTACGACAAGTACCGGATCAGGAAGCAGAATAAGGAGTGATTGCCCATGAGCAGCAGAATTGAGCAGTTAATTGACGAGTTAGAGGAATATATCGAGAGCTGTAAGCCGAAGTTCATGTCCAACTCGGAGATCATCGTCAATAAGGATGAGATCGACGAGCTGCTCCGCGAGCTCCGTATGAAGACACCCGACGAGATCAAACGGTATCAAAAGATCATCAGCAATAAGGAAGCCATCTTAAACGATGCCAGGGCCAAGGCCGAGGCGCTGATCAATGAGGCTACCATACATACCAACGAGCTGATCAGTGAACATGAGATCATGCAGCAGGCCTATGCCCAGGCCAACGAGGTGGTGACGCAGGCGGCACAGCAGGCGCAGGAGATCCTTGACAAGGCCACCATAGAGGCCAACGAGCTTCGGATGCAGGCTGCCCAGTACACGGAAGACCGCCTGGCGGAGCTGGAAAATATCATTGTGTCCGCGCTGCAGGCTTCCAATTCCAATTTCACTACGCTGATCGGTTCCCTGAACCAGTACAAAGAACTGATCCAGTCCAACCGCCGCGCCCTCTATCCCTCGGATGAGGATCTGGAGTCAATCCCTCTGGATGACACGGCCGGAGACAGCGGACTGGATGTGATCCAATGAGACGGAAGACCGGTTTCCGCAAGGGAGCCGGTCTTTTTACACTGATGACGACCCTCCTCCTGGCTTTTTCGCCGGCCTGCCACGCCTTGGCAGCCCACCGCCTGCAGGATGCGGGGGATAAGCTTGTCATTGTCATCGACCCGGGGCACGGCGGCGATAATCTCGGCACCATAGAAAACGGCCATGAGGAAAAGAGCATGACTATGACCACCGCGCTTGCCATGTATGAGGAGCTTTCTCTCTATGACGGTGTGGAGGTCTACCTGACCAGGACGGATGATGTAGATCTGTCCCGGAAGGAGCGGGTAGAATTTGCGGCTTCGGTGGATGCGGATTTTCTGTTCAGCATTCATTATAACGCATCGGAAAACCATGAGCTCTACGGCGCGGAAGTTTGGACGTCGGCGTTTGCGCCCTGCAATGGGATCGGGTATCAATTTGGATGCGAGCTGCTTGAGGCGTTCCGGGAAAAAGGGCTTTTTATCCGCGGCGTAAAGACAAGGCTTGGCGATTCCGGCAAGGACTATTACGGAATCCTTCTGTATTCTTCCGAAAAGAAGATGCCGGCGGTGATCATCGAACACTGTCATGTGGATGAGGCCAGGGACGAGGGATTTTGTGACAGCGAGGAAGAGCTTAAGGAGTTCGGGCGCATGGATGCCACGGCCGCGGCGCGGTATTTCGGGCTGAAAAGTTCTGTCCTCGGCGTGGATTATTCAGATTATGAGCTCGTGGAGTCGAGCATTTCCGCCCCTGTTCCCGTGACGGTTCAGGATACCACTGCTCCCGACGTATGTCAGATCGAGCTGCTGGAGACGGATTATGCTGCAGGCCGCCTTTCGCTTTCCGTGACTGCCGCGGATTATGATTCCACACTTTTGTACTATTCCTACAGTCTGGACGGCGGCCAGACCTTTTCGCCCAGAGAAGCCTGGCCGGGAAGCGATGCGCTGACCGGCGCTTACGCCGATACCTTTACATTGAATCTGACGATTCCCGCGCTCACCTGTCCCACAGTGATCCTGCGGGCTTACAATGGATATGATCTGTATACGGAAAGCAATCCCTGGATCAGTCCGGAAACCTATCAAGATCCGGGAAAACTGCAGGCGGCTTTGGGGGCTGCCCGTGCCGGGGAGACGGAAGAGGCCGCCTCTTCCGCCGGGACAGACGCCTCTTCCGGCGAAGGGGACTTTCCTTCCCAGGGCCGGAAGCCTTCCTCTGTCGAAGGAGACGACTCGGAAGAACAGAAAGGGCCTGTCAGCTTCCTGACCTTTCTTGGGATTTGTTTGACCGCTGTCGTGACGCTGTTTGTCATCCTCCTGGTGTCCCAGGCCATCGCTGCCGTAAGCCGGAAACGCGCCGCGCGTCAGCGCAGAAAGGAATCCGGCCGCAGCAGAAACCAGCCCAGATAAAAACAGGCGTTTAAGAGGGTGAGGATCCCTTTGTGGAAAACATAGCCCGACAGCGACAGATCCGTGTCCCGTATACAGCTGTAGGTCTGGGCGATGCAGGAGAGTCCGCCGAAGGACAGCGCAAGAAGGCTGTAAAGGGGCAGGCTGTTTTCCAGCATCCCAAGTCCGCCCGTGATCTCAAGAAGGGGTCCGATCAGGGGAAGAGGTCTGCCGAGTATCACATGGGGGATCAGGTTCATCAGGTTGAACAGGACCATATAACCGCCCAGTGTCAGAATGCTCTGGACGGATGTCTGAACGGACTGTTCGGCCGCTTCCAGGACGGCGAGAGGCGCATTTTTTTTGACGGGTTCAAGCGCACAGCTGCGAAGCTCCCCGGCAGTTCCAGGCTGCCCGGCGGCCCGGAGGGCGGATGGCTTTCTCCGGGGGATGCCGATGTCCCGGTAAGCTGTGCAGCGCAGGAGCAGCCCGTACAAAAGGGGAATGCCGTACATGCCGAAGAGATAGGGCAGCACAAGACCGCGGCCCAGCAGGGGCAGCGCGAAGCTGCAGAAATAAACAGGGCCGATATTGTTGCAGAACGCCAGAAGGTATTGGGCCTCCCGGCGGGTGAGCATTCCGCGCTCCCGCAGCTGTGCTGTCACCTTGGCTCCCATGGGGAATCCACATAGAAAACCCAGCATCATGCAGTAACACACATTTTTCCTCACACCGTACAGCGGGCCGATCACGGGATAAACCACCATCGCCATCCGTTCCGTCAGGTTCATTCTTATCATGATGCCGGAGAGGATCATAAAGGGAAGCAGGGCGGGAATCATCCTGGAAAACCAAAGATTCAGGCCAAGACCGGCGTAAGTCAGGCTGAGAGTGGAATTGGTCAGGATACATCCCGTGAGAAACAGAAGAAAAAGAGTAAGCAGTTTCATGTTTGCTCCGCAGGCGGGTCTTCGAGAAAATATATGAGACAGGAAAGGTTTTATGCGTCTGGATAAATTTTTATGTGACAGAAATATGGGCTCCAGGACTCAGGTGAAGGCAATGATCCGCCGGGGACTCGTGATGGTGAACGGCGGGACGGTCCAGTCGCCGGAGCAGAAGATCGATGAGATGCGGGACCTTGTCTGCTGTCAGGGACAGACGCTGCGCCCGGGAGGATATGTCTATTATATGATGAACAAGCCGGCAGGGGTTGTGTCCGCCGTCAGGGACCACAGGGAAACCACGGTGCTTGATCTGATGAAGGGATGCAGCCTTCCCAGGGAGGGCGTGTTCCCGGTGGGAAGGCTGGACAAGGATACGGAGGGCCTTCTGATTCTTACCAACGACGGCGAAACCGCCCACCGTCTGCTTTCCCCGAAAAGGCATGTGGACAAGACCTATCTTGTGACGCCCGCCCGCGCATTGTCAGAGGAAGAGAGGAAACGTCTGGAACAGGGCGTAGATATCGGGGAGGATAAACCCACGCTTCCCGCAAAAGCGGAGACGTTAAAGGACGGAAGGCTGCTTCTTACCATTCGGGAGGGGAAATATCATCAGGTAAAGCGGATGCTGCTTGCGACGGACAACCGGGTGATCGCCTTAAAGAGAGTGGCTTTCGGCGGGATTTGCCTGGACGAAGGGCTGAAGAGCGGCGAGTACAGGGAACTGACCTGTCAGGAGGTGGAAATACTGCATGAGGCATGAAATGTTTGACGGAATAGAGGCTGTGATCTTTGATCTGGACGGCTCCCTTGTGGACTCCATGTGGATGTGGAGGGCCATCGATATAGAATATCTTGGCCGGTACGGCATCCCTCTGCCGGAGGATCTGCAGTCAAAAATCGAAGGGATGAGCTTTCATGAGACAGCTCTTTATTTCAAGGAGCACTTTGACATACCGGATACCATTGAAGAAATCAAGGATACCTGGAACCGGATGGCTTGGGACAAATATGCCAATGAGGTGCCGTTAAAGCCTGGAATACAGAAGTTTCTGGATGACTGTATAACATACGGGATCCGGCTTGGGATCGCCACCAGCAATTCCAGAGAACTTGCGGAAAACATCGCGTCGGTTCACGGGCTGAAGGAGCGGTTTACCTGCATCATGACGGGATGCGATATAAAAAAGGGAAAGCCCGCGCCGGACATCTACCTTGCGGTGGCGCAGGGCCTTGGGGTGGAACCCTCCAAATGCCTTGTGTTTGAGGATATCGTTCCCGGGATTCAGGCGGGGATCGGCGCCGGAATGCGGGTCTGCGCCGTGGAGGACGCCTATTCCGCAGACCAGCGGGAGAAAAAGCGGGAGCTGGCAGATTATTATATCGACGATTTTTACGGCCTGCTCTCCTGACCGAAGGAAGAAGGGACCAAATAGAGAAAAGAGAGCGGGAGGAAGATCGGGGTTTATGAAAATAGCTCGAATGTTTTCAACGGAAAAGGTGAAGGGCACAAGAAATTATCTGAACTCTCAGAAAAAATATGAGGTGATAAGGACCGTGCTGTATTTTGCCATCCCCCTGTCCCTGTTCGCGGCGGGGATCATGCAGACCCAGGCAGGTCTTTTAAAGGCCGCAGGCAGGATCGACGGCTTTCTGGCGGGAATGGCGCCCGCCCTGGGCGGCTCGGCCTCGGGCGCAGGCGGCTGGGAGCTTCTCCGGACGGGGCTTATGAATCCAAAGAGCCGGGTAAATCTCTTGAGTATCGTGGCGGTCTTAGGGCTTCTGCCTGCCAGCAAGAGCCTGATCGGCGCCGTCATGTTTCTGAGATTTCACAGTCTGGACAGCGGCGCGGCGGATCTTGTGGAAAAATCGTCAGGGGATCTTCAGACGCTGTATGACTGTGTTTTCACTTCCTATAAAAAGAACTTTGTGGTGGGCCACCTTGCGGTAAGAGGCAGCACGGTCTGCGGTTATTCGCAGACGCCCGGTTTTGACGAGAATGGGTTTTACAGACATATCGGCGATCTCCTGCGTCTGGACGGCCATAAGGAGGTCACGGTAAAGATCTTCACGGATCTGAAAAAATACACGGAGCGCCTGGGCCAGATGGCTTCCCTGGAAGAGAGGCCGGAGAAGACGGCGGCCGTGATCGCCACGCTGAAAAGCGTCTGTCTCTAAAGGAGTGGCTCCCATGCAGGAAGTGGATGTAAGCGCCGGACAGGCCGGCCAGAGGCTGGACAGATATCTGCAAAGGATCCTGCCAAACGCGGGAACGGGATTTCTGTACAGGATGCTGCGGAAGAAAAACATAACACTGAATGGCGCCAGGGCGCAGGGCAGCGAAAAACTGGCCCAGGGAGACAAAATCCGTTTTTACTTTTCGGACGAGACCTATGCGAAGTTTGCCGGATGGGAGGGCTCCCGCAAAGGCGCGCCCAGCTCTGGCGGGGACTGTGCGGGGAGCGCATCGGCTTCCTGTCACGGCGGCGCTGGCGCGGGGGAATGCATCCGGGAATACCGGACGGCGTATCAAAGGCTGAAGCAGATTGGCGTGGTGTACGAGGACAGCCATATCATCCTTCTGAATAAGCCTGCCGGCGTTCTCACCCAGAAGGCCGCGGAAGGAGATCTCAGCCTGAACGAATGGATGATCGGATACCTTCTCGATAAAAATCCCGCGTTGGAAAAGGAACTAAGGGGGTTCTGCCCCTCGGTATGCAACCGGCTGGACAGGAACACTTCAGGCCTTGTGCTCTGCGGGAAATCGGTTGCGGGCCTGCAGTTTTTAAGCGGCTGTATCCGGGAGCGCACCATCAGAAAATTTTACAGGACGATCTGTGCAGGCGATCTGGAGGATCCGGCGCTGGTGTCGGGATATCTGATCAAGGATTCCGCCAAAAACCGGGTGCGTGTGACCAAAGAAAAATGCGCTGGCGGGGAATATATTGAGACGGCATACCGCCCTGTCTCCAGGAGGAACGGATATACTCTGCTGGAAGTGGAGCTGATCACGGGAAAGCCCCATCAGATCCGCGCCCATCTTGCGGGGCTTGGACATCCTGTGATCGGTGATTTCAAATATGGAGAAGCCGCGCTGAATGGAAGACTGCGGAAGGAATATGGCCTTCAGAACCAGCTGCTTCATGCCTTTCGCGTCGTGTTTCCCAGGACGCAGGATATGGCGGGAGAAGCCTTAAGCGGCAGGACGGTGACGGCTCCCTGCCCGGAACGGTTCCTGCGCATTCAGGATTCTCTTGGGCTCTCGGAAGAGGAATAGAGAAAAGCAGCAGAAAGGCGGCGGAAAAGGGAAGAGAATGGCGACTTGGAATTCCAGAGGCCTCCGGGGCTCTACGCTGGAGGATATGATCAACAGGACAAACGAAAAGTACAGGGAAGCGCAGCTTGCGCTGATCCAGAAGGTCCCGACGCCCATCACGCCCATCAAAATGGACAAGGAGCACCGCCAGATCACGCTTGCATATTTTGAACAGAAGAGCACGGTGGATTATATCGGCGCGGTGCAGGGATACCCCGTGTGCTTTGACGCCAAGGAATGCGCCGTGGATACGTTTTCCCTGCAGAATATCCATGAACATCAGGTGGCGTTCATGAAGGACTTTGAAAAACAGGGCGGAATCTCTTTTTTCCTGATTTACTATACCCACAAGGATCTGCTGTATTACCTGCCTCTGGAAATGCTCCTGTTTTTCTGGAACCGGGCAAAGGAGGGCGGGCGCAGGAGCTTCCGGTACGAGGAGCTGAATCCGGAATACATTCTGCCGAAAAAGCATGGCATCCTGGTGCCTTATCTGGACGTGCTGCAGAAGGATCTTGAGGACAGGGTTTAAGGACTGTACCATACTTGACAACCAGGCATGTTTCAGGTATACTACAAACAGTTTACTTCTCTACCATGTTAGCATGGTAACACGTTAAAGCATAAAAGTGAGAGGGCTTTATGGGAAAAAGACTATTACACACTCCCGAGGGAGTAAGGGATATTTATGGTGAGGAATATGCCAGGAAGCTTTGTGTGGAGCAAAAAATCCGTGAAAGCATCCGGTTGTATGGGTATGAGGACATTCAGACGCCCACGTTTGAATTTTTTGATGTGTTTTCCCGTGAGATCGGGACTACGCCCAGCAAGGAGCTCTACAAGTTTTTTGACAAGGAAGGAAATACACTGGTGCTTCGGCCGGATTTTACGCCTTCCATCGCCCGCTGTGCCGCAAAGTATTTTGGGGAGGATATAAGGCCCCTGAGATTTTGCTATATGGGAAATACCTTTACCAATACCTCGAACCTGCAGGGAAAGCTGAAGGAAGTAACGCAGATGGGCGCGGAACTTGTAGGTGATGACTCTGTGGAGGCGGACGCGGAGATGATCAGCATGGTCGTCAAGGTGCTTTTAAGCAGCGGCATTCAGGACTTTCAGGTCAGCATAGGCCAGGTGGAATACTTTAAGGGGCTGTGCGGGGAAGCGGGCCTTGACGAGGAAACGGAGTTGAATCTCCGGGCATGTATCTCTGGAAAAAACTATTTTGCCGCCCAGGAGCTGTTGGAGGAGAGAAACGTGCGGGAGCCCTTCCGCAGCAGCCTGTTAAAGGTGGCTGATATGTTCGGTGACAAGTTTTCCCTGCAGGAAGCGGGAAGGCTTGCCGGGAATAAACGTTCCGAAGCCGCGGTGCGCAGGCTTGAGAAGCTGTATGAAGTCCTGAAGCTGTATGGAGCCGCGGAATATGTATCCTTTGACCTGGGAATGCTCAGCAAGTATAATTACTATACGGGCGTCATTTTCCGGGCATACGCCTACGGTGTAGGAGAAGCCATCGTAAAGGGAGGAAGGTACGACAATCTCTTGAAACAGTTTGGCAAAAACGCACCGGCCGTGGGCTTCGCGGCTGTGATTGACAGTATTCTGGAAGCGCTGTCAAGACAAAAGGCGTCCGTTCCGCTCCCAAAGACTTCCAGAACTGTCCCCTATCGTCCCGACAACTATCGGGAGTGCCTTGAGGAGGCGCAGAGGCTGAGAGAGCAGGGGATTTGTGTTGCGCTGGTGCCGGAGGATCTATGCTCCGGAAATACCATGATACCAAGGAAGGCGGATTCAGAATGAAACTGAGACTGGACAGGGCGATGAGTGAAGACAGATATCTGACGTTTGCGCTGGGGAAAGGACGGCTGGCTGAAAAGACGCTGGAGCTGTTTCAGGATCTTGGCATTACCTGTGAAGAAATGAAAGACAAAAATACCAGAAAGCTGATCTTTGTGAACGAAGAGAGCAAGCTGCGGTTCTTTCTGGCAAAGGGGCCCGATGTCCCCACTTATGTGGAATACGGCGCGGCGGATATCGGAGTTGTGGGAAGAGATACCATTCTGGAAGAAAACCGGAATGTTTACGAGGTGCTGGACCTGGGGTTCGGAAAGTGTAAAATGTGCGTCTGCGGGCCGCAGTCCGCGAAGGAGCTTCTGCAGCATCACGAGCGCATCCGCGTCGCCAGCAAGTATCCGAACATTGCCAAGGACTATTTTTACAACAAGAAACATCAGACTGTGGATATTATCAAGTTAAACGGTTCTGTAGAGCTTGGACCTTTGGTGGAACTGTCTGATGTGATCGTGGACATTGTGGAGACAGGCTCCACCCTGCGGGAAAACGGCCTCGCTGTTCTGGAGGAAATCTGCCCGCTCTCCGCGAGGATGATCGTAAATCCCGTAAGCATGCAGATGCAGACGGAACGGATCAAACGCCTTGTGAATGCGCTGCGGAAACATGTGCACAGCTAAATAGAACCAAAATAATGAGGAAAATGAGAAGCTTAAGAAGATGAATAAGCTTTCAGAGGATGAATAAGCTTAAGAAAAGTTATAAGATGAATAAGTAAGAAGAGGAAAAGAAGCGAGGGCGTAAAATGAAGAGAGAAGAGGGCGCCGGACAGGGCGCGATGCGTATCATTGAACTCAACAGCAGGACGAAACGGGACATCCTTGATAATCTGTTAAAGAGAAGCCCTGATCACTATTCTCAATATGAAGAGACCGTGAACGAAAT
The DNA here is from genome assembly GCA_947627535.1 of uncultured Acetatifactor sp. Classification (GTDB taxonomy): domain Bacteria; phylum Bacillota; class Clostridia; order Lachnospirales; family Lachnospiraceae; genus Acetatifactor. The sequence goes on from CANQWM010000002.1 coordinate 68,655, forward strand.
CATAAGGAATGTAAAGGAAAACAGGGATCAGGCCCTGTTTGATTACACCAGAAAATTCGACGGATTTTCTCTGACAGCAGAAAATATCAGGGTGACGCCTGAGGAGATCGAGGCGGCTTACAAGGAGCTTGACCCCGACCTGATCAATGTTATGAGAAAATCGGCGGAAAATATCCGGACCTTTCATGTAAAGCAGCTTCGCAACAGCTGGTTTGACGCCCGGACGGACGGCACAATTCTGGGAATGAAGATCACGCCCATTGAGCGGGCAGGCGTTTATGTGCCCGGCGGGAAGGCCGCGTATCCTTCCAGCGTCCTGATGAACGTGATACCCGCGAAGGTTGCGGGGGTGGAAAGGATCATCATGACAACGCCGCCGGGACCGGACGGCAGGATATATCCCGGCACCCTTGTGGCGGCAGATATCGCCGGTGTTGACGAAATCTACAGGGTCGGCGGGGCGCAGGCTATCGCGGCCATGGCCTTTGGCACAGAGTCCGTTCCCAAAGTACATAAGATCACAGGTCCCGGCAACATCTTTGTCGCTTTGGCAAAGAAGGCTGTCTACGGACATGTGAGCATCGATTCCGTGGCGGGCCCCAGCGAGATTCTTGTCCTCGCGGATGAGACGGCGGATCCTTCCTATGTGGCGGCGGATCTGCTTTCTCAGGCAGAGCATGACGAACTTGCCAGCGCTATCCTGATCACGACCTCCAAAGAGCTGGCAGAGCAGGTCTCCCTGGAGGCCGAACGCTTCCTCGCCCAGCTTTCCCGCAGGGATATTCTTCAGAAATCCCTGGATCAGTACGGATATATTATGGTTGCAGAAAGCCTTTCGGAAGCGCTGGAGGCGGTGAATGAGATCGCATCGGAACACCTTGAGATCCTTACCGCAAATCCCTTTGAGGTTATGACAAAGGTAAAAAACGCGGGCGCCATTTTCCTGGGACAGTATTCCTCCGAGCCGTTGGGCGACTATTTTGCCGGGCCAAATCACATCCTTCCAACCAATGGTACTGCGAAATTTTTCTCGCCGGTGAATGTGGATGACTTTATCAAGAGGTCCAGCATCATTTCCTATTCCAGGGAGGCGCTTGAGAAGGTACATAAGGAGATTGAGACATTTGCGGAGAGCGAGGGCCTTACGGCTCATGCCAACAGCATCCGGGTGCGCTTTCAGTGAGCTTAAAGAAAAATAGAAAGAGGTTTTGCGCAGACAGCTGCGCGGAATGGAGTAAAATATGACAGACAGGATAGGAGAAGTGAGCCGCAGGACGAAGGAAACCGACATATCTGTCACCTTTTGCACGGACGGCTCAGGAAATGCGCAGATTTCAACGGGGATCGGGTTTTTCGACCATATGCTCGAGGGATTTGCCAAGCACGGTTTTTTTGACCTTGCCTGCAGCGTAAAGGGAGATTTAAATGTGGATGGCCATCACACGGTGGAGGATACCGGGATCGTCCTGGGACAGGCCATCGCGAAAGCCGCGGGAGACAAGAAGGGAATCCGCCGATACGGTTCCTGCATTCTTCCCATGGATGACGCCCTTGCCCTCTGTGCGGTGGATCTCTGCGGCAGGCCGTACTTCAATTTTGATGCCGATTTTCTATCGGAACGGGTTGGAGAATTTGAAACAGCGCTGACAAGGGAATTTTTTTACGCGGTGTCTTACAGCGCCGGCATGAATCTTCATCTGAAGCTTCTGGACGGTCTGAACGCGCATCACATGATCGAAGCGTCATTCAAGGCTTTCGCCAGGGCGCTGGATCAGGCGCTGGGCTTCGACCCCAGAATTTCAGATGTTCTGAGCACAAAAGGAACGCTGTAAAGCGGATTTGAGGTATACGATATGAATGTAAAAAAATTTGTACCCTGTATTTATCTTTGGAACGGCCACGCAGTGGCAAATCTGAGCGACAGAAGCGTGGTGGAGACAGATCCTTTAAGGCTGGTCCGTCTTTACAACGAAAGCAATGCCGATGAACTGATCGTGTTTGATATGTCCGAGGGGGACGGGGCGCATGAGGAGGCCCTTGAACGGATGAAGGAGATCTGCGCTCTTTCGGAGGTAGACGTGATCGGCGCCGGAAACATCAAGCGGATGGAGGATGTGAAAAAGCTGCTTTACGCCGGCTGCAGCCGGGCCATTCTGGACTATGAAAAAGAGAGCAACATCGCCGCAACAGAAGAAATTTCCCTGAAGTTCGGCCGTGAGAGGATCCTGGCTTCTTATGACGATCCTAAGGTACTGAAGGAAAATAAGGAGCTTCTGGAAAAGTATGTATCCGGACTCGTGCTGATGAATCCCCATCAGATCCGCGAGACACAGGAGATTATAAGTTTTCCCTTTTATGTACAGATAGAAAGCATCGCGCTGAATAAAATGCTGGAGATCTTCGCGTATGAAAATGTATGCGGTATCACGGGGAACGCTGTTAACAACAATTATAAGGAAATCCTCGCCTTAAAGACGCTCTGCAGGGAGAACAAAATTGCGGTGGAAACCCTGGAGGCCGCGTATCGCTGGGAGGAGTTTAAGAAAAACAGCGACGGCCTTGTGCCTGTGGTGATTCAGGACTACCGGACGCGGGAGGTGCTGATGATGGCTTATATGAACGAAGCGTCCTACAGCCAGACCATTCGGACGGGAAAGATGACGTATTACAGCAGAAGCCGGCAGGAATTGTGGGTAAAGGGCGAGACCAGCGGCCATTATCAGTATGTAAAGCGTCTGACGGCGGACTGCGATATGGATACCATCCTCGCGCAGGTATCCCAGGTGGGCGCCGCCTGCCATACGGGAGCGAGAAGCTGCTTTTTTCATGAGATCACAAAGAAGAATTATCAGGAGAAGGACAATCCGCTGCAGGTTTTTCAGGAGGTCTTTGATGTGATCAGGGACAGAAAGGTGCATCCGAGGGAGGGATCCTACACCAATTATCTGTTTGACAAGGGAATCGACAAGATTTTAAAGAAGCTGGGCGAAGAAGCCACTGAGATCGTGATCGCGGCAAAGAATCCCGGCGCAAGTGAAGTAAAGTATGAGATCAGCGATTTCCTGTATCACATGATGGTACTGATGGCGGAGAAGGATATTTCCTGGGAGGAAATTACGCAGGAGCTTGCCAGAAGATAATATTTTCAGAAAGGGAGTCAGGTATGACCGAAGGACGCATTCAGGGAACCTCCCGCGCAGACGAGGAGAAGCACCTGGAGAAGACACTTGCCGTGATCCGTGGCAACATGGAGGAATACGGCCGTCAGGTCAATGAGATGCAGGCTGACATCGACGAGATGCTGGAGCGTTATCATGACAACGACGTGGAAGTGTACACAATGTTAAGCAACACAATCACAATGCACGATCACATGAAGAGGGCCCTTGTCAGAAATGAAAAGGCCCTGAAAAAGCCTTATTTCGGACGGATTGACTGTAAGGATCCCGGTACGGGCCAGGAGGAAACCCTTTATATCGGACGGGGTGGAATCGCACGGGACGCCACACACCAGGAAGTGATCGACTGGCGGGCGCCGGTGGCAAACGTCTATTATGAAAACGGACTGGGAAGGTGCAGTTATTTAACGCCGGACGGAACCGGGCGTGAAATCGATCTGAAACGAAAGCGGACCTATGAGATTTCGGACGGAACGCTTCTGGACTATTTTGACAGTGAAGTGATCTCCAACGACGAACTGCTGACAAAGTATCTTGCCCGCAGCAAGCAGGCGGTCCTGGGAGAGATCGTCGCCACCATTCAAAAAGAACAGAATGAGATTATCCGCCGTTCCCCCTATCATAATGTCATTGTGCAGGGCGCCGCGGGTTCCGGAAAGACCACGGTGGCGATGCACAGAATCTCTTACATCCTTTACAACTATGCGCAGCGATTCCGGCCCGAGGATTTCTACATTGTGGGAAGCAACCGGATTCTTCTGGACTATATCACCGGAGTATTGCCGGATCTGGATGTATACGGCGTCCGGCAGATGACCATGGAGCAGCTGTTCGTGCGCCTGCTCTATGAGGAGTGGGACGGGAAAAAATACCGAATCAAAAAAAGCGCGCAGGGCCCGGAGACGGAAGGGGACAGACGAAAGGGCGGCGTAGAATGGTTCCGGGATCTGGAGACATTTCTGAATGATCTGGAGAGAAAGATCATTTCGGACAAATCGGTGTATTTAAATCCCCGTCAGTTTGTGGAAGGGATCCAGGACGGAAAGAGCGGCGTCTATGACAAAAGCACGGGGGAAGAGCCGCTGGTTCTGCTGATGGACGGAGCCGCTGTGAAGCGGTATCTGGATCAGAATCCTCATATCTCCATTCAAAGCAAGATCAATATGCTGAACGAACGGCTGTCCAAAAAGCTGCAGGAAGAGTTCCTTGGGAAGGGCGTCAAATATACGGACGAAGAGAAAAAGGCCATTGGGAAGGCGTATCGGAACCGATACGGCGCAAGGACGTGGAAGGATTCCTCCTATCGTCTGTACCGGGAGTTTTTGCTCAGGCAGGCGGAAAAGGGCATGTCTGTGGAGATGCCGGAGCGGGAGTTTGACGTTTATGATCTGGCGGCGCTTGCCTATATCTATCAGCGCACAAGGGAGACGGAAGTGATCAGCGAGGCACATCATATCGTGGTGGACGAGGCACAGGATTTCGGCATGATGGTCTGGCATTGTCTCGACGCCTGCGTCCGGGGATGCACCTATACGATCATGGGGGATGTCTCCCAGAATATTCATTTCGGCTTTGGCCTGAATGACTGGGAAAGCCTGAAAAAGCTGCTTCTGACTGATTCGGCGGATCATTTTGACATGCTCAGGAAAAGCTATCGGAATACCATAGAGATTTCTCATTTTGCTGCCGCGATCTTAAACCACGGCAGATTTTTCCGCTATCCATCGGAGCCCATCATCCGCCACGGAAAAGAGCCCCAGGTCTGTTCTGTCCCGTCAGAAGAGCTTCTGCGGCGGACGGCTGATATCTGCAGGGACTGGCAGGAGAGAGGGCTTGCCACCATCGCCCTGATCTGCCGCACCGAAGGGCAGGCCAGGGACGTTGTAAAGGCGCTTTCCCCACTGCTTTCCCTTTCCGGGACGGATCTGGAGACGGCGGAATTTGGAAGCGGCGTCATGGTGCTTCCCGTGGAATACACAAAGGGGCTGGAATTTGATGCGGTACTGATTTTAAATCCCACAAGGGAGGATTATCCTGTGGACGACGGGCATGCCAGGCTTCTCTATGTGGCGGCGACAAGGGCGCTTCATGCGCTGTGTGTGCTCCATACGGGAAACCTCACCGGCCTGATCGCGGATCCTGTGCCGGAAGAGGCTGCGCCGGTCTGTTCCCCGGAAGACAAAAACGGCGGGGAATCGAACCTCCACAGCCTGGCAGAAATCGAGGAAGGGCCAAAAACTAGCAGAGAGACGGATTCCGAAACAAAAACAGGAACGCCGGGAAGCGGACTCCGGCAGAGACCGAGAGCCAGAGCCGTCATCAAACCCGCTGTTTCTCATGCCACACCGGAACATGCAAAACCGCAGACCTCCTACACAGGAAAGCCGGCGCCAAGGTCCGCGCCGGCAGCCCTCAGGGGGATATCCGAACTGGACAACCCGGCGCCGGTCCGTTTCCCCGTGCAAGCAAACAGGAAGACGTCTTATGGGGACCGGGCGGAAAAGAAGGTCTCCGGCGTATGTCCGGCCTTCGGGACGCCTGTACCGGACCGGGAACTGGTTCTGCCCGGACATACCAGAGCGGATCTTACGGTTCGATGGGTCACAAAGGACGGAAGCGGCCTCCGGCTTCAGAGCCGGTACGGGATCCTGCGCATCCTTCCTGTCACGGCGGAAATCCTCCGGATCAGCTTTGCCAGAGAAGGAAACCGCCTGACCGCTTCCCTTCCTCCTCTGATCGCATATGACGGAACCTGGCGGTCCTGGACCTGCAGGGAAACGTCAGCCGCAGTGGAGCTTGCCACGGGAAAGCTTTTTCTCAGAATAAATAAGGCCAACGGCAGTCTGTGTTACTGCGACAGAGAGAAAAAGGAACTGCTTTCGGAAAGGGAAAAGGAGGCCCGGCTGGTGGAGGATCTGCCGGATGGCTGGAAGAGAAATCGGCTTTTCCTGAAGTTAGGGAAAAAGGAGCGGGTTTTCGCGCTGGGCGGAGAGGGGCGGGAGCCTGTCAATCTGCGGGGCGGCGCAAGCTATATCGCGCCGGGCGAGGGCTCCTGGCAGGACGGCAGAAAAAGGCCGGCCTTTGTATGCTCTGACAAAGGATACGGCCTGCTGATTCCGGCTGACGGCCCGGTATTTTTCTGCGACCGTCCTTCCGGAGACACCTGGCTGTGTGCGGACGTCCGCGGCCAGATGGAGATGTATTTTATTGCCGGGAACCGGGGAGAGCTGGAAAACGCCTGCCGTTTCCTATGTGGGCGGCTGTAGATCGCGATCCGACGCCCATTCTTCAAGCTTCTCCTCATAATCGGCCGAGATCGCCCCATAGACCTGATCCGAGGTGATCCCGGCCAGACTGACCTGTTTTCTGTCCATGAAGATCACTGCCGCGGCCAGAAGCAGCGCCACAGCCAGACGCAGACGAAAAAACGAAGGCTGTTCTTCCGACAGCTCCGCTTCCCGGCTGTTTCCGTCATAACTGTATCTGACGGTATCCGGACGGCTGCTGTGTCCGTACAGGATCCGTTCCCGGCTGCTCAAATCATTTTGATCTTCCTCGTACCGCGACCGGATCTGTTTTAAAAGCCGCAGTCTGTTTTCCGTACTTACCTCACTCATCACAATGCCTGACCCGTCCAATAGATTAATATAAAATATGCGTGTTTCTTCCTTTTATGCGTCCGACTTTTTCCGTCCGGACTTTTTGTGAATTTCCTATGGACAACCGTCACCGGAAGGTAGTACAATTTTACAGAGAACAGCCTGTAAACGGTAAAAGAAGAGAAGAAAGGAACCTGAACAGCTATGGAACACGCCGGCCGTATTCTTTCCGAAAAGGTCCTGACAAACATTTCCAGGGTCATTGTGGGGCAGGAGCACACGGCGCGCTGCCTTCTGACGGCGCTTCTTGCGGACGGACATGTCCTTCTGGAGGATGTGCCGGGAACCGGAAAGACAAAACTGGCAAGAACCGTCGCAAAAACCATTGCCGCGGAATTTTCGCGGATCCAGTTTACGCCGGACCTGCTTCCCGGCGATATTACCGGAATCAATATTTTTGACCGCAGGACCAATGAATTTGTTCTGCGAAAGGGGCCTGTTTTCACAAATATCCTTCTTGCGGACGAGATCAACAGGGCGACACCGAGAACCCAGGCCGGGCTTCTGGAATGTATGGAGGAGCGGCAGGTCACCATCGACGGAGAGACCCTTCCCCTGCCGGCGCCCTTCTTTGTCATTGCCACCCAGAACCCGGTGGAGACCGCGGGCACGTTCCCGCTGCCGGAAGCACAGATGGACCGTTTTATCATGAAGCTTTCCATGGGGCTTCCCGAAAGGGAACAGGAGCTCGAGGTTCTGGACCGCTATATGGAGACGGATCCTCTTACGACGCTCTCTAGCGTCGTCACCGGGGAAGAGATCCTGCGCGCCCGGGCGGAGGCAAACGCCGTATTCGTACACCCCTGCGTCAGGGAATATCTGATCGACATTGTGCGGGCTACCAGGGAAAGGGAGCAGGTCCTTGCGGGCGTCAGCACCCGGGGAAGTCTTGCCCTGTTGCGCTGCGCAAAAGCATACGCATACCTGGATGGCAGAAATTATGTCTCGCCGGATGATATCAGGACGCTGGCGGCGCCTGTGCTGGCTCACCGCATTGTGCCTGTGTTCGGTTCCGGCGGACAGGATATCACCGGCGGGCTGGTGGAACAGATCCTGCATGAAACAAACGTCCCCACTGAGGATTTCACGGTATGATCAGATTATTCCTGATTGTCTTTCTGTTCTTTCTTTTTTATTATGGACAGCTCAGGCTGTACAGGCGCCTGTGGCTTTCGCAGCTGAAGGTTGCCTTTTCCTTTGCGGAGGATCATATTTTTCAGGGAGAACAGGGAGAGCTGAGAGAAGTAATCGAAAACAGAAAACGTCTTCCTCTTTCCATGCTGAAGGTAAAATTTCAGACAGACCGCCGCCTTGATTTCGGTACGGGAAGGGGTTCCAGAACCACGGACCGGTATTATCGTTACGACGTGTTCCGCGTTGGAGGCGGAGAGCGTGTTACAAGGACGCTGAAATTTAAGGGAACAAAGCGGGGCTATTATGTGATCGACGGCGCCGACCTGATCGCGGCGGATCTTCTCCTGACCACCAGCTTTCTGACGACGATTTCCGTCCGGACGCAGATGTATGTCTATCCAAGGCCGTGGAACAGCGAGGAGCTTTCCCGGGCCCTTGCCAGATTAAACGGAGAGATTCTGGTCAGGCGCAATCTTCTGGAGGATCCCTTCGAGTACCGGGGCATCCGGGAGTATCAGCCCTTTGACAGTATGCGATCCGTCAACTGGAAGGCCACCGCAAAAACAGGAGAACTGAAGGTTAATCTGAAAAATTACACCTCCTTGAGAAGTGTCCGTGTCTTTTTCAATCTTCAGGACGACAGCATCCTGAAGAAGGAGGACTGCGTGGAGGCGGCGATCCGAATTGTGGCCGGACTCTGCCTGGATTTTCTGAACCAGGGACTTCTGGTGTCGTGCTACGGGAACGGCATGGACATGGAATCGGGGCGCTATGTGGCCGTATCCTCCGGAACGGGTGGAAGCCATATGGACATCATTTACCGCGCTCTGGCGAGGATCGATCTGGAGCGGAAGCCTGTCAATTTTGCGGACACATTCGGGGAAAAGATTTTGAATGATACGGAAGGCGATGTGATCACCTGTTTCGTCTCGCCGAACCACTATGACGATTTTTTGGCGCTCCTTGGCAGATATCAGGCGGGCGGAGGGGAATATAGGTGGTTTTATCCGGTTTCCGGCAGCAAACCGCCCGTTCTGCCGGAAGCGCTGAAGGATCATATTCAGTTGATCCATATCTGAAATTTCGGAAGGAACAGTATGTGGGATAAAAAGATCGAACTGCTTCTGGAAATATTGACACAGCAGACGAATCACTGGATGCTGTTTGCGCCGGCGCTCACCGTGTGGGGACTTGCCGCAGGATATGAGCGCGGGGCAGGGGTTTTGCTGCTCCTCTGGGCGGTATGCGGCGTCCTGCCGGCGGTGTGCTCCTGCCTGCGAAGACAGCTTGACGGCTTTTTCAAGCTGTTATTTTCCCATCTGGCGGTGTGCGCAGCTCTGCCCGCAGCCCTGTATGTCCTGGGCGGATCTGTCACCGTTTTTCTTACGGGCGTCTGTGCCGCCGGATATCTGGTCCAGTCTTTTCTGATCCGCGCGGGCCACATGGAGGAACGCCCAGCTCCTATTCATCCGGCGCTGGGTGTCCTGACAGCGGGGGCCTGTGTTTTTCTGTTACGATATCAGAAGGTCCAGGGATGGGAGCTTTGGTATGTGGTCCCTCTGGGGGGCGCTCTTGCACTGTATGCGCTGACGCTCTACATCCGGCAGTACCTGGAATTTCTTTCCGTAAACGAGGGGAGCGCGGGTCACCTCCCGGCTTCGGAAATGTTCCGGTCGGGATTTCTGCTGGTTTTTGTCTTTGTGGCCGCCTGCGCCGCCGTGTCCCTGTTCCTTGTCAATCTGGGAAATTACGGCCCCTGGTGGATTGCCTTAAAACGCATGGTGCGGAATGCGCTGCGGTCTCTGTTCCATGCTTCGCCCCAGGAAGCGCCTGCCCCCGTGGAAATTCTGCAGGAGCCACAGTTTCCGGCGCAGCTTGTTCCCCAGACCGTGGAAATGAAGGAGCCTGCCCTGATCTGGCGGATCCTGGAGCTTGCGGCCTACACGGCTGCGTCATGTCTGCTGGCGTTTGGACTCCTTGTTTTTCTTTTCCGCCTGTTTCAAGTTCTGCGGCGGCATTTCTTTCATAGAATGCCCCGTACACAAAAAGACCAGGATCGTGCGGTGGAACCGGACAGAAGAGAAAAATGCGACATTCAGCCCATCCCGGCAAAAGGACGGAGACTGTCGGAATATTTAAGTCCTGCGCAGAAGATCCGGCGTCTCTACAAAAAAAGGATTCTGGCCTCCGCCGGAGAATTGACGGAGGGGCGGAAGGAAAGGCTTTGTGTCCTCACGGCGAGGGAATGCGGCGAGCGCCTTGGGGAGGAGCCGATGGCGCAGATCTACGAACAGGTCCGCTACTCCAGCGAGCCGGCGACGGCGGATACCCTGCGCAGGATGAAGGATGCCCTCCGGCATAAGGGAAGCGATACCCCCCAGCATTTGTAAAAACACAGTAAGGAGATCGGGAAATGTGTGAAAAACTTGCCCTGTCCGAAGATATTCTGATGCAGATAGAGAAACCGGAGCGCTACATCGGCTGCGAATACAATTCCGTGGTGAAAGACCCGGCAAAGGTCAGAGTGCGTTTTGCCATGTGCTTTCCGGATGTTTATGAGATCGGCATGTCCCATCTTGGGATTCAGATTCTATACCACATGCTGAATGACATGCCGGATGTCTGGTGCGAAAGGGTTTACTCGCCCTGGGTGGATCTGGACGCCATAATGAGACAGCAGAAGATTCCGCTTTTTGCACTGGAATCCCAGGATCCTGTCAAATCCTTTGACTTTCTCGGAATCACCGTTCAATACGAGATGTGCTATACAAACATCCTCCAGATCCTTGATTTAAGCGGGATTCCGCTGAACGCCGCACAGCGCGGGGACGACTGTCCCATCGTGATCGGCGGCGGTCCCTGCACATACAACCCGGAGCCTTTGGCCGATTTTTTTGATCTCTTTTACATCGGCGAGGGCGAGACGCAGTATCGGAATCTGCTGGATCTTTACCTGGAATGTAAGGACAGGGGGCTTGACAGACGGGAATTTCTGCTGCGGGCGGCGGCAGAAATTCCGGGGATGTATGCGCCCGCGTTTTATGAAGCCTCCTACAGAGAGGACGGCACTCTGAAAAGCTTTGTCCCGACGGAGGAAAGAGTGCCCCGAAAAGTGCGGAAGGAAATCGTGGATCACATGTCTGAGGCGCCGTATCCTGTAAAGCCTGTGGTGCCCTTTATCAAGGTTACCCAGGACAGAGTGGTGCTGGAAATCCAGAGAGGCTGTATCCGGGGCTGCCGTTTCTGTCAGGCGGGACAGATTTACCGGCCCGTCCGGGAGAGGGATGTTAAAACCCTGCAGGGGTATGCCCGCGAGCTGTTAAAGAACACCGGACAGGAGGAAATTTCCTTAAGTTCCTTAAGCTCCAGCGACTATTCCGGACTGCAGGAGCTTGTTAATTTTCTCATGGAAGAGTGCGCCGGAAGCCATACTAACATTTCCCTGCCTTCCCTGCGCATCGATGCTTTTTCTCTGGATGTGATGAGCAAGATACAGGATGTCAAGAAATCCAGCCTCACCTTTGCGCCGGAGGCTGGCAGCCAGAGACTGCGCGATGTGATCAACAAGGGGCTCACCGAGGAGGTCATTTTAAACGGGGCAAGACTTGCCTTTGAAGGGGGCTGGACCAGGGTAAAACTCTATTTTATGCTGGGCCTTCCCACAGAGACACTGGAGGATATTCAGGGAATCGCCCAGCTGTGCAACAAGATTGCCGCCCTGTTTTATGAGACTGTACCGAAGGAAAAAAGGGTAAACGGCAGAGTCCAGATCGTTGCGAGCACGTCGTTTTTTGTGCCGAAGCCCTTTACACCCTTTCAGTGGGCCAAACAGTGCACAAAGGAAGAATTTCTCGAAAAGGCTTACCAGACCAGAACCGCCATCGGGAGCCAGCTAAACCAGAAGAGTATCAAGTACAACTGGCATGAAGCCGATGCCAGCGTGATGGAAGGTATTCTGGCCAGGGGGGACAGGAGGCTCTGTGAGGTAATAAGACGTGTCTACGAAAAGGGATCTGTCTTTGACGCCTGGGGGGAATATTATGATAATGCAAGATGGCTTGAGACCATGAAGGAATGCGGTCTGTCGCCTGATTTTTATACCCGGGAACGTCCTTTGGACGAACTTCTTCCCTGGGACTTTATCGACTGCGGCGTGTCAAAAGATTTTCTGCGGCGTGAGTGGGAGAAGGCAAAGAGGGAAGAGACCTCCGAAAACTGCAGGGTAAAGTGCCAGGGCTGCGGCGCCGCCGGATTCGGCTGCGGGATCTGCGCCGTTGCGAGGACATAAGGATAACCAAAAGGAGTGCCGCCTGATGAAAGTGAGAATAAAGTTCAGAAAATATGGTCCTGTGCGGTTTATCGGCCATCTCGACGTCATGCGCTATTTTCAGAAAGCTGTGCGCCGCGCCGGGATAGACGTTGTTTATACCGCGGGATACAGCCCCCATCAGATCATGACCTTTGCCGCCCCTCTCGGCGTTGGCCTTGCCAGCGAGGGCGAATATATGGATATTCAGGTAAATTCCCTTCCGGAGGCGGAGGAAGGTCTGACCAGCTGCGGAACAATGGTAAAACGCTTAAACGACGTCGGCGTAAGGGGATTGGACGCGGTCAGCGCCCGTATCCTGCCGGAAAACGCCGGAAACGCTATGGCCAGCGTGACGGCTGCTTCCTACACGGTCCGTTTCCGGGAGGGAAGGCGGCCCAAGGGCTGGGACGATGCCGCTGCGGACCGGCTGATCGAATCCTTTCTCGCACAAGCCGAAATCCCTGTGGAGAAGCAGACAAAAAACGGGGTACGCACGGTGGATCTTCGCCCGGGGATCTATGAACTGTCCTGGCGCCTGGACGGATTCTTTCTGCTGGCAGACGCCTCCAGCGGCGGCAATATAAAACCGGTTCTTCTGCTGGAGGCGCTGCTTTCCCATGGAGGAATGACTCTGGAGGAAAACGCGCTCTTTGTTACAAGGCAGGATGTTTATACGAGAGCCGCCAGCGGAAACGGTACGGAAACGTTTGTCTCTCTGGGGGAGATCGGTTTTGAAGAGCCCGTCACACAGGCAGAACAGGAGAGGAAGCCATGAGCCGCCGGATAGCCCCAAAACCCTCTGTAACCCTCACGGAAATGGAGCGGGAGATCCGTGGGACCGATGACGGAAAACTGATCTTCACGGAGTACAGAGGAAAGTCAGGTGCATTCTTGATACGTGACGGAAGACTGCTTGCCGCATCCTTTTCCAAAAGGGAACGAACGGACGCCATCGGCGCGGTCTATATCGGGAAAATTCGTCATGTGGCGCATAATATTGACGCCTGCTTTGTGGAGATCGAAGAGGGGACCGTCTGCTTTCTTCCGCTTCAGAAAGCGGAATCCCCCTTTTTGACAAACCGCCCTTTTGACGGAAGACTCCTGGAGGGGGACGAGATACTTGTGCAGATCGAGAGAGAAGCCCAGAAAAACAAACAGCCTTCCGTCACGGCACGGATCTCTTTGACCAACGATTATTTTGTCCTGACTTTGGGAGCCGGAAGCAGGATCAGCTTTTCCGCAAAGCTTGACAGAGATACCCGTGATGCGGTGACGGCGCTTTTTGTGAAAAGCGGTCTCCTTACGACGGAGGGCGGCCTTTCTCAGGAGCCGGAGACGCTGTCTGCCGGCACAGGAGGGCAGTCGGCGGAGGCGTATGCCGGGATCGGTCCCTTTCCGCCTGTCAGCGTTATTGTGAGAACGAGAGCGGGGAATATTCAGGAAACACCAGAAGAAAAAAGGGGCAGTCTGCTTTCGCATTTTTATGCGCTTACAGAGAAAATGTTCCGGCTGCTTTGGGACGCGAAAACACGGAGCAGCCGCAGCTGCCTGCTCAGGGCCGTACCCCCGTGGGAGGATGCGCTTTCCAAGCTTGTATATCCGGAGGAATACGGCGAGATTGTCACCGATGATCCCGCGTTATTTCAGGAGCTGAATCAATATTGCAACGGACACTTTCCTGAAAAGGGACTGCGTCTCTATCAGGACGGGGAATTATCCCTCATGGGGCTCTATTCACTGGAAAGCCGGATGGAAGCGGCTCTAAAGCCCAGAGTATGGTTAAAATCAGGAGGGTATCTTGTAATTGAACCAACGGAGGCTTTGACCGTTATCGACGTCAATTCCGGAAAGAATGAGGCAGGGAAAGAACAGGATCAGGCCGTCCGAAAGCTGAACCGAGAAGCTGCGGAGGAAATTGCAGTTCAGTTGAGACTGCGGAATCTTTCCGGCATTATTCTTGTAGATTTTGTTAATATGAGCCGGCAGGAAAGCGAACAGGAACTGCTGGACTATCTGCGGGCTCTGGTGCGCCGGGATCACGTAAAGACCACCGTTTTGGATATCACGCCCCTGGGGCTTGTGGAGATAACCAGAAAAAAAGGGAACCCGCCGCTGTCGGAGCAGCTACAGATGACCTGAAGAAAATGAACCGCTGTACCTGGGAACAGATGCGTTTGCTGCAGATGACCTGAAAGGGTTAAGGGATAAAGGAATAAAAAGATGAAACTGATCGGATTTCAAAAAGTATTTGACGGCAGGTATTTAAAAAATTATGAAATCACCTATCTGAATCGTCTTGGAAAAGAGAAAAAATATGAGATCGTAAGCCGAAGGAACCTGAACGGGCCGGAGGAACTTGGACAAACGCCCAGCGGTGTTTCCGTTGTCGCCATCTGTGAGGGAAGGCTGCTCCTTTTAAAAGAATTTCGCATGGGGGTAAACCAAAGCATATACAATCTCTGCGCCGGTATGCTGGAACCGGGGGAAACCGTGGAAGAATGTGTGGAAAGGGAACTTCTGGAAGAAACCGGGCTTAAGCTGGTAAGAATCAAAAAAATTCTTCCGCCCTCCTTTGCCGCGGTCGCCATCTCCGATACTACAACCTACATCGTATTTGCGGAGGTACAGGGCGTCCCTGACGGCGGAAGGGCATCCGCCAACGAGCAGATCCAGGCTTCCTTTTATACGCCGGATCAGATCAGGGAACTTTTAAAGACGGCGCCGTTCAGCTCCAGAGCCCAGATGGCAGCCTATTATTTTACGGAAGGATTTCGATAAAAGAAAAGAGTAAGAGAGATTTCGGTAAGAATTTTAAATACATCTTTACACATGGGATATCCTTTGTTATAATCAGTTTGTCTCTGAAAAGTCAAGATAATCTTTTTTATGCAATTTTCATGCAATTCTGCGGTATTTTCATGGACAATCAATATTTTATTTATGGGAGGAGTCTGCCTATGACAGATCACAAGACAAAAGACAGTATTAAGGACAATGTCACAAAAACATCCAACCGGGAGCTGAAGTCTGATGTGTTTACGGCACTTTTCAGCGAACCTGAAAATGCCGCAAAGCTTTATTCGGCGCTCTCCGGAGAGGAGACCGCCCCGGAGGACATCCAGATCACCACTTTAAAGGGTGTGCTGTTCCTGGCAAGAAAAAATGACCTGGGTTTTACTGTGAAGGACAGGATGCTGGTGATCAGCGAACACCAATCCACAATAAACAGAAACATGCCTCTGCGGAGTATACTTTACTATGGCCGCACTATGGAGAAACTGTTGAAGAATCAGGATCTCTATCGGGAAAAGGCGATTAAGATTCCGGCTCCCGAATTTTATCTGTTTTATAATGGGATCAGAGACATTCCTGGCGAAGAAATATTAAAACTTTCGGATGCGTATATTGCAAAGACTGGAGAACTTATGTTAGAATTAAAGGTGAAGATGATCAATATCAACTTCCCGGCTGGCCATAAGATTTTACGGGAATGTCTGCCGCTTTATGAATATTCCTGGTTCATAGAACGGATCAGGACATACAGTAAGGTCAACGGTATGAACCGTGACACGGCGGTTACCCTTGCCATAAAAGACTGTATCCGGGAAGGAATCTTTGCAGATTTTGTGACAAAGTATGGATCGGAGGTGGAGAATATGCTGTTTACACAGTTTAACATGGATGATGCCCTTGCTGTAAGGTATGAAGAAGGTGTTGAAGATGGTATCGAACAGGGAATAGAGCAGGGAATTGAAAAGGGAATTGAAAAGGGAATAGAGCAAGGAATAGAGGAAAAAGGTATGCGGATTTTTCTGAATCTTCTCGGGAACGGCATGTCCAGAACGGATGCTCAAAGATTGGCGGAGATTGACAATTCCCTTGCGGAAAAAGCCTTAAAGCTACGGAAATTTTAAAACCAATTGTTGGTTTGAGTTTTAATATATATGTCAAGTTAATCTTTTTTCATGCAATTTTCATGCAATTCTGCGGTATTTTCATGGACAATCAATTTTTATTTATGGGAGGAATCTGCCTATGACAGATCACAAGACAAAAGACTGTATTAAGGACAGAATTACGAAAACATCCAACCGGGAGCTGAAGTCTGATGTGTTTACGGCGCTTTTCAGCGAACCTGAAAATGCCGCAAAGCTTTATTCGGCGCTCTCCGGAGAGGAGACCGCCCCGGAGGACATCCAGATCACCACTTTAAAGGGTGTGCTGTTCCTGGCAAGAAAAAATGACCTGGGTTTTACTGTGAAGGACAGGATGCTGGTGATCAGCGAACACCAATCCACAATAAACAGAAACATGCCTCTGCGGAGTATACTTTACTATGGCCGCACTATGGAGAAACTGTTGAAGAATCAGGATCTCTATCGGGAAAAGGCGATTAAGATTCCGGCTCCCGAATTTTATCTGTTTTATAATGGGATCAGAGACATTCCTGGCGAAGAAATATTAAAACTTTCGGATGCGTATATTGCAAAGACTGGAGAACTTATGTTAGAATTAAAGGTGAAGATGATCAATATCAACTTCCCGGCTGGCCATAAGATTTTACGGGAATGTCTGCCGCTTTATGAATATTCCTGGTTCATAGAACGGATCAGGACATACAGTAAGGTCAACGGTATGAACCGTGACACGGCGGTTACCCTTGCCATAAAAGACTGTATCCGGGAAGGAATCTTTGCAGATTTTGTGACAAAGTATGGATCGGAGGTGGAGAATATGCTGTTTACACAGTTTAACATGGATGACGCCCTTGCTGTAAGGTATGAAGAAGGCGTTGAAGATGGAATAGAACAGGGAATAGAACAGGGAATTGAAAAGGGAATTGAGCAGGGAATTGAAAAGGGAATAGAAAAGGGAATAGAGCAAGGAATAGAGGAAAAAGGTATGCGGATTTTTCTGAATCTTCTCGAGAACGGCATGTCCAGAACGGATGCTCAAAGATTGGCGGAGATTGACAATTCCCTTGCGGAAAAAGCCTTAAAGCTACGGAAATTTTAAAACCAATTGTTGGTTTGAGTTTTAATATATATGTCAAGTTAATCTTTTTTCATGCAATTTTCATGCAATTCTGCGGTATTTTCATGGACAATCAATTTTTATTTATGGGAGGAATCTGCCTATGACAGATCACAAGACAAAAGACTGTATTAAGGACAGAATTACGAAAACATCCAACCGGGAGCTGAAGTCTGATGTGTTTACGGCGCTTTTCAGCGAACCTGAAAATGCCGCAAAGCTTTATTCGGCGCTCTCCGGAGAGGAGACCGCCCCGGAGGACATCCAGATCACCACTTTAAAGGGTGTGCTGTTCCTGGCAAGAAAAAATGACCTGGGTTTTACTGTGAAGGACAGGATGCTGGTGATCAGCGAACACCAATCCACAATAAACAGAAACATGCCTCTGCGGAGTATACTTTACTATGGCCGCACTATGGAGAAACTGTTGAAGAATCAGGATCTCTATCGGGAAAAGGCGATTAAGATTCCGGCTCCCGAATTTTATCTGTTTTATAATGGGATCAGAGACATTCCTGGCGAAGAAATATTAAAACTTTCGGATGCGTATATTGCAAAGGCCGGAGAACTTATGTTAGAATTAGTAAGGTCAACGGTATGAACCGTGACATGGCGGTTGCCCTTGCCATAAAAGACTGTATCCGGGAAGGAATCTTTGCAGATTTTGTGACAAAGTATGGATCGGAGGTGGAGAATATGCTGTTTACACAGTTTAACATGGATGACGCCCTTGCTGTAAGGTATGAAGAAGGCGTTGAAGATGGAATGGAACAGGGAATAGAGCAGGGAATAGAAAAGGGAATAGAGCAAGGAATAGAGGAAAAAGGTATCCGGATTTTTCTGAATCTTCTCGGCAACGGCATGTCCAGAACGGATGCTCAAAGATTAGCGGAAATTGACAATTCCCTTGCGGAAAAAGCCTTAAAGCTGCATAAATTTTAAAACTGTTTGTCGGTTTGCTTTGACATTTTGGAAAAATTAAAAATTATCGGCAATTGTGAAGAATTTAAAGAAAAAGTAGCAAAAGTTCGTTCTAACGTGACCCTGTGTGTATTGGAAAACGGTCCAACTATTCGTTAAACTGTTCTTTTGCGCATAGTTATATCCATCTCTTCCAAGGCTTGATCCCCATATAGTTTTCTCCAAAACTCATCCAGAACTCACAAAAATGATTCTGCTGAAGCAAGTATATCAGCATATTTCAGCAGAATCCAGAAAAATGGTAAAGGGCCCGTGATTCACCAGGGAAACCTCCATGTGCGCGCCGAAGCGTCCCTCGTTTACCACAGAAATTTCCCTGCGACATTGATTTATTATATATTCATAAAGTTCTTTCGCCTGCTCAGGACCGCCGGCATTGACAAAAGACGGTCTGTTTCCTTTGCGGCAGTCGGCGTAAAGGGTAAACTGGGATATGACCAGAAGCTGCCCTCCCACCGTTTTCAGATCCAGATTGGTCTTTCCGTTTTCGTCCTCAAAAATGCGAAGCCCGATCAGCTTTTTGATCATTTTGTCAGCGATTTGCGTGTCGTCGGTATCGGCGATGCCGACAAATACCAAAAACCCTTTTTCGATCGCTCCGATCACTTCTCCCTCCACTGCAACGGAAGCCCGATCGACTCTTTGTACCAGAAACCTCATTTACTTTCTGTCGTTCTCCTTTCCGTCCGTTTTTCTGCGGGTTAATCTGCGGATCCTTTTGTCTTTGCTCTTATCGGCCGTCGCGGACAATACAGGTTGATAATTGTGAAATTCCGACGTTTCATCGACATATTCCAGTTTCTCATATTTGTTTGACTCCGTGGGAAGCGATTTTTTATTCAGAGCCGTATTGACAATGGATTTCAGGCCGGCGTAAATGACTGCAAAAACCGGGACGCCGATAATCATACCAAATATGCCAAACAATCCTCCGAACAAAGTAATGGCAAAAATGACCCAAAAACTTGTCAGACCAGTTGAGTTTCCGAGGATCTTGGGCCCCAGGAAATTACCGTCAAACTGTTGCAGAACCAGAATAAATATGAGGAAATAAACAAATTTCATGGGATGCATGGGATCTACGATCAAAATCAGGATTGCGCTGGGAATGGCGCCAAGGTACGGACCAAAGAAAGGAATCACATTGGTCACGCCGATGATCACGCTGATCAGCGCGCCATAAGGCATATTCATCAGCGTCACGCCGATAAAGCACAGCATTCCAATGATAATGGAATCTACGATCTTACCGCTTATAAAACCAATAAAGGTTTTGTGCGTAAAACGGAAATTCCGGATAACGGTGTTGGCGGTATCTCTCTCAAACACGGCGTAACAAACCTTTTTGGCCTGCCCCAGAAATCTTTCCTTGCTGGCCATCACATAGATTGAAATAATAAAGCCGATCAGGAAATCCCAGAATACACCGATAATGTTTGTGGCTGTATTGGTAACCGTTTTCAACCTTTTCAGCCAGACGCTTGTGTCGGCCGGCAGTTTGCGGATCCATTCATCAAGCTGATCGGAAAACTGATCGACCATCTGAATTACATTTGCCTTTATTTCCGGATTGTCGTTCATGATACGATTGATCCAGTTTACAACGTTTTTGGTATAATTGTCAAAGTTGTTGATAATATTCTGTATACTGGGCACCAGCTGGGAAACCAGCATATAAATCAGCAGATAAATCAGTGCGATAAAAAGAAACGCAGTGATTAAAACACTGACGCCCCTGAGGATTGAACTGCGGCGTTTTGAGGGCCTGATTCCAATTTTATCACAAAGGGGAATCAGGATCCTTGTCTCAATAAAATTCAGAATGGGGATCAGGAGATATGCTGTGGCAAGGCCAAATACTACCGGCATCAGAATATTGGTAAGCTTATTGACCGCCATCATAATATTGGAGCCGTGAAATACAAAGTAGTAAAACAAAATTCCGGCGGCAATTACAAGAAACGCCGTTAATCCCCAGCGTACATATTTATTGTTGAGTCTGAATTTCATATGAGCGTCTGTCCCTTCCTTGATGTTGTTTACTCATATAACCATCATACTCTCAATACGTCCGCATAACAAGTTTTTTTTATTGTTTTTTTATCCCTTCTCTTCTCTCCCGCTTTCGTATGGCGCAAGCTCAAACCGTATAAAGTATCCTTGGTCGTGCTGGCAGACAGGACAGACCGGCGGCGCCCCCGGCCCCTTGTAAATATAACCGCAGTTTAAACACATCCACTCCTGCTCTACATCCGAGACAAAAAGCTTTCCCTCTCTCAGAAGCCTTGCATACCTGCCGAACCGGTCCCCATGCACCTTTTCGATCTCCGCGATCTGCATAAAGGAGGCGGCGATCCTGTGAAAGCCCTCCTCTTTCGCCTTTTCGCCAAAAGCTCTGTACACCGGATCATATTCCTCATACTCATTGTGCTGGGCCATTTCCAGAAGCGAGGCGATATCGTCCGAGAAATCTACTGGATAGCCGCCGTCTATAAAGATCGTCTCTCCCGCCAGCTCCTTCAGGTGATGATAAAAAATTTCCGCATGTTCCTTTTCCTGATCCGCTGTAAAGGCAAAGATGGCGCTGATCACCTGAAGGCCGTTCTTTTTTGCCTGCGACGCGGCGAAGGCATAACGGTTTCTGGCCTGGCTTTCCCCTGCGAACGCGCGCATCAGATTCTCTTTTGTCTGGCTTTCTGCGAACTTCACTGGCATGATCTACTCTCCTTTTCCACTTTTTCATAACATGTAGTCATTTTCAATCTTCTTATTATCATCAGTATATCCCTGAATAATAAATTTATAATTTCTATTGTCTTTATTTTAGAAAAATACTAAAATAAAAAACAGGGAAAGAAATTTATAGATAACTATGTAATTACAGATGATTCCAGATGAAAGGAAGGCATACCCGCTTTGGCTGTTGTAAATACCGGAAACTATCACGATGAACAAAATAAGAAAAACATCCTGAAAATGAGGGCGGTCCTGGATACTCTGCCCCCGTTCTGCCGTACCTTTTTCCGCGGCATTGAGGATTATACCTCGGCGCGCACCAGACTGGCCTATGCCTACGATATCAGGCTGTTCTTTGAGTTCCTGCACGAGAAGAACGCTGTCTGCGCTAAAATGGACATCCGGGAATATCCGGTGTCCATTCTCGACCAGCTTACCAGAATGGACATTGAAGAATATCTGGAATATATGTCCCTATATCAGAAGGATGGCAGGGAGATCACCAACGAGGAACGCGGAAAGGCGAGAAAACTGGCTGCGCTGCGCAGTTTTTACAACTATTTCTACCAGACCGAAATGATCCGGAATAATCCTGCCGCCCTGGTTCATCTTCCCAAGCAGCATGAGAAAGAGATTATCCGCCTGGAGCCAAACGAGGTTGCAATCCTTTTAGACCAGGTAGAGGACGGAACAAAGCTCACGCAAAAAGAACTGGAATATCACAAAAAGACAAAAGTGCGTGATGTAGCCCTTCTGACACTGCTTCTGGGTACGGGAATCCGTGTCTCGGAGTGTGTCGGCCTTGATCTTGGAGATGTAAATTTTGACGTGGACGGAATTAAGGTAAGGCGAAAGGGCGGTTATGAGACGGTGGTCTACTTTGGGGAAGAGGTAGAAACCGCACTTTTGGATTATCTTGAACAGCGGGAACAGATCATTCCTGCAAAAGGCCATGAAGACGCCCTGTTCTTATCTCTGCAGAACCGGCGCATGGCGGTGCGTTCTGTGGAAAATCTGGTAAAAAAATACGCCTCCCGTGTAACAACCCTGAAAAAGATCACACCTCACAAGCTGAGAAGCACTTATGGCACCACTCTCTATCAGGAAACAGGCGATATCTATCTTGTGGCGGATGTATTAGGCCACAAGGATGTAAATACGACCAGAAAGCATTATGCAGCGCAGGCCGACGAGCGTCGCAGAATGGCTGCACAGTATGTAAAGCTTCGCGAAAAGACGGATCGATGAATTACTTATATTCCTGCGAATAGTAGGGAACGATCAAGGTCTGACCTTCCGCAACACTGTCTGCGTCCTTCAGATGATTGATGCTGCATACTTCGTCAATATAGTTTTTCCTGTCGGCATAATGCACCTCATCCATGTACACGCCAGCCAGATCCCAGAGGGTCTCTCCCGCCTCTACATTCACCTTCGCATAGTATTTGAAACTATTATTCGCGTTGGAATCAAGTGCGCCGTAAGCTGCGGAACAGATCAGTATCATACAGACGGTTGCGCATATCATGGCCAGAGCCGTCAGGCATTTTGACACGCGCGCTCTGCGCAGCCGCAGTATTCTGGCGTATCTTCTTCTCTCCCACTCATCCGGTTCTCCTTTTACCCTGTTTCGGCCTTCCCCGTACAATCCGGTCTGCAGCCTGAGCTCCTGGTATTCTTCCGTCCTGTTCCTTCCGGTCTTCTCCCTCATCATATCCTGTTTTCCATCCTTTTCTTTTCTTTTCAAACGCACGCATCCGGTTCCAGATCTATCCGGTTCCAAATCTGTTCCTATCCGGTTATCCTATCCTTGCGGTATCCCATATTGCAATCATATGTTCGAGAACGTTTGTTCTATAAAGAGAATAACACACGAACATTTGTTTGTCAACAGAAAAATCGAACATATTTTCTGAAAATATGTTTGCTTTTTGAGACCGCTTATGGTAAACTGAATATCAGGAAACAGCTGAAAACAGCCAAGATCAGAAACGGAGGAACTGGATAATACGATGGGAGCCGGAAAGATTACATCCAAGCAGCAGGAAATTTTAAATTATATCAAGGACGAGATCCTTCATAAGGGATATCCGCCTACGGTGCGGGAGATCTGCGAGACCGTTGGCCTGAAATCGACCTCTTCCGTTCATTCCCACCTTGAGACACTGGAAAAAAACGGATATATCCGCCGCGATCCTACAAAACCCAGAGCTATTGAAATCTGCGACGACAGTTTCCAGATGGTGCGTACAGAAATGGTAAGCCTTCCCGTCGTCGGTAATGTGGCGGCCGGACAGCCTATTCTGGCAGAGGAAAACATTCAGGACTATTTCCCCGTTCCTGCGGATCTTGTACCGAAGGGTGAATCCTTTGTCCTGAACGTCCGCGGCGACTCCATGATCAACGCCGGTATCTTAAGCGGCGACAGAGTTTTTGTCAACTCCTGTTCTACTGCCAATAACGGTGAGATTGTTGTGGCGCTGATCGACGATTCCGCCACGGTAAAGACGTTCTATAAAGAAAACGGACATGTCCGGCTGCAGCCGGAAAATGATACCATGGATCCTATCATTGTCGACGATTGCCAGATCCTTGGAAAGGTCTTTGGCGTGTTTCGTTTTTATCGATAAAAACAGCTTCAAATCATCTAAAATGGCGCACATACGGGATAAGTCCCATCTGTGCGCCTTATGTGTGCCCTGTATTGGAATCAGAATCCTGATTTACCTGTTTACCTGACGTTTTCGACACCCTGCTCATCCAGATACAATTGAATGCGGTTATCTATCATTTCTGCAATCTCCCGGGGAGTTCTGTTCCCGTTCGCACCCTCATAGTATGCCATCAGTTCTTCCGAAATAATATTCCACAGGGCCGGATATGTTTCAGGAGCTGGAACACAGATCGAAAGCAGCTCATTCACACGTTCAATGTATGTGCTTCCGTCCGGACATTCCGGTCCGAGTAAATGATTATACTTTGCTTCCCCTTCTGCCAGAGAGATTATGGGCATCCTATACTCAGCATTCAACATCAAATACTGCACATCCCCATCCAGCAGGGTTTCCAGATAAGCGGAAACGGCCTCGGGATTCGACAGGTTCCGATTTACCACCACCATGCCGCCATACGCATCAATGTAACTGCCGTTCTCCCCCTCCGTGGGATAACCTACATAATGACGGTTCTCTCCTTGATGTATTCCTATAAAATATGCCAAACTATCATAAGTATCTGCAGCATCTACCTTGATCCGGTTTTCTTCCATGCCAAGATCATCTACCCAATATCTGCCGAGCGCTTCCATCATCCGCACAAAGCGTTCGTCTTCAAAATGACTTTCTCCCTTCTCCCAGTCAATCAGAAAGGAATCCGCAAGACTGTATTGAAGCAGGGTTTTCAGGGCCGCCTGGGAAGCATATAGCCTTTCACTGCCGGCATTAATCCGGTTATCTACTCGGCCGGTCTCTATCAGATCAAGCAGTTCCTCCCAGCTCCAGCTGTCCTCCGGCCAAACATCTCTTCCGATGGAAAGAGACCATGCAGATATGCTGGATGCCAGACCCACAAGCTCTCCGTCCACCGTTCCCATCTGGAGCACGGCAGGCAGTACCTTTTCCAACACATCTTCCGGCAGGAACTCCCGCAGATCCGTAATCATCCCCTGCTCCTGCAGAAGCTTCATATCCTGGCGAGTCACGCACAGCAGATCCGGCCCTTTCCCCGCCGCCATCTCCGCAAAAATCCTGTTGCGGAAATCGTCTATGTCCTGGTTCCCGGCATCCTGATATTCATAAAAATACTCCGGATTCGACCGTGAGGCTATTGCCACACATGCCTGGGGACGATGAGGGTACTCCTCCACCAGACTCACCAGCCGGATTGCCTCGGGCTTTTCGACCGGTTCCGACGACAATACTTCCAGCCATTCTTCTCTTTTGCTGACGGTGATATTCGTAAGCTTCAGCACAGGCGGTTCCTCTTTGCGCAGATAGAAACAGATTCCGCTGTAATTGTTTACACCGTTCTCATCATACCGGAATACCAGCTTCCGCTCCCCGGATGCCACATTCCACCTGACAATCCCGTCATGGCTTTCATAATAAAGCTGATTCTCCTGTATGCCAAAAAGCCGGAGGATGGATTCTCCCTTCAGCTGAGCAAGGACAGGAAAACTTGCGTTTTCTCCGTCATACCAGATGATCCGGGTCTCGTTGGCCGTTTGGTCATACACCGGGAATATCAGCTCCCCGTCCTCCATTTTTGCCGGTTCCCCAACATAGGTTTTATCGCTGCCGGGATATTCCGCAAGAAACCGCCCTTCCGGGGAAAATACATACAGATTCTGGACAAGGTTTGGAAGAACCCCGGATCGGATATAGCTGTTTCCGGATGCATCCAGACGGCATTCTCCCATTCCCATATGACTTTCCCAGGTCCCTTTTCTGTCATCTTCCTGTCTTGCGCCGCATTTCAGGTACTCCGGCAAAAGATCCACCCATTGATGGGCTCCCTCCGGATCAAAGTAAGAAAAAGCATCATAAGACGGCAGAACTTCTCTGCCTTCCTCGGAATATCCCAGTATTTCAAACACATACTGGCCATCTTTAAGGATATCCATATCCACTACCAGAGAAATATCTCCCTCGCGGATTCCCATCTGCTGAGCTGAAAGTTCCTCCGTCACCGTCTCAAAGGTAGACAGATCGACGATTTCAAGGATACCCCGGGTCACGGAAAGCCTGTCGCTTTTCATTATGGGAAATAATGTATAGAGCTTTCCATCAAATACGATGGACCTTAAAGGATAATACCTGCCCATAATTTCTTCGTCTTTTTCATTCCAGACCAGCGTTTCATGCTCCGATTTTATATAGGATTCCGCCCAGAACTCCTGTTCCTCCTGGATATCGCCGGACACGGCGAATCCCTTCGTTTTCCAGTCCACGGGCCCTCCGTCAGTTTTCTGTTTCTGCACGTTTCCGCCCCCGCATGCGGACAGAAGCATGGCGCAAAAAACTGTCAGAAAAAGCCCGATTTTTTTCTTCATGAAAATGCCTCCCTGCTGATTTTTCATTTCCTGATCAATACAATTTTAAAGCACAGGAGATTCCCAAGCCTGTTAATATAATTTAGTATACGGTTTCCGTCCTTATCCTGTCAATATGATATGTAGGGATAATTCGGACATGTAGGCAGTGAATGGTTTTCCGTTGTCTTTTGAGTTTCTACTACTGTTCCATGAGTAGGGCACGTCCAGCTAGTCTGATCAAGACTTCCGTTTATCTGACAGGTTTTACCTCCTACCACATGGTAGGCAATCCAGTCCGAGAGATGTGCTCCATGGGCGGTTAATTTGGCCTGGCATTTGCTACATCTTGGGGTATTTTCTAATGTTGACGCATGTGTCACATCCGCATTCATGATACCGCCAAAGAACATCAGGCACATAACTGCCATCGCTGTACAAATTGTTTTTTTCATATGTTCTTCCTTTCTGTTGGAAACCTCCTACATTTATTGTATCGCTGCAGTTATCCATTTAACATGACGTTGTTGGAAAATTATAGCTTGTTGCAGGCTTCATAATTGCGGCGTCAGGGAAAACAGCGACAGCACAGGACAATGGCAATCATCTAAAATAGCGCACATACGGGATAAGCCCCATATGTGCGCCTTGTATTGGAATCAGAATCCTGTTTACCTGACGTTTTCGACACCCTGCTCATCCAGATACAATTGAATGCGGTTATCTATCATTTCTGCAATCTCCCGGGGAGTTCTGTTCCCGTTCGCACCCTCATAGTATGCCATCAGTTCTTCCGAAATAATATTCCACAGGGCCGGATATGTTTCAGGAGCTGGAACACAGATCGAAAGCAGCTCATTCACACGTTCAATGTATGTGCTTCCGTCCGGACATTCCGGTCCGAGTAAATGATTATACTTTGCTTCCCCTTCTGCCAGAGAGATTATGGGCATCCTATACTCAGCATTCAACATCAAATACTGCACATCCCCATCCAGCAGGGTTTCCAGATAAGCGGAAACGGCCTCGGGATTCGACAGGTTCCGATTTACCACCACCATGCCGCCATACGCATCAATGTAACTGCCGTTCTCCCCCTCCGTGGGATAACCTACATAATGACGGTTCTCTCCTTGATGTATTCCTATAAAATATGCCAAACTATCATAAGTATCTGCAGCATCTACCTTGATCCGGTTTTCTTCCATGCCAAGATCATCTACCCAATATCTGCCGAGCGCTTCCATCATCCGCACAAAGCGTTCGTCTTCAAAATGACTTTCTCCCTTCTCCCAGTCAATCAGAAAGGAATCCGCAAGACTGTATTGAAGCAGGGTTTTCAGGGCCGCCTGGGAAGCATATAGCCTTTCACTGCCGGCATTAATCCGGTTATCTACTCGGCCGGTCTCTATCAGATCAAGCAGTTCCTCCCAGCTCCAGCTGTCCTCCGGCCAAACATCTCTTCCGATGGAAAGAGACCATGCAGATATGCTGGATGCCAGACCCACAAGCTCTCCGTCCACCGTTCCCATCTGGAGCACGGCAGGCAGTACCTTTTCCAACACATCTTCCGGCAGGAACTCCCGCAGATCCGTAATCATCCCCTGCTCCTGCAGAAGCTTCATATCCTGGCGAGTCACGCACAGCAGATCCGGCCCTTTCCCCGCCGCCATCTCCGCAAAAATCCTGTTGCGGAAATCGTCTATGTCCTGGTTCCCGGCATCCTGATATTCATAAAAATACTCCGGATTCGACCGTGAGGCTATTGCCACACATGCCTGGGGACGATGAGGGTACTCCTCCACCAGACTCACCAGCCGGATTGCCTCGGGCTTTTCGACCGGTTCCGACGACAATACTTCCAGCCATTCTTCTCTTTTGCTGACGGTGATATTCGTAAGCTTCAGCACAGGCGGTTCCTCTTTGCGCAGATAGAAACAGATTCCGCTGTAATTGTTTACACCGTTCTCATCATACCGGAATACCAGCTTCCGCTCCCCGGATGCCACATTCCACCTGACAATCCCGTCATGGCTTTCATAATAAAGCTGATTCTCCTGTATGCCAAAAAGCCGGAGGATGGATTCTCCCTTCAGCTGAGCAAGGACAGGAAAACTTGCGTTTTCTCCGTCATACCAGATGATCCGGGTCTCGTTGGCCGTTTGGTCATACACCGGGAATATCAGCTCCCCGTCCTCCATTTTTGCCGGTTCCCCAACATAGGTTTTATCGCTGCCGGGATATTCCGCAAGAAACCGCCCTTCCGGGGAAAATACATACAGATTCTGGACAAGGTTTGGAAGAACCCCGGATCGGATATAGCTGTTTCCGGATGCATCCAGACGGCATTCTCCCATTCCCATATGACTTTCCCAGGTCCCTTTTCTGTCATCTTCCTGTCTTGCGCCGCATTTCAGGTACTCCGGCAAAAGATCCACCCATTGATGGGCTCCCTCCGGATCAAAGTAAGAAAAAGCATCATAAGACGGCAGAACTTCTCTGCCTTCCTCGGAATATCCCAGTATTTCAAACACATACTGGCCATCTTTAAGGATATCCATATCCACTACCAGAGAAATATCTCCCTCGCGGATTCCCATCTGCTGAGCTGAAAGTTCCTCCGTCACCGTCTCAAAGGTAGACAGATCGACGATTTCAAGGATACCCCGGGTCACGGAAAGCCTGTCGCTTTTCATTATGGGAAATAATGTATAGAGCTTTCCATCAAATACGATGGACCTTAAAGGATAATACCTGCCCATAATTTCTTCGTCTTTTTCATTCCAGACCAGCGTTTCATGCTCCGATTTTATATAGGATTCCGCCCAGAACTCCTGTTCCTCCTGGATATCACCGGACACGGCGAATCCCTTCGTTTTCCAGTCCACGGGCCCTTCGTCAGTTTTCTGTTTCTGCACGTTTCCGCCCCCGCATGCGGACAGAAGCATGGCGCAAAGAATTGTCAGAAAAAGCCCGATTTTTTTCTTCATGAAAATGCCTCCCTGTTGATTTTTCATTTCCTGATCAATACAATTTTAAAGCACAGGAGATTCCCAAACCTGTTAATATAATTTAGTATAATACGGTTTCCGTCCTTATCCTATCAATATGATATGTGGGGATAATTCGGACATTCACGCAGTGAATGGTTTTCCGTTGTCTTTTGAGTTTCTTTTACTGTTCCATGATTAGGGCACGTCCAGCTAGTCTGGTCAAGGCTTCCGTTTATCTGACAGGTTTTACCTTCTACTGTATGGTAAGTAATCCAGTCCGAGAGATGTGCTCCATGGGCGGTTAATTTGGCCTGGCATATGTCACATAATTTGTCATCTTCTAATGTTGACGCATGTGTTACATCCGCATTCATGATACCGCCAAAGAACATCAGGCACATAACTGCCATCGCTGTACAAAATGTTTTTTTCATATGTTCTTCCTTTCTGTTGGAAATCTCCTATATTCATTGTATCGCTGCAGTTATCCATTTAACATGACGTTGTTGGAAAATTATATTTTCCGGTAACATCATGTTATTTTTTTCTTATTTCCCGTATTATTGGTAGTGTCAACGACAAATGCCAGTCGAATAGCATTCAGGAGGATAAGTTATGTTAAAGAAAACAAAAGCAATCATTCTTTTAACCTCAACTGCGGTGCTTGTCGCAGGCTTCATTATTGCGGCGTCAGGAAAAACAGCGCCAGCACAGGACAATGGCAGTCTTCTTCCGAGTCCCAGTGTGGAGAAGCTTTACTGTGAGACGGATTCGACACAATATTCCGAAAGACATACCTAATACCATTCTACCGGTTGTCCGCATAGTTGTTCATAAGATCTCCCTGCGATTCGAGCCGTTCCATCTTTTTTGAACAAATCGGCGTTGTAAAAGGCAAGTCTGTAGAAATGCAGACTTGTCTCTTTTTCGCCCAAATGCTCCAGGGCATCTGCCTTATTATTCACAAAAGTTGCCAGCATTTTCCACGTGCCGCTGGTTTGACATAAATGGATTCCTTCTTCGGAATAAGTCAATTCTTCTCCATAATTTTTCAAAAAGCCGCAACATTGAGACAATCTTGCCACCACCAATATCACCTTTCTGAAATGAAATTCTGGTCTAACTTTGCTCCTTTTAAAATATTCAAACAGCTTTTCCAGCAATCCTCTCGCCTGCGCCCATTTTTTTTCATGTTCCAGCGCGTCCGCCATCTGCATCATTGCTTCTATCTCTTCTGCACGGAAAGGTCGTTCCCAAAAGCTTTTATCCCATTTTTCGACATCCTTCTCTTCAGGTACATTATCCACTGTAATAGACAAAATTTTTCTGGCCGTCTCGAACTGCTGCTCTATAGGCACCCTGCCCGCATTACTATCTATGGTAAACTTTATATTCTCTATATACTGACGGTTACACCCATAAGATAGGTCCAACTTCTCCTTTATTTCCTGCAGCGCTTTTTCTACCTCTTCCCACTGTCTGTTTAAAATCAGTTTATCTATCTGCCATTCCAGATCCAGCAGAGCCAGGTCGTCCGTCTCAATGCTGCTGTAATAGTAGTCCTCCTGCAGATGCAGTTTCTCTTTCAGCGCCCGGAAAGTGCCGGTATTGGGTGCGCGCCTGGCAGTTTCGATCCGGGAAAGGGTTTCCGGGGTACAGATTCCCTCGCTAAGCGCCTCCTGGGAATAGCCCTGATATTGTCTGTTCCGGCAAAGCACCTCGTCCAGCAGATCTGTCTCCTGCCATACATCCATCATATACAGCTCGTCATCCGATGACGCTTTTCCCTGTCCCAGCTCATCCATCAGCTCCCGCCATGCTTCCAGCTGTATTTTCTGTCTGTGCAGCTGTTCCCCAAGTCCCAGCTTCTCCCCCGCCTGTACATAGACTTCCAGGACAGCTTCCATACTGGAGGCATAGCCGGAGGTAACCATCATCTCTATCGCACGCTTCCCCATGGTCATACACTCATGATATCTTCCCTCATCAAAAAGAACAGGCAGATACCTGGCTACCACCTTCGGATACAGCTTTACCTGCTCCCGTTCTTCCGAGTACCTTGTCCGAATATAATTTTCCAGAAACGCCAGCACTCCTGCAGTTCTTTTTCGATCCTTCCGCGCGTCCAGCCAAAGTAAGATAAAACTCACTTCCTGCATACTGAGATAAGTGCGGGCGCTCATCCGTTCCGGAAAATCCTTTACCGTCCTTTGTATGATCTCCTCATACAGTCTGGCGCAGTCTGCCTTCCTGCCGGACAGCTCCGTCTCCGCCCGGATTCGGAGCATATCGCTGAACTGATCTCTGACTGCCTGATTGCAGGTGGGCTCCTGCGCTGCGTCCTTCTTCAACAGATCCAGCACCTTTTCCCAGTCATGCCCCAGAAGCGCCATGGCAATATGCTGCCGCCAATCAAAGTAATCGTATTCCTTCTCTGTGAGCAGAGTGACGAATTTATCCGGGGACAGTCCCATCCTCTGCATCAGCGCCGTCATCAAAAGACGGTCCATTCTTCGGTCACCATTCAGGTATTTGGTGAACGCCGAAGCAGAGCATAATCCCCTGCAAAGATCACCTCTGTTCATATTTCTTTCTTCAATTGTATCTTCCATCAGCTGTCCCATGGTTTTTTTCATGCGGTTGTCCATCCTTGCCTTCCATTTTAGCATAGAATCTTATTTTTTTGCAATACACCCGTCGTTTCTTAGGACCCTGGTGAATTTTTTGTTTTTTTTTTCTTGAAAAAATACATAAGACAGGAATAAAAAAATGAATTCTGCACAGATTAATACAGCCGGTCCTGTTAAAGCCGTGCAGAAACTTTAAGAGAGAAGGTTGTAAAGCCGCCTTACGCGGCAGAAATGAGGGAAAATATGGGAAATAAGATTTTGGACGGTACTGCACTGACCATTGCGATCATCGGTGCCATAAACTGGGCGCTGATCGGTCTGTTCCGCTTTGACCTGGTGGCCTTTATCTTCGGAAATATGTCATGGTTTTCCAGGATTGTCTACACGATCGTAGGTATCTGCGGACTTTATCTGATCAGCTTTTTTATGCACCTGTCTGACAGACACAACGAGTCTGCGGTCTGACGGTCAAAAAAGCGGTAAAACCACGGGAAAAAAGCAGTAAAACCGCGGAAAAAAAGAAAGCTGCAGGTCGGAACTTCCGTACCTTCAGCTTTCTTTTTGATATGATTGATATTATTCGGACTTCTTTTAGACAGCTGCCTCATTGCTCCGTCTGTCCTTGGACAAGCTCCGTCCTGTCAATTTGTTTTCCATCTCTCCAGATCCGCTCCAGGTCGTACAGCAGACGGTTTTCCCTGTCAAAAATATGGACAATTACATCGCCAAAATCCAAAAGAACCCAGTTTGCCGTATCATACCCTTCAATCTGCCGTACATGGCAGCCCGCCATGCCAAGCTTCTCCTCCACATTGTCACAGAGCGCCTGAATCTGATTCCTGTTGCTGCCTCCGGCTATGATAAAATAATCGGCAAGTACAGAGACCTGGCTGATGTCGATGATCCGGATATCCTCCGCCTTTTTATCCTCCAGCGCCGAAACGGCCAGCTTTGCAATTTCATTACTGTTCATGCGTTTAATCCTTTCTTATCTGATCTGTTGCCACTGTAATAATCATATGTCACCTGTGTCATGGGGTCTATTTTAAAGTCTTTATTGCGCAGATAAGCCAGCGTATTTCCAAGGATGATCAAAAGGGCTTCATCCAGGTCACGGAACGCCGCCCGCCGCGCCGCGGCAAAGACATCGTCCCCTGCTGTCTCCGTTGAACCCTTGACATGCCTGCGGCAGGGTTCTATGTAATCCGCGATATAAATGATCTTCTCCAGGGCACTCATCTTCGGTCTGCCGGTGGTATGATAAAAGATAGCGTTTAAGATATCTTCATCCTTCACACCGTATTTTTCCTTCGCTAAAACCGCGCCGGCCTTGGCATGCAGGACGGGACAAAATTCCCCATGCTTCTTTTCCGGTTCGGAAAGCTGTACATGATTCCTGATGCACAATTCCCTCTGCTTTTTATAGCTCATGCACTTGGCACAGTCGTGCAGCATTCCGGCTGTAAGCGCCCTGCCTACATCTTCCCCGTATAGAGCCGCGAGATTGGCGGCCGTATATGTAACGCTTAAGGTATGCTCATACCTTTTCGGTTCCAGCGTCTTTTTCATTTCCTTTCTGATTTTGGACAGGGAAAGCTGTTTCATCTGTAAAGCCCTCTTTTCTCAATATAGGTCAGCACTGCCTCCGGCACCTCCCGAGCGGCCGATTCACCCGCCGCGATCCTGCGCCTGATATCCGAGGAAGAGATATCGACGGGCTTTGTATCCAGGAGCCGGATTTCTGCGCCGTATTCCTCTTTCAGGATCCGGGCCTGTCTCTCCAGGTCCATAGTCCTCTCTGCGCCGCGGACAGCCGCCAGAACGGTGCAGTTTGCAAAGATGCGTTCGGGACAGCGCCATTCTTTCATATGGAAAAGGCTGTCCGCCCCCACAATAAAATAATACTCCGTATCCGGGTGTTCGGTTCGCAGCTGTTCCAGCGTCCGGTACGTGTAGGTATTGCCGTCCTGTTCGATCTCCATGACGGACAGAGAAAAACGGGGCTGCTTACGGATCGCAAGGGCGGTCATTTCGGCCCGGATTCTTCCCGGCAGAACCTCAGCGGCGGATTTCGTATACGGTACGCCGCTGGGCATAAAAATCACCTCATCCAGGTGAAACTGCGCAAGCGCCGCCTCGGCCAGCATCAGATGTCCGTTATGGATCGGGTTAAAGGTGCCGCCCATAAGACCGGTCTTCCTCAAGCGATCAACTCCTTTAGTCCATTCTTATTTTGGCAGCTGTATCTTCGGCTTTTCCCGGTCCGGCTTATACAGCACAAACTTTTTCCCGATCACCTGAACCAGCTGGGA
Source organism: uncultured Acetatifactor sp. (assembly GCA_947627535.1). Classification (GTDB taxonomy): domain Bacteria; phylum Bacillota; class Clostridia; order Lachnospirales; family Lachnospiraceae; genus Acetatifactor. The sequence continues at coordinate 102,651 of CANQWM010000002.1, forward strand.
ATGTGTGCGCTCCGCCACCATGCGGGCAATCTCCTCCGGGTCGTCCATGCAGTTTTTCAGGACCGCGATCTTTAGCAGTTCGTTCTTGTTAAAATGCTCCTCCACCGCTTCGGTCAGCTCCGGCGTAAGTCCGGATTTTCCCACCTGAAAAACCGGGTCCAGTCCGGCGGCAAGGTTTTTTAAATATGCTCTCTGTTTGCTCGTCATGCTCTTCTTTACTCCCCATTACTTATAATAGTCAAACTGCAGTCCGTATATACGGACGGTGTCGCCATCCTGTATCCCCAGCGCCTCCAGTTCTTCCAAAATCCCGGCTTCCTTCAGGAATTTCTGGAAAAATGCAAACCCCTTCTCGCTGTCCAGATTGGTATAGCCCAGCATTTTTTCAATCTTCGGTCCCTCCACCACATATACATCTTCTTTGGCGTCGTATTCCACCGTGCACGGCATGTCCTCTCCCGCCATACTCTCGGGATAGTATTCCCGCTCAAACACGGTTACCTCCTGGCCCAGGTTTTTCAGCATCTCGTTTACCCTGTACAGAAGCTCCTTTACCCCCTTGCCGGTTGCGGCCGAAATAGGGTAAACCGGGATCCCCTTTGGCTCAAATTCCGCCCGGATGGCCTCCACAGGGCTCTCGGAGATGTCGTAAATGGCGTCGATCTTATTTGCCGCAATGATCTGGGGACGCGCCGCAATCTCAGGATTATAGGCTTCCAGCTCCCGGTTGATGGCGTAAATATCCGCAATGGGATCTCTGCCCTCTGTACCGGCGGCATCCACCATATGGATAATTACCTTCGTGCGCTCAATATGACGAAGGAACTCGTATCCCAGTCCGACACCCTCTGAGGCGCCCTCGATAAGCCCCGGAATGTCCGCAATCACAAAGCCGCTTGTCCCCTCCAGATCCACCACGCCGAGGTTGGGGTTCAGGGTGGTAAAAGGATAGTTCGCAATCTTCGGCTTCGCGTTTGTCACCCGCGCCAGAAGGGTGGATTTTCCCACATTGGGGAACCCGACAAGGCCGACGTCGGCGATCACCTTAAGCTCCAGCAGAAGCTCCAGCTCCTGGGCCGGCTGGCCGGGCTGGGCGTATTTTGGTGCCTGCATGGTGCTGGTTGCATAGTGCTGGTTGCCGTTCCCGCCCCGGCCCCCGGTTAAAAGGACCACTCTGCGGTTTTCACCGGACATGTCGGTGATGATCTGGCCGCTGCCTGCCTCCCGCAGCACCGTCCCGGGCGGCACCTTGATCACAATGTCGGCGCCGTCCTTTCCCCTGCAGTTCCGCTTCCCGCCGGCTTCTCCGTCTCCGGCCTTATATTTTCTTGTGTTCCGAAAATCGATCAGGGTATTGAGCCCTTCGTCCACCTCGAAGATCACATCTCCGCCGTGCCCGCCGTCCCCGCCGTCCGGGCCGCCCGCCGGCACATATTTTTCCCGCCGGAAGGAGACATGGCCGTCTCCCCCTTTTCCGCTTCTCACAAAAATTCTCGCTCTGTCCGCAAACATAACAACCTCTTCGACACCCTGCCGGATCCCTTGAAAAAAATTATGAGGAAGGGGCCAAATTCCCGTTAGAATCTGGCCCCAATCCGTTTACACATATCTACGTCAAAATCGCATTCCCCGTTTTACTTTTCAACAGGATATACGGACGCCTGTTTCTTGTCACGGCCCTTTCTCTCAAAGCGGAGAACACCGTCAACCAGTGCAAACAGGGTGTCGTCGCCGCCGATCCCAACGTTTACGCCGGGATGGATCTTGGTGCCGCGCTGTCTGTAAAGAATGTTTCCCGCCTTTACAAACTGTCCGTCAGCTCTCTTCGCACCTAATCTCTTGGACTCGGAATCCCTGCCGTTCTTGGTGGAGCCTACGCCCTTTTTATGAGCAAAAAACTGAAGGTTCATGTTCAGCATGTCTTACACCTCCTCGAATTTAACCAGTAAATACTTTTTCCCATACTCCCTGCTCAGATTTTCCAGATTAAACACCATGGCGTCCAGCAGGAAACTGGATTTCTCCTGCAGCCTGCCCTGAAATTCACAGCGGATCAAACCGGCTTTCTCGTCGGTATCCACGCTCATCTTTTCCCCCGCCAGCTCCGTGAGGGCATTGAGGGTCCCGATGACCAGCGCCGATATGGCGGCGCACAGAATATCAGGCTGATCTTTCCCGGCGTAATCTGCATGTCCGATGCAGGTAAAGCCCTTATAGGTCTGTCTCTGATCCTTGCGGACCGTTACTGTCGTCATGATCCTTATGCGTTGATCTTGTCGATCTTAACCTGCGTGTAAGCCTGTCTGTGACCGTTTTTCTTATGGTAGCCGGTCTTTCTCTTGTACTTGTAGACAATGACCTTCTTACCTTTTCCCTGTCCCATAATCGTCGCGCTTACACTGGCCTTTGCCGCGTCCTCGCCGACCTTCAGGGTACCGTCACTTACTGCGATCACGCGGTCGAAAGTTACGGTACTGCCGGTTTCCGCATCCAGCTTTTCTACCCGGATGACGTCGCCTTCGGAAACCTTGTACTGCTTTCCGCCTGTTGCAATAATTGCGTACATACTAAGGCACCTCCCATTCATGGATCCTGCGATCCATTTACTCGCTGGCTTTGGTGGCATCCTCATCTGTGGATACACTTCTACCGAGCCATGCGGCACACTATTGCATTTTAGCATGGCCCGGTAAGGATGTCAAGAATTATTTTCGTCCAGGAACAGCTGCACCCTGTTGTCCAGAATCTCCACCGTCTCGTCCAGACTCCGCTGTCCATCAAAATACAGGGGAAGTTCCTCATAAAAGATATCTTCTATCTCAGACACCTTCCAGCTTGCCGGCCGGGCGTTCTCGATCAGGAATCGGGCTTCCTGTGCTTCCTCCCGCGTCAGAGCGGGGAACCTTTCATCTCCCGCCTCTCCCCGTTCCTTTCTTTCTATGGCCGTCTCAATGCTTTCTTCCAGCACGCTAAGCCGCACAGGCATTCTGGGCGGCTGGCCTCTGTTGCCGAGAATGCTGTCCACAGTCAGCAGTCTCTGGTTCTCCTTTGACAGAAGAAACCGCAGAAATTCCTTCGCTCCCTCCTGCTTGTCTGAGTTTACGTTCATAAAAAACAACTCCGGCGCCACATAAATTCCGTTTCCACTGGATCTGGGATATCCAATACAGGAGACCTTTCCCTGAAAAATGGTTTTCAGGCTTTCCGGGCCGCTGCCCCAGATCGTTCCCCAGTTTGGTTCCATAAAATTGTCCACGGCAAAGACTTTTCCTTCCGCCACGGCGCTGCGCGCGTCTTCAAAGTCCGGAAAGGTATCAATGGCCACAGGATCCGCATACTTTCCGGCAAATTCCAGAAATTCCCGAAACGGTTTTTCCTTCAGATGACTCTGCCCGGTCTCCCAGTCTATGAAATCCCTGTTGTCATTGTCATACAAACCGTAATACATGACGATGCTGGTTCCGTCGTATCCCCACTGCAGGACTTCCACGCCGGAATTCTGTACTGTCTCCATCAGCTCCGGCAGGGTAAAGGATTTCCGTTCTCCCGTAAGATCCCGGGAATACGACGTCAGTCTCAGCTTCCCCTCATAGGGAAGACCATACTGCACCCCGTTCATTCTTCCCATCTCCATCGCCGCCGGCCAGAAATCCTCTTCATCCTCCAGGACGCCCTCCAGATTCTGCAGATATCCTTCCCTGGCCAGCGCGGGTATATCCATGTACAGATTGGATACGTCAGACAGGAACAGATCCGGTCCTCGTCCCGCGGAAACTTCCATCTGGAGCCTGTCGTAAAATTCCTTTACAGCCGCCTGTATGTCCGCCGGTTCTTCTCCATAGGGATCATAAGGGTATTGTATTTTGACACTGTACTGTTCACTCATCCTGTTGAATTTTCCGATGGCGAGATCAAGGGTATTGACAGGCCATGATGACGCGATGATGATTTCCTGTTTTTCCGGCAGGGGCTCATGGTTTCCTTCAATACACAGAAAAATCTCATCCGTACACAGGGAATGCAGAAGCAGACCTCCCTGATCCAAAGCGGTCATCTCAAACAGGATTGACATCGGATAATTCCGGTCCTGAAAGCGGCAGACCGTCTCAGGCTCCCCTTCTGTCACACGCCATAGAGTTCGATTATCCGCCAGATACAACACCCCGTCCGCATCATAGACTCCATGAAGGTTTCCAGCGTTTGCCCCTTCAAGGAGAAAGCCTCCCTCGGGAAACGGCCCGTCGTCCTCCAAAGAAAAAACTCCCGTCCCGGAATCCTTTGTGCCGTACCAGAGAAGCCTGCCGCTCTCCGGTTCCTCCAGAATCCCGCTGATCTGTGCTCCCTCTCCCAGCTCTCTTTTCTCTTTCAGGTGAAACTGTGCGTCATATATGGAAACAGTGCCCTGTCCTTCAAAATGAAAGCCAATGGCTTCCCCGGCGGAGGTCAGGAAAAAATCCCCATTGGCCGAAAAATCCTCCCATTTCCCTTCATAACCGCTCTCTGGGATCCGCTCCAGGCTCTCCATCCCCGGCTGCCAGCGCGCGAGATAATACGTACACGGATCGTTGCCGTCCACGCCTTCCGGATCTTTTCCCGGCGTCCCGCCGCGCATCAAAAGGATCAGCTGCCCTTCCGCTTCCCCCAGAATGCTTACCGGAACATCCCCGCAGGAGCCTGCTTCCTCTGTTTCCCAATCCTGATAAGGCGGCTTCAGCAGCTGAATATAATTTTTTTGCAGCAAGGGTTCTTCCACAGTGGAAAACTGGATCAAACGGTACAACGTATCTCCACATAGCCGTGAAATATCCCCGGAAACGATGTACTCCTGTTCAAATACCCCGGGAATGCCTGTGCTGTAGGGAAGGATCGTCTCCTGAAAATGATAATAGAGCGGCTCCGGATCCGCCGCAGTCTTTTGTCCCGCTGCCCTTCCGCAGGCTGTAAAAAGCGCCGCCGCAAGACCGCAGCAGAACAGGCGGTTACATATTTTCGTCCACATACAGCTGCACCCTGTTCTGAATAATGTCTGTCACTTCGTCCAGAGATTTCTGGCCTTCAAAATACGCCGGCGCCTCTTCCATGACGATCGTGATAACCGGGTTATTCCAATCCAAAAGCAGTCCGTTTTCAATGATATTTCGGATGACGTCCGCTTCCTCCTGGCTTAACGTGTGAGCCGTATAAGTATAATTGTTGGGATAGGAAATGTTATATGTCGATTTCGTCATATAATTTCCGAACTCATCTTTTATCGGGTTCCCGTTTTCGTCTACTTTATAATCTGCCAGCGCTTCTTCCAGCATAGCGTCGAGTTCGGATTTCACCACAGGAAATCCCACCCTGCCGCCGTCATCTTTCTGTTTGTTGGAAAGATAGTTTTCCAGAAAAGCCCACGCTTCTTCCTTGTTGGGGGATTTCGCGCTGATGCCGAAGCTTTCGCTGGGCGCGATTGTTCCGACACCGACCCCGTCCGGACCCGGACAGCCCACAAATACCGGATTGGAAAACGGATCCGCGGCCATCTGCGGTCCGTAGACATCATACATGTCCGTACGGGCAAGCAGCAGCTCGCCGTCCCGTGCCATCTCCCGCCAGGATTTATCCGCGGACTGGGCTTCATACTTGTTCTGACCCTCCGCTGCCCTGGCGGAGAATTTCAGGATCTTTTGAAATTCCTCACTGTCAAATCGGCATTTTCCGGTATCCGCGTCAATAAAGGAGTTTATCGTACATTGCAGGCAGTACAGCAGACAGGTCCTGGGAGAATACTCTCCAAGCAGGAACGCATCCGGATAAGCGTCCGCGAGGGCGATCACGTCGTCAATGGTCCAGCTGTCCTGATCTCCCAGCATGTCGCCGCTGCCTACATAGGTCTGCAGCTGCAGCACCGTGGGAAGGATCGCCAGCCTGCCGTTATGGGTACACTGCTGCAGCACATTTTCAAACATATCTTCTCTGGAAAGAACCTCGCTCTTTTCAAGATAGGGCGTCAGATCCTCCAGCACTCCTTTTTCCACCAGGTTGCGCCAGTCCATGGAATACGTGTCAACATTCAGGATATCGGGGCAGTTTCCGGCTGCGATATCCGCCTGCATCCGGTTTATTCCATCCTGCAGCATATATTCGTCCTTTTGCATATAAGCCTTGATCGTAATATAACAGGTTTCGCTCTGGCTGTTGAAACGGCTGACAGCAGCCTCCAGCCCGGGGAAGCTTTGCATGACGCCAAGGATCAGTTCCGTCTTCTCTGCCTCTTTCGTCTCCCGCGGCCTGTCCGTGGCGCTCATCAGCACCAGCCCATAGTCCCCGCTTTCCCAGTCGCTGTACGCCACAGCGATCCGCCCGTCGGACAGGGCGCCGACGGACGCCGACGGCTGCAGATAAGGGATCTGCGTCTCGATGAGCTTGAATAATGTGATATTCTTTTTGGTCTCTGGATTATAGCGGTATACCCCCATGGAATCCACCGTCAGGAAATTTCCCTCCAGGTCGCAGCAAAGGCGCCCGCTGCCGAACGGTATGCCAGACATTCCGTTTTTCAGTACGGCATCCTCATAATCCACCGTATAGAGGGTGGCAGGATTGCGGCCGTCCGTCACATAGACTCTGCCGTCCGCACCGCGCCCGAACCGGCAGATGCTGACTGTGCTTTCCTGTATTTCATTGCTGTGGATGACGCCGGCAGACATTCCCTGATCGTCAAAGAGATAGATGTCCCGGTCTGCCAGAACACAGGTTCTGTTCTGGGCGTCCACAGCCAGGGAATATTGGAGTGAGATTTCCGGCGCTTGATACAGATCTGTAATGTCCTGTCGGTACACCTCCTTTTGGGAGGAATCCCACTTTATCAGGAAACGTTTTAGGATATAATCGTCTCTTTCTTCCCTCTTTTCTGTCTCGCTGCGGATCATATACAGACTGCCGTCTTCCCCCACGGTCCAGCAGTCCACATAGCCTGTGGGATAATCCGTCACGGATCCGTCTGTCAGGGACTGACAGCGAATCATATATCCGTTTTCCTCATCCGACACGATACAGTAAAGCCTGTCGTCTGTTATCAGCATGTCATACAGGTTGTAAGTGCCGCCTTCCGCCAGTTGAAATTCTTCCGGCTGATAGAAGAACCCTCCGTCTTCCGCAGTCACGTCGTCCTGTTCCTCCGCCGTTTTGGCTGTCTGGCCGGGAGCGCTCTGTTTTTGCCCGCCGTTTTCCCTGCCGCAGGCCGCAGATCCCAGAAGAATCGTTCCCAAGAGGAACCATGCGCCCAGCCTTCTGCCGAAATGGATATTCCGAAAAAACTTTGCTTGTCTGCTCATTATGCCTTCCTCCTATCCAAGGTTTCCGTCTTTATAAAAATATTGTAGCATCCGCCTGCCTGATATCAATATGCCCCGGCCAAAAACCCATTAAGAACCCCTTAAGATTCCTTTAACGATCCTTTAACGGGAAAACTACCTGGAAAAAGAGAAAAAAAGCGTAAAAACAGAGGATATCCGGAAGGGATATCCTCTGAAAGATGAGAAAGAAATTCAGCCGTTTTGTCCGTTTTGTTTTTCAAAATCCTCCACATACTGTACGATCAGCTTCACGGTTCCCTCCACGCCCAGGACGCTGCTGTTGATACACAGGTCATAGCTGTCCGCGCGGCCCCATTTCTTGGAGGAATAATAATTGTAGTAGCTTTGCCGCTGCTTATCCTTTTTGATGATCATGTCCCTGGCCTTGGACTCTGTAAGGCTGTATTTTTCCATGATCCGCTTTACCTTTGTCTCCTCATCGCCGTAGATGAACAGATGCAGCACATTCCGATAATCCGCAAGCGCATAATCCGCGCACCTTCCCACGATCACGCAGGGGCCCTCGGAGGCAATCTTCTTGATGGTGTCAAACTGCGCCAGGAACACCTTGTGGCTGATCGGCATATCCACAAAGGAGGAAGCGTTGTAGCCGAAGGAATAGGTGTCCATGACCAGATTGTAAAGGAAAGAGTTTGTGGGTCTCTCATCGTGGTTCTGGATCATTTCCTCGCAAAAGCCGCTCTCCTTCGCGGCGCGGGTGAGAAGCTCCTTGTCGTAGCATTTGATTCCGAAATATTCCGCAACCTTTTCTCCGATCTCACGTCCTGCGGAGCCAAACTGACGCCCGATTGTGATCACTGTATTCATACGCACACCCTCTCTTTCTTTTTCCTGTCATTCTTTTGTCTGTCACAAAAGTATTGTCTGGAAATTTCAACTTTTATGATAGGAACATTATACAACATTTTGAGTTTTTAGACAACAAAATTTGTTCTCATTTTTTCTAAAAGTTCCAAAAAATAAGCCGGAAGCGGCGCGTCCACCTCCACATATTCTCCGGTGGAGGGATGGATAAAGCCCAGCGTCCTGGCGTGAAGGGTCTGTCCCTGCAGGCGGAAGGGGCACTTCCCGCTCCCGTACACCTCATCTCCCAGCAGAGGATGTCCCAGAGACGCCATATGCACCCGGATCTGATGGGTGCGTCCCGTCTCAAGCCTGCATTCCAGAAAGGTATATCTGTCGAAACGCTCCAATACCTGATAATGGGTCACCGCACGTTTGCCGTTCCGCTCGTTCACGGCCATTTTTTTCCGGTCCGCGGGATGCCTGCCGATGGGCCTGTCAACGACGCCGCAATCCTCCTTCAGCGCCCCGCAGCAGATGGCCTGGTAACGCCTTGTGACGGAATGCTCCTTCAGCTGCTGGGCAATGATCCTGTGGGCGCGGTCATTTTTGCAGGCGATGACGGATCCGGTGGTGTCCCGGTCGATCCTGTGCACGATTCCGGGCCGCAGAACCCCGTTGATACCGGACAGCTCGCTGCCGCAGTGATACAGAAGCGCGTTGACCAGCGTACCGCTGTAGTGGCCTGCGGCGGGATGGACGACCATGCCCTTTGGCTTGTTCACCACGATCACGTCGTCATCCTCATAGAGAATGTCAAGGGGAATATTTTCCGGAAGGATATCCGGCTCCTGCGCCGCGGGCAGGGAAAAAACCACCCTGTCTTCCGCCTTCAGGCGAAAACTCCCCTTGACGGGCTGGCCGTTTACAGTGACCTGGCCTTCCTTCACCATCTTCTGGATATAGGACCGGGACAGCGTATCCATGAGAAGCGCAAGACATTTGTCCACGCGCTCGTCCTCCAGCTCCTCCGTGATCTCAAAGCAAAATTCTTCCATCATTTCATCTCCCGGTATTTCTTCTGCTTGAAATTTAAAAATTCAAGGTCGCTTTCCTTGTAATAGAAAAGGAACAGGAAGAACAGAAGGAAGGTAAACACCACAATATAACAGTCCGCCACGTTAAAGATGGGAAAATCGATCAGGACGAAATAGATAAAATCCACAACATAGTCGAAGCGGAACCGGTCGATCATATTGCCGAGGCCCCCGGCGACAATGGCGGAAAGCGCAATGTGGACTATATGGAATTTCTTCGTCTGGGGCAGCTTGAACAGAAAAAACAGGATCACCGCCAGAAAGACAAAGCCCACAAACAGGATAAAAAATTTCTGGTTCCGCAGCATACCAAAGGCGGAGCCTGGATTTTCAAGGTACTGCAGCTGGAGCACGCCGTCCCAGAGAACGACGGCGGGCTGATCCTTCAGATTGATGATGGCAAGACGCTTGGTGAACTGGTCCAGGAACAAAAGGATAAGCATCACCATGAGATCCGTTAAAAGCAGAACTGTTTTTTTCTTACGCATTGGCATCCTCTTCTCCAAAATAAATTTCGTTGACCGCGTCCAGAATCTCCTGGTCCGTAACGGTCGTGTCGATCACTGCCCGGCCGATCTTCTTCAACAGTACAAATTTAATATGCCCGGCTTCCCTCTTTTTGTCTGACCTGGTCAGTCGCAGGATTTCGTCGGGATCAATATCATCGACGGAAATAGGAAGCTGGAAGGGGACGAACATATCCCGGATTTCGTAATATTCCTCCATGGAGAGCATCTTGCGCTTCCAGGAGATATAGGCGGCGGCAACCGCCCCCAGAGCGACGCATTCCCCGTGGAACAGTTCAAAGCCCTTTGCCTTTTCTATCGCGTGGCCGATGGTATGTCCGAAGTTTAAAAGCGCCCGCTCCCCCTGCTCTGTGGGATCCTTTTCCACTACAAGCTTCTTTACCATACAGCTTCGCTTCAGCATTTCCTGAAGGACCTTTGGATCTCTGTCGCAGATCTCATACATATTTTCGATGAGCCACTGGTAAAGCAGCTCGTCGCGGATCAGGCCGTGCTTCATCACCTCCGCAAAGCCGGAGAAGAACTGTCTGTCGTCCAGCGTCTTTAAGACGGACAGGTTCATATAGACCAGCTTCGGCATCTTAAAGGCGCCGACCATGTTCTTATAGCCGTCAAAATCCACCCCCGTCTTGCCGCCGATGCTGCTGTCCGCCTGTGCGAGAAGCGTGGTGGGAACCTGGACGAAATCCACGCCCCGCAGATAGGTGGCGGCCGCATAGCCCGTGACGTCTCCTACAACGCCGCCCCCCAGCGCCACAAGAAGGTCCCTGCGGTCAAAGCCCTCCTGGATCAGAAAAACATAAATCTGTTTTACGGTGTCTAAATTCTTGTTCGACTCCCCGGCGGGAAAGGCGTATTTTACGGCCTTCCTGCATTTCCCCTGCAGCAGTTCCAGCACCTGTTCCCCGTAGAGCGCGTCCACGTTGGAATCGGTCACGATACAGACGCGCCGGGAGATCAGGCCGTCCGGCCGTCCCTCCTCCGGCTTCGCGCCCAGCGCCTGCAGTTCCGGCACAAGCTCCTCGAAGGATTCTGTAAAGACAATATCGTAACAGGGCTTTTTCTGGTATAAAACCGGCAGTCTCTCCGACATTTTTTCTTTTCCTTTCCGCTCCTGCCTGATCTGCGGCAGGGCTTTCCTGTGTCCGCAACGTCAAAGGAGCCCGCATAAAACGGGCTCCACTGTTATTTCTTCACATCAGTTGCCGCCTAACGGCATCTCAAAGGAGCCGCCGAAGATATCCTGAAAATCACCGGATACGTCTACGCTGGCGGGGGTAATGATAAAAATGTAATGCGATATCTTTTGAAGGTTTCCGGAAATGGCGAAGCAGGAACCGCTGGTGAAGTCTATGATCCTCTGCGCAATGTCCACATCCAGCCCCTCTAGATTCAGCACCACGGTGCGGTTTGCCAGCAGCGTTTCCGTGATTTCTCGCGCGTCCTCCACGGAGGTGGGTTTGATCACGCATACCTCCATGCCGGAACTGTTTGTCATGCGCCGGGAAGAAGACTGCTTGATGGGTGTAATCTTGTTCGCAGGCTGTTTTCTTGGCGGCGCTTCCTCATAATCCTCGGTTTTCTGCTTGGATGAGGAAGATTTTCTCTGGGGAGCGGCGGGTTCTTCCTCCTCGTCGTCCAGATAATCGTCATCGTAATAGTCGTCCTCGTCTTCGCCGTTCAGTTTCATGTAATTTAAAAACTTATCCATTACTCCCATGATTCCCTACCATACCTTTCTGATTTCCGGATCCACTGACCGGTCCGCTCTCTGTTCCGTAATCTCTTTCACCGAAAATCCCTGTACCCACCCGGATACAGGAAGCGCCCGCCTCAATGGCTGCGGGATAATCTCCCGACATTCCCATCGAAAGAACATTCATATTAACATTATCAATGTTTTTTGCCGCAATGTCAACAGACAATTGGACTAATTTATCAAAATATGGACGGTTTTTCCCCGGATCTTCTGTATATGGTGCTATTGTCATCAATCCTTTGATATGGATTCCGGGTAAAACGGAGATCAATCTTACAAGCTCCGGTGCCTCTTCACAGGACACACCGTACTTTGTCTCCTCTTCCGCCACGTTTACCTCAATAAGAATATCGGTCTCCACGCCCTTTTTCAGCGACTCCCGGCTGATTTCCTCCGCAAGGCGAAGTGAATCCACGCTGTGGATCATGGCTGTCCTGCCTACAATGTATTTTACCTTGTTTCGCTGCAGATGGCCGATCATGTGCCACCGGATGTCCGGCGGGAGCTGGGGAATCTTGTCCGTCAGCTCCTGCACCTTGTTTTCGCCGAAATCCCTGACGCCGGCCTCGTACGCTTCCCGCAGGGCTGCCACAGGCTTTGTCTTGCTGACGGCGATTAATGTCACCGTCTCGGGATCCCTTCCCGCTCTCAGACAGGCTTCCCGGATCTGGTCCCTGACATTCTGTAGATTTTCCCGAATCATCGCTGTCACCTCCGGCGGATAATTCCGCTACTGTTTGATAAACTGATCGTCGCTCACGGTGGAAGCGTCCTGGACGATATAGTCGTAAACGCTCAGACCATATCTGGTGTTTGACTTTACAATGGCGTACTCTTCATTCTGGTACAGGATATTGATCTGTTTGAAATCGGCGTAACCTCTGTTGACATTGTAGACGCCGATCAAAGTAGCGCGCCTGCTCACGGTAAATGTCTCCTGGCTGTCGGGTTTATAGAGAATGTCCCCGGCGTTTAAAATGGAGCTGTCCAGGTAATATTCCCGCGTCTCCTCGTCAAAGCTGTAAAGATCAACCTCCAGCATCTCGCTGGAGATAGTCCCGTCCTCCAGATAGCACTGGCGGACGATGCTGCCCCTTCCGCTGCTCCCGCTCGGGATCACATATTCCTCCGGGATCAGGAAAAATTCTTTTTGTACAATGGAGGAAACCGGAATCTTCAGGCCGGTCTCATCCTCCACGATCAGCTCCACATCCAAAAACCGGTCAGACAGAAAAGACACCATGGAGTTTGTGAAGGAAATCTGCAGATATGTGTTGCCGTCAGGGTTTGTCATCAGCTCCGTCTGGCCCCAGACCTCGTACTGATTTTTCAGGAACCTGACCTTAATGTATCCCTCTTCCTGCAGCTTTGCCCCTCTCTCCGGATCCACAGGAAACACGATGGACCAGTTCTCGCTGGTGGAAAGCTTGTACGCCGGGTCTCCGGCGGCTAAGAGCGTATTGCTCAAAAGCTGCTTTTTTTCGTAGCTCTTATCATCGAAGGTGTCACCGGTGACCTGTCCGGCGGTAAGCGTCTCGCAGCCGTCAACCCAGTAGGCGACGATTCCCGTCTCCGGCGCATAGGCGTAATTGACAATATTTCCGTCCTCCCCGATATCGCTCATGTTTTCCAGCATGCTGGAGTTTGCAAGCTTCATCAGCGTGTTCTGCAGGGAATACTTGAAATCATAGGCCGTCTCAAACTGCCGGCTGTCAAACCCGTGGATAAAGGAGGCAAGTTCATTGCGGAATTCCGCAAGCTCCCGGTCATCCAGCGTGTTCCCGTCCAGAGACGCGGCCTGCAGATCGTCGCTTAAGCGTCCTGTCTCATCCACAATATAGACGAGATCATTCTTCGCCACCCTTTCGCCCTCTCTGGCGTAATAGTTCACATACCCCGCCGTGTCGGCGTTTACCACCTTCTCCTCCCGGATGACGACTCCGCGGTAAATATTGTTTGTGACAAGGGAGCCCTCCTGTACTTCGTAACGCACGATATGGCTTGTCTGAAAATAAATGACGACACAGACCACCACATAGACGAACACCACGCCGAAGATGATCATTCCGATATTCAGATTCAACGGTTTTCTGTATTTTCTGATCTTTACGGGACGATTCCTGTCCTGCCGGCTGCCGCCGCGCCTTTTCGCGCTCCCGTCCCTGGTCCTCATGCTGCCATTCTGTGCCACGTGATGCCTCCGCTGCCGTTTTTCGCTTCTCAAGAAAAGCCCCGGCTCTGGTCCGAGGCTTTTGTGTATTTTGTACGGATACTATATAAACGGTTAGAGGGAAACAATAATCTTATCCTTCAGGGATGCAGGGAGCTCCTCTTCATCCATTGAAACGCTGAGGATGAAATCTACATCAAAATTCTGGCTGAGCGTCTCAAGCTTCCTGATAACGGGTTCAATGTCCTGACCTTCCAGGCAGGCAATCTTTAAAAAGCTGTCAAAATACATCTGCTGCAGATCGTGGTCCTGAGAGATCACCCCGCTGACAAATCCGAGGAACTCACCGCTGTTTGTAATAAAAAACTGCGACACATCAACCAGGCGTACCTTATTGTTCAATTCATACATGTGCTTGGCGCTTTTGTCAAGATAGACAATACTGCCGGAAACCTCCTTGATCTCGCTGTTTACCTTATCCAGCAGCTGCTTTGTCTTGCCCTTTCCCTTTTTACCTACGATTAACTGAACCATTGGAAACCCTCCTGTCGTAATATGTATTGATTGCATTGCCCGATAACACAATTATAAGGGATGCGCAGATAAAAAACAACCCCTAAATCTCCTCCAGCAGCCTGGTCATTTCCTCATAGAGCGTGTCATCCGATTTCAGGATGACGGATATGTAAGACGAACCGGCCGCATCCTTTGAAAACAGCACCAGACAGTGGCCGGCGGCCGATGTGGTGCCTGTTTTCCCCCCGATCACCGTCACGTTGGAGGGAGCGGTATAATCGCCGCGCAGAAAGAGGTTCGTTGTCTTCTTGTCCACGGTTACAGGCGCGCCGGAGGCATCATAATAAGTCGTCTGGTAGGATGACATCTGGATGATCTCGCGAAAGGTCTCATATTTCAGAGCCTCGTTAAAGATCAGGTAAAGGTCGTAAGCCGTGGTGAGATGGCCCTCGGCCGTAAGGCCGTGGGGATTTACAAAGTTGGTGTTTGTGGCGCCGATCTGTCTTGCCTCCTGATTCATCATCTCCACAAAGGCGTCCACGCTTCCGGCTACACCCTCCGCCACCAGCATGGCGACATCGTTTGCCGAGTACAAGAGCAGAATGCGCAGCGCCTGGTCTAACGTCATGGTATCTCCCGGCTTCAGCCCGAGAAGCTGGGCACCTCGCTCCGTGATCGTAACGGAAGAGGTCGCGGTCAGGACCTGATCCAGCTGTCCGTTCTTCAGGGCCACAAGAGCCGTCATAATCTTCGTCAGGCTTGCGGGGTTCAGGGATTCATGGGCGTTTTTGGCATAGAGAACCCGGTTGTCGTTCAGACTGCAGAGCACCGCCGCCTCCGCCGCAAGGTTCAGCTCCTGTTTTCCGGCTACATCTTTCGTGATGACACACAGGTTGGCTGCGAAAGGCTCCGCCACCCCGGGATCCTGCCGGCTGATTACGTTAAAGCTGCTCACGCTGCTGTCCGCGTCATAGGCCATATCGTAAGTGGGACTTCCGCATCCCGCAGGAAGCAGGACAAGAATCACCGACATTGCCACAGACACGGCTCTCTTTTTTCTATCGGTATACTTCACGCCACTCAAAATCTCCTCTTTCCAGGGCTTTGATCAACAGTTCCGCGCTTGCGAGATTGGTGGCAAGCGGAATATTGTACATATCGCACAGCCGCACAACGTTATTTACGTCGGGCTCATGTATCTTCGGTGTCAGAGGATCCCGCAGAAAAATGACAAGATCCATCTGGTTGTGTTCGATCTGGGCTCCGAGCTGCTGTTCACCGCCGAGATGGCCCGCAAGGAACTTGTGGATGTTCAGGTTCGTAACCTCCTCCACCAGCCGGCCTGTGGTCCCCGTGGCATATAGCGTGTGATGGCTCAGAATCCCTCTGTAAGCGATGCAGAAATTCTGCATGAGCTTTTTCTTTGCATCATGTGCAATCAGCGCAACATTCATTTTCCTAATACCCTCTCTTTGTTTTATTCTTTCTGGACTGATACCCCACGCTCAAAACAAAGCCCATCCCCATAAAAAGGCTCAGCAGTGAGGTAAGACCATAACTGATAAAAGGAAGCGGAAGTCCTGTGTTCGGCAGGATATAGGTGGCGACACCTATATTGATGAAGCTTTGAAAAGCCACCAGGCCCCCCATGCCGGCGGCAATGATCCTGCCCGCGGTATCCTGTGATCTGCGAGCCACCGAAATGCAGTCCAGCGAAACGCCGAATAAAAGCAAAATCACCACAAGGCATCCCTTAAAGCCGAACTCCTCTCCGATGATGGCAAAAATAAAATCCGTTTCGTCCTCCGAAATAAAGTTTCCGTTTTTTACGGAGTTGATCTCGTTGTTTTTATATCCCTTCCCGTTCAGTATTCCGGAGCCGATCGCCTTCACGGAATTCTGCTGCTGAAGCGTTTTGTCAGGATATTCCTCCGGATTGAAAAATACCAGCAGCCGCTCCTGCTGAAAGCCCTGCAGGATCCCCACATCCTTGCCCGGCTGAAGGGCAAGGGAAACAAGCAGCGCCACAGCCGGGATCACGAACACCATCACTCCGAATACAAGCTTCAGGCTGATCCCTCCTACAAACATGACCACACAGAACAGAACGATCAATACGATGCTCGTGGAAAGATCAGGCTGCTGGAGCACCAGATACAGCGGGACTGCGAACAGCAGAAGACAGGCGCCGATCACACGAACGGAATTGATCTTCTCCTTATATTTCATAATAAACTGTGCAAAGAATAAAATCAACAAGATTTTGGCCGTTTCTGACGGCTGGAACTGCAGACCTCCCACCACAAGCCAGCGCTGGGCCCCGCCGTGCTCCTCTCCTCTGGCCCAGACCAGCAGAAGAAGGACCGCGTTCAGGCCGTACATGACCCAGTAGAACTTAAGGATCCAGGAATAGTTGAAAAATGAGATCACAAGCATCAGGAAAAGGCCGGCAACCGCTCCGGCCAGCTGTCTGGCCTGAAGCGCTTCATCGGCGGCGCTTCCCACGGCAAGTACGCCTATGACGGCAAGCGCCGCCACCATCAGAACCAATTTAAAGTCATAATCACGCAGTCTTATTCTCTTTAACATAACCTGTTGTCCCCACAGCCGGGAGGCGCCGTCAGCGGTTGACCGTCATGTCCGACGACACATCCACGATCGGTATGTTCGCATACAGGCTGGGCTTCGCGCCCCGCCCCGATTTCGTTCCTTTTGTATTGATCTGGATCTCAATATTGTCCGCGTCGATCTTCATGTACTTTGAGATGACCTTCGCGATATCAGCCTTGATCAGCTCCATCATTTCCGGTGAACAGTTTACCCGGTCCGAGATCAGAAGGATCTTCAGCCTGTCCTTGGCTACCTGGCAGGAGCTCTTTCTACGAAAAAAATGTCTCATGTCTGCCGCTCCTTCCTATGCCTTATGAAAAATACCGGTCACTCTGGTCCAGAAAGAAATGCCTCTGTCAAAATTCAGATATGGCACTTCCCTTCCCAGAACACGCTGCACTACATTGGCATAAGCCTGTCCGGCAGGACTTTCTCCTCCTACCAGCGGTTCCCCCTGGTTTGTGGCGACTACCACATTCTCGTCGTCAGGAATGACGCCGATCAAGGGAATCGCCAGAATATCCACCACATCCTGTGCGGACATCATATCGCCGCGTTTCACCATATCCATCCGCAGACGGTTGATGATCAGATCCATCTGCTTAAAACCGTTTGCCTCCAGCAGGCCGATAATGCGGTCCGCATCCCGGATCGCCGAAACCTCCGGCGTGGTCACCACCAGCGCCCTGTTGGCCCCGGCGATGGCGTTCTGGAAGCCCTGTTCGATCCCCGCCGGACAGTCCAGTATAATGTAATCGAACTGTTCCTTTAAATGTTCGATCACCTTTATCATCTGTCCCGGCGACACCGCGGACTTGTCCCTTGTCTGGGCAGAGGGCATCAGGTACAGGCCCGGATGCCGCTTGTCGCGGATCAAAGCCTGCTTCACCCGGCAGTTTCCCTCTACCACGTCCACCAGATTATAGACGATCCTGTTTTCCAGTCCCATGACAACATCGAGGTTCCTGAGTCCGATATCCGTGTCGATGAGACAGACCTTTTTGCCCAGCTTTGCCAGGCCCGTACCTACGTTTGCGGTTGTGGTGGTCTTTCCCACACCGCCTTTTCCTGAAGTGACGACAATGACTTCGGAGCTGTTTGGCTCCTGGGAAAACTGATTTTCCATTTTCCGAATCCTCCGCTTATTTTTTGTCATTATTTTTTATGTGTCGTCCTTCATCCCATCCCGGCGTCTTCCGTCAGAAGCCGCCAAGCAGATCCTTCGTAAGCGTTTCCAGGATTATCTTTTCGTTTTTTACAATTGCGATCTTCGGCTGTACCTTGGGACGTATGCCCCACTTCCCCTGTTTACCGGGTTTGTATTTGAAATCGCCGATTCTGATCCTTTCCGGCTCCATTTCAAGCGCTGCCACAAAAGCCCCCTCTTCGCCGTTTCCGCCGGCGTAAGCCTCGCCGTAAAGCCCGCCGAGAATGATGACGTTCTTTGCGCTGATCACGGCGCTTCCCGGGTAAACATCTCCGAGAACGATAATGCTGTTTTCTGTCTCCAGCACCTCCTTATTTTTCAGGTTCCCCTTGAAGAACTGCCCGTTCTCGTCGCCGGCGAGTTTTTTCTCCACATGCGCCAGGGCCTTGATAAAGTTTTTGTTTGTCGCCTCGTCCTTTCCGACGATACAGATAATGTTCAGGCTGCTGTTCGCATGGATGGCATCCAGGATCCTGATCTCCTCCGGGCCGGTAACAGCTCGGCCATCGATGGACAGCGCAACCGAGGCTTTCCCGAAAAAAGCCTTTGCCTCGGCAAATTTATACGCGATCTCCTTAAGGAGCTCTTCAAAAGGCGCCTCCGGATCCAGATGCAGAGTTATGCCGTTCGTAAAGCTTTTGATCAGTACCGTGTCCTTCATATTCCCTCACATTCCGCCGCCTGCGCGGCAATGACTGTTATAATTCGTTCGTGACGCCTGCGTCCGGCATATCCGCCGTACCCGTGATCAGATCCTCCTCCGCCAGCCCATAATAGTACATGATGATATCTCTGGTGGCCTGCGCGGCATAATCCGAAGAATAACCGAAGGGGATCCTTGTGGCGATGGCGATCTCGGGCTGCTCATAAGGCGCATAGCAGACGAAAAGTGCGTGGCTGGGTCGGCTTTTTGTCTGTTCCGCAGTACCGGTCTTTCCCGCCACATCTACCGGAAAGCCGTTGAAATAGGCTTTTCCCTGCACCGCCTGTCTCATGCCGGCATGAATCGCGTCCCAGTATTCCTGCGGCAGCTCCACAGTATTTCTCACCTGCGGCTCCGGCTCGGAGATCAGGCTGCCCTGGGAGTCTGTGATCCGGTCAATCAGCGTCAGGTTATAGCAGGTTCCGCCGTTTGCCACGGTAGCCACATAGCGCGCCAGCGCAGCGGTGGTATAGCTGTGAGTTCCCTGCCCGATGGCGGAACGGACCGGGTCCATATCGGAGACCGTAGGCGCGGCCTCGGACAGCTCAATACCGGACTTCTCTGTCAGTCCGAAGAGATCCGCGTACTGATACAGGGCGTTCAGGCCCGCGCTTTCGTCATAGGTGCCTTCTCTGGTCGCCAGCCGGTATCCCACATCATAAAAGAAAAAGTTGCAGGAATCCCGGATCGCGGTGGTCACATTTTCGTTCCCGTGGCCGTAAATTTTCCAGCAGCGCGGGGAATCGGCAATATTTGTGTACAGTCCCGTACAGTTGATATTGCTTTTCAGGGTGATCACATTTTCCATCAGCCCGGCCGACGCCGTCACCATCTTAAAGGTGGAACCCGGAGCCATTGCGGACTGGGTTGCATAGTTGAACTGGGGATTTGATTTGTCGGCGTTGAGCTTTGCATAATATTCCGCATTGATGGAATTTGCCATCATATTGTTGTCGTAGCCCGGATAGGATACCAGCGCCAGCACATCCCCTGTGTTCACGTCCGTGATCACCACAGATGCGTTGCAGGGATCCAGCGCCAGCTGAGCCGGTGTGATATCAAGGCTTTGGATCCGGTTCATCATGAACTGGAAGGCGGTGAGCTTCCCGGCAAACAGGGCGTCCTCCTCTTCCATGGGAATGTCCACAAGCTTCTGCTCGCAGAGGATCTGGCAGACCTGGCGTCCCGTTATCACGTCAGAAAGCAGCATGTACTTGTAAATCCGTTTCTGAAAATCCGTATTTTCATCTACCATGCGGATAATATAATTTACGATCTTTGAGTAGATCTCATCGGATTCCGAGTATTTGTCGTTTAAATCCAGCTTGCTGACGTCGATCCAGTTCCGCGCGATGCAGTTCTTCAGGTATTCGTTCAGGCTGACGACCTCGTCGATGGCCCAGTCGACATAAGCTTTGTCCGTTGTATCCACCGCCTCCGTCATGATGATTCCCTGACTGTTGAGCAGGGACACGATCCGGCTCTCATATACCTGGTATTCCTCCGTAAGCCTGTTGTATGGGGTCATGTCCGTCTGCAGCTCGTCACGCAGCTTTTCATATACTTTTTCCTTGTAGTCCAGGTATGCCTGGTATACCTCCCGTTGCGTCTCTCCGGCGTCTGCGTCCGCCATCGATTTCAGGTCGATCACGGCGTTGTTGAACATGGCGAAATACACGTCATAGATCGGGATTCTGATATCCGAACTGCTGGAATTTTCAGAGGCCTTATACTCCTTCGCGTTTATGATCTTGCTGGATACAAGACCGGCAAGCCGCTGTTCCATGATGTTATAGACGGCCTTTGTAAGTTCGCTGTCAATGGTAAGATATACATCCTTCCCCGCCTTCGGCTCCTGTCTCTCTATGATGGCGTTTACCTTTCCCATTTTGTCGACGATCACGGTCTCATGGCCCTTTACGCCCTGCAGTGTCGTCTCAAGGTACGATTCGATCCCGCCTTTTCCCACGACGCTGTTGATGTCATACGGCACACTGTCCGCCGCGCCCTCTTCCTCCAGCTTTGCGTTCAGCTCCGTCAGCTCCTCCGAGGAGATCTTGCCCGTATATCCCAGGACATGGGCGAAATACTTGCTGTCCACGTATCTGCGGACAGTGTCCTCCACGATGGTAACGCCCGGAAGGTCCACGGAATTTTCCATGATGACCGCAACCGTCTTTTCGCTGACGTTCGTGGCCACCGTGGTGCCGATATATTTCCGGAAGGATGTAAGCTTCATGGCGTAGCGCAGCGTCACAAGCTGCAGCCACTCTTCCTTTGTATAGCCCTCCCCGGCCAGGAACGCACTGTCGGTATCCTCCGGGTCTTCATACCTTCCCAGGGCAAAGCTTCTGGGACCGCTTAAAAATTCCATCACCTCTGTGGGCGTAGCGGTCCGCTCCTCATCCTTTAAGTCGTCAATGACGGTATGGCCGTAAACATCCGCGAGAAAACGCAGCTTCGCCGTCCCGTCCACACTGAAGGCAAACCGTCCGTCCTCGTCGATAATAATGCGGAAATCCGTAATAATGTTGTCGCCATTCTTTTCTATCATCTTGACCAGACGATAAAGCATATCATTCAGCTGTGCATTTTTTCCGTTCCCGGACTCGAACACATCCTCCACCTTCACGGAATAGGCAAGCTCGTTATAGGCCAGAATGTTTCCGTTCCGGTCGTAAATATTTCCCCGGGTGCTGGCGATATCCCTTGTCTTTTCCACCTCCAGGACAAACTTGTCCAGATACTCCTGTCCGTGGACGATCTGGAGCTGGAAACAGCGGTAGATCAATACGCCCCCCAGCAGCGCAAACAGAACGGAAAAAACAGTAAGCCTGCTGGTCAGAAAACCGATCAGTTTTTCCCTGAACTCATCAAACAAATTTCTGTGCTCTCCTTTTTTCATGTGCCTCCAGCTTCTCATTCACCTTCAGAATCAGCGGGTAGAGAAACAGCGTGGCCACCGTGGTATACAGCGCCTCCGGGAGGATCACGTGTCCGAAATAATATGTAAACTGCAGTCTGCTCCGCAGCAGAAACATCAGCGTGTAACAGATCAGGCCGTAAGACAGGTCGCTGGTTACGATCAGCGCTATGGGAAGCTTGATATCCTCGGGATAAAATATCCGGCTGAACTTCCCGTTTAAAAACCCTGTGTACATTAACAGCAGCGCATAAAAGCCAAGGAAATCACCGAAAAAGATATCGCTTAGAAGCCCGCATACAAATCCGATGACCAGCCCCTCCTTCTCCCCTCTCATAAATCCGAAGGAGGACGTTAAGATAATCATCAAGTTCGGGATGATCCCGGCAAAGGCAATGCTTCCCAGCACGCTGCTCTGTAAAAGGAAGCAGACCAATATAAAGATGGCAACCGTAAATTTTCGCAGCATTTCAGACTATTCCCCGTCGACGGACTGCTTCAGGTCCGTGATCACCAGGACCTCGCCCAGATGCTCAAAATCCACCGCCGGAGTGATGCGGCCCGATTTCGTCAGGTTGTTGGCATCCGTCTCAATACTGTTGATATATCCGATCAGAATGTTTGGCAGATATTTATCGCTGATGTTTGAGGTGACCACCTTGTCTCCAACTACAGCCGTGTTCAGGCTGTCCACAAGCTGACTGAAGGATATGCTGTTCTCCGTCATAAGCTGCAGGTTTCCGGAGACGATCATATTATCCTCGGAAGCGAGGGTCATAGCGCTGACATTGCTGTTGTCCGAGATAATGGAAGTAATTCTGGACCAGTTGGGCCCTGTGGCGGTGATACGCCCCACGAGTCCGCCTCCTGCGATCACATTCATGTCCACGGCCAGGCCGTCGTCCTCCCCCTTGTCAATAATAAAGGAGGAATACCAGTTGCCGGTATCCCGGCCTATGATCCGCGCCCCCACCTTGTGGTAGGATTCGTACTGTTCATCCAGTTCTATCAGCGCCCTGAGCTGGTTCAGTTCATATTTATCCTGCTGCAGAAGGGTGTTTTCCTCCGTCAGCTGCGCAATTTCCTGCCTGAGCCGCTGGTTTTCCTCCAGAAGGTCCCGGATCTGGACCAGCTCCTCGGAGCGGTTCGCGAGCCAGCCGCCCAGCTTCCCGATTCCCTGCTGGAAAGGGACGATCACCCTTCCCACCACCGCGTTTAACGGCCGGTTAAACACATCCGTTCCGAATGTAATCAACATCAGGACGGTGCATAGAATTGTCAGGGCCAGAAGCAGATATTTGCTGGGGATCGTGAATTTCTCCCCTCTTTTTTTAATTACCGGACTCATTTACTCATCCCTTCAATGGCATAGGCAACGGACTTATAATTATCGTCCTTGATGATCTTGGCCAGGCCGGTTACCACACTGACCATGGGGTCTTCCGCCAGGTTGATCTTCAGTCCGGTCCCCACCTCCAGCCGCTCCGCCAGATGGCTGATCTGGGAGGCGCCGCCGGTGAGATAAATGCCATGGCGGTAGATATCGGCCGCAAGCTCCGGCGGTGTGCGCTCCAAAATAACCTTTACATTATCCACGATGGCATGGAAGTGCTCTTCCAAGCATTCCACCACAAGCTTTGTGGGAATCTCGCGCTCAACGGGAAGGCCGGTTACGATATCCCTGCCGTATACGACGGCGCCCTTCCCCTCCCGCTCAAGGTCGTTTATAGATGTCTTTACAGTCTCGGCGGTCTTTCCGCCGATGATCAGGCTGAATTCCTTTCTCACCGCCGCCCGGATCGCTTCGTCAAATTTCAGGCCGCCCGTCTTGATCAGACGGCTCAACACAATGCCGCCCAGGGACAGGATGGAAATCTCCGTCGTCTCATATCCCACATTCACTACCAGAACGCCCTGGGAATTTTTTACATCAATGTCAAGGCCAAGCCCGTCAGCCACCGCCTTCTCCACCACCATGATCTTTTTCGCCTTTACGCCGGCATCCCGGATCAGGTCATAAAAGGCCCTCTTCTCCACTTCCGTCACATCCGTGGGAACCGCGATATAAAAGTCGGCGGGCTTGCTGTTTCCGCGCTGCAGATCGTTGACAAAATACCGGACCAGCGTCTCCATGTTTTTGATATCGGCTATGACGCCGTTGGAAAGAGGATAAGATATATGAATATTCCCGGGCGCCTTCTCATACATTTCAAAAGCGGAATCACCATAGGCGAACAGCGTATTCTTGTTCTCGATGGCGATCATATTCTTTTCCACCAGAATGTGATCGTCGCTCCTTGTGTAGATTTTAATGTTGTTGGTACCCAGATCAATACCAAATGCGTTTGCTGCCAAAGTAAAACTCCTTTCTGACGCGGAGGCTGCCCCAGGCGCCGCCGGCATGAAATGTGAAACGGTATCCTTCCGCAGCCTATCTGCGGAGCCAGGAACTTTCCTTAAAACTAAAATAATTGTTGTCCCCGATGACAATATGATCCAGAAGAGGAATATCCATCTTCTCCCCCAGCTCCCTAAGCGCCGTCGTAAGCTCGGTGTCGGCTCTGCTGGGCGTCGGGTCGCCGCTGGGGTGATTGTGTACCAGCAGGATGTTCACCGCCCTGTACCTTAACGCCTCCAGAAAAATTTCCCGGGGCGAGATCAAAGCCATCCGGACGCTTCCCTGAGAGAGCCTTCTCTCCGCGAGCATCTGCCCCTTGGCGTCAAGGCACACAAGGACCACGCATTCTGTCATCAGGTGTCTCAGTTTTTCCATGAAATACCCCGCCGCCTGGCCGGAACTGTAAAAACAGATCCCCCGACTGGCGGTGGCCGCGCTCATGCGCTTTGAGAGTTCCGCTAGACACTTCAGCTTCACGGCCTTTACCTGACCGATTCCTTTTACGCTCTTCAGCTCGTCCAGCGTCACGTCATAGAGTCCAAGCAGCCCCTCCCTTGGGTAGCTGGTCAGTCCAAGGACCTGCTCCGCCAGCTGCAGCGCGCTGCTCTCTCTCGTGCCGGTGCGGATAATAACGGCCAGAAGCTCCGCCTCCGTAAGATTCTCCGGGCCGAACCGGAGAAATCGCTCATAGGGCAGCTCCTGCCTGCCGTTTTCCTGTGTTTCCTTCATGCGTCTCCTTCCAACCTTCTCCGACGCAGACAAAAACAGAAAAATTATCTGATGAAACGGTATACTACCAAAGCGATCACAACGCCGATGACGCTGGCAATGGTGATCTGGATCGTAAGGCCGAACGTCAGCACAAAAAAACCAAGATCCAGCACTACAGGGGAGCTGAGCCCAAAGGACTGTCCGTAATTTAAAAAGCTTCCCTCAAAGTAAGTGCCGATAAATCTGCCGATCACAAAACCCACCAGAACCAATAATACCAATACCCAGTTTATTCTTTTCAACCCGATCCCTCTCTTTTTCATTGGCAGTTCATACGGGAGCCGTCCGCTGCCCGCGCAGAACAAGTCCCATATGTCCTTTTATAGTACCACAAAATGGAAAGACTGTACACAAAAATCATAGAAATTATTTTGACGTTTTTCTACAATCGCCCGGAGCTTCCTTTCCGCTCTTCAGACACCGCTCCGCGACCAGCCCCCTGTCCACCAGAGACTGCAGTGACCGCAGGATTCCGAATTTTGCGTGCGGCCAGGTAAGTCCGCCCTGGAAGTAAACGGTGTAGGGCGGTTTCATGGGGCCGTCCGCGGAAAGCTCTATGGAAGAGCCGGAGACAAAGGCGCCGGCCGCCATGATCACCCTGGCGTCATAGCCCGGCATGTCCCAGGGCTCCGGGACAACATGGCTGTCCACCGCGGCGCCGGCCTGGATCCCCTGGCAGAAAGCGATGAGCGCCTCCGGACTTCCCAGCGTGACCGCCTGAATGATATCGTGTCTGCTTTCCACGCTGTCCGGCACCACCCCATATCCCAAAGGCTGATAGAGATTTGCCGCAAAAACCGCTCCCTTTAAGGCCGCTGCAGTGACTGTCGGCGCAAGGAAAAGACCTTGATAGAAATCCTTCAGTACGCCCAGCGAGGCGCCTACCTCCTTGGCCAGCCCCGGCGAAGTCAGACGGCAGGCGGCATTCTCCACACATTCTCCTGTGCCGGCGATATAACCGCCGATGGGGGCAAGGCCGCCGCCGGGGTTTTTGATCAGGGAGCCCACCACCATATCGGCCCCCACATCGCCCGGCTCCCGCTCCTCCACAAATTCTCCGTAGCAGTTGTCCACCATGCAGATCACGTCGGGCTTTATGCCTTTGACAAAGGCGATCAGCTCACCGATCCGCTCCACGGACAGGGTCGGCCTCGTCTGGTAGCCCTTGGAGCGTTGAATGGTCACGAGCCGGGTCTTCTCTGTAATGCTTTTTCTGATTCCTTCATAGTCGAAGCCGCCGTCCGCAAGAAGCTCCACCTGTCTGTAGGTGATCCCGTATTCCGCAAGAGATCCCCGGGACGGACGGATTCCGATGACCTCCTCCAGGGTGTCGTAAGGCTTTCCCACAGGGGAAAGGAGTTCGTCCCCGGGGCGAAGATTGCTCATCAGGGCCAGGGCCAGGGCATGGGTGCCGCAGGTGATCTGGGGACGGACGAGCGCGTCCTCGGTATGAAAGACTCTCGCATAGACTTGCTCCAGAGTGTCACGGCCCAAATCATTGTAGCCATAGCCTGTGGTGCCCAGAAGACACGCCTCGCTCACCCTGCACTCCTGCATGGCATGGATTACCTTGAGCTGGTTATATTCCGCGGTGCGGTCAATTTGTTGGAAACGTTCTTCCAGCGTTTCCAGGATTTTCATGCCGTATTCGTAAACAGGCGCCGTAATGCCAAGGGCCTCATATTGCCTGCGCAAAGTGTTGTCACACATAGTTTCCTGAAGTTCCTTTCCTTTTCAGTTGTTCCGCTCACAGGATTCCCCTCTCCCGCAGCTTTTGAAGCAGATATTCCAATATCCTGTCTTCCTCATATCCGAATGCGTCCTGGTCGACCCAGATCACGTCCTCTTCCCTGCGAAACCATGTCAGCTGCCGTTTCGCGTAATGTCTGGTATTTTGTTTGATCGCCGCCACAGCCGCCTCGCGGGAAATTTCCCCGTCCATCCAGGACAGCAGTTCCCTGTAGCCAAGCCCCTGCATGGAAACCATGTCTCTGGTGCAGCCCATGTCGCGCAGTCGTTTCACTTCCTCTGCAAGGCCCTGCGCGATCATTTCATCCACCCGCTCGTCGATCCGTCTGTAAAGTCTCTCCCGCTTATCGTTCAGCACAAAATAACAGGACCGGTAGGCGCTGCCCTTTTCCCGCTCCCGTTTATTGTGCGCAGAGATGGGCGTTCCCGTCAGATGCTGATATTCCAGCGCCCGGATGACACGCTTCCTGTTGTTGGGATGGATCGCCGCGGCGGAATCCGGGTCAACCTGTTCCAGCAGCCTGTGCAGATATTCCGCGCCCCGCTCCTTCGCGGCTTCCTCCAGCTGGCGGCGGTACGCCGTGTCCTCTTCGTTTTCCGTAAAGTCGATATCCTTTAACAGCGCCTGGATATAAAATCCGGTGCCCCCCGCCACAACAGGAATATGTCCCCGCTCATAAATTCCGGCCAGACATTCCCTGCTCTTTTGCTGGAACAACACCACGTTAAAGGGTTCCCAGGGCTCCAGGATATCTATCATATGATGGGGGACGCCCTTCATCTGCTTTGGGGTAATCTTTGCGGAACCGATGTCCATATGGCGGTAGACCTGCATGGAATCCGCGGAGAGGATCTCTCCGTTTACCGCCTTTGCCAGCGCGACGGAAAGCTTTGTCTTTCCTACCGCGGTAGGGCCGGTCAGGATAATCATAGGCTTTTTCATCGTACCAAACTCCAATCGGATACCTTCCTTCTCCGTTTACGGTCTTCAGTTTACGATCCGTTTAAATTTCCGCTCCATCTCCGTTTTCGTAAAGGAAATGATGGTGGGGCGGCCGTGGGGACAGTGATAGGGATTGTCCAGCGTCAGAAGCTCGTCGATCAGCGCCTCCGCCTCCTGAACACTTAAGAGGTTGTTGCCCTTTACGGCTGCCTTGCAGGACATGGTGGCGATCCTTTCCTCAATCACCCGGATTCCCCCCAGGGATGCGCCATCCGCGAGCTGGTCCAGCACCTCCAGAAACATTTCCCGCTCGTCACAGCCGTACAGATCCCCGGGCACTCCCCGCAGGGCATATTCGCTGCCGCCGAAAGCCTCGATCTCAAAGCCAAGCCCCCTGAACGCATCCATGTGTTCCTTTAAGACCGTCTCCTCCTGCCCGGAGAGGCTGACGATCACAGGGGGCATCAGCGCCTGGGAAACCACCTCCTTCTCCCGAAACCGCTTCATCATCCGCTCATAGTTTACCTTTTCATGCGCGGCGTGCTGATCGATCATCAGGAGCCTGTCCTCAAACTGTACCAGCCAGTAGGTCTCAAAGACCTGACCGATGATCCGGAATTTCCCACGGTTGTCCGCGGAAAGGATTTTCTCTTCAAACAGATTCCGCTGGGATACATTGCAGATGGGAAGGGGTTCTGATTCTGACGGCTTCCGCATCATTCCGTCCCCTTGATTCCCGTCGTTTCCCCGGATTTTATCGGTATTTTGCATGATTTCCTGCAAATTCTGGGGTTTTGCGGCGTATTTTGTCTCCTCCATGAGACGGCAGTCTGTCCTGCGGTTGGTCTCAAAGGGTTCCGGCGTCTTCCGGTGTTCCCGTTCCTGTCTTTCCTGCCGCTCCCTTGCTTTTTGCTCTCTGTCCGTGTCGAGCCCCGCGTCCGGGATCATCTCCCGGCCGCGCAGAGTATCCCGCACCGCCTCCGATAAAAATCTGGAAAAATCCAGCCCGTTGCTGAACCGGACATCCATCTTGGTGGGATGGACATTTACGTCCACCCTCTCCGTATCCATGGTAATGTGCAGCACGCAAAGAGGAAATTTGTGCTGCATGAGATATTCCTTATAGCCCTCTTCCACAGCCGCTGCCACCACATTGCTCCGAATAAAGCGGCCGTTGATGAAATAGATCTCAAAATTCCGGTTGGAACGCACCGCCTCGGGCATCCCGAGATATCCCTCCACAAGAATCCCTTCTTTTTCCGCGCGGATGGGGATTAGACAGCCTGCCGTTTCCCTGCCGTAAAGCCGGTAGATGACCTCCTTTAGATCGCCGTTTCCGGAGGTATGGAATTTCAGCTGGTTCCCCAGGATCAGCTTAAAGGAAATATCGGGGTGGGAAAGGGCCAGATGCTCCATCAGATCCGCGATATAACCGCCCTCCGTGGGCGCCTGCTTCAGAAATTTGCGCCGCACGGGCGTGTTAAAAAAGAGGTTCCGCACGAGAAACGTGGTGCCGTCCGGGGCACCGACTTCCTCAAAGCCCGTCTCCTTCGCCCCCTCCAGAAGAATACGGCTGCCCGTTATCAGCCCCTTGGGCTTGGTGATGACCTCCACCTTTGACACGGCAGCTATGCTGGAGAGCGCCTCGCCCCGGAACCCAAGGCTGGAGATTCTGGACAGATCCTGGGCGTTTTCAATCTTGCTGGTGGCGTGTCTTAAGAAAGCCTTCCTAAGCTGGTCCCGCTCCATACCGCACCCGTTGTCCGTGACGCGGATAAATTCGATCCCGCCTTCCTTCGCTTCCACGGCGACAGCGTCCGCACCGGCGTCAATCGCGTTCTCCACCAGTTCCTTTACCACGCTGGAAGGCCGCTCCACCACCTCGCCCGCCGCGATTTTATCAATTGTCTCCGAATCCAGGACATGTATCTGGGCCATCCGATTCCTCCGTTTTTCCTGCTGGTTTCCGCCGCTTTCTGCCGCCCCTCGTCAAGCCTTCGCGAAAAGCCTGTGCCTTCCCTGTTCTGCGAGGCGACTGTCCGGCTTACGGCTTTTCCTCACACTGCCAGCGGTTCTTCAGCTTGTTCTGGAGCCGGTAAAGCACATTCAGCGCGTCGATGGGCGCCAGCGTGTTTACCTCGATCTCCATTAACTCCTTTATGACATCCTCGTCCGTCACCGTGTCAAACAGGGACATCTGCGCAAGATCCACCTCATCCAGCCTGGGCTGCTTTCCCGGTTTCCGGTCGTCCTTTACATCCACCGCAATGCTCTGGATCTTCTCGATGATATCGTTGTCCGTCAGCTGCTCCACGATCTCCCGTGCCCGGTCGATGACCATGTCCGGCACCCCGGCCAGCTTCGCCACCTGAATGCCATAGCTCTTATCCGCACCGCCGGGGATGATCTTTCGTAAGAATACAATATCGTCTCCCACTTCCTTTACGGCGATGCAGTAATTGTTCACGTTGCTCATCTTGCCCTCCAGCTCCGTCAGCTCGTGGTAATGGGTGGCAAAGAGCGTCTTCGCGCCGAGGAGCTTCCGGTTGCTGATATGCTCGATCACCGCCCATGCGATGCTCAGTCCGTCGAAGGTGGATGTGCCGCGCCCGATCTCGTCCAGGATCAGAAGGCTGTTTGCGGTGGCGTTGCGCAGAATATTCGCCACCTCGTTCATCTCCACCATGAACGTGGACTGGCCGCTGGCCAGATCGTCAGAAGCCCCAACCCTGGTAAAGATCCTGTCCACAATGCCGATATTCGCGCTTTTTGCAGGCACAAAGCATCCGATCTGCGCCAGCAGCACGATCAGGGCGGTCTGGCGCATGTAGGTAGACTTTCCGGCCATGTTCGGTCCCGTGATAACGCTGATGCAGCGGCTTTCATTGTCAAGGTAGGTGTCGTTGGCGATGAACATATCGTTTGTGATCATCTGTTCCACCACGGGATGGCGGCCGTCCTTAATGTCAATGACGCCTTTTTCATTCAGCTTCGGGCGCACATAATGATTTCTTTCGGAGACCAGGGAAAGGGAGGCGTAAACATCCAGCCTTGCCAGCGCTTTTGCCGTGCGCTGGATCCGCTCAAGCTCCTTCGCGATGGTTTCCCGAATCTGGCAGAACAGGTCGTATTCCAGCGCGGTAAGCTTATCCTCCGCGTTTAAGATCGTATCTTCCAGTTCCTTCAGCCTCGGCGTGGTATAGCGCTCCGCGTTGGCCAGCGTCTGTTTCCTGATATAATCCTCCGGCACAAGGTTCCGATAGGAATTGGTCACCTCGAAATAATAGCCGAACACCTTGTTGTACCGGATCCGCAGGTTTTTAATCCCGGTCCGTTCCCTGTCCTCCTCTTCCAGCCTGGCCAGCCACTGCTTGCCGTCCCGCTTTGCGCTGCGGAGCATATCGATGGTCTCGTTAAAGCCGTCCTTGATCATTCCGCCCTCCCGGACGGTCACGGGCGGGTCTTCCTCAATGGAGGAACGGATCAGTTCATAAATATCCTCAAGGCCGTCCATCTCCTTCTCAATCGTTTTCAGTTCTTCTTTGGAAAAGGAGCTTAAGACCTTCTTGATGGCGGGCAGCATCTCCAGAGAGTTTCGGAAGGCGATAAAATCCCTTGGGTTCGCCGTCTTGTAGGTCACCTTGCTGAGAAGCCGCTCCAGATCGTAAACAGGGTTCAGATATTCCCGGATCTCATCCCTTGAGACGCTGTCGCTGCAAAACTCCTCTATGGCGTCAAGCCTTCTCTCCATTTCCGCCTTTTCGATCAGCGGCTGCTCCAGCATGCTCCGGAGCAGTCTGCCGCCCATGGCGGTTTTCGTCTTGTCCAGCACCCAGAGCAGGGAGCCGCGCTTCTGCTTGTCCCGCAGCGTCTCCGTCAGCTCCAGATTTCTCCTGGTGGAGCCATCCAGCAGCATAAATTTGCTGGTCAGGTAGGGAGAAATATGGGTAAAATGAGCCAGATCCGTCTTCTGAGTCTCGGTCAGGTACTGCAGCAGCGCGCCCGCCGCCAGCATCCCCACAGGGAAATCCTCCATGCCAAGCCCCGCCAGGGAGCCGACGTGGAAATGCTCCAGCAGACTGCGTCTGCAGCCCTCGTCGTCAAACATGCGGGGTTCCAGCGCATTTACGGAAATATGGTACTTCCCGCGCAGTTCCTCAATGTTGAGCCCGCTTACCAGAAGGGCATCGTTATGTATGATCTCCGCGGGGGAATATTTCATCAGCTCGTCGTTCAGCTTCTTTAGGTCTTCCACCTCGGTCAGATAATAATCTCCCGTAGTGACATCCGCAGCGGAAATGCCGATCCTGGACGGCGTATAGACAATACACATCAGGAAGTTGTTCTTTGTCTCCTCCAGGGACTGTACGTTCAGGTTCGTCCCCGGCGTCACCACACGGATGACCTCCCGCTTTACAAGCCCCTTGGCCAGCTTTGGATCCTCCATCTGTTCCCCGATGGCGACCTTATATCCTTTGTTGACCAGCTTGGTCAAATAGCTTTCCACCGCATGATAAGGGACGCCGCACATGGGCGCTCTCTCTTCCAGCCCGCATGCTTTTCCCGTCAGCGTCAGTTCCAGTTCCTTCGACGCCACAACGGCATCGTCAAAAAACATCTCATAAAAATCCCCCAGACGGTAAAAAAGGATGCAGTCAGGATACTGCTTCTTTGTCTCCATGTACTGCTGCATCATGGGCGTCAGATCTTCCATGGGAATTTTTTCCGACATTGGTTTATACTCCTGTTCTGTAGGTACATGCGCCGAACCACAGGGCGCGGTGTGTAAAATCCGAAAAATAAGGCAAATACACAAATCATTGCGCATTTGCCCTAAGTTTACCACAAAATCTTGTTGTTGTAAATCTGAAATCCGCTGCTTTTGTCACAGATCCTCTGCTTCTTCTACTGTTCGTCAAAATACAGCTGTACCCGCCGCTGGATCACCTCCGCCGTATCCCGGGCGCTGCGGCTTCCGTCAAAAAACAAATCGACTTCTTCCTCCACGATATCCCTGATCGCCTGAGGACAGTAGGGTTCCGGCTCACAGCTGTCCAAGAAGGCGCAGTATTCCTCCAGATAACTGCTCCCGTCCGGCTTTGCTTCAATTGCCATCTCACCGCCCATCACGTTCAAAGCCCATCCTGTCTCCGAATGGTCGGTCTGGACCACCTGATCGCGGATCACATCCTTTCTGACCGGGAACGATTGGCCGATTTGATTGTCATAGCTGAAAAGAAAAGAGATACAATCACGGACTGCATCCGGTTTTGCACTGTTGACGCTGAACACCAGATAGGTATCCGCCATCACATAATTTCCGTTCCCATTCTCCGCAGGATATCCCACTGCATGGCACCCGGGAAGGGAAGCCATCATCTCCGCGTAGCTGGCCAGTCCCGAATAAAATGGCACACCGACGGCGATGAGATTTCCCTCCGAGAGCATGGTATTTACCTCTTCGCTGTCCTTTTGGCCCGAACCCTGTCCGTAACGTTTACAGAACTCCAGCGCCCTGATAAATTCTTCCCCGTCAAAACGGCAGACTCTCCCTTCCAGATCCAAAAACGGAGAATCGCCAAGCCGCCCGCTGACAAACGAACGAAACAGCTCCTGGCCGTCATATTTTTCCCACAGGTAATCTTCCTTCGCATATTGGTCATGCCAGCCAAGAATCCAATCCCAATCCTCCCTTGTATCGGCGATATCCAAAACATCCGCCAGGGTCCAGCCGTCCTCATCCCAAAGTATGTCCGAAGTACACAGAGTTGTGACGCCAACACCGGAGCCCGGCAGTCCCACCCAGGTTCCGTCCACGGTCCCAAGCTCCCGTAAGCAGGGAAGAAGCTGTTCCCTGATCTCCTCCGGAACCACCTCTGACAGATCCATGAGAACTCCCTTTTCGGCCAGCAAGCGCATGTCGTCCTTCGATACCAGCAGCATCTCCGGCCCCTGGCCGGATGTAAGGTCCGCCAGCGTTCTGGTGCGCAACGCATCCAGCTCCTGCGTATCCATCGCCTGAAAATCCACTTCCGCCTCCTCCAAAACAAGCCGATAGCGGCCCGAGCGGGCGGCCCAGGTCTGCGCAAGTCTCAAGACATCAATCTTTGAAGACCAAAACAGATTTGTCATCCGTATCGTTTCATATTCCGCTTCTTTTTCCGCTTCTTTTCCTTCCCCGCTGGCCGCCTGTTCGGAGTCCTTCTCCCCGTCCGCGCCTTCCTGCCGACCGGAGCCCTCCGCTTCCGCAAGCAGATAAATCCTGGCGCCTTCCTTGTCGACACAGCAGACCGCAAGCCCGCCCTCTCCGTCTGTAAGAAGATGGTTATCAATGGTCAGTTCAATGCCGGCCGCGCTCACACTTAACAGTTTTTCCTCCTGCCCGCCGTCCGGTGCCAGATACCACAGATCCGAGCCGTCCAGAATGTAATAGAGCCCTCCCTGCCCGTCAGGGCAGAGCGCATTTACAAATCCCTCCAGCAAGACCCATACAGCGGAAGTCTGGTCCTGAACATTATAACGAAGAACATCCGTACCCTGATTGCCTGCTTGTGTAAACAGGGAAAAACCGTCCGTCCCGGCACAAAATCTGCCGGACTGCGGCGGATACCCCGTATCCCCCGTAAGCGGCGCCTCTTCGTCCAGAAGTTTCCCTGTCAGATCCGTCCGGCACAAAAAAGAGGACGGGGCTTTCCCCTCCGATGCCACATTGATGCGAAGGGTAATCTCTTCCTCCCCGGTCACGGTCATGGACTCCACATACAGTTCCTCTATGTCCGGTATCTGCAGGGAAAAAGCGGTCTTCTCAGTTTCACCGCTGTCCATGCGGAACGTATACAGCCACATATCCGGAACCGGTTTTTCGTTATGCTGATAGGCAGCCAGTACATAAAGCGAACCGCCATAGACGCCGGAGTATACCAGCTTATTTGAGTAGTCCGTATCCGGATCCTCCAAAGAAAGGGAGACGATCCGCTCCACCCGAAAGGCGCTGCCGGCGGCTTCGCCCAGCCCGTCTCCCGCGCCCAGGGATCTGGAATTCCCCGATCCGCTCCCGCAGCCTGTAAGCAATAACAAGACAAAAAACATTGAAAGAACCGCTTTCCCAAAATGTTTCATAGCTTGTCTGCTCATTGTGATTCTCTCCTATCCAGGGTTTTTCGTCTTTATAAGAATATTGTAGCATCCGCCTGCCTGATATCAATATGCCCCGGACCAAAACCTATTAAGAATCTCTTAAGATTCTTTTAACGATCCATCGCAATTTTCATGTCAAACGTCCCGTATAATAGAAGCCGTGACATTCCTCCAGCGAGACGTCCAGGATCTTTCCCACAAGGGAGGCGTCCCCCGGCACATGGACGATCCTGTTGTTCGACAGCCGCCCTGTGACAAACCCGGGACTGCTTTCGTTTACTTCCTCGATGAGCGCGTCCAGAACGCGCCCCTTCAGCTTTGCGGCCTGCTCCGCCGCCGTCTCCTGCACCGTCTTCAGCAGACGGTCAAACCCCTCCTGCACCTGCTCCTTTGGCACCTGGTTCTCCATGGCCGCAGCCGGCGTTCCCGTGCGCTTGGAGTAGATAAAGGTAAAAGCGTTGTCGTAGCCTACCCTGCGCACCATATCGATGGTCTGCTCCAGATCCTCCGGCGTCTCCCCGGGAAAGCCCACGATAAGATCCGTGGTAATGGCGATATCGGGGATCTCGCGGCGGATCCTCCGCACCAGCTCCAGGTACTGGTCCCGCGTGTAGCGCCGATTCATCTGCCGCAGAATCCTGTCGGAGCCGGACTGCAGGGGAAGATGGAGATGACGGCAGATCTTCTTCGACGCCTTCATCGTCTGGATCAGCTCGTCCGAGAGATCCTTCGGATGGGAGGTCATAAAACGGATGCGCTGGATCCCCGGAACCCTTTCCACCTCCTTCAGAAGCTGCGCAAAGGTCAGAGGGTTGTCCAGATTCTTCCCGTAGGAATTGACGTTCTGCCCCAGCAGCATCACCTCCACAACGCCGTCCGCCGCCAGCTTTTCGATCTCCCGCAGAATCTCCTTCGGCTCCCTGCTGCGTTCCCTTCCCCTTACATAGGGCACAATACAGTAGCTGCAGAAATTGTCGCACCCGAACATGATGTTGATGCCGGATTTGAAGGGATACTTGCGCTTCACGGGCAGTTCCTCCACGATCCGGTCCGTTTCCTTCCAGATATCGATGACCATTCTCTCCGAGACAAGGGCGGTCCAGAGCAGCTCGGCAAACTTGTACAGATTGTGGGTGCCGAAGATCAGATCTACAAAACCGTAGCTCTTTTTCAGCTTTTCGATGACCTCCGGCTCCTGCATCATACAGCCGCACAGCGCGATCTTCATCTTCGGGTTCCTGCGCTTATATCCGTTCAGTTCCCCCAGCCTGCCGTATACCCGCTGGTTGGCGTTGTCCCGGACGGTGCAGGTATTAAAGATCACAAAATCGGCGTTTTCCTCCTCCGTCAGCAGATAGCCGGCGTTCTGCAGAACCCCCGCCAGCTTTTCCGAATCCCTTGCGTTCATCTGGCATCCGAACGTGGTCACGTTGGCGGTGGGCCGCCTTCCGTTATTTTTTTCAAACGCATCTGTCCATCGACGGCATTTTTCCATAAAATAATACTGTCTTTCCGGTTCGCCAAACGGCGGTTCCCCTTCCGGTCCGACCAGGTTAAAATCTGTTTTCCCGCACATGCTTTTTCTTACCCTTCCCATAAATTGTAATTCCATTATATCTTTTCCGAAGTATTATTCAAGTCCCAATCGCCCCATGCTCCCGCACCATCCTGCAGACCGCGCCGGACAGCGCCAGCACACAGATCAGGTTCGGCACCGCCATCAGGCCGTTGCAGATATCCGACAGCATCCAGACGGTCTTCAGGGAAAACACACAGCCGAAGAAAGCCGAAACCCCATAGACCAGCCGATACCAGAGATTGTATCTGGCGCTGCCGCCCATGAGAAATTCAAACACCTTCTCCCCCTGATACGCCCATCCCACGATAGTGGCAAAGGCGAACAGCCCGATGCAGACGCTGACAAACAGATCCGCCCGCCGTCCGAAAGCGGTGGCAAAGACCGCAAGGATGATCCCCGTTCCGTCCAGACTTCCGCTTTGTACCGCCTCCGTCCCCAGAACGCCGGAAGCCGCCAGCGCCAGTCCCGTCAGGGTACACATCACCGCCGTGTCGAGAAAAACGCCGGTCATGCTTATGTATCCCTGTCTTACGGGATCGTCGGTGTCGGCTGCCGCGGCCGTGATGCCGGACGCCCCGAGTCCGGCTTCATTGGAAAAGATCCCCCGCGCCACGCCCCATCGCAGGGATTGAAATGCCGTGACAGTCACCGTCCCGAACAGGCCGCCGGACACCGCCCCCGGCGCGAAGGCGCCCGCCACGATCCCGCCCAGCGCGCCGGGCAGATTCCGCCAGTTTACCGCGATCACGGCAAGACTCCCCAGCAGATACAAAAGCCCCATGGCGGGGACAAGCACCTTCGTCACCTTCGAGATCACGCCGATGCCTCCCAGCACCACAAGAATCGTCAGCACCGACAGAATCAGCCCCGTGCGCGCTTTCGGGATCCTGAATGCATACCAGAAAGCGTCCGCCACGGAATTGGACTGGGTCATATTTCCCATCCCAAGGGAAGCCAGAACCGCCATCAGCGCGAACCATCCGCCTAAAAGCTTCCCCCTTTTCCCCGGGAACGCCCTGACACAGGTATACATCGGCCCGCCCACCGGCTCCCCGCGGCTGTTTTTTGTCCGCCACGCCACCGAAAGCGTGCTTTCCGCCAGCTTTGTGGCAAGTCCGATCAGGCTTGTCACAACCATCCAGAACAGCGCGCCAGGACCTCCCAGCAGCATGGCCGTCGCCACGCCGAGAATATTGCCGGTGCCGATCGTAATGGCAAGCTCCGTCATCAGGGCGGAAAAGGAAGAAATCCCTCCCGCCCCGCCGCTCTTTTTCGATTCGCCGCTGACGGCGCATTTCATCGCGTATTTCAGATTTTTCAAGGGCAGAAAACGCATTCTGACCATCAGGTACGCGCCAGTACCCAGAAGGAGCAGAAGCATCCAGGGTCCCCAGACAAAATCGTCCGCCCTTGCAATCAGATCCCTCATATTCAAAATAAGACCTCCCGGCCGCTTTGTAAAAATATATCGGTCCGGAAGGTCTTTTATGCAGACAATCTATCATTGATCGGCAAATTCCGGGATCAGACGGCAGATATCGTCGATGCCGCAGTAAATTTCCGGAAACCAGAAGACTTCCTCCGACGCATCCGTCTCCTGGGGCGTCATCTGAATACTGAAGTCCAGAGACCGGACGGAAGGAAACAGATGGATGAAAAACGTATTTCCGTCCCAGGAAATATCCGTCGCCCTTCCGTCTTTATACATCTGCATTACCTCATCCCGCGTCAGCCTGCCGCTGTTCCGGCCGTCCTCTCCGGCGGATGAATTTTGCACGCCGCCCGCAGCCGAATTGTCCGACTTGTCGGCCGGCTCTTTTTCAGCCACGCCGTCGTACCAGTCGTCCATATCCGCTATATCGACGCAGTCATACGTATAATAGATCAAAAAGCAAAGCTCCGTAAGGTCGATCCCCGACGAATCGAGAAGGGCCTGCAGGCTGGATCTGTTATGCATGATATAGTCCTTTTCGGCAGCGTTTGCCGCCGGATCCGTCCGCTCCGCCCAAACGCCATATACCGTCATATCCTCCGCGTCAACAAGGAGCTTCATCCGATTGTCATCTATGGTCAGTTCAAAATACCAGATCAGGAAATTCACGCCCTCCGAATAATTGTCGCTGTATATCACATATTGCTTCCATGTATGGATCGCGGTGGGAGAATTCCGGGGTTCGATGAAAATGACGTCTTCGTAAATGTTCTCGCTAAAATCCTGGCGGGAAAGCAGGCCCGCTTCCCATAACATCGGCAGAATATAATTTCCCTGATTATAGTCTGAAAGCTTTCTCCAGTCTATCTCCCGATAAGTCTCTTCCGTCACCGGGAGTTCTTCCACGGAAACATAATAATCCCTGCCCCGATACAGACCGTCGGAAAAATTTTGAAGTCTCCGGAATAACGACGTCTCATAACCGGAGCTTAAAAGGGACAGATCCGTCTTCTCGCGTTCCTCGTAAGTTATGTCCCTGCAAAGATATCTGTCACGGATCCCAAACAATATCTGAGGCACAAAAAAAGCGCAGAGCAGCACAGCGAGCAGCCCCAGCGTGCCCGCCGCATACAATCTCCCGCTTTTCCTCTCTTTTTTCCCGCTCCGGCTTTTCTTCATTTATGCTTCCGTCCCCTGGTCCGCGCTTCCTTCCGTTTCGCTTTGCAGCATCTTTGCGACGAATGTACTCATATCGGGGAAGCGGATCTGTATTACAGTTCCCTCTCCCAGGTTGCTGTCGATTTTTAACTCCGCCCCGTGCAGCTGCGCGATCTTCTGGCAGAGCGCCATACCGATTCCGGCTCCGCCCTCCTTCCTGGAACGGGATTTGTCCACCATGTAAAAGGCCTCCGTGATCCGCCCGATTTCCTCCTTCGGGATCCCCCGGCCGTTGTCTACCACCTTTACCTCATAGCCCTCCTTCAAAGCCGTTCCCCTTAACAGAATAAAGCTTTCGCCCTCCTTATCCATGGCCTTCATAGCGTTGTCCAGCAGATTGTAGAACAGGGAGAGCAAAAGCTCCTCGTCTCCCCAGACCATTCCCCTGTCCATGTTGATCTTACCGCGGATGCCCCGGTTTTTAAAGACCGGCCGCATGGTAGTCCGGATATTTTCCTCCAGGCTCTTCATATTGACCTGCCGGAAATCCTCCACGCCCCGCTCCATGCTGAACAGCTCCAGCAGCTTATGGGAGAGGCTTTCCAGGCGTTTCCCCTGACTGTAAATATAAAAGTATGCCTCTCTTCTCTCCGCTTCGGTAAGATCCACGGAATTGAGCATATCGGCGTACCCGATAATGGAAGTCAGCGGCGTCTTCAGTTCATGCGCGAACGCGGCGGTAAAATCCTCCTTCTGTTTTGCCTCCAGCGCCTTCGCCTCCATCTGGTCCACAAGCCGGTCCGCCATCCGGTTAAAGCTTCTCGCCAGAGATCCCACCTCGTCTCCGCTTTTGTTGTGGGACCTGAATTCGTACCGGCCCTCCGCGATCTTCTCCGCCATTCTGTCCAGCCGGATGATCGGCCCCGTGATATATCGGGAGAGCAGATAGATTCCGATGCCGCCAACGGCCAAAAGACATACCAGCGCGATCCGGTACTGGATGAGAAGTCCGCCCCTGTCCTCATAGATTGCCGTCAAATCCCTGCATGTCCCAAGATAGACCGGCGTCTCTCCTATCTCTGAGACAGCGGCGGTAAGCATATAATAACCGCTCCCCGCCCTTCGGACACAATAGCCGTAGGTGTCGTCTCCGTCCAGGGACGCCACAAGCTCCTCCGCCTCCTTCTCAAGCCCCGTCATGACCACATACTCCCTGCCGTAATACCATTCGTCGTCACTCTGGAGCACAAAGCAGTGGTTTCCGTTGCGCTCAACACTTCCCGCAATGCTCTCCATGGTTCTGTTGACGGCATATTCCGCGCCAAATTCCTCCACGGAATGAAATCCCATCTCAAAGAGGAAATGAAACATGCGGCTCTCGCTGTTTCCGCGCTCCAGTTCCCGGTCCAGGAGCCTGGAAAAATTGGACGACAGCATCCAAGCCCCGAACACTGTAAAGATCAGCGTTAGGAACACCACCGTTATAAAAAAAAGCTTATCGGCAAATTTCATGGATCACTTTTCTCCCTCAAGCCGATATCCAACCTTGTACACCGCCGTGATTTCATTGTCCCAGTTCAGCTTCTTTTTCAGACGCTGGATATGGAGATCCACCGTCCTGCTCTGCCCCATATACTCTCCGCCCCAGACATTTTCATAGATCGTCTCCCGGTAAAGCGCGATATTCCGGTTTCTGGCAAGCAGGAGAAGCAG
This sequence comes from uncultured Acetatifactor sp., assembly GCA_947627535.1. Classification (GTDB taxonomy): domain Bacteria; phylum Bacillota; class Clostridia; order Lachnospirales; family Lachnospiraceae; genus Acetatifactor. The sequence goes on from CANQWM010000002.1 coordinate 143,184, forward strand.
ATCGAACTCCTTCATCGTCAGCGGGATCTGCTCCCCGTTTCTCGTCACGCAGCGGGAGGAAGAGTCGATCACCACATCAAAAACCGTCAGCACCGTCTCCGCCTTATGATACCGCCGCAGCACCGCCTCCACCCTGGCCAGCAGCTCCACGATCTCAAAGGGCTTTGTCAGATAATCGTCCGCCCCCATCTTAAGGCCCTTTACCTTATTTCCGGTGCTTCCCAGCGCCGTGAGAAAAATCACAGGCAGCTCAATCGCCTTTGCATACTCCATCAGTTCATAACCGTTGATTCCCGGCAGCATGATGTCGAGAAGCAGCAGGTCAAATTTTTCGCGGTCCATCAGATCAGCCGCCTTTTCGCCGTCCGGCGCCCAGACACACTGATAACCGGCGCGGCGCAGATTCATTTTGATCAGATTCGCGATGGGTTCTTCGTCCTCCGCAATCAGTATTTTTATCATGTTCCACCCCATTTTACACATATTTTCCATAAATCCACCCGCAGGAGCGGCAGGAAAACACCGCTTCCGCGGAATAATAATCCTATGGTAAACCCGGGATGTATCTTTTTTGTATCAATAGTTTACATCGGACCCTTATCCCGTAAAAATGTGTGCCAGAGCTTCCGCCTGCACTCAAAGGGAGAGGCATATCTCTCGGAATCCACATCGAAACGCAGGAATCCCTTCTGACGTCCCGTCACAGGCTTCCAGGGGAAAAGTCCCTCTCCGTTGGGGTCCCCGCTGCGGACAAAGTTGGCCACATAATCCATCATCCGCGCCGCCAGCGCATAATCTGCCTCCTCAAAGGGCCGCCAGCATCTTTTCATATTGCCGAAAAAGTACCAGAGATCCGCAGCATGGAAAGCGCCATAGCGGTTCCCCGGCAGCCTCCTGTCAAAGAAAAATCCGTAAACCGGCTGTCTTTTTTCTCTCGCATTGCGCTTCGCCCAGCCGTAGGCCAGTTCAAAGATCAGATAAGGCATGAAATCCTGGCTTGTGACGCCGACGATCAAGGGAATATCCAGATCCGTCCCCGCCTTCCGTATCTTCTGCGGAAGCTCCGGAATAATGGTCCCATCTATACCGGGCTGAAGATAATGCATGTCGTTTTCTTCCCTCGAAACCTGATACCAGGCTTCCCAGATCACCTTCGCAGGCAGCCTGCGGAACGCTTCTTCCTCCTGTACCCCTGCCCGCTCCTGCACCCGGTTCCAGAATCCCTCCGACTCCGCTTCCGTATAAGGCCGCACTATCTTTGGTATCATGCCCGCGCCGGAAAGCATTACGGCGCCCTTCACGATTCCCTTCAGCGCCTGGGTGTAAAGCAGATCCGTAACACTCATCGCACCCGCGGACTGCCCCATCAGTGTGATCCTGTCCGGGTCGCCGCCAAAGGCGGAAATATTGTCATGGACCCAGCGGATGGCAGCCATCTGGTCATAAAGACCATAGTTCCGGGACCGGTAAAGGGAAAATACATTCAGCCGGTATCCCACCGATACATACACGATTCCCCTCTTTGCGTACTCGTCCGTATCTCCGTGGGGCAGTTCGCCCACCGTCCCGGTCTCATGGCCGCCGCCGTGGATAAATACCAGCACCGGGCAGTTCTCACCCTCCAGCGGCTTTATGATATTTAGTGTCAGGGCATTTTCCTCATAGAGAAAATGTTCTCCCCTGCGGAACTCCTCGTGATAAAAATTCCCCTGCTCCTTTTCTTCCGGCCGGAAGGTGTCATACTGAAAACAGTTCCGTTCCTGTTCCGCAGCGTCGTAAACGCCCTCCCAGCCTGTGACAGGCTCCGGATACGAGAACCGCTCCGCCGTTGCATAGCGGATCCCCCTGAACAGGATGCTCTTCTCCCTCTCTATTCCCTTTACAACGCCGCACGCCGTCCGCAGCAAGTATTCCTTCATGAACGCTCTCCCCCTGTTCTTTCATTCGGCGCATTCCGGATTTTTCTTATCCCTCGTCATTCTCGCTGCACTTTGCCAGCGCAAGGGTTCCGGTCCGGGCCACCTCCACAATGCTGACGGTCCGCAGCATCTCAAGCAGCAGCTTTACCCGGTCCGGGGTATCGCAGATCTGGAGCATCATAAAATGCCGGGACATGTCTACGATTGCAACCTTCATGATCTCGCACAGTTCCATGATCTCCCGGCGGTTGTTCTTGTTGTACCTGATCTTGACGAGCATCATCTCTCTTGTGATACACTGGCGTTCCGCATAGGTATTCACCTTGATCACATCCAGCTTTTTGTTCAGCTGCTTTTCGATCTGTTCGATGGTCCGCTCATCCCCGCTGCTGACGATGGTCATCCGGGACGTGGCGGGATCATCGGTTTCCCCCACCGCAAGACTGTCAATATTAAAACATCTTCGGGAAAACAGGCCGGCCACCTTGCAGAGCACACCGGACCGGTTTTCCACTAACACGGAATAAATTCTTGTCTTCATGATTTCCTCTCCTTCCGCCGCACACAGCGCTGTCCTTATGCCACAGGCCCAGAAACACTATACCAGATCCATGGGATCAATGATGCATTCCAGCAGCATGGCTGCGTCTTCCTTCAGGAACATCCCGATGGTCTCGTCGCACTTTTCCATGTTCTCCAGTCTCAGGAAGGGAATGCCGTAAGCTGCGGAAAGCTTCTCCATATCCGGGCTGCCGGACAGATCCACCACAGAATAATTGTCCTTGTAGGTAAAATGCTGATACTGACGCACCATGCCAAGGTAATTGTTTTTCAGCACGATAATCTTTAAGGGAATATGGTGCTGGCAGATCGTGGCAAGCTCCATCATGGACATCTGGAAGGATCCGTCCCCGCAGACCGCTACCACCTGTCTGTCCGGCATTACCGCCTTTGCCCCCATGGCCGCCGGAATGGAATACCCCATGGTCCCCATGCCGCCGGAGGTTAAGAACCGTCCTTTTCTTACCTTCGCGTACGCGCAGGACCAGATCTGGTTCTGTCCCACATCCGCCACGTATACCGCGTCCTCCTGCATCCGGTCCGTGAGCCTTGCAATAAATTCCGCCGGGTCAACATAGGCCGGATCCGGATGGCGCTGCTTCGCCATCTCCCTGCGGTATCCGTCCAGGGTTTTGATCCATTCCGCCGTATCGCAGCAAAACGCCTCCTTTTCAAAATCCTCGAAGATATGCTTTGCGTCTCCCACCAGAGGAATGGTGGGCCCCGCGTTCTTTCCGATCTCGGCTGGATCCACGTCGATATGCACCAGCACCTTGTCCTTCGTGATCAGATCCGGCTGGTTCACCGCCCGGTCCGCCACTCTGGCCCCCACCATAATCAGCACGTCACATTCGCTCATGGCGCGGTTTGCGTATTTCTCCCCGTTGTTGCCCACCATGCCGTAATACAGGGGATGCTCCGTGGGAAGCACGCCCTTTCCCATCATGGTTGACACCACGGGGATATTGTGCTGCCGGGCAAAAACCTCAAGTTCCTCCTGCGCCCCGCTTAAAAGGACGCCGCCTCCTGCGCAGATCAGGGGTCTTTCCGCCTTTTCAAGCTCCTTTATGACCTTTTTGATCTGCACCGCATGTCCCTTGACCGTTGGTTTATATGTGCGCAGCGATACTTCCTCCGGATACTGGAACCCGGAGACCGGCGCATTCTGAACGTCGATGGGCACGTCGATCAGCACAGGCCCCTTCCGCCCTGTGTTGGCGATGTGGAACGCCTCCTTAAAGATCCTGGGGATGTCCTTTGCGTTCCTCACAAGGTAACTGTACTTTACAAAGGATTCCACCGCTCCCGTGATATCGGCCTCCTGGAATACATCGCTTCCAAGAAGCTCGCTGTTTACCTGTCCGGTAATACAGATCAGCGGGATACTGTCCGCGAACGCCGTGGCGATTCCGGTGATCACGTTTGTGGCGCCGGGGCCGGAGGTCACCGCGCACACGCCGGGCTTTCCCGTCATCCTGGACACGCCGCTGGCCGCATGGGCCGCGTTCTGTTCCGTGCGGACCAGAATGGTCCTGATATCCGAATCCAGAATACTGTTATAGAACGGGCAGATTGCCACGCCCGGGTAACCAAACACCGTCGTGACCCCTTCCGCCTCCAGGCATTTTACGATTGCGTCTGCTCCAATCATGCTGCTTTCCTCTTTTCCGCCGTTTTCCCGGCACACTGATATTTCTGCGCGCTTCCCTTATCCGCGCTGCCGCGGACAGGCGCCTGTCTTACGGTTACGATAACCCCACAAGTCTCTTTGCAACCCTGACCGCTTCGGCGGCATCCCCGGAAAATCCGTGGGCGCCGATCTCGTCCGCATAGTCCTGCGTAATCACGGCTCCGCCGATCATCACCTTGATCTCGGGACATTCCCTTCCGGCCAGCTCTACCACCTCCCGCATACGCTGCATGGTGGTCGTCATCAGGGCTGACAGGGCAATGATCTTTGCCTTGTTTTTCTTTGCCTCCCGGACAATGGTCTCCGCCGGCACATCCTTTCCCAGATCTATGACCTGAAAACCATAATTTTTCAGCATCAGCGACACCAGGTTCTTGCCGATGTCGTGAATGTCTCCCTCCACCGTTGCAATGACCACCGTCGGCATGTCTTTTGCCCCGTTCTCCTTCATCAGAAGCGGTTCCAGCACCTGAATGGCGCCTTTCATGGCCTCCGCGCTTCCGATGAGCTGTGGAAGAAAATATTTCCCCTTGTCATACAGCTCTCCCACCTCGTTGATGGCGGGCAGAAGGACGTTGTCCAGAAGTGCCTGCGGCGCTTCCCCCGCCTTCAGCGCTTCCTCCGTAAGAGCTGCAATTCCGCTTCGATTTCCCTTCAAAACCGCATGTCTTACGGCCTGGGCGCAGGCGCTCAGAGCAGGTGCGCCGCCCTCCGGAATCGTCTTTTCAGCGACTTTCTTTTCCTCTTCCGGCGGATTCGTCTTTGCGTCCTCCCGCTTCCTTTCGGTCTCCTTTTGTTTCCTGTTTTCCGCCGCTGCGGCGGCAAATTCAATATAACGGATATCCGCGTTCTCCTTCCCCAGCAGAAGATCCGCCGCCAGCGCGCAGCCGGACAGCAGCTCCTGAGAGGGATTCGCAATGGCCATGGTCAGCCCCTCCCGGATGGCAAGGGTGAGAAAGGCCGCGTTCACAAAGCTTCTCTCCGGCATCCCGAAGGAAATGTTCGACAGGCCGCAGATCGTGGCAAGTCCCTTGTCCTTACAGTACCGGATCGTCTCCAGCGTCTCAAGGCCGGCCAGCCGGTTGGCGCCCACCGTCGCCACAAGGCCGTCCACTATCACGTCCTCCTTCGTCAGCCCGCAGTCGTACGCCCGTTCCAGAACGGTCTCAATGATCTCTTTCTTTTCCTCCAGATCTGCCGGCAGCCCCTTATCCGAAAGGGGAAGCAGAATAAACATCGCGCCGTATTTTTTTGCCAGCGGGATCAGCTTCTCGTATTTCTCCTTCTCAAGGGAAACCGAGTTGATCAGCGCTCTGCCGGGATAATGGCGCAGCGCCGCCTCCAGTACGTCCACATGGCTGGAATCCAGCGACAGGGGCAGATCGGTAACGCCGCAGACCTCTTCCACGACCCGCAGCATCATGGCCTTTTCGTCGATGCCGCTCATACCCATATTGATATCAAGGACCTTCGCGCCGCACTGTTCCTGTTCCTCCGCGAACTGCAGCACCCTGTCCGTCACACCCTCTCTCAGCTGCGCCTGCAGCTGCTTCTTTCCCGTGGGATTGATTCTCTCGCCCACGATCAGAAAATTGCCGTCCAGCCCGAATGTCAGCGTCTTCCGCTCGGAAGTCAGAACACGGGTCCCCGGCTCTCTGCGCCGTGGGAAACTCCTGCGCTCTCTTCCGAAGGCGTCCCGGATCCCCCGGATAAATTCCGGCGTGGTGCCGCAGCAGCCGCCAAGGATCACGGCCCCCGCCTCCGTCAGCTGCTCCATCTCCCGGACAAACTCTCCGGCGGACATATCATAGCAGGTGCGTCCCTGCTCATCCAGATAGGGCAGCCCTGCGTTGGGCTTTGCGATGATGGGAACGGATACCGTCGCCCCGGCCATCTCCTCCACGATTTTTCTCATGCGCGCCGGTCCCGTGGAACAATTTACCCCGACAGCGCAGGCACCAAGGCTTTCCAGCACCACAGCCGCCGTGGCGGCGTCGGTTCCGTACAGAGTCCTGCCGTCCTGTTCAAAGGTCATCGTCACCATGACCGGAAGACTGCTGACCTCCTTTGCGGCGATCAGAACCGCCCTTGCCTCCCCGAGACTCATCATGGTCTCCGCCACAAGGAGATCCACCCCTGCTTTTTCCAGTGCCCGGATCTGCTCCTTATATACCTCGATCAGATCCTCCAGCTCCATGTTTCCGATTGGTTTCAGCTGTTCTCCCGTCATGGTGAGATCGCCGGCCACATAAACCCTTCTCCCGTCGGCGGAATCGGCCGCCTCTCTGGAAATGGCCGCCAGCTGTGCCGTCATTTCCTCCAATTGGTCCCCGAGGCCGTACTCCGCCAGCTTTATGCGGTTCGCCGTAAAGGTAGGCGCATAAAGAATGTCCGTACCGGCGGCAACATATTCTTTCTGCAGGGAAAGCATAACATCTCTGTGTTCCAGGATCCACTTCTCCGGACAGACTCCGGCCGGCATACCCGCCCGCACCAGATTCGACCCGGTGGCGCCGTCCAGATACAGGTACTTTTCCGACAGCTTTTCAAATTCTTCTCTCGTCATATATCTTGCCCAAACCCTTCTTTTCCTGCGGGGCCTTCCCTGCTCCAAAGCAGACAAATACCCCGCAGGAATAACATCATCATACCACAGATGGGTTTTGGTCGTAAAGGGAGGGATTTAACCTTTTTGTGGAAAATGGTTGCGATACGCTCCGAATTATGGTACATTTAGAGAAATGCTGCAGTTTTTTTGCTGATACATCGGAGGATTGACGATTGAAAAATAAAATTCGGCCGCTGTTGGCCACGGTTCTGGCCGTTTTACTCCTCGCCGGCTGCGGAGAGGATCCCGAACTGGTTCAGTTCCGGAATTATATGGAAAATTTCTGCACCAAAATATCCGAAATAGACACTTCCATCAACAGCATCGACGCCCAGTCGGACACCGCCGTAAATGATCTTCTCTCCTGTCTGGACGAACTGGACAACGTTTTTCAATCCTTTGCGGAACACGATTTTCCTGAAGAGTTCGACTATCTCGAGGAGCTGGCCGACAGATCCGGCGAATACATGGAAGCCGCCGTTTCCGGATATCATGAGACATACAAAAACGGCGGCTACGATGAAAGCATGGCTGAGTATGCAAGGGAAAATTACAGCCGCGCCTATAAGTGCATTCAGGTCATCATCACCTATCTTCACGGCGATAAGCCGGAAGCTTCCGATCTCAGCGATTCGGAGGATTAAGTAAGCTTCTCCTCGATCCTCTCCATCAAAAACTTTTTGAACGGTGTCTCCCCGCCGCTGCGGGGTACAGCGCCCTGGGGCGAAAATACCATTTCGCAAGGCGTCTCTTCCGTATAAGGAAGCCATTCCGGCATAGGACTTCCGTCCGCATCCGCGCCGTTGGGATCTCCGGTCTTAATAAAGTTTGCCCAGTAATTACACATCTGTCTTGCCAGATCGTAATGTCTTCCCACAAACGGCCGCCAGCACTTGGCCAGCGTCTCGAAAAAGAACCAGAGATCCACGGAATGGAAGGTGCCCGGGTGGTCCCAGCCGGGAATATCCGCGTCAAAGCGGTAATAATAGTGGTTCTGCGGACTTCCCGCCTTTTTGCAGGCGTTGAACACGCTTTTCACCGTACACTCGATTCCGCTCACGGCCGCCCAGCGTCCCTGACCGGCCTGCGCCGTCGCCTCCGGGAAGCTTAAAAATTCGTCCGCCTTGTCTCCAAACAACGCTCTGGCCTTTCCCTTCAGGTCTTCTATGGACTCCGCGCTAATGGTATTGGGGAACTCGTCTCCGGTGTTTCCCGACATCACGGGAACATCAGCCAGCTTTCCGTGCCGGAAAAGCACCAGCGGGTCATCCGTACAGAACTTATGATCCAGCACCGTAAACATCCTGGGATGTGTCTTCGCATATTCCCCGTATTTTTCCAACACGTAAAAGGCATCCAGGTTTCTCGCTTCTTCCAGGGTCGAAACCCCCATGAAATCAAAGAAATCGCTGCCGCACTTTTCCGCTTCCTCCAGAGGCTGGGGGATTCCAATCCCGCCTTCGTCATAAGGGCTTCTGATCATGGCGCTCATGATCACCGCCTTCTGGAACAGTCCGAAATTGTCCCGGCAGGCCATCTGGCTTAAGACGCTTCCGCCTCCGGCGGACTGACCCGCAATGGTAATGTTTTTGGGATCCCCTCCAAAGGCCGCGATGTTCCGCACCACCCACTTCAGCCCCGCCTGCTGGTCAAGGCTGCCGAAATTGGCAGGCGCATCCGGCTGCTCCCTTGTAATCTGCGGATGCGCCAGAAAACCAAACACGTTGATCCTGTAATTCACCGTTACAACCACGACACCCCGGCGCGCCAATCTTTCCCCGTCAAATTCCATCTCCGCAGGATAACCCCACTGAAGGGCGCCTCCGTAGAACCAAACAAGAACCGGCTGTCTCTCCTCCGGCGTCTTCGCACCGGTCCAGATGTTCAGATACAGGCAGTCCTCCCCCATCTCGATTTCGGGATCCACATGCCATTCCCGGCAGTAAATATCGTCTCCCAGCCCCGGTGTATCCTGTACGGCTATGGGAGCAAAGCGATAAGCCTCCCTGATGCCTTCCCAGTTTTCGCAGGGCTGCGGCGCTCTCCATCTGTTCTTTCCTGTGGGCGGAGCCGCGAAGGGCACTCCCTTGAACGCGGTGATTCTGGGATCGGCCGCCTCAATGCCCTTTACCCACCCGTTTTCCGTTTTCGCCGTTCTGATCATAATTTCTGACCTCCTGATTTCTGTATCTTTTTTAATAAACAATACACAAAGGACGCCTGCGGTAAGACGTCCTTCGTGTATTGATCCGGGCAGCATTGCCTTTACTGTACCGCTTTTTTCGCATCGACCTCAATCTGATGCTTTTCCATATCAAACTTGACCAGATCCTGGAACCCAAGGCCGTCCAGCGTTTTGCACATTTCATCCCACATGGAATCAAATTCCGCGTCATCCTTGGCAAAAATCATTTTCCAGGAGTCTGCGCAGACCTCTGCATTGACCTGATTGCGGATCACGGAAATATCCGTCGTATCGCTGGGCAGAGAGACGCTCACATTAGGGCTGACAAGCAGCACCTTGTTCTGCTCCATCCAGTCAACAGGCTCCGGCGCGCCAAAGCGCTCCTGCCATTCTCTCTTCATATCCGTCATGGTCGCTTCCTTGTAAGAGCTCCAGTAAGTAGAAGTATAAGACTCTCCGGTCAGGGGGTTTGTGCTGGTTGCGTCTACGATCCACTGGTTGATCGCGTTGTTTCCGTCATTATAACCGGCTCCGCCATACTCTTCCGGAACAGGCAGGTTATCCATCAGCGCATTGTCGTTGATCTGCGTATACTTGCCATCCTCTCCGACGGTGTAGTTAAACCCTTCAATTCCCGCATGCTGGAATACCAGTCCCTCGGGGCTTGCGTACCAATCCAGGAACTCCATGATGCGCTGATACTTGGCATCATCCACCTGAGAGCCAACGCCGATCACACGGCCGCTTCCGTAATAGGTATCGGAATCCGTGTAGTAGGTCTGATCTTTTACCGGGATAAAGATAAACGCGGTTCCGTTCTTCTGCCTGTCGATGCTGTTCCAGAAACCTACCTCCCAGCTGTACCAGAGCAGGTCAACCTGACCCGCGGAGATCTTGGAGCAGACATTGTCCCATGTCTGAGTGCCGGAATCGGGATCCACCAATCCTCTTCTCTGTGCATCATTCAGGAACTTCAGAATCTTATAGTAGGTAGCGCTCTTATCCGTCAGCGGCGTAAAGGTGTTGTCCGGTTTTAAGATCACGGAACCCTTGATCTTTTCACCGTACCAGGTGGTAAGCTGTACTACGTTTGCAATACCAATCATGCCGTCGCCGCCGTCCCAGTCAGGCCACAGGGAAAGGGGATACGCCGGATCTCCGGCCTCGTTGGCAGGATGCACTTCCTTTATCTTTTCCAGAACATCCAGAAGCCCGTTCAGATCCTCGATATCCGGCTCGCCGATCTCTTTGTACAGGTCCCAGCGAAGCATGGGGCTGGAATAGATCACATCCTGGGAGTAGGATGTCGGGGATGTGTTCGTCATCTGGCAGGGGATGCCGTAGGTAGCGCCGTCGTTGCCGTCCAGTCCGTTGTTAAAGGTATCGATCTGGTCCTTATACGTCATTAGATTAGGATAATTCCCGATCTCCCCGCTGATGTCCTTTACCAGTCCGTTTTTCACGCAGTCCGCGAAGTCCGTGTTGTCCAGGAGCACAATATCTCCCAGATTACCTGTGCTGGAACGTGTCTGATAAATGGCATCGCCGGCGACCTGGGGCGCAATAATATTTAACTCCAGGTTGAACCGATCCTTTACGACCTTGTCAAACCAGCCGGTCTGCAGGCCCTGATAGTTTGCCGCCACATCGTAAATCTCAATCGTCATCAGATCCTTGCCGGAGCCGGACGATGAAGATTTACCGCTCCCGCCGGAATCCGCGCCGTCTTTTCCGCAGCCCGTAAGCGCGGTTGCGAACAGGACACCGGCCAGAAGAATGGAACCGATCTTCTTACTCTTCATAACTTTTCCCTCCATTTCTTTCTATTCCACCATTTCTATCAATCATATAACCCCTATGGTTATTTGATTATCGTTTATCCCTTCACAGCGCCGATCATGATCCCCTTTGTAAAAAACCTCTGGAAGATCGGATAGATCAGCACGATAGGCAGCACTACCACCACCGTCACTGTCATACGGATCGAGGTAGCGGTCTGGGCGTGGGCGAGGCTTGCCGCCAGATTCACCCCGGAACTGCTGCTGTTCACCAGCGCCTTTAAGGAGCTGGCCTGATTCAGGTACTGATACAGGGTATACTGAAGCGTGTAAAGCTTGTTGTCCGTAACCAGAAGCAGCGTATCCTGAAAGGAGTTCCACTGCGCGACGGCTGCAAATATGGCCACCGTGGCCAGGATCGGCTTGATCACCGGAACAATAATGGAAAAGAACACCCGCAGCGTTCCGGCTCCGTCGATTTCGGCGGCATCCTGAAGTTCCTTGGGAACCGATTCCACAAAAGTCTTGCAAAGGATCACATAAAAGGGCTGGACCGCCACGGGGAAAATATACGCCCAGAAGTTGTTGCGCAGCCCCAGGTTGTTCATGGTGATGAACCAGGGAATGATACCCGCGTTAAAATACATGGTCGCCGCTACCATCCGATACCAGAATTTGCGTTTCCACATGGTCTCCCTGGTAAACATGTATCCCAGGAAAGCAGCAATGACCACGGTAAAGATGGTTCCGATCACCGTTCTTGCCACCGACACTTCCAGCGCCCTGAACAGATCGGGAATCTTCAGCACCTGTGCGTAATTGTTCAAATGAACCTCTTTGGGAAGAAAGAGTATCTTCCCTCTCTCGCTCAGGTTGTTTGCACTGATAGAGTTGATAAATATGTAGTAAAAGGGATACGCGCACACAAAGGCAAAAAACGCATAGACCACATAAGTAATCACACTGATCAGCCGATCCAGAAAACTTGTTTTATACTTGACCCTTTTGGTTGTTTTCATACCCTTCGCCATTCTTCCGCCCTCCTGTTTCTCAAATAAATCCCTCTCCTCTTACCAGCTTGGAAAACTTGTTGGACAAACACAGCAGGATCAGGCTGACAACACTTTTCAGGATGCTGACGGCTGTAGACAGGGGATAACCGCCGCTTCCCATGGCCAGATTGTACACATACAGATCCAGCACCTCGATGGAATCCTTGTTGAATGCGTTCTGGAACACGAAATACTGCTCCATCCCGTTTGACAGGAAATTCGCAAGGCTCAGCATCACAAGGACAAAATAGGTAGGCATGATGCTGGGAATGATAATATAGCGTATGATCTGCATCCTCGAAGCGCCGTCTACCCTGGCCGCCTCCTTAAGCTCCTCGTCAATACCGGTTATGGCTGCTATGTACATGATCGCTGACCACCCGGCATTTTTCCAGGTCAGCCATAACCACATTTTAAACCAGATATGTTCCGAGGACTGAAGAAACAGCTGTGGAGAATCCACGATTCCCAGATTCATGAGAACCTGATTGATCACCCCGGTACTGTTCAGCACGTTATACGCAATGGAGTATACCAGCACCCAGCTGATAAAGTTGGGAAGCGTGGTGACCGTCTGCACAATCTTTTTAAAGGGGGTGCACTTGATCTCGTTGAGAAACACCGCAAAGATCATGGGGAACCATGAGAACAGAAGACTCAGTCCGCTCATGGCGAAGGTGTTCCGAAGCACCCTCAGCACCTCTCTGATTTTCACATCGGTGCTGACCATGTTTTTAAACCATTTCAATCCTACAAAAGGCGCTTCCGACAAAGGCGCAGGCGGCTTGTAATCGAAAAAAGCATAGATCCATCCGTACAGCGGATAATAAGAAAAAATGAGGACAAGAACCAAGATCGGAAGAATATACAGGAACTCCCGATACCCTCTCATTTTACGCTTGTTGCTCAGGAATTTTTTCATACGCCCCTCCTGTTCTATGCGCGGTCATGTCTGCTCTAAATGGTTTAATGGTTTAACGTTTTATCTCTTTTTCAACATACTACAGCCTTTTAATAAAAATGTCAACATTTTTTTATTATTTTCTTATTTTTATTGTTGGATTTATCTTTAAAGAGAAAAAATAGAGCTTTATTTTTTGTGCATTATTCCGAACGCAGCTGTAATTTTATCCTTTTACCTTTTTATGTCAGATAAATTCAGAAGTCCCTCCCGTCCCTGAGAAAAAGCAAGGCAGAATCAAAAATCCAGCTTTCAAGCCGGATTTCCGCTTCAAAGCTGGATTCATAGTCAGATAAAACAAATTTCAGGTCAGGCAAAGCAGATCATATCCGTTGTACGGAATCTCTCTCCGTAAACGTGCAGGGGATGAGAATCTCCTGCGGCGTCTCTTTCTCACGCGCCTCCGGCTTTTCAATCTGCTCCAGAAGGCATCTGGCCGCCGTACTCCCGATATCGTGGAGAGGCAGCGCCATGGTGGTAAGGCCGGGTACAAAATATTCCGCGATATCCTGATTGTCAAATCCTGCCACCGCAATGTCCCTTCCCGCTCTTCTGCCCTGTTCGTCCAACAGACAGTAGACGCCTCCGGCCATGCGGTCCGCCATGCAGAAAACTGCGGTGATTTCCGTCTGGAGAAGCTCCTTCGCAGCTTCGTACGCGCTTTCCTTATCCCACTGTGCATAATAGACCCATTGGGGATTATACAGAATACCCGCCTCATACAGCGCCTTCTGGTATCCGATCAGACGTTTCTGCGAATGGATGTTTTCCGCGTTCCCGGCGATCACCCCGATCTTGCGGTGCCCCCTGCCGATCAAATACTTTACGATCTCATATGCGGATGTTTCATCGTCGACCAGCACAGACGGCACACCTGAATCACAGGCGTACGCATAGGCCATTACCGCCGGCATTGACATATTGTCCAGAAAGCAGGGCACCATTCTTGCGTGTCCTGCAATATAGATCAGACCATCCACCATCAGGGACGCGATCTCCTGAAGGATGGGATCCAGAATGGAATGGTACGCCTGGTCGTCATCGTACCAGGTGTCGTTCCATCTGGCGTACATACGGAGATTTTTTACAACGGTTCGGTATCCCCGGGGCTCAAAATAATTCATAATGCCCTCCAGGATGTCTGGCGTTGAGAACTGTGCAATGTCCTCCGCTATGATACCGATGGTTTTCGTTTTCTGGGTACGCAGCCCCTTTGCAAGAGAATTGGGCTGATAGCCCCGCCTGCGCACCACGTCCATAACCTTCTGCCTGGTCTCCTGGCTTACCTTATGCTTTCCATTCAGGATATTTGACACCGTGGCTGCCGATACGTTGCATTCCCGGGCAATCTCTTTCAGTGTAACCATACTTTTTCTCCCTGCCTGTAATCGTATCAGCCAAGCCTTCCGATTACTCTTGGCGTCAGTTTTCCCCGGCGGTATCTTTCGTTTCCCCGCGTTGTCCACGTCAGGCTGCCCGTCCGGTCCTCATACACGATATCCGTTATACAGAAATCGCCCCTCTCGTATTCCCAGCCGTCTCCCGCGTCCTCATACAGCGGAAAGCGCCCGTCGGCTCCGGCATAGGCCAGAAGCTCCACATCCGCCCCCACGGTCTGTTCCGTACTGACAGCCGGCTCCGTCACCGGAAGGATGGAACCTCCGCGCACAAACACGGGAATCCGTTCCAGCGAAAGCTCCACGGCGATCTCCTGTCCGCCCTCATAGCGGCGCTCCGTATAAAAATCATACCAGACGCATCCCGCAGGCAGATAAACGCTCAGCGTCCTGTCCGCCCCATCCAGCGGCGCCCCGTCCGCTCCGTAATACAAAGGTTCCGTGACGGGACAGACCATCAGGGCCGGTCCGAACATAAACTGTCCGGATATGTCCCCGGCCCGCTGATCCTCCGGGAAATCATAAAACAGCGGCCGCATCATGAGGCTGTCGTTCTGCCATACATCCCCGGCCAGGGAATAAATATAGGGCATCAGCCGATAGCGCAGACGGTTTGCCGCAAGCAGCGCATCGTAAAATTCTTCCCCCGGGCCTCCGAAATTCCAGGGCTCCCGGCGCACATCCGTACCGTGGCTCCTGAAGATAGGAAGAAAGGCGCCATATTGGAACCACCTCACATAAAGTTCCCTGTAACCTAAATTTTCAAGCCCCTCAGGATAGGCTCCGTCCCAGTACCACTGGGGGCCCCTCTTAACAAAAAATGCGCCGATATCAAGTGTCCAGTAGGGCAGGCCGCAGATACAGAACTGCAGCCCGGCCACAATCTGCTTCCGCAGGGTCTCCCAGCTTGCACTAATATCACCTGACCAGAGGATAACTCCGTACTTCTGGATCCCGGGATACCCGCTGCGCGTCAGGTTCACCACCCGCTTTTCTTCCGTCTTCCCCCGCTGTCCCTCGTAGATCCCCCGGGCATGATAAAGACCGTAGGCGTTTGTCCGGTCCGCAGGCATCAGCTTTCCCGCTTCCTCCGTGAAAGTCCGATAGCTCTCCGGTGCGGGCGGCCTGCAGGTTCTCTCCCATTCAGGCGTCACGGGCTCACTGGAGTCGCACCACCAGGCGTCTACTCCATAACGGAACAATCCCCTATCCGCCTGCTTCCAGTAGAGTTTTCTTCCCTCTTCGGAAAAAGCGTCATAGATATTGCTGTTGGGGAATAAGAGACCCGCCTTCTTAAATTCTTCATAATCGGGGCACCCAGGCGCCATGCTCGGCCAGATGGAGATCATGAAACGGATGTCGCGTTCATGCATCTTCCGGATCATTTCGGCGGGATCCGGAAAACGGACGCTGTCAAAGGATTTCTGGCCCCACTGCCCGTCCGGCCAGGAAAGCCAGTCCAGCACCAGCGCGTCCAGTCCGAACTTTTCGTCCCGAAACCGCTGTGCCGTTTTTAAAAGCTCGTCAGCATCCTCATAGCGCTCCTGTGACTGAAGATAACCGAAGGCCCACCTTGGGAGCATCACGGCCTTCCCGGTCAGGAGTCGGTATCCCTTTACAATCTCACGGGCGCCGCCCGCAAGGAAATAATAATCCAGAAAGGCATCCGCCTCCGTGTGCAGACAGGTGCCGTAAGCCGTGTCATCAAAAATTGCCGGGCTTTCGGTCTTCAGCATCAGCCCGTATCCTTTGTCGGAGATAAGCACCGGGATCGCAATCTTTAAATTTGCCTGATGCAGATACTGGGTAGTGTGCCTGAGATTCCAGACTCCCTCCTGCGCCTGCCCCAGGCCATAAAGCCTTTCGTCCGGCTGAAATTTGAGATGCAGTGTGGTGTGGTACAGCTTCCTGTCAAAGCTCCTTGCCGCATCCCTGATCCGCCGTTTTACGCCGTCCGCTGTCTGGATCTCCTCCACTGCCGCTTCGCCGTCGATTGTGCGGTAAGCGTCAAAGGCTTCCGCCTCCTTGCTCTCATATTCCCGTTCCGCCAGAAGAAGCGTACCGTCCTTCCGTTCAAAACGAATCGAACCCGTGTCTCTGGATACGACCACCTGAAGCGAGGCGGTGTTCAGCCGAACCTCACGCTCTGACACACTCTCCCAGAAAGGAATCGAATTTTCCGAAAAATCTCCCTCCTCCGGGAAGGCCGCCTCCTTTGTGTAAGAGACTCTTATGATATCGCTTGTCCTTGGAAGCAGCCGGATCAGCCCCGCCTTCTGGCGCAGATACAGCCCATCCTTATCTTTCCTGATCTCAATGATCTCTCCCCTCAGCCGGGGTGTGACCTCCATCATAGTCCTGTTTCCCCTTCACTTATTCTTCGCTTATTCCTCGCTTACTCTCCGCTAGTTCTTCGCCTTTTATGGCGCTCCTTATTCCTTCCGGGGCACGATCACCTGCGTCCTTACCGCGGCCAGTTCCGGCTTCAGGTCAAGCTCCTCCGGAAGATCCAGAACAGGAAATCCTTCCACATTAAAATGTACTCTGCGTATTCCGGAGCTTCTGGGGCCGTTCAGGCCGGGTCTGGCATGATAGGTGTTCCAGACAAGCCCGTCCTCATCCGTGACATAGGCGTTGTGGCCGGTTCCAAACTCTCCCTCCACACTGCGGGAGGAAAGCAGCGGATAATTCTCCTTCCTCCAGTTTGCCGGATTTAAAAGATCCGCTCCCTGCTCCGCCGACAGCATCCCCACCACATAGGTACTGTCCACCGCCGCGCTGGAAAACGTGAGATATAACCTGTCCTCTGCGGGGAGCACAAAGGGCCCCTCATCCACAAAGGTATGGTTGTTCGCCCAGCCGTATTCCGGCATGGAAAGCAGCACCGGATCCGAGGTAAGCTGCCAGGGTTTCGCGGGATCGATGGTGGCAATATACAACCACGCCCCCTGATCCACAGGCACGAACTGCCGCTGAGACCAGCACACATAATGGATCCCGCCCGACGCGAACTCCGTCATATCAAGGGTGATCCCCTCTTTTCCGTACAGAGGGCTCCCGTCCTTTTTCAGCACCCGCACAGGCATCTCCCAGTCGGAAGCCTTCATGGGGTTCCCACCCTCCTTCAGCGCCATCACATGACACTGTTCCTCCAGAAATTCCCCGGGTGTACCCGCATGGAACACATAGAGCCTTCCTTCTATGACATGCAGCTCCGGCGCCCAGAGAAGATTCCCGAGATGGGGATATGTGTAAGCGTCCAGAATTTTAACCTGCTGGGCTGTGACCAGACCGGGAATACTGTCCGCCTCTCTCATGTAGATAGTATGTTCATGATCCAGATCGTTCGTGGAGATAAAATAATATTTCCCGTTCCATTTTCCGATGCAGGGATCCGCCTTGTGCCAGGCGACAGGGAACTCGTATCTGTCCTGATGCACCCTGCCCTCCAGCGTATAGCAGCCCGGCATATTCCAGTCTACCTCGTCCGTGAACCAGTCCACCCGCTTTTTTACCTGGCTGCCGTCGCTGTATCGCGCCACTGCCCTGATATTTTGAAGCTCCTCAGGGGAGGAGGCCCTCACGCACTCCGGCACTTCGTTGGCGACGTTCACGGGCGTCAGGAAACGCACCGTAAGCCGCTTTGCTTCCTCTTTTGAAATCTCCACCGCGTTCCGCAAAAGCGCTCCCTCCGGCAGAACGCATTCTCTCCCGCAGCCATCATCCTGGGACATCCGTCCGGCCTCCGCGGCCAGCCGTTCAAAATCCTCCCCGGATATGCCCTGTCTCTTTGCCGTTTTTATGTCAAAAAGGCTTTCCGTTTCCAAAAGGCGGCAGGCTCCACCCTTTTCCCTGTAGAGGAGCCGGTATTTCCCGGCTTTCCGGTCATACAGGCAGACCGCGTCCTGGATGGTCTCTTCCGTCCCCGTCTCTACCAGCGGATGTTCCTGATAATGGATCAGATCATCTGTGGTAAAAAACAAAAGCCTTCCCGCCGCGGAAGCATCCTCTCCGCCATCCGGCTCTATGCGCTGCGCTGTCACGCCGTAGCCCCCGTCCTTCAAGGCAAAAAGCCAGGGATTTTTCAGGCTCTTCGCGTTCAGCGTACCGTCCGGGTTCTGGGTCGCCTTCGCATACAGGATGCCGCAGTTATGGTTCAGGGCAGTGATTTCTCCCCCGTCCTCCTGCAGCGCCAGATGCATACTGTAAGCCAGTTTTTGGGAATAGATTTCATCCTCTTTCGGTTGTCTCGTATAACATAGCAGTTTCATTGACATTTTCACCAATTTTTTAAGATTTTTGTAAGATTTACTATGAAAAACATAAATTTTGCTTTTTACCGATTGACTTTTATAATAAGTTCGTCTAATGTATCTTATGAAATAAAAAGCATTCATAGTTTATTCATATTTTGTTCATAAAGTATTTTTTTATGACATTATATTTATAATAAGGGATGATGAGGTTATGTACAATAGTAATTTGAAAAAAAACCGGATTTTTTTGAAGGATCTGTTCAAGGAGTTAAACGATAAAATTCTTTCGGGCCGTCTGTCCGATCCTGAAAAAAGGAAAAGTCTAGTCGCTTTCCTGAACCGTTACTCCCTGTTGTTCCACGCGCTTCTCGCCTGCAGCATCTGTTTCCTGATAGAATGGGTATCCCGTCATTCCTTTGTGGATGCCTTTACTTTTGTATTTGACCGCAGTCTGGTCTATCTTTACAATTCCATGATCGTATTTGCGTCCCTGATGCTGGTTTACCTGTTCCGCCGCCGAGTGCTGGCGCGTATGGTGATCAGCGTATTCTGGCTGTTTTTGGGAACCATCAACGGATGCGTCCTCTTAAAGCGCGTAACCCCTTTCAGCTACACGGATCTGAAAATGGTCGGCGATCTTCTGACCATGCGCCAGAATTATTTTAATACGCTGGAGGAAATCCTGGTGATCGCCGGTGTGCTGGCCGTTATCTTCCTGTTGATATTCGTCTGGTTCAAGGGTCCTAAATTCCAAGGGAAAACACACCGTCTTGCCAGCATCCTCTTCATCGGTGTTCTGACCTTCTTTATTCCGATGGTTACGAACGCAGCCGTCAGCAGCAATGTGCTTGCGGGGTATTTTGAAAATATCGCCCAGGGCTATTCCGACTATGGATTTGTCTACAGCTTTTCCGCCAGCGTCGTAGACCGGGGCATGAGCCAGCCTGAAGATTACAGCCCGGAGGCCATTGACGCCATTACCGACAGCATTCCCTCCACTGTTTCCGGAACCGCTCAGGATATGCCGAATGTCATCTGTGTACTTCTGGAATCCTTTGTGGATCCTTACGAGTTCAACTTTCTGCAGTTTGACAAAGATCCTGTTCCGAACTTTCATAGATTGTATGATAATTACACCTCCGGGCATCTGCAGGTTCCCGTGGTCGGCGCAGGTACTGCCAACACGGAATTTGAGATCCTTACCGGGATGGGTATGCAGTTCTTCGGCCTTGGGGAGTACCCTTATAAAACAGTCCTGAAAACCACCTCCTGTGAGAGCGTGGCCGACGTGTTCAGCGATCTCGGCTATGGGACCCATGTGGTACATAACAACGGCGGCAATTTCTACAGCCGTGCCAACGCTTTCTCCCAGATGGGCTTTGACACATTTACAAGCAAGGAAATGATCAATATCCAGGAGTGGACGCCTCTCGGAACCTGGCCCACGGACCACTGTCTCATCGATGAGGTGGAAAAGACTCTGGATCTGACGCCGGATTCTCCGGATTTTACATATACGATCACCGTCCAGGGACACGGCATCTATCCGACAGAGCCGGTGCTGGATAACCCTGAGATCAAGGTGACCGGAGCTTCGACCGAGGAGGATAATTATGCATGGGAATATTACGTGAACATGCAGCATGAGGTGGACACTTTCATCGGAGATCTCATCGATATGCTCTCCCAGCGGGACGAAAAGACCATCGTCGTATTGTTCGGTGACCACCTTCCTACCATGGAAGGGCTTACCGAGGCGGATATGGCTACCGGGAGCCTGTTTGAGACGAAGTATGTAACCTGGAACAACTTTGGCATGAAGGATGCATCCAAAGACTTGACCTCCTTCCAGCTCATGCCCTACATCATGGATCAGCTTGATATCCATGACGGCACCATGGTAACGTATCATCAGTCCAGAGATTATCAGATCTCCGAAGAATACGAACACGATATGGAACTGCTCCAGTACGATATCCTCTATGGCGACCGGTACGCATACAAGGGTCTGGATCTGTATCCCCCCTCTGACCTTGTTATGGGCGTGGAAGACATCACGGTGGATTCCTTCATGTCCGACGAGGAATATCTGTCTGTCTTCGGTTCCAACTTTACTCCCTGGAGCCGGGTGTTTGTAAATGGAGAAATGGTATCTACCACATTTATCAATGACAGACAGCTTCAGATTGAGGAAAGCGAGCTTTCCGACGGAGAAAATACCATCCAGGTAAATCAGATGGGTTCCAGCAATACCGTATTTCGCAGCTCCAACGAGGCCATCTACATAAAAGATCCCCAGCAGGAGGAGGACAGTTACAGGACGGCAATGTCCGTGATACGCTCCGCGTTCAGGATCGTTCCGTCCTCCAGCACCACCTGGCGGGCATATTCGTCAATTTTTCTCACTCTGCCAGCCACGGTAAGATAAGCGCCTCCGCTCTTTCTTTCGTCCGGCTGAAAATAGGTAAACAGGAGTTTCGGTAATTCCCTGTTTTCCTTTCCTTCTGTGAGACGCTTCCAGATCATCTGCAGCTTTTCATCCAGAAGCGCTTTCCTGTCCTCGTCAGGTTCCACCCATTCCTCCGTAAACCTTCCGGTCTCCCGGATGGCTTCTTCGTGTCCGGTCAGGGCTGCAAAAGGCGAAAACTGCGCCGCACGGTCTGAAAGCGGCATCTGTGGATGGGTGGCGGAAACAGGATGGGGAAGATGGATGATGTCGTCGTACTTATGTGTATCCTTCATGCCCTGTGTCCTCCGATCTGGCTGTTCCGTTCTATTGTCGTTGCGCCCTCCTGAAGATTCATCCCCTTTAAGATCGCGTTTTTCCCGTATTTCTTTTTTACGGAAAGCATGGCCTCCTGAAGCTTCCGCTCCTTTTCCAGCTGTTTTTTCTCTTCCTCCCGTTCCTTTTCCAGCGCCGCATAGTCCGTAAACAGCTCCATCTGTTCATAGGCCGGCTTTTCCTTCACCGCGCTCTCTTCCACCAGACGGTTGGCGGTTACCGTAACCCTGCGGATCAGAAGCTTCGGGTTTACGATCCGGTCATACAGCTCTGTCACCGCTTCCAGGATCCGTTTCGTTGACGAGGTCTGGCATCCCAGATTGACAGACCCGTTGGCCTGTTTGGGAACCGATCTGCCATAGCGGTCTGTCACCACTTCCCCCCTGTAGCTTTTCCGGCGTGTTTCATCCGTAAGGTTCTCCACATCATAGCCTATGCTAAGCACCATCTGATCCGTGACCAGCCGTTTTTCCACCAGTTCCAGCACAAGCAGATCCGTCATTTCCCGGACGATCAGCTTTCCCTTTTCAAAGTCATAAGGGCTCTGCAGCACCTGACCGGAACACAGGCTGTTCGTCTCCGGCTTATACGCCTTGATCAGGTCCATGGTCACAGGCTCAAACCCCCAGGCGTGGTCGATGAGCAGTTCCGCGTTGACCCCGAACAGACGGTACAAAAGTTCCTCGTTATGATACTCTCCCGGCCCGCCAAGAGAACATCTGGCGATATCGCCCATGGTAAAGAGTCCGTTTTCCTCCAGCTTCCTGCGATAGCCGGGTCCCACCCTCCAGAAATCCGTCAACGGCCTGTGATCCCAAAGAAGTCTTCTGTAGCTCATTTCATCCAGCTTCGCGATGCGTACACCGTTTTCGTCCGCCTGAACGTGCTTCGCCACAATGTCCATGGCCACCTTACAGAGATAGAGATTTGTCCCGATTCCGGCTGTGGCCGTGATCCCTGTGGAATCCAGCACGTCCCGTATCATTTTTCCCGCCAGTTCCTCCGCCGACAGCCCATAGGTTTTCAGATAATGGGTCACATCCATAAATACTTCGTCCACTGAGTAGACATGGATATCCTCCGGGGCAATGTATTTCAGGTAAATATTATATATTCTTGTGCTGTATTCCATATAAAAGGCCATCCGCGGCGGCGCAGCGATATAGGACAGCTCCAGTTCCGGGTGGCTTTCCAGTTCCGGTGCGTGACAGGATGCGCCGGTAAACCGTCTTCCCGGCGCCCTGTTTCTGCGCTCCGCGTTGACCTCCTTTACCCTCTGTACCACCTCGAACAGCCGTGCCCGCCCCGGTATGCCGTATGCCTTTAACGACGGCGATACCGCAAGGCAGATGGTTTTTTCCGTTCTGCCGGCGTCTGCCACCACCAGATGGGTTGTCATGGGATCCAGCTTCCGTTCCACACACTCCACGGAAGCATAAAAGGATTTTAAATCTATTGCGATATATTGGCGTTGTTCTGTCATCTGTTTTCATCCACGTAAAGACTGACCCTGTTTTGAATCCCGGCGGCCACGTCGTCCACAGTCTTCTGACCGGCAAAATAAGCCGCCGACTCCTCCCGGATCATGTTCATGATTTCATTGTTTTCTTCCGGTGCAAGCCGCACCTCATCCAGCACGGTCAGCACAATGTCGATCTCGTCCCGGGTGGGCGGACGAAAGGTGTACATCTGTCCCGTATTCATGTCAAAATATCCCCCAAAGCTGGTGTTGACAACAGGCTCCCCGTTTTCATCCAGAACGGGATCTCCGTTCTCGTCCAGCACATAACCGGAATTCAGGGCTTTTTTTATCTCCAGCGCCAGTTCGCTCCTGTTGCTGGGGAAGCCCGTCTGGAACCTGCCGGTCTTTCCGGTCAGAACGCTCTCCAGAAATTTCCATGCGCCCTCCTTATGATCCGATCGGGACAAAATCCCGTAATTTTGCTCCGCTCCAGTCAGGATATGACCGCCGCTGCCGTCTGCGGTGGGATAACCAACATATCTCACCGCTCCCTGAAATATTTCCTGATCGGTCTGCACGGTCTCAAACTGAAACAGCGTTTTTCTGGAAAGAAGCAGGCTGCCGTCGGCCAGTCTGTCGGACTCCGGAGACAGATCGACCCCGGAATCTGCTTTGTCGGGGTAACTGGCCGCGAACCGAAGCACATTCCGGAACAGTTCCGAATCAAAATGACATTCTCCCGTTGTCCAGTCGATAAATGTTTCCTGACTGCATCTTGTCAGATATTCCAGCACGGAAGTCTTCGTTCCCCGGTCAAACAGCTCTGCGTCGGGATGAGCCTGTGCAAAGGCGATCACCTGCTCTACGGTCCAGTCTGTGCATCCATCCAGTTCTGTCGCACCGCCCACCGCCGTCTGGACCATAAAACGCCGGGGAATCGCTATCAGCCTGTCCCCAAATGTATAGGCGTCCAGCACACTTTCCAGAAAATCTTCCCGGCTCAGTACGCCGCTTTCTTCCAGATAGGGATGCAGATCCTCAAATACGCCCTTCGACGCAAGACTCTCCAGATCCAGCCCCGACAGATCGATAAGATCCGGACAATCTTTTGAAACGATGGCGCTGTTTAAGTCCGCCAGCGCGTCCTCGTAAGCCCTGCCGCTGTCGTCGTCAAGGTACTGGCGGATTTCCACCCGGTATTCGTCATTGTTTCTGTTAAAATCCACCGCCGCAGCCTGCAGGAAGCTGTCGTCCGACAATGTGGCCAGCACGAGGATTTCCTTTCCCTGCCCCGCCGTGGTCTGTGTCCTTTTTAACAGCACAAGGCCCGCTCCGCCGTCGTCTATATTTTCGTCGGTATAGGTCGCGACTATTCGTCCGTCCTCCATCACCCCCAGCACTTTTGCACGGTTCCCTGTCACGTCGCAGTCAAACCATTGAAACAGTCTCCGGACGGCCGCTGTCTCCACCTGATACTCATAGACGGCACTGCTGTCATACACCAAAAGCTTTCCCGCCCCGCCGGGGAAAATTCCGTCGGCTTCATAAGGAAATTCTTCACAGACGTCAACGGCTTTTCCGGCGTCAAAGTCCAGCTCCGCCAGCGTATACCCGGCCGTGTCGCCGGAAATGACCACATATCCTCCAAAAGATTCCGAAGGTTCAAGCGTCCGATACACCGCATACATCCTGCCGTCGCCGTCATACCCCAAGCCATAAATTCTGCTGTCGGCACTGTCCAGAGAGACCTCGTCCAGCAAATTTCCATCCCCATCCAGTTGCCGCACCGTATTTCCGCAGGCAATATATACTTCCCCCTGATGCCCCGTCAACAGGAAAGGGGAATTTCCGATTTCCAGCCAGTCCGAGATATCCCGGGCAAGAATCCGCTCCCCCTCATCGCCGAACCGGTAAAGATACCCTGCGTCGGCTGCTTCGCTTTCCTCCCGGGCGACGCAATACAGGCTGCCATCCTCCCCCATTGCAAATTGCAGAATACGCCGGTCCATGATCCGGCCTTCCTCCGGATCCGTCTCCCTCTGCCAGTCCAGAGAGACATCCCACGTCTTCCCATCCAACAAAGAATACCACTTCAGATCCGGCTCGTAAAGCGTCTCCGGATCCTCATGCTCTGTAAAACCGCAGACCGCATCTCCCCATAACAATACATCATCCGAAAACGACCAGTCTTCCCCTGTCCTTACAAATTCAGGCAGATACGCCCATTCTTCCTGCCCCGAACCGTCTGTCGGTTTTGCCGCGCCGCAGCCCGCAAAAAACAGCGCCGCGCCCGCAGCCAGCGCGCAGAACTTTTTCCCGTAATTCTTCATTTTCCGAAACCTCCGTACAATAAGCTTTCTATCCGGGGCGTAACACCCCATACCGGAAGCTTACTGCGGAAATCTCAATATTTTCTCAATTTTCACGGTTACTTTTCCGCCCGTCGTTCCATTTTCCACACGCAAAGTCCCGCCCAGCTTTTCCGCAAGCAGCTGGCAGATATAGAGTCCAAGTCCAAAATGATTTTCGCCGTTTTCCGTTCTCTCCCCCCGATAGTAAGCCAGAGAGGCGTTTTCCAGATCCTTTTCAGTAAAGCCAGGCCCGTCGTCTTCCACGCAAAAAATCAGACCTTCTCCTTCCCGGCGCAGGGATACCGTGATCCTGTTCCGCGCGTAGCGGGCGGCGTTTGAGAGAAGATTTTCGCAGATCGAAGCGAACGCCTCCCGGTCCATCCCCAGATCCTCTTCTCCCAGCTCTGAGCAGATCTCTATTTCCCCATCAGGGAACAGCATTGTCCCTGTCTCATATACCATCTTTTCCAACGAAACGGGAGAGATCCGTTTCACACAAGGTTCATAATCCTCCAGACGCTGCAGCGTTCCCATAGTGCTTACATAAGCGTCCAGCCTTGTAATCTGCCGGGAAATCGCCTGCACAGAGTCTGCGAGGGCTCCGGTATCCGGGGGTTCCTCCGAAAGCGCACCGCAAAGCAGATCCACATGCCCCCGCAGTACGGTCAGAGGCGTTCTCAGATCATGGGAAAACGCCGCGTTCAGCCGCTTGCGTTCCTCAACGGAATCCCACATTTTCCGGTTGTTGCGCACCAGTTCCCGGCGCATGACCTCAAAGGCATGACAGAGACGTCCAAATTCATCCTGCCCTTCATATTCGATCCGGCAATCCAGGTCATTTTCCGCTATTTTCCTCACTGCCCGGTTCAGAACACGGAAAGGCTTCTTAACCTTCCAGAAATAAAAAACCGCCGCGGCGATACCAAGACAGACCGAATACCAGAGAACGGCCGCGGCGCTGTCCAGCCATCGGAAAAAATCGTATTTTCTCCGGTCCGTCTCCCGGAATGTCTGCGCATTGACCAAAACTACTTCTGCGGGAACCACCGTCACATCATCCTGTCTTCCGGTGTCAGAATAAAACCCATAGGTATCCGCTTCTCTCTCAACCCGGTATTCCGTCTCCTGCTCTTCAGATTCCACGGAATAATAATAGAACAGTCTGGGCGTATCCTGCGCATCGGAGTCCGGTTGAAAACCCGCGTCCGTCCAGAGCGTTCCTTCTTCCGATGGACGAAGATTCACGATCACCTCATATTTGTACTCAATCTCGCCTATGTTCTTTCTGGCGAGCCGGACGGTTAGCTTTGTCAGTCCCAAAGAGACAAGCAGACAGCTCAGACTGCAGATGATAAAGGCGGCAGGGATCGGGACCCTGCGAAAAGCATTTCTTATCCGATCCATTTGTATCCGATCCCCCATACGGTTTCTATGCAGGCCCCGCACCCGGCGCCCGCAAGCTTCAGCCGGATCCTGCGGATGTGTTCCATAATAACGGTGTCGTCTCCGTCACCCTCCAGCCCCCAGACACGGTCATAAATCCTTCCTCTGTCAAAGACCTGCCCCCTGTTCAGAGACAAAAGCTTTATAATGTCAAATTCCTTGCGGTTAAAGTGAATGGTTTCCCCGTGCACAAAAACCTCGCGTGCGGAATAGTCAATGGTAATGTCTCCAAAAACCTTTCTCTGGATATGCCTGTTCCGGCGGTCTCTGCGAAGATGGGCTTCAATGATTATTCCGGGGCTCATTGAGCCATCTGTCCGGACTTTCGGAGCCATCATTCCGGAAATTGAGAGCCACTGATT
>CANQWM010000003.1 GCA_947627535.1 uncultured Acetatifactor sp.
ACTGTAAAGTATTCAATTTTCAAGGTCCGGATGGGAAGTCAGCATGGATTATCCCATGTTTTGCCCCCAGCATCATGACATTGAATTAATTCGATTGCTTCCTTAAATAAAATTGATTCTCCGTTAACTTCGATGGAAAATAGAATAAACGAAAGTTTTAAAAGAAATAGTAAGTTTGATAATATAATTTTGGCATGGACGAATTATTGGAATATGACAATGGAACAGGAATATGGGGGCATATTATCCTGTTAGGCCAGAAGTTATTAAGGCCATGTTAGTTACTGAAACAAATTTGGGCAAAGATAATAGCACTACTGATTTTGATAACAATCCAGAGCGAGACATTATGCAATGTTTGGATCCAAGAAATCCTCTGTTTTGGGTTGCTCTCGGCGAAAATTCATGTACAAAACTTACTATAATAAAAGCTTCGGAAGAGACAGCAAATTGGACGGATAGATCAGGAGAAAAGACAATTACAATTTCACATCAAATACCGGGAACTGGAGAAAAAAATTTTTGGGGGAATGGTAGTTGGATAGCTGTACATGAGATTATATCAGATGATATGTCGAAGTATTATCAAGAAAAAGTCACTCCAACTTTAAGTATAGCAGTAGGAACGGGTTATTACTGTATGAGATTGAATGGTTCTGGGATGAATGGAGGAACTTCTCTCCTCAGAACTGAATATGAAGCAGTAAAACTATATAATGGAGGAGGCGATCCTGATTATTGTGTGAAAGTCAATGTTGTATTAGAAAATATGGGGGTCGATTTGCTTTATGAAAATCAATAGAAGACATATTGGGGTTAAGCTTTTTAAGGGAATTCTTTTATTGATATGTGTAAGTGGATTCATTTTTAGTTGTTCAGGACAGAAATCAGGTAAAAGTGTGCTGGAAACATATATCTGCCCGACCGATTACACACAGATTACCTATGCGGACGGTTATTATTATTTTCAAAGCGAGGCAGATAACTTTTATTTGTACCGTTCAAAAGAAAACGGCAGAGAAGCGGAATGTCTGGTTCAGGATGCGGTAAAGGAGCTTTACATATTGGACAACTGGGTGTATTTTACGGATCTTTCTGAGGGCTCCGCACTCTACAGGGTCAGAACGGACGGCGGTGAGCCGGAAATGGTGTGCAGTGAAGAAATTGAGAGATTTTTTCCTGTTGGAGAAATGTTCTTTTGCTTATCGGAAGCAGAAAACGGAATTGGCAGAATTTTTTCCTGTACCTTGGAAGGGACATGTAAAGAGCTTTATCAGGGGAAGTGTGATTGGATTTGCACAGATGGGAATCTGATATATGCAGAAAACCGGACAGGAGATGAAGCACAGCGTCAGATCATGGCTATGGACACGGAAGGGAAAGTGCTGCAGCAATATCCGCATTATGAATGTTTTATTCCGACCCAAGAGGCGCTGTATTATTACTCTGCAGAGCAAGGAGAAATTCCTGGACAAATTATCAGGGTGGATAAGGAAACGGGAAAGGAAATCTGTGTGCAGATACCGGAAGGGGATTGGACGGGCTGTGATTATACCGTGCATCATGGCCGGATTTATGTTCTGTGTTGCTCTTCGCAGGAGTATACAGCTTTTCGATATGATGAAAAAAACGGTACTTTTACGGCATTGCATCTTCCCGTGAAAATCGCAGGGGAACCTACACTATTTTCTAAAATAGACAATGCCGTTTATTTTGTAAACGATGAATTATTTGCAAAGGTATTTGTTGAGGACGGAAAAGGTCAGCTTTGGAATTGCCTTGGGGGAACAGAGGGAAAAGCGGAACTCTTTGAAAATATGGATGCTCCGGTAGCGGTGAATACGTCATTGGAGGGGTTTGCCCAGCAAAGCTCGTTTTATCGGGAGGGGTATTTGGATACGGACATTGAGTATTCAGAAAATGTGGATAACGACGGACAGGGACATACTGTGGTAATGGTCATTACAGTGCCGAAAATAGCGGCTGATGTTCCTGCCGCAGAGCTCATTAATCAGAAGATCAGAGAAGATGCGGAGAAATTTTACCAGGAACAGAATCTGTTTCTGGCAGATGTCAAAAAAGAAGATACGGAGTCAGAAGTTCTATATGGGAAATACATTTGTGTTTCTGCCTATGCAGGGGAGGACTATATCAGCCTTGTGTATGAAAAATATCTTGCTGCAAATTCCGGTTATTCAGGAGGCTGGGAATATGTGACTAAACTATATTCCTCAAAAACGGGAGAAGAACTGGAGTTGGAAGATTTGTTTTCGGTAGATTCCCAACGACTTTGCTTAAGATTATCTTTCCTGCTCAGGAAAACAGAGAAGGGATTTGACTGCTTTTCAGATGATTTGTTTCTCAGGAGGGGAAACTATCCGGAATACAGAACTTATTATTGTATGACAGGTAAAGGTCTGGACGTCTTTTTTGTAGAGGATATGCGGACGGGAAAAGAATATCATTTTCTCATTTCTTATAGTGAATTACAGGATATTATGTCTGATGGTCCGGAGAAAAGCGCAAGGGAATATGAGCACTGGACGGATTTTTGCGAGGATTTTGATTTGCCCTATGCCGGTCAGAAAATGGTCGATATTCTCAGAGAGGAGTATGGGAAGATATCTTTTCAGGGGACGTTTGAGCAGGGAGATCCGGAATGCTATGACGAATACAAGGCATATTTCTTAAAGCTGGTAAATAACGAAATCCCTTTTACGGACATGGAAACAGGGGAACAGTGTTATTTAAAGGAGATTCAGGACTTAGAGGATCTAGAGCAGTTTCGGGACGGGTCCCTTCCCGCCGTCAATCGGAAGCTGTACTACTTTTTCGATGCGGACGGGGACGGAGCGCCGAAGCTGGGCGTCAGGAATCCTTATCACCACACGACGCAATATATCTTTCGGTATGACAGGGAAAAAGAAGAATGTTTTTTTTGGAACGCGATGGAGGGAAGCTGGTATTTTCTGCTTTGCAGCAGGAAGGTCGCCTGGCCGTGGGACGGGAAATATTTATCCTATGAACAATTGGACGCAGAGGGAAAAGTCGAACTCAGTACCTTGATAGTCACTAACCGGAACAATGAGGAGGGCCTGTATGTGGTCATGCTGCCGGAATACAGGGAGGAAGATGAGAAAATAGAAATTACCGAGCTTATGCGGGAACAAGGAATCTAAGAACGCAGCGACGGCCGCTGGTTCTTCAGGGTGACAAAAGGGCAGGCCGAAGAACTAATGGTGCCCTATTAGGAAGCCTATGAAAGGGCGGAGGAGCAGATAGAAGAGGTGACCTATAGTTATGAGGAATTATTTTTGATTTTGCGTATAATACCGGAGAAAGAGGTGTCATCGTTTATGGGGATAATCCAGAGTATATTACTTACTAAATGTAAGCGACTTGTTATACTGCTATTGCTATGCCTAATACCAAGTGCGTGCGGCATTGCCGAAAATGAATCATATGGAACAGAAGATACCACAAATGGAATTGGCTCGGAAAGTGAGATGGCAGAAGATGATAATTTTACGCAGCTGGATATAGAACGGGCAACAGCACTTCTCGACCATGATCTGTTGAGTATCAGGGCCTTTACTTCTGCACGGTGGGTAGAAGACATGATACGGGAAGAAATCTGTGATTCGGCGGAAGCCGCACAAGGATCCTTCGAGGCAGTGGTGAGTGAGCATGGTGTTATCCCAGACGGATTGGTGATACTTTTGGAGGAAGCATTTTATCATTCTGTCGGTCCCGATATCAGAAAAGAGGACAGCGCATATCAAAAAATACTGGCGGATCTGGGCGCAAATGAATATGAAATGAGCCTGGAGGATTTAATTACAGCTTTTCCGGAAGTAGAAGCAGCGAAAGAACAATTGGAAGACCGATATGCTGCCATCGAATTACTATCCGAACAGACAAATGCACCCTGTGATATTGGAGACATATTTCATATGGAGGGGAATCGTTATTTGTTTGAATGGAAATCGGGGGGCTCTGACGGTGCGATGTCTGTACGGCTCACGGAGTATCAGGATGGCAGTTTCCATACCCTTATAGAGTTTGAAATAAGTCGGGCCGGAGGCAGGCTCATAAAATATGAAAACGATTTTTATTACGTTTTTCTATTAGACAACAGTATTTCAGCCGACTTTCATGATGATGTTGGAACAATTGGGATGAGAATATACAAAATCGGGGAAAACGCTGCTGTTGATAATCTTTCCATCTATTATCTGCCGAAAGAGTATCTATGGGAAGAACAGGACTCCTCTCCGGAATTCCCGGGGCTGGGAAATTATATAGAGCTGCTGCAGAGCAAGGCAGAATATTGGGATATTGCTGATGGCTATGCAAGCCGCTATTTTCAACCGCGCATCAGGGGAGATGAAATAAAGGTCACGGACATTGATACAGATAATCTTAAATATCCTTCCACTGAGGTATATCAGGCAGATGTGGCCAATCTGGGACTCCCTGTTTATATACAGTGGTGCAGGGAATCCAACGGATATGAGATAAGGTTTTCTCTTATGGATTCCAAAACAAATATGTTACAGGAATTAGAACAGTTAAGTATCGATGAAGGAAGTCACCCTCTTGTCCTTAGACTGGTTGATATGTGGTTCAAGGAGATAGATGGTAAAACGCTGACTTTCAGCCTATATTATGTTTCGGATTATAGTTATCTGCTGAATGTGGTACTGCTTGAGGGAGGCGAGGCAAAGCCGATCAACGCATGGACGCTTTTGCCACAGAGAGAATTTGTCTTGTCAGAGGGAAAAGTGTTTAGTACGAAAGGGTAAAGAGATGTTTTGAATTGTAATATCATGCTGAAACATGGGATTAGAGACAAAAGACAATGGCAAAAACAACAGTTAAAAGCAGTAGTTTACAAATGGGTTAGTTGGACAAGTGATTACACATGGAAAGAAAGGGTTTGATGAGCCATTGACTGAAAGTGAAGGCGGCGTATGCTTTGATGTAGCGCGGAGGAGAGTGGAATAATGAGGAAGAAAATTGCAGGGCTGGTCTGCATATGCGCTGTGTTCCTAGTATTGGGAATGGCATATTTGATTTTTCATGGAGACATATGGCAGAAGAATAAGAATACTGAGACATTCGAAAGCCTAAGGTCAGAGCTGGGACAGGAGTCGGAGACCACCGCACAGGAAGAATTGACCGCATCAAACATAGGTGAGATCAGCATTGATAAGATCGTGCCGAAAGAAGGCACGGCAGTATATGAGCACTGGACGGATTTTTGCAAGGATTTTGATCTTCCCTATGCCAATCAGAAAATGGTCGATCTTCTCAGAGAAGAATACGGGAAAATCTCTTTTCAGGGGACGTTCGAGCAGGGAGATCCGGAATGTTATGACGAATACAAGGTATATTTCTTAAAGTTAGTAAATAACGAAATTCCTTTTACGGACATGGAAACGGGGGAGCGGCGTTATTTAAAGGAGATTCAGGACTTAGAGGATCTGGAGCAGTTTCGGGACGAGTCCCTTCCCGCCGCTGATCGGAAGCTGTACTACTTTTTCGATGCGGACGGGGACGGAGCGCCGGAACTGGGCGTCAGGAATCCTTATCACCATGCTACGCAATATATCTTTCGGTATGACAGGGAAAAAGAAGAATGCTTTTTATGGCACGCGATGGAGGGAAGCTGGTATTCTCTGCTTGGCAGCAGGAAGGTCGCCTGGCCGTGGGACGGAAAATATTTATCCTATGAACAATTGGACGCAGAGGGAAAAGTCGAACTCAGTACCTTTATCATCACCAACCGGTACAATGACGATGTGAGCCTGTATGTGGTCATGCTGCCGGAATACAGGGAGGAAGATAAGAAAATCGAAATTACCGATCTTATGCGGGAACAGGGAATTTACGAACGCGGCGGCGACCGCTGGTTCTTCAGGGTGACGAAAGAGCAGGCCGAAGAGATGATGTCTCCCTATTGGGATGCCTATGACCGGGCGGAGGAACAGATGGAAAAAGTTAAGTTTAGTTATGAGGAATTGTTTGAGGAAGGGAATGTAAACAAATAGCAACGTTTTCCAATGTTACAACTATTATACAAAAGGGCTTTACAATCCTATCCGAAAACGGCTTCAGGGCTGAAACGACATGATTGGAACGGGAGGACGGACAGGATGTGTAAAATGCGGAAAACGGCAGTATTGCTGGCGGCGGTTCTGATACTGGTATCGGGCTGCGGGAAAGAGGGAACCCCGGATGTGCACAGAACCGGGACAGGCGCTGCTCTGGAGGATGGCGATGACGGAACCGGCGATCAGGAGCCGGACGGGGAAAAGAGACATTCCTGGAATGTCACTCATATCGCTTTGGAGGATTCCTATGAACTTGCAACCATAAAGGATGACCGCGTTTACGGGTGCTTCCGCACCGACGGGGGCTATTCGGTTTCGGTGCAGGATATCGTGACGGGTGAAAGCGGGGGAAGGTTTTTCCTGCCGGGCGTTGCCGAAGTGCAGAATATCACGGTGGACGCCCGGGACAGGCTGTGTCTTTTCGGCGTGGGGGAGCAGGGAAATGCTCTGTGGCAGATCAATCCGGGCGGTGAGATCCATACGGTGGAGAATAAAGAACTGGAGACGGCGGAAAGCTTTGATACCCAGAAAGGCTTTTGGGCGGACTCCAATGGTTTTTACTATCTGTGGTATCAGCTTGACGTGCCATGCTCCGAAGTCTATGAAGATGGCAGAGAGGACGTATATACGTTCCTCGACAGAATATATGTGCTGGATCAGGACATGAATGTTCTCTGTTATGAGCAGGTGCCGGATTCCTACGGGAATAAGCTGGTAAGCCTGCTTTTTGACGAAGAGGGCGTTCCGATGATTCTTGCGAGGGATGAGGACGGCTATTACACGCGCAGGGTCAGGACCAAAGATGGGGAAGCGTACGAAGCCAACCGTCTGGACGAGGCGGATGAGGATGTCATGTATCGTCTGGAAACAGGAGGAAAGATGGCGTTGACCGGCGACGGGCTGTTGTATGCAGCGGACGGCGCGCTGCATCTTTACCGGATGAACGCTCCGGAAGGAGAGAACGACGAAGCGTTTCTGGATCTTGCGCTTGGCGGCGTTTTTCAGGAGGATATCGTCTATCTCGGAATGCGGGGAGGGACCGTCGAGATCATAGATCGCGCGCCGGAAAGCGGAGAGTCCGAGTATACCCGGTTTGAAGCCGGGGAAAGCGGGCAGACGGTGCTTTCTCTCGGGGTCATGACGCTGGATCCCGCGCTGCGTAAGACGATCACGGCTTTTAACAGGTCTCAGGATCAGGTAAGGATCGATCCCGTGGACTATGTGGAGGATTACGATTACGAGTCGGCTTATGAAAGGCTGAAACTGGACGTGCTGAAGGGCAGCGCGCCGGATCTTTTCGACGCCGGCGGGATCGACTATGAAATTCTGGCGGACAAAGGAGTTTTTCTTGACCTGTATGAATTTATGGACCGCGACCCGGAATGCGGCAGAGAGGAAATGGTTTCCAGCGTGCTGAAAGCGTATGAGACCGAGGGGCATTTATATGTCCTTGCGCCCGCGTTCAGCGTATTTACCGTCTGGGGCGGAAGCAGTCTGGTTCAGGGGCGGGACGGCGTGAGCATGGAGGAACTGATAGGGCTTCTTCGGGACAGCGGTGGAGATATCAACAGTATTTATGGATTTTCCGCCGATGAAGGCGTACTGCGGACTCTTTGCGCGCAGGGTATGGATGAATTTATCGACTGGGAACAGGGGACATGCAGTTTTACGTCGAAGGAGTTTCTGGATCTGCTGGAGTTTGCGAAGGGATACGAGGGACCCCATCCGGAGGGTATGTACGGGGCGATCCGAAGCGGGAAGATATTGCTGTCGCTGGGCGTGATCAATTCTGTGGAAAGCTGCCGTCTGCAGTCGGAGCTGTTCGGCGAAAAAATACAGTTCATCGGTTATCCCACCGCGGAGGGGTCCGGCTCCAGAGTGTATTTCAACGGTACGAGGCTGGCGATCAACGCAAAAACGGAGTATCCGGACGAAGCATGGGAATTTGTGAGGTATTGCCTGTTAAGCGATTATGACGGAACCGGGTTTCCGGTGGTGAGAGCGCGGCTTGAAAAAGCGCTGGAAAAGTCTCTGGAGGAAGAAATGACGGAAGACGAAAACGGCGGCAGAAGCCCCGTCTATAGAATATCTTATTTCGAGCCGGAAAACGATGTGAGCATTCTGGTGGAGAAGGCGGATCAGGCAGATGTGGACGCAGTCCGGGAACTTGTGGAAAAAGCTTCGGGAAAGTACGAGTACCATAATGAGATACAGAACATTATAGAGGAAGAGGCGGAGGCTTATTTCCAGGGACAGAAATCCGCGGAGGAAGCGGCGGCGATCATTCAGAACAGGGTTCAGCTGTATCTGGACGAGAGAAATTGATCAGAGATATTGATATTAGATATTGATATGAAAGAAAACGCCGTTATGTATATTTTTTCCTTTATGAGCCAAACTATTCTTGAAGGACGTCCGCATTACCAGCGCGGGGCCAAAAAAATTCAAGGAGGTCACGGATATGAGCAACATTTCGGAACTGGATCTGCAGAACCTGCGTCATCTTATCGGCGGTTTCGATACCACCCACTGTAAGATGCAGGCTTATGCCAAGGAGGCGGAGGACCCTCAGATCAGGCAGTTTTTTGAGAAGGGCGCGAAGTCCGCTATGGACAACAAGCAGCAGCTGATGAAGTTTTTGAACTGAGAAACGCCCGGGGCTGTGCCGGCGCGGCACCGCAGGCCCGGACAGGAGAAGATGCTGCGCAGAAAAGAGGGAAAAATGCAGGAAAAAATTATGGTGGCCGACACTCTGGCCGGTATCAACGGAGAACTCACCCGGTATGCGGGGATGATCGCACAGTCTGAGAATAAGGAGTTGAAGCAGACGCTGAAGCAGCTGAGAAACGCATGCGAGCAGTCTCAGGAAGAGCTTTACCAGATCGCGAGGGAAAAGTCCTATTACGTTCCCGCCAGCAAAGCGACCGAGGAAGAAGTGGCACATGTGCGCCAGCTGTTTACCCAGGGGACACTTTAAGAGATGTAACAGGTTAGAACTGCGGATGGAAATATTTCCGCAAAATCCCGGCAATCAGGCACAGGCCGTCGCATAAAAGCGGCGGCCTGTGCCTTTCAGCCTTTCAGGCAGGCTTTTTGAGTCCTCCGCTGTTATTGAAATTTGACAAAGGAAAATGGTATAATCGTATCTGTAGAGTGTATTTCGCTGTTTGCAGATTCCACACGGATTCCAAATAGCCGCCACACGCATTCCTCATTTATGGCTTATCCTGTAATCACTGACGGAAGGAAAGAAGTCAGAATCATGAAAGGTGGAATAAGCTATGAAGAAGAAAACAATGGTACTATCCGGTGTCGCTGTGCTTGTATTGTTGGTGGGAAGCGTGACCGCATTTGCCGCCGAGTCCGATGAGCCCAGCTATCTCACTGGGAGGCAGCGCAGCACCGCACGAAACGAAGTGTACGAGCAGGCGGCTGAACTGCCGGAGGATGAGCAGGACGCTTTCCTTGCGGAGAACGGTATTGCGGACACACCATACTCCGAGGAAGCGGCTGCGTCTTACAGCTATGTCAGCGGCCAACAGAGAGGCGCGTCCTACCGGCAGGGCGATGATGCGGACAGCGCACAGGATATGTCCGGGTACAGCTATCTGACCGGGCAGCAGCGCGGCAATAGCTATCACAAGTAATATAAAGACAAAATGCGCAAAATGGCAAACCGTCCAAGCGGCGGTTTGCGTTTTGCGTTGCATGGGAGGAAAATCATGGCTTACCTGCTGGCTGTCGATGACGAAAGGGACATAGTAGAGCTTATTTCCCGTTTTGCGGAGCACGAGGGGCATACCGTCGATACGGCGGATAACGGTGCGGAGGCGCTGAGCCTGTGTCAAAGGAACGACTATGACCTTATCATTCTTGATATTATGATGCCGGAGATGGACGGATTCACGGTCTGCAAGAAGCTCCGGGAGGAAAAGAAAACTCCCGTTATCATGCTCTCCGCATTGGGGACGGAGTACGATAAGCTGATGGGTTTTGAACTGGGCATTGACGACTATGTGGTGAAGCCCTTCTCCCCTCGGGAGCTGATGGCGCGGGTCAAGGCGGTCCTTGCAAGAAATACGTCCGGCGGGTTGAAGAATGAGATTGTGATACAGGGCATCCGTATTGAAATGCTCTCTCACGAGGTCTTTGTGGACGGCGTGAAGACGGAACTGACCGCGAAGGAGTATGAGCTGCTCTCCTACTTCATACAGAACAAAGGGATTGCCCTGACACGGGAGAAAATTCTAAACGCCGTGTGGGGGTACGACTATTACGGTGACGACCGCACGGTGGACTGGCAGATTAAGCTGCTGCGCGGCAAGCTGGGGCCCTATCGGAAATGTATTGTCACATTGCGGGGAACGGGGTATCGGTTCGATGAAAAAGCGTAAATCTTTCGGCGTAAAGCTATGGCTGTGGTTTGTCCTTTTTTCTGCCGT
This sequence comes from uncultured Acetatifactor sp., assembly GCA_947627535.1. Classification (GTDB taxonomy): domain Bacteria; phylum Bacillota; class Clostridia; order Lachnospirales; family Lachnospiraceae; genus Acetatifactor. The sequence continues at coordinate 10,559 of CANQWM010000003.1, forward strand.
AATCTTTCTTGTGCTTTGGTTTTTGCAGACTGTATTTTTACAGAGCTTCTATAACAATATGGCGATCCGTGGCGCGGAAAGGGCGGCAAAGAAAATGGCGGAACATTCTTCCAGCGCGGACTTCCATGACGTGATTGACGAAACGGCAGCGGAAAACTCCCTGCTTGTGTTCGTGACGGACGCCGAGGGAAACATCCTGTACAGCGCCGACGAATATAAGCGCCTTTACGGGGAAACGGAACAGGAGGAGCATCAAAACGGGAACCCTTACTTTTCCTCCGATGAAATTCTGAACTGGGAAAAAGGCGCGTTGCGGAATCTGCCATACAGCTATGAAGCGCTCATTGCGAAGCTTAAAGAGACCGGAACAAACAGTGTTGGCTTTGTCACGGAGGACAGCACGGCTTACGTGACGGGAAACATTCTGGACAGCGGAAATATTCTCTATATCAGTATGCCCCTTGGTACTGTCGGCGGGACAGTCAGAATATTGCGGATCCAGCTTGTATGGGTCTCCGCCCTGTCTCTGATTTTGGGGTTCGTCCTTGCCTGGGGCATTTCTAAACGGTTTGAGAGGCCGATAGAGAAGATAGCCGATTCCGCCAGAAAGATTGCCGGGGGCAACTTCCACCCGGAATTACCAAAAGGCTTTTGCACGGAGCTGGATGAGTTGTCAGATACGCTGAGGGACACGGCGCTGCGTTTGGAAAAGGCCCAAAACGCCCAGCGGGAATTTCTTGCCAGCGTCTCACACGATTTGAGGACGCCCCTCACAATGATCAGGGGCTACGCGGAGATGGTCAAAGAGATCTCGTGGAGCGACGCGGAAAGGCGGGAAAAGGATCTGGACATCATCGCTCGCGAGGCGGACAGGCTGACAGCGCTGGTCAACGAAATCCTGGACTTTTCCGCTATGCAGTCAAACGGCGCGCCGCAGGAGTACGGCGTTATCGACCTGAGCCGCGCAAGCCGCGAGGTGATTGGACAGTTTTTGCCCTTCTGCGAACAGAACGGCTTTGTGATTGAGGCGGATATTATGGATGGCATCACCGTCTCCGCGGACGAGGCGCAGATCAAGCGGGTCATCTATAATTTCATTGACAACGCCGTAAATCACACGGGTGAAAGCAAAAAAATCAAGGTGTCGCTGACAGCAGCGGACGGCTCCGTGCGGTTTACGGTAACTGACTACGGCAAGGGCATCGCCGATGAGGACCTCCCTTATATCTGGGACCGCTATTACACCGCTCGAAACAGGAAAAACAAAACCGTTGTTTCAGGTCTGGGCCTGTCTATCGCAAAAGAAATTTTAACAGCGCATAGAGCAAAATTTGGCGTTGACAACAAGAATAACTGCACATTTTGGTTTGAGCTTTAAATCTGTTCAAATACACGAAGAATATAAAACGTGACGCCCTTCTCTTGACAAGCTAACGGTGTTAGTATACAATATACTAACACCGTTAGCTTGTCAGGGAGGAAACTATGGCTCGACAAGGTTTAACCCGCGCGGACATCATTCAAGCTGCAATAGAGATGATCGAATCGGAGGGACTGCACAGCTTTTCCCTGCGGGAACTGGCAAGCAGGCTCCATATAAAAGCGGCATCGCTATATAATCACATCACAAGTTCGGACGAACTCCACACGGAGATTGGCTATTACGCCATTTCGGAGCTTAAGAAGGTCCAGCTGGCCGCCATTGCCGGAAAGGAACGGTCAGAGGCAATTGAATCACTGGCTGACGCCTATTACCGTTTTGGAAAAGATCGTCCGGAGATTTATAAAGTCATTCTGTCTCTGCCTATGGTGAAAAATGACGCGATCCACAGTGCCGGCTTTGACATCGTGAAACCCATCATGACAGCGATGGCCGGTTATCGTTTGACCAGGGAGCAGATGATGCACCTGCAGAGGGTTTTTCGCAGTATCATGCACGGATTTATCTCTCAGGAGGAGGCCGGCTGCTTCCGGCAATTTCCGGTTGACGTCGGGGACAGCTACCGGATGGCGGTTCGAGGATTTATTTTGCTGTTGGAAAACTCAGAAAAAGAGGCGCAGACATGAAGACAGACAAGACGGAGCTTTTTGAAACAACACCGGTTACACGGGCGGTTATCGCTTTGGTGGTTCCTACGGTAATCAGCCAGATCATCACTGTCATTTACAACATGGCGGACACTTTCTTCATCGGTCAGATAGGCGATCCCAATCAGGTGGCGGCCGCATCTCTTAGTCTGCCGCTGTTTCTGGTGACCACGGGGCTTGCCAATCTTTTCGGTATCGGGGGCGCCAGTCTCATCTCACGAAGTTTAGGACTGGGTGACACGGACAAGGCGCGGAAAACCTCAGCCTTCTGCATCTGGACATCTGCCGCGGCGGCGTTTCTATATGGAGTTGGGATATTTGCTTTTCGCCGTGCAATTCTTCCTTTCGTCGGAACAGATCCCTATACTTTTGACTACTGCAACAGTTATCTTTTTTGGACGCTGACGGTAGGAGCGGTGCCAACAGTGTTGAACGCGGCGCTTGCGCATCTTGTCCGGGCAGAAGGGTATTCCGGTCAGGCGAGCTTCGGCGTGGCGCTTGGCGGTGTTCTCAACATACTGTTGGACCCTGTGTTTATTTTCGGTTTTCATCTTGAAATCACAGGCGCAGCCGTAGCAACCATGCTTTCCAATTTCATTGCAATGCTGTACTTTATGGCGTTGATCCTGATAAAACGCGGCAGGTTCCATCTTACCCTGAATCTTAGGTATTATTCTGTCTCGGACGGCATACCCAGAGAAGTGCTGCTGGTGGGACTCCCCAGTTCCATCATGAACGTAATGGGAATTTTCTCTAACATCACCCTCAATAAGCTGCTTGTCAGCTACTCCAACGCGGCGGTGGCGGGAATCGGTATCGCCAAGAAAATCGATATGCTGGCCTTTGCGATTGCCAACGGCCTATCTCAGGGCGTTATTCCTCTGATTGGATATAATTACTCCGCAAAAAATACCGGGCGTATGCGCTCCGCCATCAAGGTAACCCTTATTTTGAGCCTTGCCGTTACGACGGCCGGGGCGATCCTTTTATTCACCTGCGCTAATCCCCTGGTACGGGCATTCATCAATGATGCGGAGACTGTGCGGTACGGCAGTATGTTCCAAAGAATCATCTGCATCACAGGACCGTTTACGGCAATTACAACGGTTATTATTTCCATCTTTCAGTCTGTGGGACAGAAGGGAAAACCGCTGGTGCTTTCCATGCTGAGAAAAGGCGGGCTGGATGTGCCGTTTATGTTCCTTCTGGATTCTCTGGCGGGCGCCGACGCCATCGCGTGGGCAACTCCTATTGCGGACTGCGGAGCCATGCTGGCAGGTATTCTCCTGTTTCTGCCGTTATGGAGAAAAATGGGAAAAGAATAGAAAAATACTTCTATCGATTGCCATATTGGTTTAGATACAAAATGCGGCATAGAGAGGAACGGTCTTTTTCCCGTCCTTAAAGCCAAAGTTTTTCGCAGAGAGCTTGATGGCGTAATTGGGCTTGTAGGTGTCCATATAGACCTTTAAGCTCTTGGCTCTTGTGTTGTCGGCGGATTTGACCTCAATGGGAATAAGCCTGCCTTCCCGCTGAATGACAAAATCAATTTCCGCCCCACGCTGGGACTCCCAATAATAGGTCCGGTAGCCGTTTATGGTGAGCTGCACATTCACATAGTTTTCCGCAAGTCCGCCCTTAAAGTCGTTCAGTTCCTCCACCATGTAGAGGACATCGTTTGCGGCCAGATCCTTTTTGGCGGCAAGCAGACCCAGATCGGAAACATAAATCTTGAAGGCGTCGATGTCACGGTAGTTTTCCAAAGGCTTTTTTACCTGTTCCACCTTGAACACCTGTGACACAATGCCGGACAGACAGAGCCATTCGATGGCGTTCTCAAATTCGGAAGCCCGACCGCCCTTCTTAATCAGTTTATATTGAAAACGGGTGTTTTTCTTTGAAAGCTGCACGGTGATGTTGTCGTATGCAAGCCGTGTCTTTTTCATCTCATTCAAGTTGTTGTACTTACTCATGTCGTTAAGATAGCTTGCCAGAATGGTGTCCTGCGTATGACGTACAAGGATATAATCCTTTGTCTGGGCAAACTGCATGACGCACTCCGGCATACCGCCCACCACAAGATACTGTCGGTAAAGCAGCATTGCCGCATCGTGCAAAGCGGAAGGTATCGGCGTGTCGGTCTGGAAGGACTTTTTAATCTGCTCTACCAGAGCGTTCTCCCCCAGCGCAAGCAGGAATTCCTCCATGTCCATCGGGTAAAGAGTTTTCATATCGACCTTACCCACGGGGAAAGAAAACTTTGCACGATTTACCGCAACGCCTAAAAGACTGCCCGCCGCGATGATGTGATAATCAGGTGCGTCCTCGCAAAAATACTTCAAAGAAGTCAGCGCCCGTTCGCAAAGCTGTACCTCGTCAAAGACGACCAGCGTTTTTTCCTTGATAATGGTTTGCCCTGCGATATGCGACAGAATAGGGATCAGATAATCGGGGCTGATATTTTCGCCAAAGGTTTCCGAGAGCTTCGGATTTGTTTCAAAGTTGAAATACGCCACATTCTCATAATGTGTGCGCCCAAACTCCAAAATGGAATAAGTCTTGCCGACCTGCCTTGCTCCCTGCAGGATCAGCGGCTTTCGGCGTTCGTTTTCTTTCCACGCTTCTAAAAAAGCCATGATTTTTCGGTACATAAATGACCCTCCTGTTCAGAAGTCACTTATAGTATAGTAAAAGTTCGTGTAAAAATTAATGGATATTCTATAAATATTCGCATCAAATTACACGAATATTTTCGCAAAAAATCATGCGCCTGTACATGTCGCCCATGCGGAAATCGTCACTTATGCTGTTTTTGCGGCGCGCTGTTCTTTTTGCGGCGGCAGTTGACAAACAGACTCGGGGGGGTAAAATACAAGCAATCCACTCTGGCGGTGGGAAAGAATGGGAAAAGGAAATAAGTTTTCAGGAGGAACAGGAAGATGTTTTGTTCAAAATGCGGAAAAGAACTGCCGGAAGGAGCAAGGTTCTGCGAAAACTGCGGAAGCCCGGTGGGGGAGGAAGCAAATAGTCCCTATGCCGGGGGAAAGCCGCTGATCCCGGAACAAAACCCGGACAGCGGTTCAAGCGGCAGGAAATTCAAAGGGGTTTTTGGCGGCTACATACAGAAATGGAAAGGGCTTGGAACCATGAAAGCGGGGAAAAAGCTCCTGTGGCTGGGGTGCCATGGTGCCGCAGCGCTTGCGATTTTGCTTCTTTTGATCCTGGGAGCAGGGAGCAGGAGAGATTCTGACCGGGAGGAACGGGAGGCAAATCCGGGGCTTGCCGCCTTGAAAGGGGCTGGGTTAGAGGATCGGGTGATAGACTGGGGCGATGAGGAGCTTGAAAGGGCAATGCGGGAAAAAACTGGAATTTGGGACAGGGATATCCGGCTCAGCGATGTGTGGGAGATGAGTGAGCTGCAATTAGCTGCCTACTCGATCAGTGATATCAGTGCGTTGAGCGGTTTGACAAATCTAAAAAAGCTGCATTTACGCTCCGAGCAGATCAACGATATCAGTGCGCTGGGCAACTTGACAAATCTGCAGGAGTTGGATATATTCGGAGTTCCTGGTGCTTCGGCTCCGGGGCGGGTCAGCGATATCAGCGCCCTGAGCGGTCTGACAAATCTGGAAAAACTGAATTTAGACCGCAATCAGATCAGCGATATCAGCGCCCTGAGCGGTCTGACAAATCTGGAAGAGTTGACTTTAGACCGCAATCAGATCAGAGATATCAGCGCTCTGAGCGGTCTGACAAATCTGAAAAAGTTGGTTTTAAGCAACAATCAGATCAGAGATATCAGCGCTCTGAGCGGTCTGACAAATCTGGAAGAGTTGAGTTTAGGCCCCAATCAGATCAGCGATATCAGTGTGCTGAGTAACCTGACGCACTTGGAGTACGCGGCGTTACCCAACAATCAGATCAGCGATATCAGCGCCCTGAGCGTTCTGATGAACCTGTCTTATGTGAGTTTAAATGGCAACCCGGTCAGTACGACAGATATCAAGGTACTGGAGACAGTACTGGGAAAACAATGTTTTATTTATTATTAGTCATCCTTCCAAAGCAAATCAGAACAGCTAATATGATAAAAAAGAAAGAGAGGACATTTTTTTGGAGAAAGAGACAAAAGAACGCGCGTTGCGGGAGCTAATGGAGAGCCTTGGGCAGAAAGAGCTGATATGGTTCAGTCAGCCAACCATCAGAGACATCTCCGAGGACTTGTTCCACGAAAAATTCCGAAAGGAACTGGAGTGGGAAAAGGAAACTCTCTGGTGTGATAGACCGGATCAGATTATGAGATTCAATATATCCGGCATGGCCGAGTTGCTCCGGGAGAATGAAAGATACTACAATGGATTCGTGGGGCCCAGGGGAGGGCTTCACACCGAAAAAAGGGAACAGAGAGCCGCTATCATTCTGCTGAGACATGGGTATCAGATGCAGGAGAGCCTGAACAGGGAAGTGCTGCAGCGGCTGCGAAAGGATCTGGAAAGAATTCTGGAGGAGAATCAGAAAAATACCCAGGAAAGGGAGGTTGCCCTCTGCCGGTTTGAGACGATATTTGTGGAGCCGCGGCAGAGAAAACTGGAAGTTGACCAGGAAACATTGAGCGATACGGGGAGGATGATCCCCCGCAGATATTTGAAACCTGCCTTTGAACGCTTAAAAAGAGAACTGGCCCAGCCGGAGGGGAGCATAAAGACCTGCGCGGATGAGATGCTGCCCGTTTTGTCGAAACTGATCCCCGGGAAAAGCAGGGAGAAACTGGAAGCCTTCAGCCGGGACGCTGCGGTGGTGAAAGTGATGCTGAAAAATCTTTTGGAAGAATATTTTTACGCAGAATAGATGGGAGAAAGGAGAAAACCTTGTTTTGCCCAAAAATGAATTTATAAAAAATTTATTGAAAAAGCGGCGGAAACATCATAAAATATAGTTAGAAAAGTATGAGTAAATAAAGTGACAACAGATATGGAAGCTTTTACTTCCAGAATAACTATATTTAGAATGAGCCATATTATTATTTGCAGGCAAATAATAATCATGTACTGACATAGGAGGTGTTTCTTATGGCAACTTCAAGCATCACGAAGAATTTTGTCATTTCCGGAGAGAAACAGGTGGAAATGTTTGCTGATGCAATAGAAGCGTCTGCTAATGACCGTCCAATCCGTGTTCCTGTGGCTGCAAGGTTTGTAAAGAGGGAGTCGGAATTGATAGAGTTTATGGAAAAAAGGGAGAAAGCGAATGGCGGAAACAGATAAATTTTTAGTTACCAATATTCGCCAATACCTTAACAGTGATAATCCAAAGCTCGGAGAGGATAAACTGATTCAGGAACTCTCCGAGTTTTCCTGTCCACAAAATGCGGATATTGAACATTTTTTGAAAAAAAGTGCAATAGAATTTACCAAAAAGAATCAATCCGTTACATATCTTGTATTTTCTTTGAGCAGCATGGCGTTAGTTGGATATTTTACCATAGCATTAAAACCGTTGACGGTTCGGGGCGAAAAGGTAAGCAATACAGTAAAAAGAAAGATCATGCGTGTCAGTGAATTTGACAGCCAGACACAGACATATACAATGTCGGCATATCTGATCGCACAGCTTGGTAAAAATTACACAGATGGCAAAAATAAGGAAATTACAGGTGCGGAGCTTCTCGAACTGGCTTGGAATGTTATTGAAGAAATGCAGTATATGGGAGGCGGAATGGTAGTATTTTTGGAGGCAAATGACGAAGAAAGCCTGTTGTCATTTTATCGGGACAATAAATTCCGGCAGTTTGACACCAGACAGACCGCATCAGGCACAGATGAGCAGCATGAGCTTGTGCAGTTGCTGAGACTGCTTTAAGTAAAATTTAATAGTAACTTAAGGTTTTGATTTGTAGCTTGATTTGTAGCGTGAAAAAGTTCTTGACGGAAGTGCCAATCAGTGCTAGCATTTTTTATAGAAAAGGTGTTACCGTGAAGCAACGGTTCACCTAGTTAAGTGCAAATCAAAAAAGCAACCTAACTTTGGTCAGGGCGGTTGCTTTTTTGATGTCTTTTATTTTTTCTGGTCTGCCGGATACTGATTATTGTGACGATGATACTGATAACCGTCACTACTTTTCAGATTAGACGGTGAGATTTCTTTTGATGAAACTGCCCGCATTGCCTGCTGTTCTACATACTATTATCAACGAATTTTCTCATACATTTCTGGCGTGTTCTTGTCGCAAGATACGTCGTCGCAGAATGACACAGGCTGCTTTTGATTTAAAAAGGAACGGGAAGCCGGACGGGAGTCTCAGGCAAAGCGGAAAGAAGGACGCCGGTTTAATCCAGCGTCCATTGTTTCAGCCGCTGATTCAGCGAAGTAAAATCGGAAGGGCCGGCTTCCAGAAGGAAGCAGTGGAACTGGTAATCAGTGTAGTCCGATCCCCAGAGCCCGGCGGCGGTATCCTTTAAGGAGAGCAGTTCCAGATACCCCAGGTAATACTTCAGGTAATTGCAGGGCTCCAGAGCAATATAAGTATAGACCGCTCTTGCGGACGTTTCATCCGTAATGCCGAAACCTTCAAGGATTTTGGCGATATGGCTGTATGAGGCATTTTCGTAATGGATCAGGATATCCAGCATGGAATACAGGCACAGCTGAAGACTGCGGTTGTACTTTTCCGCCTGCGCGTAAAGGGCTTCCTGTTCCATCCCCTGTTCCCGGAGCAGATCGGAGGCGTAGTCAAAGGAGAGAAATTCTACATACAGGGCCCAGCCCTCCAGATAGCCTCCGTACCACAGAAGTTCCCGGACGGGGCGCTCGCCGCATGCCAGGGCGGCGCGGTTTGCGTACACCGTCTGGTAGAGATGGCCGGGATAGCCTTCGTGGGCCAGCGTGGTATAAAGTTCAAGGCCGCTGATGGTTTTTTTGTTGTTGATGTAAATTACATTGCTGTCCGTGTCGTCCAAAGGCGCCGTCAGGTAAAAAGCCGGCGCGCAGTAGTCGTCCAGATTGTCGGAAACGGACTTGACCGTTACGGAGGCAGGATCTCCCGGAATCTCAGGAAAATCGCTGCGCATGCGCTTCTTGAGGTCCGCCAGCATGGAGGCGGCGTCCGTGCAGGGAAAGGACAGGGACTGTTCCTGTGCGGAAAGCGACGCGATTTCGGGATGCTCCGTGACAAGCATCCGAAGGGAATCGTATACATCCGCAAATTGCTTTGCAAGCAGTTCCTGAATCTGTTCCACTGTCCGTCCGGAGCCCGTCTCGGAAACCAGGAGCGCTTGATAGTATTCCTTCCCCTGCGGCTTTGCCGCAAGACCGGTCAGCTGGATCTCATCGTCCTCCAGCAGGATCAGGCCGTCCCCCAGAGCGATGTATGCGGGGAGCATCACCGTCTTCAGCAGACGGTCGTTCCGGGACAGATACGCCTGCGTTTCCTTTGGAGTGATGGGGTCCGTGCTGCTCAGCTCCTCCAGCCTTCTTTGGAAGGAGGTCTGAAGAAAATGAGTCCCGGCTTCCAGCTCTTCTTTTGTGACAATCGTGTCACATTGTTCCCGGACCTGACGAAGCATGGCAGCAGGCATACAGAGCCCAGCCGCTGCCTTTTCCTGTTCAAAGACCAGCAGAGACGCAAAATATTCGTCCGTCTGATCCAGCAGAGCGAGGTAATCCTCCACGTCACGCCTGCTGCGGAAGGAATATTCCGCCAGCAGCACCGGAAGCTGAACCTGCATACCGGAGGTGGGGGAAAGAGGTTCGCTGTAGTAGGGATATTTGCCAAGTTCCAGAGAATTTTCCAGATTTGCGGTCAGAAGACCGTACAGCCAGGCGTCCTGTTCGGAAAGGTTTTCCGTATGTATGGCGCGCAGGGCGGACAGCGTATGTTCCGCGGCGGCCGTCCCCGCTTTTCTGCCGGCCGCGCTGTAAACGGGAAGGACGGGCTCGTAATCGCAGATGCCGTAATGGGCGGGAAATGCCAGAGAATAATGCATGTTCAGCGTGTTGCCGGTCATCTCTTCCACAAAGAGGCGGGAGGTAATGTTGGAAAAGCGTTTTTCGTCCTGCCGGAAGGAAAAGAGAAAGAAGGTCATGGAGCTGAAAGCCAGGAGCAGGACTGCCGTGGCCAGCAGCTGTCTGGCGGAGAGAGGAATATGTTTTTTCAAGAGAGATCCACCTGATCGGTTCATGCGTTGCTATAATATATGTTTTTGGCCGGACGGTTATGAAAATTGCTTCCCGGGGTATACATTTTCATAGAAATTATGGTATAATTCTTGTGAATAATAACGGCTGTGCGGCAGCGGAAAAGAGGGAAAATGAGCGAAGCGATCAAACAGGCCATAGAGGATGGCAGAACGGTGCTGGGGATTGAATTTGGTTCCACCCGCATCAAGGCGGTTCTGGTGGACGAAAGCCACCAGCCCGTGGCAATGGGAACCTTCGACTGGGAAAACCGGTTGGAGAACAATATCTGGACTTACAGCATGGAGGATATCTGGGGCGGACTCAGAGGCTGTTATGAGAGTCTTGCCGCGGATGTGCAGGCAAAGTACGGCATTCCGCTGACGAAGCTCGGCGCCCTGGGCTTTTCGGGCATGATGCACGGTTACATGCCTTTTGACAAGACAGGCAGGCTGCTGGTTCCTTTCCGGACCTGGCGCAATACCATGACGGAGGAGGCGTGCCGGAAGCTGATCCCTGTATTTCAGTTCAACATTCCTCAGAGATGGAGTATCGCCCATCTTTATCAGGCGATCCTCAACGGCGAGGAGCACGTGAAGGATATTGCTTACCTGACAACGCTTGCGGGGTACATACACTGGATGCTTTCCGGCGAGAAGGTGCTGGGAATCGGGGAGGCGTCAGGCATGTTCCCCGTGGATTCGGCGATCAGAGATTATGACCGGAAGATGCTGGATCAGTTTGACGAATTGACGGCGGACAGGGGATTCTCCTGGAAGATCCGCGATATTCTGCCGAAGGTGCTCTGCGCCGGCGAAAAGGCGGGAACGCTGACTGCGGAGGGGGCAAAGCTTCTCGATCCTACCGGAACGCTCCAACCCGGTGCGGCAATGTGTCCTCCCGAGGGAGACGCGGGTACCGGCATGACTGCAACGAACAGCGTGGCGGTGAGAACGGGTAATATTTCCGCGGGGACTTCCATTTTTTCCATGGTGGTAACACAGAAGGCGCTCTCAAAGGTCCATGAGGAGATCGACATGGTGACGACGCCGGACGGTAACCCTGTGGCCATGGTGCACTGCAACAACTGTACTTCCGACCTGAACGCCTGGGTGGGGCTTTTTGACCAGTTTGCGGAAAAGTTCGGAATGAAGATCGACCGGAACGATCTTTACGGAAAGCTGTACAGGGAGGCCCTGAAGGCGGATCCTGACTGCGGCGGTCTGATGGCGTACAATTACTTTTCCGGAGAACCTGTTATGGGGCTGGACGAGGGAAGGCCGCTGTTTGTAAGGACGCCGGACGCATCCTTCACCCTGGCCAACTTTATGCGGAGCCATCTTTACAGTGCCATGGCGGCCCTGAAGATCGGCAATGACATTCTGATGAAGGAGGAGCATGTGCAGGTGGATTCCCTGACGGGACACGGCGGCCTGTTCAAGACGCCCGTGGTGGGTCAGCAGCTGATGGCGGCGGCCATGAACGCGCCGGTCACCGTGATGGATACCGCAAGCGAAGGCGGCCCCTGGGGTATCGCGATTCTGGCTTGTTATATGATGGAACGGAAGGAGAACGAAAGTCTGGCGGATTATCTGCAGAACAGGATTTTTGCGGGCCAGACGGGAACGACCGTCGCTCCCCGGCCGGAGGACGTAAAGGGCTTTGATGCCTTTATCGAGAAATACAAGGCGGCGCTGGGCGCGGAAAAGGCCGCGGTCGAGGGGCTGAAGTAAGACGGCCGCAACAAAAATCTGGACGCATTGTGAGAACTATGCTACTATGGAAGCAAATAAAATGATGCCGGATACGGCAGAATGGAGGAGACCATGAACAATTTAGAACTGCAGAAGCGCGCAAACGACGTGCGCAAGGGTATTGTAACGGCAGTTCACAGCGCGAAGGCAGGACATCCCGGCGGATCCCTCTCCGCGGCTGACGTGTATACCTATCTGTATTTTGAGGAGATGAACATTGATCCGAAGAATCCTGATATGGAGGACAGAGACAGGTTTGTACTGTCCAAGGGACACACGGCCCCCGGCCTGTATTCCACCCTGGCAAACAGGGGGTTCTTCCCTGTGGAGGATCTGAAGACGCTGCGTAAACTGGGATCCTATCTGCAGGGTCATCCCAGCATACATATTCCCGGCGTTGACATGTCTTCCGGCTCTCTGGGACAGGGTATCTCCGCAGCTGTTGGCATGGCGCTGGGCGCAAAGATGAACAATAAGAGCTTCCGGGTTTATACCCTGCTTGGCGACGGCGAGATCCAGGAGGGTCAGGTATGGGAGGCCGCAATGTTTGCGGGTCATCGCAAGCTGGATAACCTCTGTGTGATCGTGGACAACAACAATCTGCAGATTGACGGCCCCATCGATCAGGTCTGCTCCCCCTATCCGATCGACAAGAAGTTTGAGGCATTCAACTTCCACGTGATCAATGTGGATGCGCATGATTTTGACGCGCTCAGGGCTGCCTTCAAAGAGGCGAGAGAGACAAAGGGAATGCCTACCTGTCTGGTGATCCACAGCGTAAAGGGCAAGGGAGTTTCCTTTATGGAAAATCAGGCGGGCTGGCACGGCAAGGCTCCCAACGACGAGGAATATGCCGTGGCAATGGCCGATCTGGACAGGATCGCAGCAGAATTAGAGAAAGCAGGTGAAGCGTAATGGCAGAGATGAAGAAAATTGCAACCCGTGAAAGCTACGGCAATGCGCTGAAGGAGCTGGGCGCGGAATTTCCTGAACTGGTGGTGCTGGACGCTGATCTGGCGGAAGCGACCAAGACTGGTATCTTTAAGAAGGCTTATCCCGACCGTCATATCGACTGTGGAATCGCGGAGTGTAACATGATGGGTATTGCAGCCGGTTTGTCCCTGGTGGGCAAGATCCCCTTTGTAAGTTCCTTCGCCATGTTTGCGGCAGGGCGTGCTTTTGAGCAGGTCCGCAATTCGATCGGTTATCCTCATCTGAACGTGAAGATAGGTGCGACTCATGCGGGCATTACTGTCGGTGAGGACGGCGCATCCCATCAGTGCAACGAGGACATTGCGCTGATGCGGACAATTCCCGGCATGGTGGTTATGTGCCCTGCTGACGATATCGAGGCGAAAGCTGCCGTCCGTGCGGCTCTGGAGCATGAGGGTCCCGTCTATATCCGCTTTGGCCGTTCTGCGGTGCCCGTGATCAATGACAATCCCGATTACAAGTTTGAGATCGGCAAAGGAACCGTTCTGCGGGAGGGAACCGATGTGACCCTTGTGGCCACGGGAATCTGCGTGGATTCCGCTCTGGGCGCGGCGGAAAAGCTGGCCGCGGAGGGTATCAGCGCCGAAGTTATCAATATCTGCACGATTAAGCCTCTGGATGAGGAGCTGATCGTAAAGAGCGCAAAGAAGACCGGAAAGGTGGTTACGGTAGAGGAACACTCCGTAATCGGCGGCCTTGGCAGTGCGGTCTGCGACTGCCTGTGCGCAAAGCTTCCTGTGCCTGTGAAGAAGATCGGCATGCAGGATGTGTTTGGCGAGTCCGGTTCTGCCGCGGCGCTGGTACAGAAGTATGGACTGGATGCGGAAGGCGTTTATAAGTCCGTGAAGGAATTTCTGTAACTAACAGAGATCCTTAAGGACCCCATAATTTTGTATGAAAAGCAGGGAACCTCCGATGGAATGTTCCCTGCTTTTCATATTTAGAAAAAATTAACAACTATGATACATTTTTCTGATATCGTTCCTTATAGAGGAGAAACGGCGAGCAGCAAGGACGCTGCCGGTAAAAATACGGGTTTAAAACGGTTACGGGGGAAGAGAAATGAGAGAGCGCAACCCATATCTGGTTGATTATGAGAAACAAAGGAGAAGGAACAACTGTTCCGGTAGAAGAACGGCTGGAAAGTGGGATTGGAAACCGGGACTGCCCAGTACACAGCGGCGGGTGCGGCAGAGTGGAGGGCAGAAGGGCAGGCTCGCAGAGGCTGGTATGGATCGAAGGATATACCAGACGCCGGAATATACCCAGGAGGATGACGACCGGACGCTCAGAATGCGGCGGGAGGAGAGAGCAAGACGACGTCGAAGGGTGGTAAGGCGACAGCGTATGGCGGTGGGACTGTGGATTTTTGCGGTTTTTGCTGTGCTGCTGGCTCTGGGGATCAGCAGAAATGCGGCCTCCGCATCTGCGGAAAGAGAGGCGGACAGCTTAAAAAAGGGTTATTTGGAGGATGCTCTGAAAACATTGAAGCAGGAGTCTCTTGTCCAGGGGCTGCCGGAATCGGTGTATAACGCCCATCCGGCCTGGACGGAGGATTTCCTTACGCCCAACGAGTATTCCCGCCCCGGAGATAAGCTGGAGGAGATAAAGAATATCTTTGTGCACTATACCGCGAACCCGGGCACCAGCGCGGCACAGAACCGCAGCTACTTCGAGCAGCAGAAGGACACGCACGAGCGCAGCGTCAGCGCGCATTTCATCATCGGATACGACGGCGAGATCCTCCAATGTATCCCGCTGGATGAGATTGCCTATGCGGTCATGACAAGAAATATGGATTCCGTTTCCATCGAGTGCTGTTATAAGGCGGAGGATGGCTCCTTTACCCAGGAAACCTACGATTCGCTGATCCGTCTGCTCTCCTGGCTTACATACGCCTACGGGCTGGATGAAGAAGACATCCTGCGCCACTATGACTGCGGGGGCAAAAAATGTCCCCTGTATTACACCGAACATCCGGATGCCTGGGAGCGGCTGAAGGAGGATGTGGCGAAGCAGTCGGAGAAAACTTCCCTTTAGAACGCCCGGATGAAACATCATGTTATGTTAGAGAAAAGATATTCGTGCTGCGAAATGTAATAAGCCAACGGGGCCAGAAGCTATTATAATCCAACGGAGACGGGAAACGGCTTGCGCTTCCTCTCCTTATTTGATAAAATAGACATGAAAGCAAACAAAGAAAGCCAGGAAAGGCGGATTCTGCTTCCGGAAAGGCTTGGTGCCGGTATGAATATTCTGTCACCGTCTATTTTAGCGGCCGATTTTTATAAACTGGGGGAACAGCTGCAGGAGGTGGAGGCAGCGGGTGTGAAGTATCTTCACATCGATGTGATGGACGGCGTATTTGTGCCGTCGATCTCCTTTGGGATGCCCGTAATCTCCACGATCAGAAAGCATACGGGGCTTTTTTTCGACGTGCATCTTATGATCGAAAAACCCGAGCGCTATCTGGAAGAATTTGCGAAATGCGGAGCGGATCTGATCAATTTTCACATCGAAGCCACCGAGGATGTGGAAGGTGCAATCCGGCAGATCCGGAGTCTTGGAAAAAAGGCCGGCATTACGATCAAGCCAAACACGCCTGCCGAAGCGGTAAAGCCTTATCTGGGGCAGGTGGATATGGTGCTTGTCATGACGGTGGAGCCGGGATTCGGCGGACAGAAGCTGATTCCGCATTGTCTGGACAAGGTTCGGGCAGTCCGGGAGATGGCGGACGCCATGGGGCTGGACGGCGTCCACGGCCCGGCGCTGGACATTGAGGTGGACGGCGGCATAGACCGGGAGAATGTTCATCTGGCGCTGGAGGCGGGGGCCAATGTGATCGTGGCGGGGTCCGCCGTGTTCCGGGGCGATACAAAAGCCAACGCAGAGACACTTCTGGAAAAAATGAAATGATTGAAACGGACAGGGAAAATGTCCGGTCAGCTAATGCGGCCGTCTCTTTCTGCCGATAACCTGTATGACGAAACGGTTTCGGGAGAAAGGGGGCGGCCGTATGCAGTTGGGAGGAATCCGTGACGATCATGACACAGGGATGCATCATGTCACTTCGTGCCTGCACGATCATGGGCATTCATTGGAAGGAAATCTGAAAGCGGCGTCGGCTGCAGGCGCCGAAGCACGACAGATCATCCGGGAAGATCAGGGGCAGAATGTACAGCTTTCCCTGACGGATTGGGCCAGGAAGCTGTTTCGGGAAACGGGGAACAGGCTTCTGGGATTCTGGCGCGGAAATCCTGCATCCTCCGGGGAGACGGGAGAAAATGCGGGCGTTGTCCGGACGCCGATGCCGCTCGAGACAAATGACGCAAGTGTCATAAACAAAAGCCTGGCGGGACAAAGCGCATTTGTACAGCAGAACGCTTATTTTGCCGCGGTTTCACCTCAACCTCAAGGGGCGGTAAGGATTCCGCTGGGACAGAGAATAAAAATGAAGTGCAGGAAGGCGGCGGGCCAGATGGCGGATCATCTGCCGGGCCGTTTTCTGGCCAGATTTGGGTTTCAGAAGAAAGGATCCTTTCAGTCGGGAAAAGAGAGCGCGAAGGAGGATCTTCGCAGGAAAAGCAGGTATCGGGAGGACACGCTGGAGATCGAATGCGTTCTTACGGACGAAAGTTATCTCCTGGACTCCTACGACAGGAACGGAGAGTATACGCAGCTTACCACAAGGAAGTGACGGCTCGGACCGCGGATCCTCAAAATTCCCAAAACCGGGGATTGACAGAAGGCGGCGGTCTGTGTTATCTTATGCAATAGAAGTCAGGATTCCGAAACGCAGAGACGGGGAAGAGTACACGGCGCTGACGCTTTACAGAGAACCTTCCGGGGAACTTCCGGCGGACTGAAAACAGGACGCGGGAGGATTCAAAAGCTGAGAGGAAGGAAGTAAAAGACGTGGAACATGGCCCTTGAGCAGCGCACCGAGCCGCCGGAGAGAAGCGGTAAGGCTGCGACAGGATCCGCCTGTTACAGCGGATAGGGTTATTGACCCGAAGAGGTCCGCCCCGCGAGGTGCGGACAAAGAGAAGTGGTACCACGGGTGATAAGGCCCGTCTTCTCGCACGGATAAAGTGCGTGAGGGCGGGCTTGTTTGTGTGGATAAGCGGAGCGTTTCAGAGCTGCCAAAGAGCAGGCGGGAGTCAAAACAAGATTTGGAAAGGAGCAGAAGTCATGCAGAACAAAGGACCTTATTACATTACTACGGCCATTGCTTATGCCTCAGGAAAGCCTCACATCGGAAACAATTACGAGATCGTGCTTGCGGACAGCATCGCGCGGTTTAAGAGGAAGGAGGGATATGAGGTTTTCTTCCAGACCGGCACCGACGAGCACGGCCAGAAGATTGAACTGAAGGCGCAGGAGGCCGGCGTGACGCCCAAGGAATATGTGGACAGGGTGGCGGGAGAGATCCGCGGCTTATGCGATCTGCTGAATACCTCTTACGATAAGTTTATCCGTACCACGGACCGGGACCATGAACGCCAGGTGCAGAAGATGTTCAAACGCTTTTACGATCAGGGAGACATCTATAAGGGAGCCTATGAGGGGATGTACTGTACGCCCTGCGAAGCCTTCTGGACGGAATCCCAGCTGGTGGACGGAAAGTGCCCGGACTGCGGCAGAGAGGTAAAACCCGCAAAGGAGGAAGCGTACTTCTTCCGCATGAGCAAATATGCGGACAGGCTTATCGAGCATATCAACACCCATCCGGAATTTATCCAGCCCGTGTCCCGCCGAAATGAGATGATGAACAATTTTCTGCTCCCGGGGCTGCAGGATCTGTGTTTATCCAGAACGACCTTCCAGTGGGGGATTCCCGTGGACTTCGACCCGGGTCATGTGGTGTATGTATGGTTTGACGCCCTGACCAACTATATCACCGGAATCGGTTATGATGCCGAGGGCAACAGCACGGAACAGTATAAAAAGCTCTGGCCGGCGGCCCTGCACCTGATCGGAAAGGATATCATCCGGTTCCATACGATTTACTGGCCCATTTTCCTGATGGCCCTTGGAGAGCCGCTGCCGAAGCAGGTGTTCGGGCATCCCTGGCTTTTGATGAACAACGATAAGATGAGCAAGTCCAAGGGTAATGTGATCTATGCGGACGATCTGGTGCACTTTTTCGGCGTGGACGCCGTGCGTTATTATGTGCTCCATGAGACACCCTACGACAATGACGGAAACGTTACATGGGAGCTGCTCGCCGAGCGGACGAACTCTGATCTGGCCAACACGCTGGGAAATCTGGTGAACCGTACCGTTTCCATGAGCAACAAATATTTCGGCGGCGTTGTGGAGAACCGCCGCGCCCGATTAAACGAAAACGACGCGGCCATCGACGAAGATCTGATCAAGACCGTGACCGGCGCTTTTGAAAAATGCAGGACGAACATGCAGAGCCTGCGCGTGGCGGATGCCCTGACGGAAATTTTCGCCATATTCAAGCGCTGCAACAAATATATCGACGAGACGGAACCCTGGGTGCTGGGAAAGGAGAAGGACAGCGATCCCAAAAAGGCGGACAGACTTGCCACCGTGCTGTACCATCTGGTGGAGAGCATCGTCATCGGCGCTTCCATGCTGCAGCCCTTCCTGCCGGAGACGGCGGAGAAAATTGCGGCCCAGATGGGAACGAAGCTGCGGGAGTTTGACGAGCTGGACCGCTTCGGAATCTACCCCGACGGGGGCAGGGTGACAGATCAGCCCCAGATTCTGTTTGCAAGGCTGGACAAGAAGGAAGTGTGCAGGCGGGAGGAAGAGATCGCGGCGGCCCAGAAAGCAGAGGCGGCCAGGACAGAAACGGCCCGGAAGGCAGAGGGGGCCGGAGCAGGAGAAAGCGGGAAGGCTGCGGAGAAGGGGACGACCGTCTGTCTGGAGCCCAAGCCGGAGATCACATACGATGATTTTGCAAAACTGCAGTTCCAGGTGGGAGAGATTCTCTCCTGCGAGGCGGTTCCGAAGTCAAAAAAACTGCTGTGCAGTCAGGTTAAGATCGGAAACAGCGTTCGCCAGATCGTGTCCGGGATCAGATCCGGTTATACCCCGGAGGAAATGGTGGGGAAGAAAGTGATGGTGCTGGTAAACCTGAAGCCTGCGACCCTGGCGGGCGTAGTGTCGGAGGGTATGCTGCTCTGCGCCGAGGATGGGGAAGGAAATCTCGCGCTTGTGATCCCGGATAAGGAAATGCCGGCCGGAGCGGAGATCTGCTGAATGCGGGCGCCGGGGTGAGGAAGTGTAAATTCTTTGTTAATTTTCCAAAAGAGGGCTTAAAATTTCCGCAAAAATGAGTTATACTGCCCTATATAAGCGTCTTAAGAGGTGAAGAATGATTAAAGAAGAATTTTACTATGATTCCAGGGACGGGGTCAGCAAGCTGCATGCGGTGCGTTATACACCTGACAATGACGAAGACGTTCGTTGTGTGGTCCAGATTGTTCATGGTATGGCGGAGTATGTGGAGCGATACGAAGAGTTCGCAGAATATCTGACGTCCAGAGGGATCGTCGTCACCGGGGAAGACCATATGGGGCATGGAAAATCCGTGGGCAAGGATGGGAAGTTCGGGTATTTCTGCGAACAGGATCCGGCCACGGTGCTGGTCAGGGATGTGCACAGGCTGAAAAAGGCTACTCAGGAGATTTTTCCCGGTGTTCCCTATGTTATCCTGGGCCACAGCATGGGTTCCTTTATTGCACGCAATTATATGTTCCGATATGGGACAGGCATTTCCGGCGCTGTTATCATGGGGACAGGCATGCCGGACAAGAGGCTGATGGTTCTGTCCAGGACGGTTGCCGGTATGCAGAAGGCGGTCATGGGCTCCCGTCATGTCAGTGAGATGATTAACAGGCTGGCTTTCGGCAAGTACAACCAGGGAATCGAGAATCCACGGACGGAATTTGACTGGCTTTCCCGGGATCCGGAGCGCGTGGATCGATATATTGCGGATCCCATGTGCGGCTTTACTTTTACGGTAAACGGTTTTTCCACGCTCTTTGAACTGATTCTCAGACTGCATGTGGCAGATAATCTGGAGCGGATTCCCAAAAAGCTTCCGGTGCTGATGGTTTCGGGAACGGCCGACCCGGTGGGGGACTACGGCAAGGGCGTACAGAAGGCTTATAATATGATGCAGGATGCGGGACTGGAAAACATCTTCCTTAAGATGTACGAGGGAGACCGGCACGAGCTGCTCAACGAGACAAACCGGAGCGCTGTGGCACAGGATATCTGTTTTTGGATCGAGGACGTCATACTTCACGGAGGCCGGCAGGAGTGAATACGGATACGGCGGATGCGCCTTATGAGGTCAGATGGGCAAGGGAGGACGAATGGGCTCCCGCTATGAAAATGATCTGGCGTACTTTTCTTCGGTATGATGGACAGGATTATACGGAGGAGGGCATCAGGAATTTTTTTGACTTTATAACGGATGACGATCTCTACAGAGCCTTTCTGCGCGGTGAATATCAGGTTATGGTGGCGCTGGCCCAGGGAACTGTCATCGGCGCCGGATCCCTTCGGAACAGGAACCATCTGTCCCTGCTGTTTGTGGACGGAGCTTATCATCGCAGAGGCGTGGGAAGCGCCATCTTGATACGGCTCTGTGATTATCTGGAGCATGAGCTGGGAGAGCGTTATATTTCTCTGAAGGCAGCGCCTTACGCGGTTGGATTTTACCGGAAGCTGGGATTTCGGGTGGTTAGGCCGGAGGCGGAATACTCCGGAATAAGAGTGACGGATATGGTAAAGATTTTATAGGCCGTTTTTGCGGCGGAACGGGAGGAAACATGAAAATTTTTGATATTGACAGCCCTTTGATGCAGGCGCTGAGCAAGGTGGCGGATCTTGTGCTTCTGAATTTGCTGACGCTGGCCTGCTGTCTTCCTGTGATTACCATCGGCCCGGCGCTGACGGCACTGAACCACATGGCGCTGAAGATCGCACGGAATGAGGAGGTTTATATCGCCCGGGGCTTTTTTAAGTCCTTTAAGGAGAACTTCCGCCAGGGTGTGCTGATCTGGCTTCTGTTTCTGGCGCTTGGAGCGGTTCTGGTGTGCGACTATTTTATTCTGCTTGATTCGAAAACAAGGTACGCCTCTGTGATGCTGGTTCTGGTTCTTGTGGCGGCGGCATTTGTTATTTTTACATTCCTGTATACGTTCCCTGTACTGGCAAGGTTCCACAATACGATCAAGGCGACTTTGAAGAATGCGTTTATGATCAGCGTGGCGCAGTTCCCCAAGACGATACTGATGTTTGTGATGTATCTGATCCCGGTGCTGGTTTTCCTGAATTTCTTTCAGCTGATCCCCTTTGTGCTGTTCTTTGGACTCTCTGTTCCGGCGTGGGGGTCCGCGAAATTATATAATAAGTTTTTTAAGAAGCTGGAAGACAGCTACTGGGAGCGCCATAAAAACGACGCCGGAGAGGAAGGACAGGCGGACGAGGAGGAAGACGTCAGAATCTTCCGGGATGAGCTGGACGAAACGCTTCAGGATCGGACGCACCAGTGAGACATTGTAAATATGCCAAAAAAACGGCGATATTTTTGTTCAACTTGACGAATTTTAGAAAAGTAGAAAAGAATAATAAGCATTTTTAACAATCTGCCGGAAAATCTTTGTGTAATAGTGGTATGGCATTTTGGGCTGATTTTCGCTATACTTAAATATGTATTAAACGGCGGAGGCCGCTTAATAAATACAGGAAACCAACTTACATGAAAGGAGCTACATAATTTATGGCAAGTCTATCTCTGAAAAACATTACCAAGGTGTATCCCAACGGCTTTGAGGCAGTTAAGGATTTCAACCTGGAGATCAAGGATCAGGAGTTTATCATTTTTGTAGGCCCTTCCGGCTGCGGTAAATCTACAACCCTTCGTATGATCGCAGGTCTGGAGGATATCACTTCCGGTGAACTGAAGATCGGTGACAGAGTGGTTAACGATGTGGAGCCCAAGGACAGGGACATTGCGATGGTGTTCCAGAACTATGCTCTGTATCCTCATATGTCTGTGTATGATAACATGGCATTTGGCCTGAAGCTGAGAAAGGTTCCCAAGGACCAGATCGACAAGATGGTGAAGGAAGCAGCTAAAATCCTTGACCTGACTCCCCTTCTTGACCGTAAGCCCAAGGCTCTGTCCGGTGGTCAGAGACAGCGTGTGGCAATGGGCCGTGCTATCGTGCGTAACCCCAAGGTATTCCTGATGGATGAGCCTCTGTCCAACCTGGATGCAAAGCTGCGTGTGCAGATGAGAATTGAGATCGCAAAACTGCATCAGAGACTGGGAACCACCATCATCTACGTTACCCATGACCAGACCGAGGCTATGACGCTGGGAACCAGGATCGTCGTTATGAAGGACGGTGTGATCCAGCAGGTTGATACCCCTCAGAATCTGTATGAGAAGCCCTGCAACCTGTTTGTGGCAGGATTTATGGGATCCCCTCAGATGAACTTCCTGGATGCAACCGTGAAGGTGGTAGGTGACGTCGCTCATCTTGATATTGCGGGACACAGCGTTCCTCTGCCCCCGGCAAAGTCCAAGAAGCTGATTGAAGGCGGTTATGACGAGAAGGTTGTCACCTTCGGTATCCGTCCTGAAGATGTATACGATTCACCTGCATTCATTGAGGCGGCTCCTCAGCAGAGCGTGTTTGAATCCACCGTCAGAGTTTATGAGCTGCTCGGTGCGGAGGTTTATCTGTATTTTGATCTGGAGGAGTTCCCGATTACCGCGAGAGTGGACTCCCGTACTACCGCAAGGCCTGGCGACGTGATCAAGTTCGCGTTCGATGTGGAAAAGATCCATGTCTTTGATAAGGAGACGGAGCAGATTATCACGAACTAGTATGGAGCGTTAAGGGGTGCTGGCGACAGCACCCCTTATTTTTCTATTGTATCTTAAGAAAGGCCGGGTTTTATAAGATGATTTCAAGTCAGACCATTCAGACCAGCATAGATGAGCTGAAGGCGATAACAAAGGTAGATTTGTTTGTATATGATTTGTCCGGTATGCAGATAGCGGCTACCGCAGAACAGACGGAGCTGTTGGATGAGCTGATCAATGCATTTGCGGTTTCGCCCGCTGACAGTCAGGTGATAGGGATGCACCATCTCTTTAAGATCCTTGATGAGGGAGAATTGGAGTATGTGCTGGTCGCAAGGGGAAACGGCGAGGATGCTTATATGGTGGGCAGAATAGCGGTCTGTCAGCTTCAGAATCTTGCGATTGCCTATAAGGAGCGGTTTGACCGCAATAATTTCTTTCAGAACCTGCTTTTGGACAATTTGCTTCTGGTGGATATCTATAACCGGGCAAAAAAGCTTCGGATCGAGGTTACAGCGCCAAGAGTGGTGTTCCTGGTGGAAACAAAGACAGACAGGGATGGGATTGTGACAGAACTGCTGAAGGGAATGTTCACCAGCCAGTCAGGGGATTATATCACAGCCGTGGACGAGAGCAGCGTGATATTGATCAAGGCGGTGGAAGCAGACAGCAGTTATGATGATATGATAGAGACGGCGGAGACGATCGTTGCGCTGATGAACAGCGAAGCCATGCTGAACGTGAGAGTCGCTTTCGGGACGACGGTACAGGAGCTGAAGGATGTTTCAAAGTCTTACAAGGAAGCTAAGATGGCGCTTGACGTTGGAAAGATTTTTTATGCGGAAAAGAGTGTGGCCGCGTACAGTACACTGGGGATCGGCCGGCTGATCTATCAGCTGCCGGTAAATCTGTGTAAGATCTTTATTCAGGAGATCTTTGGCGACAATGTGCCTGATGATCTGGACGAAGAGACCTTAAGCACCATCAACAAGTTCTTTGAAAACAATCTGAATGTGTCGGAAACCTCGAGACAGCTCTTTGTTCACAGGAATACACTGGTATACCGGATTGAAAAGCTTCAGAAGAGTACGGGGCTTGATCTGCGCAGCTTTGACGACGCGCTTACCTTTAAGATTGCCATGATGGTAGTGAATTATATGAAATATTTGGACAATCTTGATTATTAAGTCATTTTAAGACAACCTCCGGAATAGATATGGAATGGGCGTTCAGCTTATTTTATATTAATCCGGGGGTGTTTTTATGGGATATGAGCGGCAAATAAAATATGTGGATTATTATGAGAACGGAGAGCGTGTGAAAGGGGGAGGTTTTGTAAAGACAGAGGTGCGGGACGGCAGGCTGAGAATGGAACTGAACGTCCGGGGACTTTATCCGACGGATACCTTTGTCAGGGATGTGGTGTTAAAATGCGGGGATACGGAAGCAGTATTAGGGCAGATCTCTCTGCGGGAGGGCCAGGGGCGCTTTGAACATTCCTGTAGTATGGACCGGAGTATTGGAGATACCGGTATTGCTTATGACGCCCTGGAAGAGATCAGGGTTCCGGTAGGCGGGAGCAGGGATCTTAGCTGTATCTGGAGAAAAAAAGCGGGCAAGGCCGAAGAGCCGGAGGACAGCAGGAAGATGGCAGCAGCCGGAGAGCCGGAGGATGAGGGGACGAAGACAAAGGTGAAAGAGCCGGAGGATAAGGGAACAGCGGCAGAGGTGAAAGAGCCGGAGGATGAGGGGACGAAGACAAAGGTGAAAGAGCCGGAGGATAAGGGGACAGCGGCAAAGGCTAGAGAGCCGGAGGATAAGGGAACAGCGGCAGAGGTGAAAGAGCCGGAGAATAAGGGGACGGCGGCAAGGGTTAGAGAGCCGGAGGATGAGGGAACAGCGGCAAGAGTGAAGGAGCCGGCGGCAGAGGTGAAAGAGCTGGAGAATGAGGGGACGGCAGCAGGGGTTAGAGGGCCGGAGGATGAGGAGGCGGCAAAGGTTAGAGAGCCGGAGGAGGACATCCGGGGTGCGGAAGGCGCCCCAAAAGCGGAAGATACTGAGAAAACGGAAAAGGTATGGAAAGCGGAAGAAGTTATTGGGGTGGAAAATATTGGGGTGGAAAAACCTGATGGGAAAGAAGCTGCAGGGCAGGGAGCGGCAGAAGAGAATCCGGAAAGAAAGCAGCTTTTGGAAGATAAGAAAAATAAAAAACGTGCCGTAAAGCTTCTGGAGGAAAAATGGCAGCAGATTTCCGCCATATATCCACATATCAGGCCGTTTCACGATGAGAGAGAGTATCTGTCTCTGGGACCTTCTGATTTTGTATTGTTTCCGGAAAAATTTTATCGGGCCGTGAACAACAGCTTTCTGCTGCATGGGTACTATAATTATGAGCATTTGATCCTTGCCAGATTGGAACAGCGGGGCGAGGCGAAATATTATCTGGGTGTGCCGGGCAACTATTACGACAGGGAAAAGCAGGTGGCAGTTATGTTTGGCTTTGAAAGCTTTGAATGTGACAGGGAACCTGCAAAATCAGGAGATTTTGGATATTATATGATGCGGGTTGAATTGTGACACAAATGTCGGAAAACGTGCAAAGAGGTCAGACCGGCATATCCGGGCGCTCACAATCCCTCATAATCGAAAGGGGGAATGAAACTTTCCCCCACAGTTTCACCCTCCTGATAAAAACCACATTCGATGCCGATCTTTTCTGCAAAGGATAAGATTTTTTCATATTCCTCAGGCGTTACCCGGCGGTTTAACCACGGCGGAAGGCAGGCGTTTGGCATGGGAGTATATTGGTTCATAATACTGACATATATGTCATTTCCATATGTGGTGTGAAGATATCGAAGGATCCGCTTGGTGTCTTTCGCCTGTCCGGGAAGGACCAGATGCCGAACGATTACGCCCCGTTTCATCAGTCCCGTATCCGGATCGAAGACCGGAGTTTTTGTCTGGCGGTGCATTTCTTCGATGGCTGCAGTGGCTTTTTCAAAGTAATCCGGCGCGTTGGAGCAGGCTGTGGACAGTTCGGAAGAGCGGTATTTCAGATCCGGCAGATAAATGTCCACCAGCCCTTCCAGCAGTTTCAGGGAAGAGACTTCTTCATAGCTTCCGGTGTTGTATACAACAGGCAGGGTAAGTCCCTGCCGTTTTGCCAGTATAAGGCTGTAGGCAGTCTGTGGCAGAAAGTGGCCTGCGGTCACAAGATTGATATTGGCTGCACCCTTTTTTTGAAGCTCCAGAAAAATTTCTGCCAGTCGTTCCGGGGAAAGAGGACGGCCTGTGTGTCCCAAAGCAATCTGCCGGTTCTGGCAGTAGATGCACTGCAGGCTGCAGCCGGAGAAAAATACGGTGCCGGAGCCGCAGCTGCCGGAAATGCAGGGCTCTTCCCAGAAGTGAAGCGCGGCTCTTGCGCCCATGATCCGGGAGTCCTGGCCGCAGAAGCCGGAGCCGCCCCGGGTGCGGTCTGCGTGACAGCGCCTGGGACAGAGCGTACAGTCGCGCATCAGTGTATCAATGATTTCAAGTGTTATTTCCATGGACGCCTCCTCAATAAAATACCGCACACTCCTGGGCGGCGCGATTCCATCCGGCTGGCTCACGGCACATGGAAGGTTCTGCTTAGTGCTGCTTTGTTCCCAACCTGACACGGTTCGCAGATATCCATTGCGTGAGACCGAATTTCATCATCACACTGCCACAGGAATGTACGGCTTTATTAGTGTAGCGGTTTCAGGCGGTTTTGTCAAGAATTATTGTGGCGGAAACACAAGAATTATGGTATACTATTTATCGGCCTACAGATGGCTGCAAACAGGAATGTCCGGAAACAGAGCCGGATCGGAAAGGAGCAGACAATATGAATAAGAATGCGTTTCGCCAGTTGTCTTACGGAGTTTATGTGGTGAGTACCTGGGACAAGGGAAGAGCGACGGGCTGTACCGCAAACAGCGTCATGCAGATTACATCGGAGCCTGCTACCATTGCGGTAAGCATCAATCATGACAATTATACCAATCAATGCATTCAGGATACGGGGAAATTTGCGATCTCCGTTCTGGGTGAAAATTCCAGCCCCGGGATAATTGGAACCTTCGGTTTTAAAAGCGGCCGGGACAATGATAAATTTGAGGAAGTGGGGCAGACGGTAAAAGGGTTTTTACCTGTAGTGGCGGATGCGTGCGCCTATATCGTGTGTGAGGTCATTGACAGGATGGAGACTTCCACCCACACTGTATTTCTGGGGAAGGTGTTGGATGCGGATATGCTGAAAGACGATACGCCTATGACCTACGCTTACTACCACAATGTGATCAAGGGGAAAAGCCCTAAAAATGCACCCACCTATATTGCGGAATGAGAGTTCTTTTCCGCCTTGTTCCGCCTGCGCAGTTCCGTAAAGAACAGTTTCAGGAGACTGCTGCATTCTTCTTCCAGAACGCCCCGGGTGACACAGACCTGGTGGTTGAACTGCGGCATTTCCAGAATGTTCAGGATGGAACCCGCGCAGCCGGCCTTCGGATTCATGCAGCCGATGACCGCTTCGGGGATCCTGGCCTGAACAATGGCGCCTGCGCACATCTGGCAGGGCTCCAGCGTAACATACAGGGTACATTCCTCCAGCCGCCAGTCCCCGATGCGCCTGCTGGCCTTGTTGATGGCCGTGATCTCCGCGTGGGCCAGGGTGTTTTTATCCGTGTTTCTCCGATTGTAGCCGCGTCCGATAATCCTGCCCTCATGGACGATAACGCAGCCGATGGGAACCTCGCCGAGAGCGTAGGCTTTTTTTGCCTGCTTTAAAGCTTCTTTCATGTATTTTTCCTGTACGCTTCTGACAACTGCCATGATCCGGTCTCCTGTCCTGTTTCTGAATTGATTTTATCACACACTTTTCTCCCGCACAACCGATACGGGCAGCAATAGACCTTCTTTGTATCCGGCCCGGCAGAAACAATGTCTCAGGACAGGCGTTCGGGAGAAATTTTGCATTGCAGAAATGCTTTGGCTGTGGTATTCTATCGTAGAGAAAGACTATTTTTTGTAAAAATAAAAAAGGTTTGTAAGGTGGAGGGTTCAGAATGAGTTTGGAGAAACAGCTGCAGGAGCTGACTGAAGGGAAATATAAGAAAAGCATTAAGGACTGTACAGACGCACAGCTGTATGACTGTGTGCTTCAGCTGACAAAGGAAAGGATTTCGGACAGAGCCGAGATTTCCGGGAAAAAGAAGGTATACTATATATCCATGGAGTTTCTGATCGGGAAGCTGTTGTCCAACAACCTGATCAATCTTGGGATTTATGAGGAACTGTCACAGATACTGAAAAAGAATGGCCGGGATCTGGCGGCGATCGAGGAGGCGGAGCCGGAACCATCTCTGGGAAACGGCGGGCTTGGCCGTCTTGCCGCCTGCTTTTTGGATTCCATTGCAACACTGGGACTGCCCGGCGACGGAATCGGGCTGAATTATCATTTCGGCCTGTTCAGGCAGGTATTTCAGGATAAGCTGCAAAAGGCGGAAAAAAATGAATGGATTGAGGAAAATTCCTGGCTGAAAAAGACAGACACAAAATTTGAAGTATGCTTTGGAAACAGGAAGGTAACCTCCGTACTTTATGACATGGATGTCATAGGTTATGAAAACGGCCGCAATACGCTGCATCTTTTTGATCTGGAGTCCGTGGATGAAAGCCTTGTGAAAAAGGGAATCGATTTTGACAAGAAGAGGATAGATAAAAACCTGACACTGTTTCTGTATCCAGACGACTCGGATGAGGCAGGCAATCTGCTTCGCATCTATCAGGAGTATTTTATGGTCAGCAACGGCGCCCAGTATATTGTCAGGGAACTGAAGAAAAAGGGACGCAATCTGCACCACATGGATCAGTATGTGGCAATTCAGATCAACGATACCCATCCAACCCTTGTGATTCCGGAGCTGATCCGGATTCTGACATGGGAAGAAGGCTTTACGATAGAGGATGCCGTCAGGGTGGTGAGCAGGACCTGTGCTTATACGAACCACACGATTCTGGCGGAGGCGCTGGAGACCTGGCCGTTGGCTTATATCGAACAGGTGGTGCCCCAGCTTGTCCCTATTATAAAGGAGCTGAGCGCCCGGGTGGCAAAAAAGTACAGGGATCCCAGAGTTCAGATCATCGACGCGGACAAAAGGGTACACATGGCGCATATCGACATTCATTATGGCTACAGTGTAAACGGTGTGGCAGCCATTCATACCGATATTTTGAAGGAAACGGAACTGCACCATTTTTATGAGATATACCCTGAAAAATTCAACAATAAGACAAACGGGATCACCTTCCGCAGATGGCTGCTTTCCTGTAACCGGGAATTGTCCGCGCTATTGACGGAAACGATCGGAGAAGGTTATAAGAAAGATGCCAAAGAGCTGGAAAAACTCCTGGAATGGGCGGATGACCCGAAGGTGCTCGACGCCATCGAGGGCATTAAAATGCAGAAGAAAAAGGCGCTGGCCGCTTACATCAGGGAGAAGGAAGGCATCGAGCTGGATCCGGATTCCATCTTTGACATTCAGGTGAAACGGCTGCATGAGTATAAGCGCCAGCAGATGAACGCTCTGTATATCATCCACAAATATCTTGAGATTAAGGGCGGGAAAAAACCGGTGCGTCCCATTACTTTTCTTTTCGGAGCCAAGGCGGCGCCTGCCTATGTGATTGCCAGGGACATCATCCATCTGCTGCTGGTTTTGTCTGACATTGTAAATCATGACCCTGACGTGAGCCCTTATATGAAGGTTGTCATGGTGGAAAACTATAATGTGAGCTATGCGGAGAAGCTGATACCCGCCTGCGATATTTCAGAGCAGATCTCGCTGGCGTCAAAGGAAGCATCCGGCACCGGCAACATGAAGTTCATGCTCAACGGCGCCGTGACGCTGGGAACCAGCGACGGTGCCAACGTTGAGATCCATCAGCTTGTGGGTGACGACAATATCTATATTTTCGGCAAAAAAAGCGATGTGGTCATCGAACACTATGCAAAAGCCGACTATGTATCTAAAAATTATTATAAAAAGAGCCCTGTCATCAGACAGGCGGTGGACTTCATCGTGGGAAAACAGGCGTTAAAGGCAGGACACAAGGAAAATCTGGAGCGCCTGTATAAGGAACTGCTGAATAAGGACTGGTTCATGACGCTTCTGGATCTGGAAGATTACATCAAAGTCAAGGACAGGATGCTCGCGGATTACGAAGACAGGGAAAAATGGAAGCGGATGATGCTGGTGAACATTGCAAAAGCCGGCTTCTTCTCCTCCGACAGAACCATTGAAGAGTACAACAGGGATATCTGGAAATTGAAGTAACGGCTGTTTTCTGCTCAGAATCAGGAGAGAATGGGATATGAGGAAATGCGGTGTGCTGCTGCCGGTGTCCAGTCTGCCGTCGGCGTACGGGATCGGTTGTTTTTCCAAAGAGGCATATGAGTTTGTGGACCATTTAGAGGAGGCGGGACAGTCCTGCTGGCAGATCCTGCCCATGGGACCGACCGGTTACGGCGATTCTCCCTACCAGTCCTTTTCCACCTTTGCGGGAAATCCCTATTTTATCGACCCGGAAGATCTGGTGGAGCGCGGATGGCTCACAAAACGGCAGTGCGCGGAATATGATTTCGGAGAAACCCCGGAATGCGTCGACTATGAAAAGCTTTACGAAAACCGATTCCGGCTCCTGCGGACAGCCTGGCAGAACAGCGGCATTTCCAGGGATCCGGAGTTTCAAGAATTTGTGGAGGAGAACCGTTACTGGCTGGACGATTATGCCCTTTATATGGCGATAAAGTCTTCTTTGGGCAATGGGCGCTGGATAGACTGGGAGGAGAAGATCAGGATCCGCAGGCCGGAAGCGCTTAAAGCATACCGGAAAAAGTATGCACGGGAAGTGGAGTTTTATCAATTTCAGCAGTATCTGTTTCGGATACAGTGGCTGAAGCTGAAAGCATACGCGAATACAAAGGGAATCCGTATCATCGGGGATATTCCCATCTATGTAGCGTTCGACAGCTCCGATGCGTGGGCGAACCCGGAGTTGTTCCAATTTGACAAAGACCGTCGGCCTGTGGCAGTGGCAGGGTGCCCGCCCGACGCTTTTTCCGCCACGGGTCAGCTTTGGGGGAATCCGCTTTATGACTGGGAATACCACAGAAAAACCGGCTATAAATGGTGGATAAAGCGCCTGGAAGCCTGCTATCAGCTGTACGATATTGTGAGAATCGATCATTTTCGGGCCTTTGATGCCTATTATTCCATCCCTGCCGGGGCGAAGACGGCCGAGACCGGAGAATGGATGCCGGGGCCGGGGTACGAGCTGTTTGCCGTCCTGAAGGAAAAACTGGGAAAGCGTGAAGTGATTGCGGAGGATCTGGGCTTTCTGACGCCTTCCGTATTAAGACTTGTAAAGCGGACGGGATACCCGGGGATGAAGGTGCTGCAGTTTGCTTTTGATTCCCGGGAGGAAAGCGATTACCTGCCGCACAATTATTCCAAAAACTGCGTGGTATACACTGGCACACACGACAATGACACCACCCTGGGCTGGTACAGAACATTAAACAGACAGGACAGAAAATTCTGTGACGCCTATCTGAATCTGTCCCCCAGGCGGAAAAAAGAGATCCACTGGGAATTGGTGCGGGCGGCATACGCCAGCGTCGCCGATCTTGCGGTGATTCCCATGCAGGATTTTCTGGGACTTGGCAGCGAGGCCAGGATCAACACGCCTTCCACTCTGGGCGGCAACTGGAGCTGGCGGATGAAGGCGGGAGCGTTTACGGCGGAGCTGGCCGAAAGAATGAAGGAGCTGGCAAAGCTGTACGGAAGGCTGGCAAAAGAAATATAGTCCGGACGGATCTTTTTGCGTTCATGAGCGGGAGGGCAAGATGAAACTATACGGATTTCAGAAGACCACGCTGTTAGACTATCCGGAGCACGTTGCGGCGACCCTGTTTACGGGCGGCTGCAATTTTTGTTGCCCCTTCTGTCAGAACGGCCTGCTGGTGCTGGATCCGGCGTCTCAGCCCGAGATACCGGAGGAAGAGATATTTGCTTTCCTGAAAAAGAGAAAAGGGATTCTGGAGGGCGTCTGCGTTACGGGGGGCGAGCCGACTCTGCAGCCGGATCTGGCGGATTTTCTCCGCAGGCTGAAAGCGCTGGGATATTCCGTGAAGCTGGACACCAACGGCTATCGCCCGGATGTGCTGAGGAAACTGCTGGAGGAAGGGCTTTTGGATTATGTGGCTATGGATATCAAGGCTTCCTGGCAGAATTACTCCGCCGCATGCGGGATCAAGGAAATCGACACGGATCGGCTCCGGGAGAGCATCACGCTTTTAAAGGAGAGCGGGATCCCTTATGAATTTCGCACTACGGTGGTAAAGGGGATCCACAGCATAGCAGAGTTTGAAGAGATCGGAAAAATGCTGCGGGGCTGCCGCGCCTATTATCTTCAGGGATTTCGGGAGAGCGGGGACATGATCGGGGAGGGACTGGAAGCGTTTTCCCGAAAGGAGATGGAGGAAATGGCGGCCCTGGCGGGAAACTATATTGACAATGTGAGGATCCGGGGGGTGGACTAAAAATGGCGCACAGATCCTGTCTGCCTGGCCTGTGCGCGCGTTGTTTCGGAATGCCGGAAGGCGGATCCGGCATTCCGGCATTATCTGACCCTGTTTTCGGAATCCGTCCCACGGAAAAAATCTGACGCGTTCTGCAGCGTTGTGGCCGCGATGGCCGCCAGCGCTTCCCGGGTAAAGAATCCCTGATGGGATGTGATCATTACATTCGGAAACGAGAGCAGCCGGGCTGTGGTGGAATGCTCCAGAATTTCGTCGGAGCGGTCCTCAAACACATTGTCCGCCTCTTCCTCATAAACATCCAGGCCCACGCCCGCAAACTTCAGCATACGGATTCCTTCCACAAGGTCATCGGTCCTGACCAGACCGCCTCTGGAGGTGTTCACCAAAATCACGCCGTCTTTCATCTGACGGATGGTGTCAATATTAATCATATGCCGGGTGTCGTCTGTCAGAGGACAATGCAGAGAAATGACATCGCTGTCGGAAAGCACTTTTTCAAGAGAGACATATTCCACAAAGTCCTTCAGGCTTTCATTCGGATACACATCATAGGCCAGGATCTTCATGCCGAAGCCCCGGCAGATCCTGCACATGGCGGCGCCGATTTTCCCCGTGCCGATGATCCCTGCCGTTTTCCCGTAAAAGGTAAATCCCATAAGGCCGTTCAGGCTGAAATCGTTTTCCCGTACCTTATTATAAGCCTTGTAAAGGCGCCGGTTACAGGCCAGCGCCAGCGCCATGGCATGCTCTGCCACAGCCTCGGGGGAATAGCCGGGAACACGCATGACACAAATGTCGTATTTATTGGCGGCTTCCAAATCTACATTGTTGTATCCGGCGCAGCGCATTAAAATCAGACGGATGCCTTTACTGTGCAGGATTTCAAGAGTGCGGGGTCCGATGTCGGAGCTGACAAAGGCGCAGACCGCGTCGAACCCGTCCGCCAGAAAAGCGGTTCTGGGATCCAGATCGGATTTTGTATATTCGATCTCCATATCGGGAAAATTTTTTAAGGCTTCTGTGAAGGAGCTTTGGTCGTAGCTTTTCGCGTCATAAAACAGGAGTTTCATAAGCGGTATTCCTTTCTGAATCGGCATTGGATTTTAAAAATCAGTATGTCTTATGTTGACAAGTATCCCAAAAAATTCGGAAAATATGCGGACAGTCCCGGGAGGGTTCCGGGCCGGGGGATCTTCGGCGTCCGGCAAAAAAGAAGATGCGTCCGCGCGCGGCGGAGCATCTTTCTTTTTTGCAGATTTTCAGTCAGGACCGCAGGCTCAGCCCATGGTAACGACCACATGATATTCGGTCTTTCCCTTTTCGTAAGGGATCACGTTTCCTTCCACGGTCTTTCCGTCCACAGTCATGGATTTTACGCCCTTCTGGACATTTTCCGGGTTCTTTACCTGAATGTGATAAACGCCATCCCGGAATTTGCGAGTCAGGGTAAAGTCGCCGAATCCGTCCGGTACGCAGGGGTCGATGGAAAGTCCCTTATGGGTGGGATATACGCCCAGAATATACTGGGAAATATTTACAAACGTCCATGCGGCGGTGCCGGTGAGCCAGCTGTTTTTTGCTTCGCCGTGGTACTTCGCGTCCCGGCCGGCCACCATCTGGGAGTAGACGTAAGGCTCTGTCCGGTGGATCTCGCTGATGTCCTCAATGTAGGCGGGACAGGTTTTTCTGTAAATTTCAAAGGCTCTGTCGCCTCTGCCCAGCACGGTTTCCGCAATGGAAACCCAGGGGTTGTTATGGCAGAAGATGCCTGCGTTTTCCTTGTATCCCGGGGGATAGGAGGAAACCTCACCCAGCTCCAGATGGTATTCCGTATAGGCGGGCTGCAGGATCATGACGCCGTACTCCGTGTCCAGCCGCTCTTTGACGGAATCCAGCGCCTTCTGCGCCAGACCTTCCTTCACGCCGACTCCCGCCAGCACACAGAATCCTTGAGGTTCAATATAGATCTGGCCTTCCCTGCACTCATGGGAGCCTACCTTATGGCTGTATGCGTCGTAGGCCCGCAGGAACCAGTCGCCGTCCCAGCCGTGCGCCAGGATCGTGTCATACATTTCGGACACTTCCTTGCGGGCCCTTGCTGCCTCGGCGGCATCGCCCATC
Source organism: uncultured Acetatifactor sp. (assembly GCA_947627535.1). GTDB lineage: Bacteria > Bacillota > Clostridia > Lachnospirales > Lachnospiraceae > Acetatifactor. The sequence continues at coordinate 45,177 of CANQWM010000003.1, forward strand.
AGCTCGCACAGCTGGGCATATTCTTCACCGTATTTTACGAACATGCCGGCAATGAACACGGATTCCGCAACGGGGCCTTCGCTGGGACCAAAAGTCTGGAAGGACTCGCCGGGATGCGCGGAGAAGCAGTTCAGATTCAGGCAGTCGTTCCAGTCCGCGCGGCCGATCAGGGGCAGACCGTGAGGTCCTTTGTGGGTCACGGTGTAATCGAAGGACCTCTTCAGATGATTCATCAGCGGCGTTGCGACACTCATGTCATTATCAAAAGGAACCGTTTCCGTCAGGATTGAAGTATCGCCGGTTTCGCGCACATAGGCGCTTGTGCCTGCGATCAGCCACAGGGGATCGTCGTTAAAGCCGCTGCCGATGTCGGAGTTGCCCTTCTTGGTCAGAGGCTGGTACTGATGATAGGCGCTGCCGTCCTGAAACTGGGTGGAAGCAATGTCGATAATGCGTTCCCTCGCCTTTTCGGGGATCAGGTGCACGAAGCCCAGGAGATCCTGACAGGAATCCCGAAAGCCCATGCCCCTGCCGATGCCGGATTCATAGTAGGAGGCTGAGCGGGACATGTTGAAGGTCACCATACATTGGTATTGATTCCAGATATTTACCATGCGGTTGACCTTTTCGTCGCCGGAGGAGACGGTGTATCTGGAAAGCAGCTCCTTCCAGTATGTCTGCAGTTCCGAAAAAGCTTTGTCAAAACCGGCTTCCGTGCTGTATTTCTCCAGCATTGCGTAAGCGCGGGTCTTGTTGATCACGCCGTGGGATTCCCATTTTTCTTCCTCGGGATTCTCTATGTAACCGAGGACAAAGAGGTATGTTTTGCTCTCGCCGGGTGCGAGCGTCAGATCCAGCTGGTGCGCGGCGATGGGAGACCATCCGCTGGCCATGGAGTTCGTGCAGGCGCCGTTTTCTACGGCAAGAGGTTTGTCCGCGCCGCGGTACGCGCCGAGAAATTCATCCCGGATCGTGTCAAAGCCTGCGATGGGAGCGTTTACCGAGTAGATGGCGTAATGATTGCGGCGCTCTCTGTATTCGGTCTTGTGGAAAATGGTGGAACCCGCCACTTCAACCTCGCCGGTGCTTAAGTTTCTCTGGAAATTTTTCATATCGTCGTCGGCGTTCCAGAGACACCATTCCACATAGGAAAAGACGGAGAGATTTTTGGTCTTCTGTGACTTGTTGGTTACAGTCAGTCTGGTCAGCTCGCAGCTGTCGTCCATGGGCACAAAGGACAGCACATCCGCTTCCACCTGATCTTTGGAGGAGGTAAAACGGCTGTATCCCAGGCCGTGACGGCATTCGTAGCTGTCCAGCTCTGTCTTGGAGGGCTGCCAGCCGGGGTTCCATATGGCAGAACCGTCTTTGATGTAAAGATATTTGCCGTTGGCGTCCGCCGGCACATCATTGTAGCGGTATCTGGTTATCCTCAGCAGTTTTGCGTCCTTATAAAAGGAATAGCCGCCGCAGGTGTTGGAAATAAGGCTGTAAAAGCCGTTGCAGCCCAGGTAGTTAATCCAGGGCAGCGGGGTCTTGGGAGTCGTGATCACATACTCCTGGCGTGTGTCGTCGAAATAACCGAATTTCATAGCGTTCTCCTTACCGTTAGATTTTGCAGATCTGCAATTCCTTATCTGAAATTATACATAATCCCTGTAAAAAATGCAACCGGATTCAGATGACGGCAGAGGCCCGAAATGTTCCGAAATGTTCAGCAAAAGGGAAGTCATTCAATATAAATTCCAGGAAATTTTTCCTACTACAATATATTTATGGTTAATACCCCTTACAGCCAGTAAGGAATTACCCATCTTGTTGCTTAAGCTGTTAGAATGAGTATGGCAATAGGTCTGGCCGATTTCTCCTAGGACTCTTCGTCCGTATTTAAGTCAGCCAACCAGCCCTCATTCGCAGCATTCGTTTTACGCAGGTTGAACCTCCCGTTCGCGTGATACCCAGTAGATTGAACAGGCAATGAGTAGACCTGGTATTGACCATTGCTAATACATTCCAAAGGAGTATCTTCTATGAACGCTGTTGGTATCGATGTTTCCAAAGGTAAAAGCACTGTCACTATCCGCAGGCCCGGCGATGTGGTCATCCTGCCGCCCTGCGACATCCCCCACACCCAGTCCGCCATCAATGACCTGATCAGGCAGATCAAAGAACTTGACGGGGAAACCAAGGTCTGTATGGAGCACACCGGCAGGTACTATGAGCCGGTCGCCACATGGCTTTCTGATGCGGGCATCTTTGTCAGCGCCGTAAACCCCATTCTTATTAAGGAGTTCGGCGATGATTCCCTGCGCACTCCCAAGACCGACAAGGCCGATTCCAAAAAGATCGCCCGCTACACTCTTGACCGCTGGGCAAAACTAAGGCAGTATGGAAACATGGATAAAACACGCAACCAACTCAAAACCCTGAACCGGCAGTTCGGCTTTTACATGGCGCAGAAGACCGCCATGAAGAACAACCTCATTGCCCTGCTTGACCAGACCTATCCGGGTGCAAATGACTTCTTTGACAGCCCTGCAAGGAGCGACGGCAGCCAGAAGTGGGTGGACTTTGTACATACCTACTGGCATGTGGACTGTGTACGCTCCAGGTCACTGGCAGCCTTTACGGAGCACTACCGGAGCTGGTGCAGACGCAAGGGCTATAACTTCAGCGCCGACAAAGCGGAAAAGATCTATCAGGCCTCCTCAGACCTGATCGCCGTATTCCCTAAGGACGACAGCACGAAACTGATGATACGTCAGGCCGTGGCAATGCTGAATACCACATCTGAAACCGTAGAAACCCTGCGCCGGGAAATGGATGAAACTGCTTCCACACTTCCCGAATACCCTGTTGTCATGGCGATGAACGGTGTCGGCCCTACCCTCGGCCCGCAGCTTATAGCTGAGATTGGGGATGTGACACGCTTCACGCACCGCGGTGCCCTGACTGCTTAAATTTAAAATTATTTTTTGTCAGCCCCATTCAAGATTTGCTTTTCACTATGCAATATGATATGATATAAGAACAGTTTTAAATAGCAGAAATGCCGTGAAAGAGAGGATATCATGCTGAACAATAAGGCAATTTTGGTGACCGGAGGTACGGGAAGCTTCGGAAAAGCATTTACGAATTATGTTTTGGAGCATTATAATCCGAAAAAGATTATTATCTATTCCAGAGATGAATATAAGCAGTTCCTCATGCAGAACGAGTTAAAAAAGCATGCCACAAAGCTGCGTTTTTTTATCGGTGATGTGAGAGATAAAGACCGGCTGATGCGTGCTTTTGAAGGTGTGGATTATGTCATTCATGCGGCGGCTCTCAAGCAGGTGCCGGCCTGTGAGTATAATCCGGCCGAAGCCATTAAAACAAATATTAACGGGGCGCAGAATGTGATTGATGCCGCTTTAAATACCGGCGTGAAAAAGGTTGTGGCGCTTTCCACGGATAAGGCAGTCAATCCCGTGAATCTTTATGGCGGGACAAAGCTTGTATCGGACAAGCTGTTTATCGCTGCAAATGCCTATGCGGGTGAGAAGGATATCTGTTTTTCCATTGTCCGGTATGGAAATGTAGCCGGAAGCAGAGGCTCTGTGATCCCCTTGTTCCGCAATATCATCAGTCAGGGAGTGTCAGAGCTGCCGATTACTGACCGTCGTATGACAAGATTTTGGATCAGCCTGCAGCAGGGAGTCGAATTGGTGATCAAGGCGCTGGAGGAAGCAAAAGGCGGGGAAACCTTTATTTCCAAAATCCCTTCTTTTAAAATAACGGACCTTGCGGAAGCGATGCTGCCGGGCTGTACCACAAAAGAAATTGGGATCAGAGAGGGAGAAAAGCTGCATGAGATTATGGTGACTGTTGAGGACGCCATGATGACTTATGAGTATGATAAGCATTTTATTATATATCCCCAGATGGTCTGGAGCGAGAGCAGGCGCGCAGTGCCGACGGGAAAGCGTGTTCCGGAGGGTTTCTCCTACAGCTCGGACAACAATAAAGAATGGCTGGGTGTGGAAGAGATCAGGGAGCGGCTCAAAGAAGCTGGGCTGGAGAAATAGGTTGTAGACAGAGAGAAAGCGTCTGGCAGCGGAATACCGATGACAGGCGCTTATACTGTATACAGTCGGAATTATTTTAATTTTCTTTCGTATTTTGTCAGGAGATTTTTTATTTTTGTAATCTCTTTTTTCATCTGTTCGGGCTCCTGCTCGATTGCAAGAACGGCTTCGCACAATTGGGACTTGGAGACCACATTCTTGAAATGAGCATACTGCTCGGCAAAATTTTGTAAGATCACGTCTTTCGACTCTTCTGTAGGGCGATAAGTTCTGCTCAACACTTTTCCACTGTGTGTAACACCGGCCACTTCTACCAGGTTGTCCTTCAGCAGCTTGCGCAGTACTGCTATAACAGTACTCTGAGTCAGGCCTCGCTGTTCGTTCACAATATCCGTGGATGTCAGAGCTTCGTCACTTTTTTTCCACAGAATATTAAGAACATCAAGTTCTCTGGGATTTAGTTGTGCCATCGTATTTTACCTCCTGATGAAATTTATTATAGTTCAGTTCAAATTATAAGTCAATGATATTAATGTTTAATATCGTATTATTGTTATTAAAAATATAATCATATAATGATAATAAAAGACAACGGACAACAAAAAATTAAGACAGCCGCATTGTAACATTTGGTATTTTCTGTTAAACTATATAGAAACGTTATGAGAGATTGAAACTGAGGGAACAGCAAAACAGAATGGGAAGGGCGTGAAAATCTATATGGAGAAGCTTGCGATATTCGGCGGGACTCCGGTGAGAGAAACACCGATTTATTATGGAAGACAGTGCATTGAGCAGGATGATGTAGAAGTGGTGGCGAAAACGCTGCAAAGCGATCTGATCACGGGTCCGGGGCCGAAGGGAGAAGAGGCGGAGCGAAGGCTTTGCGAGATAACGGGAGCCAGATATGCGGTCCTTGTGGCAAACGGTACGGCGGCTCTTCATCTTGCCGCGATAGCCGCCGGCTTTGGCGAAGGGGATGAGGTGATCGTCAGTTCCATTACTTTTGCTGCGTCGGCAAACTGTGTACTGTACTGCGGGGCCAAGCCGGTTTTTGCGGACATTAATCCGGAGACCTACAATATTGATCCGGAATCGGTGCGGCGTCTGATCACGCCCAGGACCCGGGGAATCGTCGCGGTGGATTTTACGGGACAGGCTGTGGAGCATGAGGCGCTCCGCCAGATCTGCAGGGAGAAGGGGCTTGTGCTGATCGAGGATGCCGCCCATGCCATCGGTACAAAGTATAACGGGCGTCCTGTGGGCAGTCTTGCGGATATGACCTGCTTCAGCTTTCATCCGGTAAAGACCGTTACATGCGGCGAGGGCGGTGCCGTCACAACCAATGACGAAAGGCTTTACCGCAGGATTCTGCGGTTACGCACCCATGGTATTACAAGAGTCCGCAGCGAGATGGTGCATCCCACAGATGCAGTATGGTACAATGAACAGGTGGAACTTGGCTACAATTACCGGCTCACTGATTTTCAGGCGGCGCTGCTTTTGAGTCAGCTGTCTAAGCTCGACAGATTTTCCGTCAGACGCAAGGAGATCGTCAAGAGGTATGATCTGGCGTTTTCCAAGATGCCGGAGCTGTTTGTTCAGAAGGAAATACCGGAATCGGATACGACCAGGCATCTCTATGTGATAAGGCTGAACCCGGAACGGCTTTCCTGTGACAGAAAGCAGTTTTTTGATGCTCTCTATGCAGAAAATGTCTGTCCCCAGGTGCATTATCTTCCTGTATATTGGCATTCTTATTATGAAAAACTGGGGTACGAGAAGGGACTCTGTCCCAACGCGGAAGCCTATTATGAATGGTCTATGAGCATTCCGCTGTATCATTCCCTCACGGACGCGGAGGTGGAGGATACCATCCGGGCCGTTCGGAAGGTAGTGGAATATTATAAAAAATCATAGAGCCAGAGAAGACAAAAGTCTATGAAGAGGAAAGCCGGATGATGGAAAAACAACGGAAATACAATAGGGATCGGATAATTGATACAGTTATTTTTCTGCTGCTGCTTGCGGCGGTATCTGCGGTGACGCTGGAGCTTTTTCACAGACAGACGCTGGGAAGCCCGGAAAATGGCTACCATTCCGACATGAAGGCATATATTCTCAAGATGCAGGGGCTGGACAGCGGGTACAACTTTCCTTATCCTGTATTCTTTAAGATCGCCGCTTTTTTCTGGCTGTTTTCGTCCCCGGAGTTTGCTGTGGCGCTGGCGACCATGACGCTGAACAGTCTTTCCATTGTGATCGTGAAGCTGGTGCTGAACCGGATGATACTTGCAAAATGCGATGGCTGTCAGGGATTGTTCGGGAAAAAATGGGCGGTGGGAATCCTGCTGAGCCTGTTTTCTGTTTCGTTGTTTTTTATTTCCATGCTGTATCCTCCCAGGGGAATCTATCTGCCGGGGATCCAATTCAAATATTTGGGGGTTTTCACGGCGAATCCTTTTCATAATGCTACTTATATGGCGGCCCGGCCCTTTGCCATACTGACATTTTTGTGGTATGTGAAGCTGCTGGATGTATATGAAAAAGGAATGCGGACGAAAAGGAAGCCGGAGGGTGTAGCTCCTTGGGATTATGTGTTGTTTTCCCTGTTCCTGCTGACTGCGACCATGACCAAACCGAGTTTTACCATCATTCTGGTGTCCACTGCGGGACTTATCATGCTCTTCAGGCTCTTAAGAAACAGGTTTCGGAATTTCCTGCCGGCGGTGCAGCTGGGGCTGTGTTTTCTTCCCACCTTTATTGATCTGCTGTATCAGTACAGCGGTGTCTTTGTGCCTGCGGAGGGCGATGAGGGCGGAATCGGATTTTGTCTTGGGGAGGTGTGGAGATATTACTGCGGAAATATACCGCTGTCCGTTGGGCTTGCGATGGGATTTCCACTGTTGGTTCTGCTGCTGAATCCTCGTGAGATAAAAAAGAATACCATGTATCGTTTTTCCTGGCAGTTCTATATCATTGCTTTTCTGACGACATTTTTTCTGTATGAGAAGGGTTTCCGAAAGATGGATTTCAATTTTTCGTGGGGTTATATGTATGGTATTTTCTTCTGCCATTTCGTCTCGCTGACGGTATTGATTCAAACAACACTGCAGGTATGTGGGATTCATTCCGAACGGCCGGCGGGCCAAGCGAAGCCGCTTTGGAACAGACTGCTCCTTGGAGTCCAGTGGACGGCGTATCTATGTCATGTCATCTGCGGGCTGGCGTACTTTGGAGTCATTGCCCGCGGTGCATCATATTATTGAGACTCCCTGACAGCAGGGAAAGTCCTCTTGCGCAATAAGGGATCAGCAGAAGGCTGTACGGGAAGATATACCGGGAATTTGCTTCCCAGATAATATGAAACAGAAAACCGCCTGTAACACCGATCAGGCCAATGTATTCCGGAAGATAATTCCTGCGGGGACGTCTGCGCCCATAGAGACAGAACAAAAGGGCGCCCAGATACAGCACATTCTGATAGAGGTTGGAATAGCTGATAAAGGAACGACTGAATTTCCCTTCATAAAGGTCATTAAAAAATGCGCTTCTGCTGCCGAAGGTTGCGAGAGTCGCCTGACGGCAGGCATAGGTGCCGTCCGCCCACTGGGAAAGGTGTTTTTGAAGGTAAAAATGCAGCGTGTAAAGGGGGTGCTGTCCGAAGTAGGACAGTCGTTCCCGAATAGCACTGCGGCTTAGTCTGACTGTGGCGTCCGTATCCAGGCCGGTATCGCGGTAAGTCTCAAAATTGAAGCCGTTGTACCAGCCGTCTGCCCGGGAAGACTCCTGCATTCCCATGGCAAAATAAGAGATTGCGGGAACGCCGGAGCTTAATTGGCTGTCTGCCCGAAGTTCATATCCCTTCTGGACCAGAGGAAGAATAGAAAAGCAGCATAGAGCACAGAGAAGCGCAAAAACAAGGAAAGACGTTTTCCGGCGCTTCAGCCAATACAGGAAAGCTGTGATCAGGATGGCAATCGCCAGAATCAGGTTGTTTTTGCGAAGCATAACGCTCAGGGCAAAAAAGCATATTGCAGCGGACGCGGCAGTCAAAGAGCGGCGTCTGCTCTCGGCGGAAAACAGCTTCAGCAGAAAATACAGGCCTGCGGAAAACAAAGCGAAAGAGGGAATCTCGCCATAAACAAAGGAAGAGTACATCAGGAAGGGAAGGTTGGCGCCTGCCAGGAGCAGATAGATGCATTCCGCTTTCGGATCATCCCATAACAGTCGTATCGTCGCTTTTTGGAACAGGATGATCACACAGGTCAGAATAACGTAAATGCATTTGAAAAAATGATAGGCGGGAAGGGTTGTGGGCAGAATCCTGCAGAGACGGTGCAGCAGTTCAAAAAAGACCATTATGCCTGTCTGATGCGGATAATAGGAAAGATAAGAGTCGGTTGGGTGTATGGAACTGGTATTTCCTGCCGCAAATTCCTGAGCCGCCTGGTATACGGACATGGCATCGGCTGCCGGGACAGTCTTCCCAAAAACGATCAGAACAGCGCCTGCGGCCACCACCCACAGCAGTACCAGAACCGTCAGAAACTTTACGGGATCAGGAAACTTTGTGCGGTCGTGAAGAAAATAGAACCCCTTTACGGTCAGAAACATCAGCCCCAGAAAAGCCAAAAGACCCAGAATGCCTGTCAGGGGATTGTCCCAGCGGGTCAGCACTTTTTGAGATTCCATGTCAAGGCTGTAGCAGGTCACGAGAAAACCGCCTGCAAACAGCAGCGCTGTGAGAAGTATGCTGAAGAGTTGTATGAAGACACAGGAAAAAGTATATATTTTTTCTGCAGCGGTTTTCAACTTGACCTCCGTTCTGGCGCAGTTTTGTGTCCGGGAACTTTACCCGAATGCCAGCAACAACAGTATAACACAGTTTCTTTCAAAAAAACAGTGGCTGTTATCCCGCAACCGTGATAAAATGGATCATAGGGAGGAAAATTCTGGAATGGATAAGATTGCTGTTTTGATACCCTGCTATAACGAGGAACGGACCATTGAAAAGGTAGTGCGTGATGCCCGGAATTTTCTGCCGGAGGCAGTGATCTATGTCTACGACAACAATTCCACGGACAGGTCGGAAGAGCTTGCGAAGGCCGCGGGCGCTGTGGTGCGTCATGAATATAAACAGGGGAAAGGGAATGTGATCCGCAGGATGTTCCGGGAGATCAATGCGGAGTGCTATCTGATGATCGACGGGGACGACACATATCCCTTAGACTGCGCCAGGGAGCTGGTGGACAAGGTCCTCTTCCATAACGCTGACATGGTGGTGGGGGACAGGCTCTCCTCTACTTATTTTACGGAAAATAAGCGGCCCTTCCACAATTTCGGAAACAGTCTGATGCGTGTTGGAATCAACAGGCTGTTTCATGCGGACATTAAAGATATCATGACGGGCTATCGGGCCTTCAGCTATGGTTTTGTGAAAACCTTTCCGGTTTTTTCAAAGGGATTTGAGATCGAGACGGAAATGACGATCCATGCGGTTCATTATAATATGCAGGTAGAGAATGTTGTAGTGGAATACCGCGACCGGCCGGAGGGCAGTGTGTCTAAGCTGAATACGTTCAGCGACGGGATACGTGTCATCGGAAAAATGTTTCAGCTTTACAGGAACTATAAACCGTTTCAATTTTTCGGGGTATTGTGTCTTGTGCTGCTGTTAGTTGCCGCGGCCCTTATGATTCCTGTGGTTGCGGTTTATTTCAAAACCGGTCTGGTGCCGCGCTTTCCCACACTTATCGTATGCGGCTTTATGGTGCTGGCCGGCGTTCAGTCTTTTTTTACCGGCATGATGCTGGAGGTTATGGCGGCAAAGGACCGGCGGGATTTTGAATACCGTCTGAACAGGATATCGCGGGAAGGGCGCTGATGGGGGATTGATTGGTGACGTATGGGGAAGGAAGGATTGCTTTCAAAAAAACTTTCAAATGCCATGTTTGTCTTTTTCGGGATCCTTTTTATGTTCTTTGCAAAGACAGAAAAGGAGCTGGCAGAGCGGGGAAATTTGTTGTGGACAGCGGAGTTTACGGGGAAGACGGTACTGTTTTCGCTGGTTTTCGGCAGCATCCTGGGGATAGCGCTCAGCGAGATCTTGTATCGTCTGGCGATGCGAAAGCAGCGGCAGGAGAAGACCGGTCCGGCAAAGGCTGTCTGTGGATGGAATACAGCGGCTGTATTTTTCGGAAGCATGTTTTTCACGCTGTTGGCATGGGTCCCTGCCTATCTTGCGTATTATCCGGGAATATGTGCGTATGACTTTCCGGTTCAGCTGGACCAGATCGTAAATGACATGTATATTGATCATCATCCCATCGCCCATACCCTGCTGCTTCGGGGAGCCATCATATCCGGAAGGAATATCTTTGGCAGCGCAAACACGGGGATAGCGGTGTTTACGGCGCTGCAGATGATTTTCCTCGCGGGCGCCATGGCGTACGGGATTGCCGTTCTGAAGCGTGCGCACGCGCCGGTGCGTTATCTGATCCTCTTGCAGCTTTGCTGTATGTTCTTTCCCTTTCACTGGTATATGAGCATCAGTATGACGAAGGATATTATTTTCAGTGCGTTTGTGCTGCTGTTTCTGACGGCGATGACGGCTGAACTGTGGGAGGGCAGGAACCGGCTGCGCGCGGCACGGTACGATGTCCTGCTGGCAATCAGCGGCGTTGGAATTATCCTCTTCCGCAATAACGGCAGATATGCTTTCCTCGTGCTGCTTTTGTGCCTGGGGATTGCTCTGTGGCGGGGGAAGAAAAGACGGCTGCTATGGGGACGCCTGCTTCTGTGGTGCGGAGCCGCTTTCTGCGCCGGAAATATTTTCCTGACCCTGCTGTTTCACGCGGTCGACGGCCAGCCGGGAGACAAACGGGAATGTCTAAGCGTACCTATTCAACAGCTCGCCAGGGTTATGGTTTATCACGGCGGCGTCGATGTCCTGCCGGAGGATGACGGGAAAATGGAGGAAAAGGACAGGGCGCTGATTGGGGATTTCCTTCTGGAGGAATCCTATCGGCTTTATCGTCCCGATATTTCAGATCCGGTGAAACGATATACGAACACGTATGTCGTGCGCTATCGGACCAGGGAGTTTCTTGACACCTATTTTCGCCTGTTGGCACAATACCCCGGTGACTTTGTCAACGCCGCGCTTGCGCTTGACGCAGGGTATTTTTATCCGGGCGATGTAACCCATGCGCATGTAAATGAGGAAGAGGGTGCGCGGAATAAAGGGTATGTCCAGACGCGCTGGGATGATGTTACCCTGAATGCCCAGGGCATTTTCAAGGACTCCAAATGGAAGAGTTTACATCAGATTCTGGAAAAGTGGGCTGAGGAAAATACGTATCTGAAGTGGCCGGTCCTCAAATATCTGTTTGTACCGGGATCGTACTTATATTTTTATTTGCTGCTGTTCGGCTGGCTTATGCTGAGACGTTTGTTTCGGCTGTGTGCGCCGCTTGCCTTTGTCTTGGGATATTATCTGACGCTTTTTCTGGGGCCGACGGTGCAGCTGAGATACATTTATCCGCTGATGCTTGTATTGCCGTTCCTCTGGGCCTGGACAGAGATTGACGGCGCTGTGGAATTAGGGAGAGAGGATGCAGATGCAGAAATTATCTGACCGGACGGCAGGAATTTATTTGAGACCGATGACACATGACGATACGGATCTGATCGTGGAATGGCGCAACAGCGAGGAAGTGCGCAGAAATTTTATCTATCAGGAACCCTTTACAAGGGAAGGACATGAGAATTGGATCGCAACCATGATTGAAACGGGGAATGCCGTACAGATGATGATCTGCGGCCTGGAGGGAGACAGGCCCGTGGGATCCGTGTATATCCGTGACATTGACAGACGTCATAAAAAAGCGGAATACGGCATCTTTATCGGGGAAGCCTCCGCCCGGGGAAGAGGGCTGGGAACGGCCGCCGCAGAGCTTATGCTGGCATACTGCTTCCGGACAGAAAAGCTGCACCGGGTATACCTGAGGGCGCTGGCCTCCAATATCCCCGCGATCCGAAGTTATGAGAAGGCGGGTTTCGTCCGGGAGGGGTACTTGAAGGATGATGTCTGTATTGACGGGAAATACCGCGATATTGTATGGATGGCAGCAGTCAATCCGGATCCGTTGGATTGAAGTTTGCGGAGGGTAGGAAAAACATGAAAAAAGTGAGCTTTGTGATTCCCTGTTATCGCTCGGAAGGGACGCTTGCTTCGGTGGTAGAAGAAATTCAGAAAAAAATGGAGTCAATGCCCAATTATGCGTATGATATCTTCCTGGTGAACGACTGCTCGCCGGACGGCACGATAGATGTGATCCGGAAGCTCTGCCGGGAAAACGAAAACATCCGCGGTATTGATTTCGCCAGAAATTTTGGCCAGCATTCCGCGCTGATGGCGGGACTGCGTCATTCGGACGGAGATTATGTGGTGTGTCTTGACGATGACGGCCAGACACCGGCGGACGAGGTGGATAAGCTGCTCGCAGGTCTGGAAGAGGGGTATGACGCTGTGTATGCAAGGTATGACCACAAGCGGCATTCGGGTTTCCGGAATTTTGGAAGCAGGGTCAATGAGCGGATGCTCCGGATGATGCTGGGAAAACCCAAGGAACTTTATATCTCCAGCTATTTTGCCGTAAAGCGTTTTGTGGTGGAGGATATGGTAAAATATGAAAATTCGTATCCTTATGTGATCGGCCTGGTGCTGCGCGCCACCAGGAATATTTCCAACGTAACGGTGTGCCACAGGGAACGCAGGGCGGGCGTATCGGGGTATAACCTGGGGAAATTGCTGGGACTGTGGCTCAACGGGTTCACCGCATTCTCCGTCAAACCCCTGCGCATCGCCACCGCCATCGGCGGTATCAGCGCAGGTGCGGGATTTCTGTACGGTATTTACACCATCATAAAACGGTTTATAAATCCCGACGTGCCAATGGGATTCAGCGCTCTGATGGCAGCGCTTGTGTTCTTTGGCGGCATGCTGATGCTGATGCTGGGGCTGATCGGCGAATATATCGGACGTATTTACATCAGCCTGAATAATTCGCCGCAGTATGTGATCCGGGAAAAAATTAATTTTTGAGGGCAGAGGATATTGGAGATGGGGAGAGTATTTCAGTGGTGGAAGCGGGAAAAGAGATATGTGACATTGATAAAGGCGCTGCTTGGGGCGCTGCTTCCGATTGTTTGCTGTCTCACCTACTGTGCGGTACAGGGACGCTCTATCGGGCAGGTATATCTGCCGGCTTCCGAGTGGAACGACGAGCTGTTTTATTATAAACAGGTAGAAGGAATTGTCAGCTATGGATATCCCCAGGGATATTTTGGGTTCAATGAAAGCCATGCCGCAAAGCTGTCGTTTGCCGCGTGGAGTCCGGTGCTGGTATTTCCCTGGGTCATATGGGGGCTTGTGTTCGGCTGGAATCTGATGTCACCGATCCTGTGCAATATTGTTCTCATGACCCTTTCTCTTTTTCTGTTTGTCTGGCTGGTCAGGCCGTCATGGAAACAATGGGGCGTGATGGCGCTGTTGTTTAGTCTGTATACTCCTTTTGTGCGGTATATGCTGTCGGGAATGCCGGAGGTAATCTGCTTCAGCATGCTGATCCTGTTTTACGGGCTTGCCGTCAGCTATCTGAACGCAGAGCAAAACTGGAAGCTTGCGCTGCTTCTTATCATGGCGGGCATAATGACTCTGATGCGCCCTTATATGCTTTTGTTCCTTCTGCTTCCGGTGTACTTCTGGATCAGAAAAAGCGGATGGAAGGGCGCGCTTGGTTCCGCATTGACGCTGGGGGTGACGTTGGGGATTTATGCCTGGATCAAACAGTACCTTGGGGCGGCCTATTTTACCCCGCTTTTTTTTACGGACTGGGTGGAGGCGTTCGCGGAGAGGGGACTGTTTGGCGGTATCCGTTTTACGTTGGGAAAGCTGTATTATATGGGCAGGGACTTTATGGCGTATACGCTGCAGGGGTTCCGCAGCGGTCTTGCCGCGGGCGCGTTTTTCTGCGGCTATCTGATCATGCTTTGCATTCTGGCATATCAGAGCGTACATGATTTTGTCCTGCTGAAAAGGTGGCGCAGGGCAGGAAAAAAAGACTCGGATGGAGAGTATGCGGGTACACAGAAGAAACTGATTCTGGAAGCGCACATGACGTTTTGCTTTGTCGGTATGCTGTTTGCGCTGCTTCTGATGTATAAGCTGACAGAGGGAAGCAAGCATCTGCTTACATTTATGGCGGCGGGAATTTTTATTGTGGCGCTGATGGAGACAAAATTTTACAAGAAGGCAGTGATCCTGGGAGCTGCCTTTGTCTATCTATATTCGTACAGGGCGGTAGACCCTTATGATTATCAGGTGCCTTTTGCGGTTCCGGAGCGCGAAGCGCAGGTAGAGAAATGGACGGATCTTTTTGAAAGCGAGGTTGTGCTGACGCAGGAGGCGCCCAGCTTCGACAATGTCGTGATATGGGTGTTTAGCGACAACGTCTCAGGAAGGTCTGTGATCACCCCCTGGCAGCTGCTGTACGGACTGCCGAAGGGAACTGGGATCAGCTGCTGTATGCCGGAATATGTTTTGAATAACATGGGGTCACTTCAAAGCAGATATCTCTGTGTCGCGTCCGGAGGGGCTGTTGAGGCGGCCTGCATTGATGCGGGGTATGTAAAGCTTGGGGAAGACAAAGATCTGGTATTTTTCCGGACCCGGGAATAAGCGCGGCCTTATTTCGCAGGCCAGGGGTGCCGCAGCTGCAGGAATTTGTCCTTTGACGAAAACATTGCAAAGCTTGTCCTGTTGGGGTATACTGGAAAATGTGAAAATGTGAGGCGGCATGAAAGATGCCTGAATGAATACAGTGTATGCCGATCATAACAGACAGGGAGTTTTGGATGAAAAACAGGAAAAGGAAAAACAGAAACGCTGAAAAGCCGCGCGTTTATGTATGCCATACGTACTATCATGTCTATATTACCTTTTTGAAGGAACTGAGCCTTCCCGAAGAGGAGCAGGGAAAGGCGGATCTTGTTCTGTCCATGATGTCCACTGACTTTGAGAACCTGAAGAGCAGGGTGGAAAGCACCGGGATGTTCCGGAAGGTATACATGTTTGACGAAAAACGGGAGGATTTTTTCCCGGAACTGGCCAAATGGCGAAGGGGGACGGGAAATATTCTGGGAAATCTGTATTACAGGATCCGGTTTACCGGGCAGTATGCTCAACTGGAAGCGCCGTTTGTTCCGGTGGATTTCAGAGAATATGGGGATATCTATGTATATTGCGATTCCGATCCCATCGGTTATTATCTGAATCACTATAAAATACCTTACCATGCGCTGGAGGACGGGCTGAACTGTCTGAAGAATTATGATGCCGCCAGGTATGACAACAGAGGACTATTCTGGCTGAAGGTTTTTATGTCCAGATGCCTGAATCTGATTTTTGTACAGAATGGTTACGGGAAATACTGTATTGACATGGAAGTGAACGATCTTTCCGTACTGCGGTACGGCTGCCCAAGATATGTTGAGAAGCCCAGGCAGCAGCTGGTGGACAGGCTTACGCCCCAGGACAGGGATAAGATTCTGCGCGCGTTTATCCGGGATAAGGAGGGGCTGGAGAGGCAGCTGGCGGAGAGCGGCGGAACGAAGGATAAAATCCTGATCCTTACGGATCCGCTGTGTACCTTAGAGGTGCGGGAGAGGATCTTCCGGGATATTATCAAAAAGTATGAACCGGAGGGAATGATATTCCTTAAACCCCACCCAAGAGACACGCTGGATTACCGCACACTTTTTCCGGAATATCCTCAGTTCGATGCAACCGTACCCATGGAGCTTCTGGGGTTTTTCCCAGGAGTCCGCTTTAAAAAGGTGGTGGGTGTTCTCACGGTGCTGAATGCCATTACGTTTGCGGATGAGATCGTGCGCCTGGGAGAAGATTTCATGGATGCCTATGAAGATCCCAAGATCCACAGACAAAATGAATTGATATAGATGGTGTAAGATATACCGGACAAGGAGAACACACTGTGATAAAAATATTAAAAAAGCTGCGCATACTTCTGGACGGGAGACAAAAACGGACTATGGCGGGGCTGATCGTGCTGATGATCATTGGCGCTTTTCTGCAGACGGCAGGCGTGGGTATGCTGGTGCAGGTAGTGAATGTGGTCATCGATCCGAATGCGGTGGAGAACAGCCGGGCGGTATCCATGCTGTATGATCTGCTGGGCAGCGACAGCTACAGCAGTTTTTCCATCACTGTGATGGCGCTGCTGATCGCTGTGTTCGTGGTAAAAAATCTCTTTCTGTATTTCCAGCAGAAGCTGACGTTTGCTTTTGTTTATACCAATCAGTTCCGCACCTCGGAGCGCATGATGCGCAATTATCTGCGCCGGGGCTATGAATTTTATCTGAATGCGGACACGGCCGTGGTACAACGCAGTATTACTTCGGATGTGAACAATATGTATGCGTTGATCCTGGCTATTCTGCAGCTGCTCTCAGATGGGGTGGTATCCGTTTTTATTGTGAGCTATTGTTTTCTTACCAACGGCGCCATGACTATGGTGCTGGCGGTGGTGCTTATAGCGCTTATGGTTCTTGTGAAAAAAGTGCTGAAGCCGGTTATGTATAAGGCGGGAAAGGACAATCAGGATTATTACAGCAGCCTGTTTAAATGGATCTCCCAGACAGTGCAGGGGATCAAAGAGGTCAAGGTCAACTGCAGGGAGCGGTATTTTGTGGGAGAATACATCAAGTGTGGACGCGGTTATGTGGACGCGGTGCAGCGTTACAGTCTCTACAATAATATACCCAAGCTGCTTCTGGAGACCGCCTGCGTGGCGGCTATGGCAGGTTATATGATCTTCCAGATTGCGACGGGTGTCTCCACCGACGATATGCTGAATGTAATTTCCACTCTGGCGGCAGCAGCCTTTGTGCTTCTGCCCTGTGTAAACCGTATCAGCAACCAGGTCAATTCCATTGCTTATTTTGACCCCTTTTTTATGGGAGTCAGTGACAATCTGCAGGATGAGATTCGGGGGGAAAAGGTGGATCTGTCGGCTTTTACCGACAACGATGCAAAACTGCCGGTAAAAGACCGAATCGAACTGAGAGACATTACGTATGCCTATCCCAATTCGGATAAGCTGATCTTTGATCATGCGGACCTTGTTATTCCTGTGGGAACCTCCGTGGGGATCATCGGGACGACCGGGGCAGGAAAGAGCACGGTGGTGGACATTCTCCTGGGACTTCTGGAAATCAGGACCGGCAAGATCCTGGCGGACGGAGTGAATGTCAGGGATCATTACAGGGGATGGCTGAACAATATCGGGTATATTCCCCAGATGATTTTCATGCTGGACGATACCATCCGCAGCAATGTGGCCTTCGGCGTGCCTGCGGAGGAAATTGATGAGAGCCGGCTGTGGGAGGTCCTGCGGGAAGCGCAGCTGGATGAGTTTGTCAGGTCGCTGCCGGCAGGGCTGGATACAGGGGTGGGAGAGAGAGGAATCCGCCTGTCCGGTGGCCAGAGACAGCGGATCAGCATTGCAAGGGCCCTGTATCATGATCCGGAGGTGCTGGTGATGGACGAGGCCACTTCCGCGCTGGACAATGACACGGAGGCGGCGATCATGGAATCCATCAACAGGCTGCACGGCAGAAAGACCCTGGTCATCATTGCCCACAGGCTTCAGACCATAGAAAAATGTGATCTGGTGTATCGGGTGGAAAACGGAAAAATCGTTCCCTGCGGGCAGCCCCTGCAGCAGGTACAGGTAAAAGAATGAGACTGAGCATTATCGTGCCGGTTTATAACATGGCGGCGGAAGAAAAACTGAATTTCTGTCTGGATTCTCTGCTGGGGCAGACGGTGGAGGATTATGAGATCATAGCTGTGGATGATGCTTCTACAGACAATTCTCTGGAGATCCTGAGAGGATATGAGGAAAGGAATCCGGGGAAGGTCCGGGTGGTCTCCTGTCCCCGGAACAAACGTCAGGGCGGTGCAAAGAACGAGGGGCTGCAAAGGGCCCGCGGGGAATGGATCGGCTTTGTGGACAGTGACGACTGGGTGGCGCCGGACTGTTATGAAAAGCTTTTGTCCCGGGCTTTGGAAACCGGGGCGGATGTGGTGGGGTGCGACTATAGCCTGGTTACGTCCCATACGTTTCAGGTTGGAAAAACGGTAAGGAATAATACAGCGGAGCAGACCGGAGAATTGGATGAGGAAAAGCATAAAAGCCTCTTTATCCGTCCGGGAAGCATGGTCGTAAAAATATACCGGGGTGACGTTATCCGGGAAAACGGTCTGCATTTCCCCGAGGAAATCTTTTATGAAGACAACTGTGCGGGACCGCTGTGGTCCTTGTACTTTCGTCATTTTGAACGGGTGGAGGAACCTTTATACTTTTATTATCAGCGTGCTGTTTCCACAGTACACCAGATATCCGAGGATAAATGCAGGGACCGTGTCCGGGCGGCGGAACTGCTGTACGAGGAATGCCGGACAAAGGGGTTTTTGGAACGATACTATCCGGAGCTGGAGTACCGATTTACGGAATTGTATTATGGGATCACACTTTTTTCTTACATGCAGGGCATGAAACGGCCAAAGCTTTCCTTTATAAAGGAACTGCGCGCAGGTGTGGAGGAGAGATTTCCGCAGTTTGAAAAGAATCCCTATTACAGACGATTTACCGGCGCGGAGGAGCAGAAACTGATCGCACTGCAGGGCAGGTCTTCTCTGGCGTTTTATCTGTACTATAAGTTAATCCTTCTTGTCAGGAGGATCAGAAGCTGAGAGCCGCCGGGAGCGGCAGAAAAGAGGAGCGATGAAACTAGCTGTTATTACGGCGAGGGGAGGCAGCAAGAGAATCCCCCGAAAAAACATCCGGGAATTTTGCGGGAAGCCGATTCTGGCGTACTCAGTCGAGGCGGCGCTGCAGTCGGAGGTGTTCGATAAGGTCATGGTCTCCACGGATGATCCGGAGATCGCACGGATCGCAGAACAGTACGGCGCCGAGGTGCCTTTTTTCCGTAGTGAGAAAACGGCGAACGATTATGCGACTACGAACGATGTCCTGTTGGAGGTACTGGATGAGCTGGAAAAGAGAGGAGAACGGTACGAGTTCGCATGCTGTCTCTATCCTACGGCTCCGTTTGTGACGCCGGAAAAGCTGAAGAGCGCAGTTGCACGGCTGCTTGCGAGCGACGCGGACACACTGATCCCGGTGACGGCCTTTTCCTATCCGCCGCAGCGGGCTATGATCGTCAGAGACGAAAGACTGGTGTTTGAGTATCCACAGTACCTGGACAGCCGTTCTCAGGATCTGGAGCCGCATTACCATGATGTGGGACAATTCTATGTCTTCCGCACGGAGGCTTTCAGGAGAAATCGCAGACTGATGGTGGGGAATATCCTGCCCATGGTCATTCCCGAGACGGAGGTACAGGATATTGACAATCTGACGGACTGGGAGATTGCGGAAATGAAATATCGGCTGATGAAAGGCTAACGGGATGAAGATTGCTGTACTGTCAAATGTAAATATGAATGCTCTGATCCGCCTTTTGGCAAAGACAGTGGAGATATACGCTCCTGAAGGGTATGGGAACGAACTGGGTATCTTGATGAATCCGTCATCTTCTTATCATACGTTTGACCCGGAGTGTACTTTTCTGGTGATGGATCTGATGGAGCTTCTGGAGCACGATCCGGATCCGGAGCGGGCGGATGCTCGGATGGACGCATGGTTTTCCTGTGTGCAGGGCGTTCTGGCGCCGGGAAAGACATATTATATTTCCGATGCCTGGCTGCGGGGGGCCGAGCTGGACATCATCCATGATCCTGGCCGCAGGATACGGCTGGAGAGTATGTGGCAGCAGAGACTGGAAAAGCTTTGCGGGGAGTACGGAAATGTCCGGGTGCTTCCATGCCGGCGGATGATAAATGGCATGGGAGAGGAAAATGCGTTTTCCCGGACAATGTGGTATATGGGCAGGATACCGTTCAGCGTTGACGCCCAGAAAAGGCTGTGCGGCCTGATCCTGGATAAATTGCGGATCGAGTCTGGGACGCCTGGGAAACTGCTGATTCTGGATCTGGACAATACCCTGTGGGGAGGGCTTGCAGGGGAGAACGATCACACGCCGGTGGTTTTATCCGAGGAGCATGGCGGTCTGGCCTATAAGGATCTGCAGCGGGTTATCCTGCAGATGCAGAAGCAGGGCGTTTTGCTGGCGATTGTGTCCAGGAACAATGAGGCGGATGCCATGGAGATCATAGAGAAGCATCCCCATATGATCTTGCGCGCGGACGCATTTGCGGCAAAACGTATCAACTGGAAGCAAAAGCACGAAAACATCCGGGAAATTGCGGCGGAGCTCAATCTGGGTCTTGATTCCTTTGTATTTTGGGACGACAGTCCGGTGGAGCGCCAGCTGGTGAAAGAGATGCTCCCGCAGGTGGCTGTCCCGGACTTCCCGGCCAGACCGGAGGATATGGCGCCGGCTATGGTGGAAGTTTACAGGGAATATTTTGCCAAGCCGTCCCTGACAAAGGAAGACCTGACCAAGACGGCGCAGTATGCGGCAAACGAGGCGAGAGACCAGCTTAGGGATTCCGCGGGGAGTTTTGAGGAATACCTGAAAAACCTGAAGATTACAGCTGTCAGGGTACGCCCGGAGCGGCACATGGAACGTCTTGTCCAGCTGGTGAACAAAACCAATCAGTTCAATCTCACGGCGAAAAGGTATACCCGTGCAGAGATGGAGGAACTGGTAAAGGATCCTTCAAAACGGGTCTATCTGTATGAGGTATCTGACCGTTTTGGTGACAGCGGAATCGTGGCGGCTGCCGCCGTGGACTGTGCCGGGGAAATCCCGGTGCTGGAGGAACTGACCATGAGTTGCCGGGTCATGGGCAGGAATATTGAATTTGCCCTGGTGGAGGATATTGAAAAAGATCTGCGGACATGCGGATACCGGCGGCTGAAAGGCATTTTTATCCCGACGGCCAGGAACAATCCCGTAAAGAATTTATATCCCCAGCTCGGATATGAAAAAACAGCAGATCTTCCCGGGGGTGGCGCAGAATATGAAATAGCTCTGGAAAATACCCCAAAGAGGATGTATTATGTAGAGACAGGGAGGGAAGAGGAATGAAGGAAAAGGTGATCGCCCTGATAGAAGAGATTTTGAATGTCCCTGCGGGCACTGTTACCGAGGACACCAGGAGCGAAGAGCTTGAAGAGTGGGATTCGCTGGCTCATGTGGCTATTATCGGGGAACTGGAGTTGCGCCTTGGCATTTCCATTCCGGTGGATGAAGCCATAGAGATCTGCAGTGTGAGAGAGATATTAGACAGATGCGGAGAGTAAAATGAGCGTAACGTTGCGTCAGATCCGGGAAGGAGATCTGGAGAGGATCATGCGCTGGCGTATGGATGAAGACATCACCAGGTACATGAATACCAATCCCAGGCTGACCCTGGAGAAACAAAGAGTCTGGTTTGAATCCGTGGACAGGAATACGGATGTGAAATACTGGCTGATCCAGGTGGATGGGCAGCCAGCGGGAGTGGTAAACTTGACGGGGCTGGAAAATCCGGAGGGTCGTTTGGGCTGGGCCTATTATATGGGTGAAAAAAGGCTGCGCAGCATAGGAAGGGCGATCTCTCTGGAGATGAGCCTGTATGACTATGCGTTTCTGCGGCTGGGAAAAAAGGCGGTATATAGTGATGTGTTTACCCTGAACAGGGGGGTAATCCAGCTTCATAAAATGTGCGGCTGCGAGGTCGTGGAGGAGAAAAAGAACCATATCTGTAAAGAGGGCGTCTGGTATGACGTGACTTTTCTGCGCATGACGGCAGAGCGCTGGGCACAGATCCGCGAGACTAAAAAATACGAAAAGATAGATTTTGAGGAAATGGCGTCGGAATGAGAGGCAGGCTTGTTTATGGAAAAAGAGATCAGGATTGGAAGACATGTGATCAGTGAGAGTTCTCCCACTTTTATTGTTGCGGAGATGTCCGCAAATCACAATATGGATTTTGACAGGGCGGTGGCGATCCTGCGGGCGGCGAAGGAGGCAGGAGCAGACGCGGTGAAGATACAGACATATACCGCGGATACGATCACATTAAACTGTGACGCTCCCTGTTTTCAGATCACGCAGGGGACACTGTGGGACGGCACAACACTGTACAAGCTGTATCAGAGCGCTTATACACCGTGGGAATGGCAGCCAAGGCTGAAAGAAATTGCGGAAGGAATGGGACTGGAATTTTTCTCCTCTCCTTTTGATCCGAGCAGTGTGGATTTTCTGGAGGAAATGGGTGTGCCCGCGTATAAGATTGCATCCTTTGAGATTACGGATATTCCCCTGTTAAAAAAGATTGCCCGGCTGGGGAAGCCTGTGATAATTGCCACCGGTATTGCCCGCCTTGCGGATATTGAGCTTGCCGTGAGAACCTGCAGGGAGGCTGGGAACGAGAAAGTGATCCTTTTGAAATGTACATCTTCCTATCCGGCGCCGTATGAAGATATCAATCTGCGCACCATACCGTCCATGGGGGATACGTTTGACTGTCTTACGGGACTGTCGGATCATTCCATGGGAAGCGCCATAGCCGGGGCCGCGGTGGCGCTGGGAGCGAGGGTGGTGGAGAAGCACCTCACCTTAAAACGCGCGGATGGAGGTGCGGATGCTGCTTTTTCCATGGAGCCTGAAGAATTTAAGGAAATGACGGACAATATCCGGAAGACGGAGCTGGCGCTTGGAAGGGTGACGTATGACCTGACGCCGAAACAGGCCAGAGAAAGAGAGCATGCCCGTTCTCTGTTTGTGGCAAAGGACATGAAAGCCGGGGAGGTCTTTACGCCGGAGAATCTAAGATCCGTCAGGCCTGCGGATGGATTGCACACGATGTATTATGAAGAGCTTTTGGGAAAGAAGATCAGGCAAGATGCCAAACTTGGAACTCCCATGAGCTGGGATCTGGTGGATTTTACCTGAGCTGAATGGGAGGAAGCCTATGTTTTTGATCCGCGCTGACGGAAACAAGAAAATTGGTGCGGGACACCTGATGCGGTGTATGACCGTGGCGGAAGAACTTGCAGGGCTCCTTGGCAGGGAGGCGGTCTGTTTTGTATGTGCCGATGCAGACTCCGGAGACATGGCGGCGGATGCGGGATTTCGGACTTTTGTGACGAATACCGACTATCGGAATATGGAATCGGAACTCCCTTTGTGGGAAAGATTTCTGGGGGATTGGGGCGGACGGCCGGATTCGGCGGAAAATGTTATTCTGGTAGACAGTTATTATGTCACGGAGAGATATCTGGAAGAGCTGAAAAGATTTGGCAGCAGGGTGTTGATGGATGATATGGGAGAGCGGGCTTATCCCGTGGACTGCGTGGTGAACTATAATGTGTTTGCGGATCCGGAGAAGTACCGCAGTCTCTATCGGGGAACCGGCGCAAAAATGCTGATCGGAAGCAGGTATGTGCCTGTGCGGTCGCAGTTTCGGGACAGGATGTACGAGGTGCGGGAAAAAGCCGGGAGCATTCTGATTACTGTTGGAGGCGGCGACACGGATCATATCGGGCGAAGGATCCTAAAGTGTCTCTATAGAGAGGACAGGGAATTTTATTTTGTTGCAGGCAGGTATTATCCTGATCTGGACGAATTAAAGAAATGGGAGAGAGAGTATGCCAATATCCATGTTCTTTATGATGTAAAGGACATGGCGGGACTGATGCTGAAGTGCGATGCGGCTGTAACGGCGGGAGGTTCCACCGTTTATGAGATGGCAGCGGTGGGAATTCCGTTTGTCTGTTTTTCCTGCGCGGAGAATCAGGAAGCGCTTGTAGAGTATATCGGCGCCACGGGCACGGCATGTGCAGCGGGGGCGTGGCACCTGGACCGGGAGGGAACGCTTGCGCGTATCGCGGAACTGATTTGGCAGCTGCTGCCGGATCAGGAAATGCGGATGCTGTATCATCGGCGGGAAAAGGGTCTGATCGATGGCGGTGGGGCGCGACGTTTGGCGGGGAAACTTGCAGACTGGCGGGGTCTGTCCGGTGAGGGATGAGACAATGGGAACAAAACGGGGCAAAATTATTTTATATTGTGCATCGGCGGTTATTTTCCTTTGTCTGTTTTCTGTTACCTTTCACAGCAGATCGGAACGGATTGCACCCCGGAAAGTCCAGGTGGTGTTTTTCGGCGACAGCGTATGCGGGCTTATCAGGGATGATACAGCCATTCCGGCCCAGGTGGGCAGACTGCTGGATAAAACCGTCTTTAACGGGGCATTCGGGGGTACTTGTGTGGGCCGGCTCGAAGCAGATTACCAGAAGGATGCCATTTCCCTGACGGCGCTGACAAGGGCTGTGGCAGCGCAGGATTTTGGCGCCCAGCAGACGCTTCACTTTCGGGAGAGCAGCACGGAATACTTTGCAGATACGGTGGACGGCCTGGAAGCGGTAGATTTTTCCTCAGTGGAGCTTGTGGTGATCGAACATGGATTGAATGACTATTATTCCGGAGTTCCCATCAGGAACGAAGAGGATCCCTGGGATGAAGCTACGTTTACCGGGGCGCTCAGGCATTCGCTGCAGGCGTTGAGAAAGGCAAATCCCCACATGCGTATTTTGCTTGTCACGCCTACTTATACATGGTACGAGAGACTCGGGCTCACATGTGAAGAATATGATGCAGGATACGGCGTACAGGAAGATTATATCCGCGCGGAAATGGAAGTGGCGGACGAGTTTGGCGTGGATGTGCTGGATGTATACCACAACGTGTTTCCCCATGAGACATGGGAGGACAGGCAGCTATATACACAGGACGGATTCCACCCGAACGAAGCGGGGAGAGAGATTCTGGCCGGCATGATAGCAGAGTATCTGCAGAGGGAGCACAGGTGACCGGCCGACAGAATGTAGAAAACGGAGGAAGGGTATGACAGCACCTTCAGTTGTATTCCAAAAAATTAAGAGCAGTATCAAGCCGCGGTGGGTTCTGGCTTTCTGTTCTACTGTCGTGATCGGTATGCTGATCCACATGCCGGCAATGCTGAACGATATCCCAAACCACGACGGTCTTGCCAGCATGCATTTCGATCAGAATATGATCACGTCCGGCAGATGGTTTCTGACGGTTGCCTGCGGGATATCTTCCTATTATACGCTTCCGTGGTTGATCGGCCTTCTGGGATTTGTGTACCTTGGTCTGGCCAGCGCGGCGCTTACAGAACTTCTTGAAGTGGAAAAGGGCTGGGCTATCGTATTAAACAGCGGCCTGCTGGCGGCCTTTCCGGCGCTTGCGTCCACCTTTGCCTATGTGTTTACACTGGACGGTTATATGATGGCCGTTTTGCTGGCGGTTCTGGCGGTTCTGCTGACAAAAAAATATCGAAAGGGCTTTCTTCCCGGCGCGGTCTGCCTCGCCTTCAGTATGGGAATCTATCAGGCATATCTGTCTTTTGCTGCGATATTGTCGCTGTTTGCCGTATGTATGCTGTTTGCCGGAGAAGGAAAGGCGGCGGACAAGTTAAAAGGATTGCTCCGATACGCTGGCATGGGTGTACTGGGCGCTGCCCTGTATTATGGGATTTTACAGATTCTGCTGCGGATTCAGGGAAAACAGCTGGCTGCCTATCAGGGGATAAACGGTATGACCTCCGGAGCCGGGATCTCGTCAGCCGCGGAAACGGTGGGGAAAATCTATTGGGATTTTCTGGCTTTCACCCTGAAGGGAAACATTCTGTTCCAGAATCCCATTTCCTGCCTCGCCCTGTGTCTGCTGCTGGCGGCGGCGGCAGCGGCCGGTATCGGAATGGTCCGGTACAGAAAATGGTGGAAGAAGCCGTTATTTTTTGTTATAATGGCGATAGCCGCCGTGCTGCTGCCTTTGGCTGCCAATATCATTCTGCTGGCTTCTCCCGGAGTCACCTATCATCTTCTTATGAGATATCAGTGGGTCCTGTTCCTGATCGGACTGACGGCGTTTGTGAGCCGGCAGGCGGGCGGAAGGAAAAAGGGTGCGGCTTTGGAGTGGACAGCCCTTGTCGCGGTGTTTGTGCTGGTGTTTTTTTACGGCGTGATGGACAATGTGGGCTATACCAATCTGCAGAGGCGGTATGAAAAAACGTACGCTTACTGTGTGCGCCTGCTGGATCGGATCGAGCAGACGGAGGGATATTACCCGGGGATCCCTGTCGCTATGGTGGGAGTGGTGGGGGACGAGCAGTTCCCGGCGACAGACATCACACAACCTGCCACTTCCGGCATGATCGGGCTGAACGGTGACTGGCTTTTGTACACAGGGGAAAATTACCGCGCCTTCCTGGAGCATTATCTCGGGGCGACGCTGAATATTCTGCCGCCGGAGGCGATGAGCGAAATGTATTACGAGAAGGAATATGTGGAGATGGACAGCTTCCCCGGGAGGAACTCTGTCAAGATCATTGACGGGATCCTGTATGTCAAGACGGAGAATGTGGGCAGATAGAAGATCCGTAAGGAGAGATTATGGCGCTGTTATCAATCGTACTGCCGGCCTATAACGAAGAACAGAATATTGAAAATACTTCCAGAGTGCTGACCGGAATTCTTGAGGACAATGGCATAGACTATGAGCTGGTGTTTATCAGCGACGGCTCCAGAGACGACACCTTCGCCCGGATTCAGGCTGAGGCGGAAAAGAACCCAAGGATCAGGGGAGCGGAATTCAGCCGTAATTTTGGAAAGGAAGCCGGTATTTTCGCGGGGCTTGAGATAGCGGCGGGGGACGCTGTGATCGTTATGGACTGCGATTTGCAGCACCCGCCCCAGGTCATTCCCGAGATGTGGGAAAAATGGAAAAACGGAGCGGAGATCGTGGAAGGGATCAAGAGCAGCCGTGGGAGGGAGAGTATTGGATATAAGCTTTCCGCGGGGTTGTTCTATCGGATCATGAGCAGACTGATCAAGATGGACATGAAATCCTCTTCCGATTTTAAACTGTTGGACCGAAAGGTGGTGGACGTGCTTTTGGAGCTGCCGGAGCGGAATACGTTTTTCCGGGCGCTGAGCTTCTGGACGGGATTCCGGACGGAAACGGTCCACTATGAGGTACAGGAGCGGCAGTTCGGAAAGAGCAGGTGGTCCTTCTGGAGCCTGATGAAGTATGCCGTCTTTAACGCTACATCCTTCAGTACGCTGCCGCTGCAGCTGGTGACGGTAATGGGAGTGATCTCTATTTTGTTCAGTCTGGTCCTGGCGGTTCAGACGCTGGTGAAGTTCCTTATGGGCAATGCGGTGGAAGGCTTTACCACGGTCATCCTGCTTATTTTGATCATCGGCGGCTTTCTGATGCTGAGCCTGGGGATCATAGGTCATTATATCGCCAGAATTTATGAGGAGGTCAAGGGAAGGCCAAAGTACATTATCAGCAGAGTTACGGAAAATGTGCAGGGAAACGTGGCAGGCGTCTGGCACAGGAAGGTCTGAAACGGAAAGGATGTTACGGAGATGATTAATTTTAACGTGCCGCCTTATGTGGAGAAAGCGGCGGATTATATCGCCGAATGTGTGAGAAATCAGAAGATCTGCGGGGACGGTTCTTACACTAGAAAGTGTAATGAATGGATTGAGAAAAAGACGGGAACGGCAAAATGTCTGCTGACAACGTCCTGCACCCACGCCACGGAGATGGCGGCTCTTCTGGCCGATATTCAGCCCGGGGACGAGGTGATCATGCCGGCGTACACTTTTGTGTCCACCGCAAACGCCTTCGTGCTCCGCAAGGCGACGCCGGTGTTTGTGGATATCCGGCCGGATACCATGAACCTGGACGAGAAGCTGATAGAGGACGCTGTTACCGAAAAAACCCGGGCGATCGTTCCCGTTCATTACGCCGGCGTGGCCTGCGAGATGGATACGATCATGGACGTGGCTGCAAGGCATGGCCTGGCCGTCATCGAGGATGCCGCCCAGGGGATTATGGCGTCCTATAAGGGAAAAGCGCTGGGCACTATCGGCGATTTCGGATGCTTCAGCTTTCATGAGACGAAAAATTACAGCATGGGAGAGGGCGGCGCGCTGCTGATCCGGGACGGGAAATATTCGGAAGAGGCGGAAATCATCCGGGAGAAGGGGACAAACCGCAGTAAATTTTACCGTGGACAGATCGACAAATACACTTGGATCAATTATGGATCGTCCTATCTGCCAAGCGATATGAACGCGGCGTACCTCTATGCGCAGCTTGAGATTGCGGATGAGATCAATGACGCGAGACTTGCCCTCTGGGACAGGTATTATGAGGGTTTAAGGCCCCTGGCGGAGGCGGGGAAGCTGGAGCTGCCGACTGTGCCGGCAGGGTGTGTCCACAACGCGCATATGTTTTACGTTAAGACGGCAGACGTTGAAGAGCGGGCAGCGTTTTTTGCCTATCTGAAGGAGAACGGCATTATGTCCGTGGGTCATTATGTTCCGCTGCACACGTCGCCTGCAGGACTTAGATTCGGACGGTTCCACGGGGAAGACAGATATACGACCAGAGAGAGCGAGCGCCTGGCGCGTCTTCCTATGTATTACGGCCTTACCGGAGAGCAGGTGGATTATATCTGCGACAAGGTCAGAGAATTTTATGTATAAGGGTTCTGCACAGAGCAGGGACGCCGCAAAGCGGCGGAATGAGAGGCGTTATGAAAAAGGCGGCAGGGGCATTCTGTGCTCTGTTGAGGGGGATATTCTTTGCGGGCTTCAGCGTCCAGATTGTTCTTGGGTCTGTCTGGATGTGCGCAAATTTTATAGAGGTTCAGCAATTCGGGCAGCCTGAGGGGTTTCTTTATCCCTGGCTCGTCAGCGTGCTGGGAGGGGCGCCTCAGGTCTTGTATCTTTTGCAGCTTTGCCTGGCGGGATATGCGGGGTTTGAGCTTTTAAAGCCTGTCCTTCCGGACGGGAGGGCGTGGCGTGTCTGGTACATGCTGGCGTTTCTGACCGTGCCCGTGGCCATGCAGTGTCATCTGGCGCTGCTTCCCTGTTCCTTTGTGGGCTCCCTGCTGCTGCTGGAGCTTGCCTGCTTCAGAAATGCAGTGTATGGGAAAGGGGAAGGCGGATTCCGGGCGCTTGCAGGTGCGGGATTCTGCTGGGCTGCGCTTGTGCTGCTCCTGCCGGAGTATGGCTGGCTGGGCCTGCCGCTGCCGGCGTTTACATTCCTGGTACAGATTCCGCATCTGTGGAGAGATCTCAGGCGCCTGGCATATGGGATCCTGTTGTTTGCCGCTTTGAGCGGAATCGTTGCGGTATGCGGGACGTTGACGAATAAGACGGAGGATGCCCATGGGACATTCTGGTTTTCCATGGCGCATCGAATGTCATGGCCGACGATCTGGCAGGATTCCGATTACTGGCCGCAGGAACTGCTGGAACGGATTCCCTGGGAGAAAATCTGGGAAACCGCTTATCTGCCGGACAATATGGAGCGGATTCTGAAGCCGGCGGTAGAAGACGCAGTGGGGAAAGAAAAGGCGCCGGAGTATTATCGGACAATGGCGGATATTGCTTACCATCTGCGCAGGCCGAGAATCGTCCGTCAGATAGGCTGGGATATCCTGATCTATGCGGCGCCTTTGGCGGTGCTGCAGGAGCAGTTTAAGGGCATAGGATATGATTCCTGTTCCGGCAAAAATTACGAGATCATGGGGAGGGAACATCCCGTCCTGACAAAATATTATTTCAATTATGGCTGCTGGTGGTTTGTGACGGCGGCTATGTGCACCGCACTGTTCCTGATATCCGCGGCAGTATCCGGGGAAGCACGGCTGCAAAGAAAAACCCTGCTCTCTGGAGCAGGATGTCTTGTTTCCTGCGGTGTGATTCTGATCTATTATGTGATGCGGGGCGCCGGCATAGCCGATTATAAGCTTACGCTGGCGGTATCTGCCCTATGGACGGTGGGGACGCTTTGTTGTATGGGAGGCGGTTGTGAAAGAGACGCAGGATAATCGGGAAAAAGGAAACAGGCTTTGGTTCTGGCTGGGATTGGCCGCGGTATTGGCCACCGCTTTACCGTATCTTCTTCTGGGGGAAAATGCCGTCTTTACCTATCACGATCAGCTGGACGGAGAACTGATTGCATATCTGCTTCAGGCAAGACACCTGTTTCAGGGGGATGTTCTGCCTGAATTTATGGGAGGCATGTCAAAAACAGCCCTGACGATGCCGGCACCGCTGGAGGTGCTGCTGTTTTTGGGAGGAGACGGCTGTATCGGCCTGACGGTCATGATGATCACCGGCAGATTTGTGGGATACCTGGGCATGTATCTGCTGTGCAGAGAGACGGTGAGGGAATCCTGGATCGCCGCATTGTTTGGCGTATTATATGCATTCCTTCCCTTCCTGCCGGTTTACGGCCTGTCACAGTACGGCATTCCGCTTCTTTTCTGGTGCTTTCTGCAGCTGAAAAATCGGCGTCACCTTCTCGGGGCGTTTTTCTATACGGCGCTGTATACCATGTGTTCTTCTTTGGTTCTGGTGGGATTTGGCTTGCTGGGAATGGGCGCGGTTTTTCTGATCTGGAGACTTTTGCGGAAATGCAGCGGTTCTCTTTTGTTTCCGTTTGCGGCGTGGACCCTGATGCTGGTTTTGTATGCTGCGGAAAATTTTCGCCTTTTCCGGCAGCTGGCCGATGGGGGAGAATTGTCCCATAAAGCCGAATATATTTTGCACCCCGCTCCTTTTTTCGGTACTTTCGCGGGTGGCGTTTTGTCTGGCGGGCAGCATAGTCAGGATCTGCATGTCTGGATTTTGGCGGCGGCTTTCATTGTGGCGGCGGCCTGGCTGGTAAGAGGCAGGATGAAAAAGGGATCCCTGCGGGGCACCGAGGAAATAAGGCTGCTGCGGGCCATGGCATTTTGTCTGTGCTGCAACTGCTTTTTTGCTTTCGTTTCGGCTCTGTGGCAGAGCGGGCCCGGTATAGCATTGCGCGGCCGGCTGTCTGTATTCGGCGCTTTTCAACTGGACAGGCTTTTGTGGATAGCGCCCTGCTTCTGGTATCTTCTGGGGGCCTGTGGGGCCGCGCTGGTCTGGCGGTGGCTTCTGCAGCCTGGCCTGCGGCCTGCCGGTGTGGTGCTTGCACTGTCCGGAACGCTGGCGGTTTGCTTCACGGGCATACAGCTTTTGCTTGGCAGTGATGTAAAATCCAATTTGCAGAAACTGTTGCATCCTGACTATCCGGCGCTCAGTTTTAGCGATTATTATGCGATTGGTGTCCTGGAACAGGTGGAGTCGTTCCTGCATCAGCAGACCGGGCTGGCGCAGGAGGAATACCGGGTAGTCAGTCTGGGAATTGATCCCGCGGCCGCATTATATCACGGTTTTTACTGTCTGGACGGATATTCCAACAACTATCCGGCTGCATACAAGCATGCGTTTCGGAACATTCTTGTCCCCGAACTGGAAAAAAGCGACTATCTGCGGGAATACTTTGATGACTGGGGCAACCGATGTTATCTATTCAGCTCGGAGATCCCGGGATATTATACTGTGGGAAAAGATGGATTTTGGTTTCAGGATTATGAACTGGATACGAATGCGCTGCGTGATATGGGAGGAAGGTTTCTGCTCTCCGCAGCTTATATCATGAATGCACAGGATCAGGGCCTGCGGCTGCTCAGAGAGGAGCCATTTGAGACGCAGGAGAGCTATTATCGGATATTTGTGTATGAGGTGCAATAGAGAACGGTTAAAGAAAGGGTGTAGGAAATTTGGCAGTAAAGATGTTTATTCTTGCCGCACTTTTACTTTTGGTCCCGACGGTGGTGGGCGGCCTCGCGGCGGGTATGGACAGCGGCATCATGCAGAACAGATCGGCTGTCCTTTTTCGCTGGACCGGCGGCCAGATGATCTTGTGGGCCGGCTTTCAGGTCATCTGTGTACCCATGATTCTGGCGCAGCGGAATTTTACAGAGGTTGTGGTGCTGTATTCCGGATATACGGCGGCAATGGTGATCCTGGCCCTGGCCGTGGAGATCCGGCGCAGGAAAAGAGGGCAGACAGCAAAGCGGTCCGGCGGTCTCTTCCAGAAAAAGGACCGCATCTGCACCCTGCTGTGGGTGTGCGCGGCAGCGCTTCTTTTGCTGCAGCTGGTTCAGGCGGTCCGGCTGACTTATGCGGACGGGGATGACGCTTATTATGTCGCAGTGTCATCCATCACGGAAAACGCAGATACCATGTACTTAAAGCATGCCTACACCGGAGGCGGCACCAACGTGAACATTCGGTACGGGCTGGCGCCGTTTCCCGTTTGGATTGCATATCTGGCCCGTGTAAGCGGAATCCGTACAGTCAGCGTGGCACATGTGGTTTTGCCGGCAGCGTTGATCCTCATGACCTATGCAATCTATTTTCTTTTAGGCAGAAGGCTTTTGGCGGGAAGGGAACGGTATCTGCCGCTGTTTATGATCTTTACGGAGCTTCTGGTGCTTTTTGGGGATTATTCCTTTTATTCCGCGGCAAATTTTATGCTGGCCCGAAGCAGGCAGGGAAAAGCCGCGCTGGGCAATATTATTTTTCCGCTGCTGCTGCTGCTTTTGTTTATGATGCTGGAGAGAATTTCGGAGCAAAAAAAGAGCCGGGGGGCGGACTGGATCCTCTTATGCTGCACCATGACGGCGGGGTGTCTATGCAGCACCATGGGAACCTTTTTGACCGTTCTG
The DNA here is from genome assembly GCA_947627535.1 of uncultured Acetatifactor sp. GTDB lineage: Bacteria > Bacillota > Clostridia > Lachnospirales > Lachnospiraceae > Acetatifactor. Next base: position 77,997 of record CANQWM010000003.1, read on the forward strand.
CTCGTGGCGCTGACCGGGCTTTGTGCCGCTGTATGTTATCACGATTGGAAGGTGCTTTTGTCTGTGGCATTGTGCAGTATTCCCTGCGGGTGTTTTGCACTGCTTTATCTGATGGCCTGATGTGCGCGGAGAAACGGCGCGGAAATGGGGTGAAATAGGGAGATGAATCCTGCCGGAGAAATGATCTGGAGCTATATGGGAACGGGGCTGATCGTTATATGGTTTTTGTTTTCTTTGATCTATTTGTTCCTGAGGGAGAAAAGAAAGCCGGTCCGAATCCTGTTTCTTTACATCCCCGTTATTCTGCTGCTAATGTTTTTCAACCCGCTGATCTTCAGACTTGCGGCCCGATATATGGGGAACGAAATCCTATACCGTATATTGTGGCTTCTGCCTGTGACTGTGGTCATTGCTTATTCCTGCGTCCTGTTCTGTGGAAATCTCACCGGGAAAATGCGCGGAAAGGCTGCCGTTCTGGCGGTGTTTTTGATCGTTATGTCCGGAAAGTGGATTTACGGAAATGAATATTTCTCTAAGGCAGACAACCTGTATCATATGCCGGACAGCGTGGTTCATATCTGTGACGCTATCGAGGTGCCTGGGCGGGAGGTCATGGCGGCGTTCCCGCTGGAGCTGGTGCAGTATGTGCGGCAGTATTCGCCGGTAGTCTGTATGCCCTACGGGCGTGAGGTGCTGCTGGGTCTGTATGATGAAGTGTGTGAAGTGATCAACGCAGACATAATCGACCTGAAGGAACTGGTCCCTTTGACGAGGGAGAGAATGTGCCATTATGTGGTGCTGTCTGAGGAGCAGAAAATAAAAGGGAATACGGAAGACTACGGCTGGGAGCCGTTTCTGGAGACAGACGGCTATGTCGTCTATCGGGACACGGAAGTTCCACTCGAGATTCCAAAGCTGTGAACCCTATGAATTTCTATGAAGATGGAGTCATCCTGGGATCAGCCGTAGTAATTTAGCGCGTAAATGAAACGGTCCGCAGCCCGCTTCCGACCTTCCAGATTCAAATGGATGTTGTCGGTAAGATACTGTCCGGCATTGTCTTCTGTGACGGTGACATAAAGATTATCCACAAAGGTAACGCCAAGATCATAGCAGGTGGCGAACTCTTTGTTGAAATACGTTGAGAGATAGTGCTGGCCGTAGGTCTGAATGTCGCTGCTGATATATTCTCCGTTTTCATTTATGCCGAACGCATAGGTGGGCGACATGACGATGATGCGAATATGCGGGAAGTTTTCCTGCAGCAGTTCTATGCTGGCCTGCAGGTTGCCGGTAAACTGCGTGATGTCAGTCGCGTTCGCGTCGTTATACATCTCGTTGCCCATCAGGTAATCTGTGCCGTCGTACATAAAAGCCACTACATCTATAGTGTTCATGTCAAGCGTGGAAAGGGTTTCAAAAACTTCCTGGGCCTCCGGAGGAATCGCGTCCCCTAAGGATCTGGCAGCATCCTCATAATAAAAGTCGATGACATCAGTATACGTCAGGGTGCAAAGCCAGTAGGGCGTATATGCATCCATGGGGGAAAGCGCAGCATTAAACGCCGCCTGCTGCGCCGCCATATAGCTGCCGGAGACGGAACAGTTGATCACGTTGGCGCCGGTGCGCTCTGCAATCATATTGGCCAGTCCGTCGCTGGAATCTCTGTCGTCGGAAAAGGGAGAATTGCCAAGGAGCAGAATATTCACTTCCCCGTCCCGGTCTGCCGGTATGATCTGGCCGTTTTCGTCCAGCAGAGGAAAGATCGTATCAAACTCAGAGTCGTATTCGGAAGAACCCTCTCCGTCTTTAAAGATATCCTCCTGCGAAATAAAATTGCCGTAGGTAAAGATACGGTAAACAATGAGGGAGACCGCAACGACGGCTGTAAGGATGAGCGCAGCATGCATGATCTTGTGCCTGTTGAACGAAAAACCGCGTCTGTCTGACGGCTGGACGGCGGGATCCGCCTGCTTGTCCGCGGTGTCTATAGCCTCTTCCGTCTTATCAAATTCGCCGGTATCCAGATCAAGGATCCTGATGTCCGGAATCCTGTGATGCCGGGCTTCTCCGTTTGTCTGTTGGTACTCCCTGGTTTCTTTCATAAATCCTCTCATTCCGATGTGTGCGGATCATATCGGACACATCGCTTGCAATTTATTTTACTATTATCATTTCCAAAAGTCCATATGATTAAGTAGAATTAAAAAGATTTAAGAAATTATGAAGAAATCCCCTTCCGGCTTGAAGGAAGCCCTGTCAGATGTTATAATGTTACAAAAATGTTAAGTTTACAGTCTGCTGTGAAATAGTATGACGGAATAAAAAGGTGGGAGATCCGGCATGAAAAAGTTTTTTAACCGTGTGAAGAAGCCTGTTCAGGACTGGGAAGATGGCGGTGAGAGTGATTTTGACTGGGACGGTCTGGAGCAGAGTGCGGAGGAAGAAATCTGTTATGAAGAGGGAACTGCCGACGCGGAATCTGCCGAAGTGCCTGGAGAGTATGATGATGCCGTGTATGCAGGGACAGGGTATACGGAGGAGCCAGAGTATACAGAAGGGACAGGGTATATAGAAGAGCCAGAGTACAGGGAAGAGATAGAGTATACAGAGGAGAAAGGGTATGCGGAAGAGACACTGTATACAGAAGAGCCGGAGTATACAGAAGAGCCGGAGTATGGGGAAGAGATAGAGTATACGGAAGAGACAGGGTATACAGAAGAGACACAGTATATAGAAGAGACACAGTATACAGAGGGGACAGAGTATAGGGAAGAGCCAGAGTATACAGAAGAGCCCGAGTATGCAGAGGAGTCCGGGTATGCGGAAGAGATGGAGTATACAGGAGAGACGGAGTATGCAGAAGAGATAGAGTATGGGGAAGAATATGAGGAAACATATGCAGCTGCCCCGGAGGATGCAGCGTATCAGGAGACGGAAGGGCCGGTAGAAAATGTCTCGTCCGGGGGATATGACTGGCAGGAAGAAATGGATGAGGAATCTGCCTATTCTTTTGAAAAACAGGCCAGAAATGTGAGAACTCCAAAGAAAGACCAGAATGCCCGCGGGGGGAAGTCTTCAGGGAAATTCTGGAACAGGTTAGCCCATGCCGGAGCGATGGACAGACTTATTCTGGGTGCGGGCGCGGCGGTATTGATTTTCGCGGTCATAACAGGGGGCGTTTATCTTTTTTCCAGAATGAAAATGCGGCAGATATCCGCTTTTCGCAGTATCGGGACCCAGCTGGACCATATTGACCTGATCGGGGAGACGGGGCTGCTTGCCGTGGCCGATGCTCAGCTTGCAAAAATGGAGGCAGCCGATATCGTATCTGATAACCGGCAGGAGCAGGAGGGTGGAGAAGACCAGACTCCGGACTATCAGGAAGAGGAATACAAACGGGATGTTCACGTGGTCATGGAATTTGTATCCATCCAGAAGGATCTGAAAATTAAGTTTGTGAATGAGAAGACGGGCAAACTGGTTGCCAATGTGCCGTTTGCCGTGAATGTTACCGATCCGGACGGTAAAAAACTGTTCTGGTCCGATGACGATATGGACGGCGTCATTTATAAAAAGGATATTGCCGCTGGAAATTATACGGTGACGATGGAGAAGCTCACGGATGAGAGATATGCGGGCTTTACCGTTTCCTCCGGCTCGAGGACGGCGGAGGTAAAAAAAGAAATCGCCTACGAAAAGGTTGAGGTCGCCAACGAGATCAAATCCGAGGATGAGGTCAATGCAGGCCAGGAGGACACAAGAAAAAATGAAACGCAGGTAGAATCCACGCTGCAGGATACGGTGGCCTGGGTTGAAAGCTCGGTGATCGAAGCCGTTTACAGTGAAGTGCCGAAATCCTCCATTCCCAATCCGATGACATACGCTCTGGATAAGCGTTTTCTCAGGTCTGCGCAAACGACTTCATCTTCGGATGCAGGCAGGCTTGCCGTATCCCTGGCCCCCGGTACTGTTACCGTTGCCTCGGGCGGGAAGGTATATTCGCAGGCTGATGTGAGCAATGCAGTGTCCGGAAAAGCGATTCGATATTCTGTCGCACCGTCGGAAAGCTCCTATGCAAAAGCCGGTATTGATGATACAGGTAAGATCACAATTACCGGGGTCGCTCCCGGGACAACACAGTTTACCGTCACTGCAAACTATGAAAACGGCGATCCCGCCACAGAGGGATCTGCAGTGCTGACCGTGACTGTAACCCAGGCACCCGTGCTTACCCTGGATAAAGCCGCGGCCACGGCCTATGTGGAAGAACCGCTGATCCTGAACGCGGCAGCGGCGGGGATCACCTCACCGGAGATTAAGGCGGTGTCGCAGGATGACTCGGTCGCTTCTGTTTCCGTAAGCGGGACAACGGTGACGGTCATGGGGAAAAAGACCGGAGCGGTAAATATTACGGTAAGCCTCGCGGATAACGAGACGGTTAAGGCGGTCTGTGTGGTCACCGTCAAGGAAAACCCGAAGACAGACAAAGTTTCCCTGCTGAAGGACGCCTCCGGGCAGCAGCTCTATGTGCAGGAAGAAGGAGAATACCGGGAAGCGGTCTTCGCGGATTATTATGTTGAGACAAACAGATTTTATCTCAGGGCGGAGGAACGATATACCGGCTGGCAGACCCTTGACGGCAAGGTATACTACTTTACTGCCACAGGGGAGAAAGTGGTCGGCGAACAGGTCATTCAGGGCGCAAAATACCAGTTTGCCAGTGACGGGTCTCTCGTGACCGGCACCGGAACGCTGGGGATAGATGTCTCGAAATGGAATAGCGATATTGACTGGAGCGCGGTAAAAAAATCGGGTGTCAGTTATGTAATCATTCGCTGCGGCTACAGAGGCTCCTCCGCGGGAAGCCTGATCGAGGATCCCAGGTTCGCCGCCAATATCAAAGGCGCGACGGCAGCGGGACTTAAGGTGGGGGTATATTTCTTCACGCAGGCGATCGATGAAAGAGAAGCCGTAGAGGAAGCATCCATGGTGCTGGAGCTTGTGAAAAACTATACGATCTCCTATCCGATCTTTCTGGATGTAGAGGCCAGCGGCGGACGGGCGGATCATATAGACAAGGCTACCAGGACGGCTGTGTGCAGGGCTTTCTGCCAGACGATTAAAAATGCGCATTATACAGCCGGAATATACGCGAACAAGAACTGGCTGGAAAATAAAATTGACGCGGCAGCTTTGAACGAATATAAGATCTGGCTGGCACAGTACGCTGAGAAACCTACCTACACCGGCAGATATGACATGTGGCAGTACCGCTCCAACGGCACTGTCGGGGGGATCAAGGGAAGCGTCGATATGAATTTAAGTTATCTCGGCTATTAAGTCCGGCGGCATCTTTCATGGCGGCGGGGAAGCACAGGGTGTGTTTTCCGCCGCCGTGCTGCGTTTATAGGGCCCTTTTTATAATTTAAAAAAATATTAAGAAAAATCGGCTGACAATCTCAATAACTACAGATTACAATTGGAAAAAGCGGGAAGTTATGGTATAATGATTCCGCTGAACAAAAAATAATCAAAGGAGAAAGCTATGCGCACCTATCTAGTAACAGGCGGGGCCGGTTTTATCGGCTCCAATTATATTCATTATATGTTCAGGAAATACGACAGCGCCATCCGTATTATCAATGTGGACGCGCTGACCTATGCCGGGAATCTGGCGAATCTGAAGGATATTGAAAACAGGGAAAATTACACTTTTGTCCGGGCGGATATCTGCGACAGGGAAGCCATTGCAAAGATATTCCAGGAAAACGATATCGACAGAGTGGTGCATTTTGCGGCGGAAACCCATGTAGACAGAAGCATACGCACGCCAGAGGTGTTCGTACAGACCAACGTGCTGGGAACGGCTGTGATGCTGAACTGCGCGAAAGCGGCGTGGGAGCTTCCGGACGGCAGCTTTAAGCCGGGAAAGAAATTTCTTCATGTTTCCACCGACGAAGTATACGGCTCCCTGCCCGAGGACGATAACGCCTTCTTCTACGAGACCACGCCTTACGATCCCCACAGCCCTTATTCCGCCAGCAAGGCTTCTTCGGATATGCTGGTGAAGTCTTATATGGATACTTATCGTTTCCCGGCCAATATCACCAACTGTTCCAACAATTACGGCCCCTATCAGTTCCCGGAGAAGCTGATCCCCCTGATCATCAACAACGCGCTGCAGGGCAGGAAGCTGCCTGTGTACGGGGACGGGAAAAATGTGCGTGACTGGCTTTACGTGGAGGATCACGCGAAAGCCATCGACATGGTGCAGGAGCAGGGGAGGCTGTTTGAAACCTACAATATCGGCGGCCATAACGAGAAGCAGAATATCGAGATCATCCATATTATTCTGGAGACGCTGCAGGAGATGCTTCCGGAGGGGGATCCCAGAAAAGCTTACGTGAATGAAGGGCTGATCACTTATGTGGAGGACCGAAAGGGACATGACCGGCGATACGCCATTGCTCCTGATAAGATCAGGACTGAGATAGGATGGGAGCCGGAGACCATGTTCAAGGACGGGATCCGAAAGACCATCCAGTGGTTTTTTGAGAATGAAGAATGGATGAAAAACGTCACCAGCGGGGATTATCAGAAATATTATGAGGAGATGTACAGCAGCAGGTGATCGGGCCCCATGGGGTATGACAGGACGGCTTTATACGGCCGCCTGACAAGACGCCTGATGATCGGAAAGCAAAAGAACGATGGAGGAATCGGGAGATGAAGGGAATTATTCTGGCAGGAGGATCCGGAACCAGGCTGTATCCCCTGACAAAGGCAATATCAAAGCAGATCATGCCGGTATACGATAAACCCATGATCTATTATCCGTTGTCTACGCTGATGCTGGCAGGGATCAGAGAGATCCTGATCATTTCTACGCCCAGGGATCTGCCGGTGTTTGAGGAGCTTCTGGGAAACGGGCATCAGCTCGGCATGGAATTTTCCTATGCGGTTCAGGAGTATCCAAGGGGGCTGGCGGATGCGTTTCTGATCGGTGAAAAATTCATTGGAACAGACCGGGTTGCGCTGGTTTTGGGAGATAATATCTTTTACGGGCAGAGCTTTTCTAATGTGCTGAGGGAAGCAGCGGCCCGGGAGAAGGGCGCAACGATCTTCGGTTATTATGTGCGGGATCCCAGGGAATATGGGGTGGTAGAATTTGACGAGACGGGGAAAGCGCTCTCCATCGAAGAAAAGCCGGAGAATCCCAGAAGCAATTACGCCGTGCCGGGACTTTATTTTTATGACAACGATGTGGTGGAAATTGCAAAGAATGTAAAACCGTCCGCGCGGGGAGAGATCGAGATCACTTCGGTCAACAATGCATATCTGTCCCGGGGAATGCTGCGGGTGGAAAAACTGGGCAGAGGATTCGCTTGGCTGGATACGGGAAATCATGATGCTCTGCTGGATGCGTCCGATTTTGTGGCGGCTTTCCAAAAGCGCCAGGGACTCTACATCTCCTGCATTGAGGAGATCGCGTTCAAGCGCGGGTTTATTGACAGGGACCAGCTTCTTCTGCTTGCGGAGCCTTTGATGAAAACAAATTATGGGAAATACCTGGTTGAGGTAGCAAATGGACTCTAAACTGCGAAAGACTGCAATTTTGGTTTCTCTGGCCGTGATCCTTTTTGTGTCTGCAGTGGTGGTCTGTGTGAACAGGTTTTCCGACGGCGGCAGCCGGACGGTCCAAAATACACCCCCGCCCCAGGGGCAGGAGGGAAGGGAAACCCCGTCTCGGGATGCAGCGCGAAAGACGGGACAGATCGGGAACAACCTGTCCGCTTTTCTGGAGGATCCCGCCTTTTTTGACCCGGAGTATAATCCTGTTCTGGAAGCCGCGAAGGATGCAGCTTCCAGACTGTCACTGATCGTAACGTCTGTGGAAAGAGACCTGAGAATCCAGATCGTGGATGTGGACGGCGAACCGGTCCGGGATAAAGATTTTACAGTGGAACTGGAAGGGATGGGAGAGTATACGGATCCTGACAGGGACGGCGTGATCTATATCGGCGGTCTGGCCGCGGGGGATTATTACGTGAAACTGAAGCCTGTGGAAGATTATAAGGTTCCCAACAATCCAACCAGGGTGCAGGTGAAGGACAGAGTCGCCTATGTGGCCATAGAAGATATCTCCCTCCTGATCAAGACGGAGGCGGATATCGACGCGGAGGCGGAGGACACCGCTGAAACGGGTGCGCAGGAGGATGCGGACAGGACAGAGGTTAAAACGCTGCAGAGCGTTTCCGGCCGTTCCAAAGCCGGAATCGATGTCTCAAAGTGGAATGGGGATATCGATTGGGACAAGGTGCGCGGCGCCGGTGTGGAATTTGCCATTGTCCGGGCAGGATACCGGGGCTCGGTGACAGGAAGCCTGGTGGAGGATCCGCGCTTTGCGGAGAATATGAAGGGAGCTTCCGCAAGCGGCGTACCTGTAGGCGTTTATTTCTTTACCCAGGCTGTAAACGAGGTGGAGGCGGTGGAAGAGGCGTCCGCAGTGATCCGCCTGGTGCGGGAATATGATCTGGAATATCCTGTTTTCATTGACACGGAAGGCGCCGGGGGCAAGGGCCGGGCAGACGGTCTGGATCCTGAAACGAGAACGCTGGTCTGCGAGGCTTTTTGCCAGACTGTGGAAAACGCCGGTTATACCGCCGGAATCTATGCCAGCCGCAGCTGGTTTAACAACAACCTGTATATGGACAGGCTGGACAGATACTTTATCTGGCTGGCGGAATACCGCAGCACACCGCTTTATCAGGGGTATTACCAGATGTGGCAGCACACTTCCAGGGGACGGATCGACGGGATCGAAGGAAATGTGGATATGAATATTTACTATGGACAGTAAAAGGACCTGCCGTGGTCCTGCCAGAAATAACAGAAGGAGTCAGAAAATGGGAAAAATAACTGTGGAGACATGCGAAATCGAAGGCTTAAAGATCATTACTCCTGTTGTACACGGGGACGAGAGGGGATACTTCTATGAATCCTATCACTATGAGGCTTACAAGGAAGCGGGTATTCCGGATGTTTTCGTGCAGGACAATCAGTCTTCGGGAAGAAGGGGTGTGCTCAGGGGGCTGCATTTTCAGATCGAGCATCCTCAGGCAAAGCTGGTCAGAGTGATCCGGGGTGAGGTGTTTGATGTGGCGGTGGATCTGCGGAAGGGGTCCGCAACGTACGGGAAATGGCACGGCGTACTTCTGACGGAGGAAAACAAAAAGCAGTTTTATGTTCCGGAGCATTTTGCGCACGGCTATCTTGTGCTCTCTGACTATGCGGAGTTTTGCTATAAATGTACGGACTTTTATCATCCGGGCGACGAGGGCGGCATCGTCTATAACGATCCCAAGATAGGCATAGAGTGGCCTATACCGGAGGGGATGGAGCTGATCGTTTTAGAGAGAGACAGAAACTGGGGCGGTCTTGGCGCGGCGGAAAGGTAACGGACGAATGAAGACAGGAAAAAAGGCGGGGATCACTGTATTCTGTCTGGTTGGATTTTTTATGGCGGCAGTTATAGTGCTCCACCAGAACCGGGGGCCGGCAGCCGATCCCCGGGAAGAGCTTTTAAAGAAGATCCTTTCCTGCGTGGTGATCCTGATCTCCTGCATTATTTTTGCGAAGGGATACGATAAATTTACCACGCTTCCGGTGGAATTGTATCAGAGCAGACACCTGATCTGGAAGCTGGCCAGGAATGATTTTAAAAAGCGGTATGCGGGTTCTTATATGGGCGCTGTGTGGGCCATGGTTCAGCCGGTTGTCACGGTGGCGATGTATTATGTGGTTTTTGAGGTGGTCATGCCGGGAACGTCAAGGACGCAGGAAGCGCCTTTTGTATTGTTTCTGACGGCGGGGCTGGTGCCCTGGTTCTTTTTTAACGAGGCTTGGAACAATGGGACCAACGCGCTGCGGGAGTATGATTATCTGGTGAAAAAGGTGGTTTTTAAGATCAGTATCCTTCCGGTCATAAAGGTGATTGCAGCCACCTTTATCCACGCCTTTTTTGTTGTTGTTCTTTTGATCGTGGCGGCGCTGTACGGTTATTATCCTACTGTGTATACGCTGCAGATTTTCTATTACAGCGCATGTCTCTTTGTTTTTGTTCTTGCATTGAGCTATACCACCTGTGCCGTTGTGGTATTTTTTAAGGATCTGTCTCAGATCATTTCGATCATCCTGCAGATCGGGATCTGGGCGACGCCCATTCTGTGGGATATCAACAGCCTGCCTTCAAGATGGGTGCCCATTGTGAAGATAAATCCCCTTGTCTACATTGTTGAGGGGTATAGGAGCGCGGTCTACCGGCAGGAGTGGTTTTTTCAGGATTTCTTTTCAACAATGTATTTCTGGATCGCCACGGTGGTGCTGTTCGGAATCGGTGCGGCTATATTCAAGCGGCTGAAGGTACATTTTGCGGATGTGCTGTAAAACGGAGGGCGCAGGGGACCGGAGTCGATTGATATCATTATATAATATTATAAGGAAAAAGCAGATGAAAAAATTGTGGGAAAAGGTGAAAAAGGTAATATTATGGAAACCGGATATGCGGCTGGTGGCTGTGCTGGCGGTGGCGGCGCTGCTGCTTTTGCTGATACCTTTGCTGCGGATGACTATTTACACGATTCCCTGGTACGACGATTACGGTTATGCTTCCAGCGTGAAAAATTTTCTGGCGCTGGACTATACTTTGGCCAATGCGTGGAAGGGAGCGCTATATTGTGTAAAAACACAGTGGTATGCGTGGCAGGGAACTTTTTCCTCCTGTTTTTTTATGGCAGTTGCGCCCTTGGCATGGAAGGAATCCTGTTATTTTTTAGGACCGCTGTTTTTGATCTGCATTCTGGCCGCGGCGGCTTTTGTGCTGAGCTGGACATGTCTGCGCAGGGTGCTTGAGGCGGATGCCCCTTCCAGTGTTATATTGTCTGCAGCCGCAGCCGCCATTCTGGTGGAATTTATTCACAGCGACAGAGCGGGATTTTATTGGTATAACTCCGGCATTCATTATGTGGGAATGCATGCAATGCTGATGCTGACCACGGCGGTCTGGATTCGGCTTCTGACCGGGAAGGGAAAGGTGACCACGGTATTTTTATCGCTGCTGGCGGTTTTGGGAGCCAGTATAGGCGGCGGCGCCAACTATGTGACGGCGCTGCAGGGGCTTGTTCTGATTGTAAGCTTCATCCTATTGGGGATTTTGCTCCGCCGTCTGAGAACGCTGCTTTTACTGCCGTCTCTTGCGGTATACGCATTTGCGTTTTATAAAAATGTTTCGGCTCCCGGCAACAATGTGAGGCAGGCATTATTTACCGGGCTGGGGCCGGCGGCGTCCATTGGACAGTCTTTTCTGGCGGCGTTGCGCAATATGTGGAAATTTACGGGGATCAGGACAGTGCTGCTTCTGATCCTGCTAGTACCGGTTATTTGGAGGGTAGTGAAAAGAGCTTCCTGTAAATTTTCCTGCCCCGGGCTGGTCCTGCTTTGGTCCTTTTGTTTTTACGCAACCGGTTTTACGCCCAGCTTTTATGCCATGGGGCATGAGGGACTTGGCAGAACGCTGAATGCGGTAAAGATTACATGGCAGATTCTGCTGCTCCTCAATATGGTATATTGGCTGGGATGGCTGCAGAATCAGACCCGCAGGGAAGGCAGAATAGCGGCGGCGGCCAGGCTGTTGAAAAAACGATTTGGGGGATTGGGAGAAGGAATCCCTCTGGTACATTATCTGCTGATAGCCGCGTTATCGCTGCTGGTGTTTCATCTGGATTTCTATCAGGCAGGAGACTATTCATCGTTCTGTGCGTATCACTTTGTCCATACGGGTGAGGCAAACGAGTTCCATAAGGAGTACCTGAAGCGGGTGGAAATGATCAAAAATGGCGGCAGCGTGGTGGAAGTCCCACCTTATCATTTCATACCATCGCCGATCTTTATAGGTGAGTTGTCTACGGATCCCAATAATGAAGCGAATCGGTTTATGGCGGACTGGTATGGAAAAGAAGCTATTATGTGCGAAGAAAAAGAGACACAGTGACAGGATGATAAAAAAGCATGGAAGAAGAGCGAATCAGGGTACAGGAAGTTGCCATTCCTGCCATTGAAATATCGGATGTTGTTAAAATATATAAACTGTATGACTGTCTGCGGGACCGCGTGAAGGATGCCTTTGGGATTGGGGGAAAAAAGTACAGAATCCATTATGCGTTAAACGGGGTCAGTCTGAAGATCTATCAGGGAGAGACCGTTGGAATCATCGGTACAAACGGTTCCGGAAAGTCTACCATTTTAAAGATCATAACCGGTGTGCTTCACCCTACCTCAGGGGAGGTGCATGTAAACGGCCGCATATCCGCTCTGCTGGAGCTTGGGGCGGGATTCAATCAGGAGTATAACGGGATTGAGAATGTTTATCTCAACGGCACCATGATGGGATTTTCCGAGAAGGAGATCGATGAAAAGCTGCCTGCCATTTTGGAGTTTGCAGACATCGGGGACTATGTGTACCAGCCGGTAAAAACTTATTCCAGCGGTATGTTTGTACGGCTGGCGTTTGCCGTCGCTATCAATATTGAGCCGGAAATTCTGATTGTGGATGAGGCACTTTCCGTGGGGGACGTATTTTTTCAGGCCAAGTGTTATCATAAGTTTGAGGAGTTCAAACAGCAGGGAAAGACCATCGTGTTTGTGAGCCATGACCTAAGCAGCATCAGCAGGTACTGTGACAGAGTGTTTCTACTGAATCGGGGGACACTGTTGGGTGAGGGAAAGCCCAAAGCGATGATTGACGCTTATAAGCGGGTGCTGGTGGGACAATATGATTTTTCGGAACAGAATCAGGATCCGCTTCTGAACGATAAAGAGGTGTTGAAAGCGGCTGCAGGGGCTGCGGGAAGAGAAACGGATGGGGATGCGGAAAGCGGCCCGGCCGGTTCTGAAGTGAATCCCAAGGCTTTGGAATACGGCACCGGACAGGCCTCAATCAGCGGGTATTATGTGACGGATGACAGAGGCGTCCGCACGGCGGCGGTGATGAAGGGCAGCGTGTTTACACTTCATTTAAAGGTGAAATTCTATGATTATATACCGGCCCCCATCTTTGCCTTTTCCTTTAAGAATGTGATGGGAACGGAGATCACAGGCACGAACACGGCGATCGAGAAGGCTTTTCTGGGAAGCGTGGAACCGGGAGACGAAAAGGAGATCACTTTTACCCAGAGGATGAATCTCCAGGGCGGAGAATATCTGCTGTCCTTTGGGGTGACCGGATACCGGAACGAGGTGTTTGAGGTGTACCATAGGCTGTATGACGCGCTGAATATTACTGTGATCTCGGACAAGAATACGGTGGGATTTTATGATATGGATTCCCGGGTCACCGTGACAGATGTGAAGCACACAGAAAATAACGGCTGAGCCGGAGCGCCGCGCCAAAGGAAAGAGGGGGCAGAGAACCTATGACAGAGGAAATCGGGAAGGTCAGGCTGGACTACAGCAGGTATCCCGGCGAGGATCTTTACTGTGACGGCCGGGTGGAAGATGAAATCCTGGAGATCGTGAAGTCACTGTCGCCGGTAGAATACGCCGGCGTGATTGCGGAACGGAAAAGCTGGCCCATCCTTTATCATCTGTCCGGACTGCGGGAAAACATTGTGGATTGGATTCCCATGAGGCGGACGGATAAGGTGCTGGAAGTGGGGAGCGGCTGCGGCGCAATAACCGGAGCGCTGGCACGAAAGGCAGGCAGTGTCACCTGTGTTGATCTGTCCAAAAAGAGGAGCCTGATCAATGCGTACCGGCACAGTGAATGCCAGAACGTGACCATCCGGGTAGGAAATTTCAGGGATATTGAACCGGATCTTCGCGATGATTTCGACTATATATGCCTGATCGGAGCCTTTGAGTACGGGCAGGGCTATATGGATGGGGACAGGCCCTATGAGACCTTCCTGGAGCTTTTGAAACGGCATCTGGCGCCAAACGGCAGGATCGTTATTGCCATTGAGAACAAATATGGACTCAAGTATTTTGCCGGCTGCAGGGAGGACCATCTGGGCCGGTATTTCGGCGGTATCGAAGACTACCCGGACGGCGGCACGGCCAGAACGTTTTCCCGCGCAGGATTGGAACGGATATTCCGGGAATGCGGTATGGAAAAATACAGCTTCTACTATCCCTATCCGGATTATAAATTCATGACGGCGCTGTATTCCGACAGATATCTGCCCGGCAAGGGAGAACTTTCAAATAACATCCGTAATTTTGACAGTGACCGGATGGTGCTCTTTGATGAAAAACGAGCCTTTGACGGCATTGTCAGAGAAGGTCTGTTCCCTGTGTTCGCAAATTCCTATGTGGCTGTTCTGGGGGAGGACTTTGCGCTGGATTTCGTGAAATACTCCAATGACAGGGCGCCGGAGTATCGGATAAAGACAGTGATTTCGGGAACCCGTCAGGAGAACCCTTTTGTGCGCAAGTACCCGCTGGGCTCTGAGGCGGAGGAGCATGTGCGCGGCATGAAGCTGGCTTATGAGCAGCTGACCAGGCGGTATAAGGGGGGAAATCTCCGGATCAATCCCTGTACGCTTGAGGAGGGGCCGGATGGCGTATGCGCCTGTTTCCCTTTTGAGAAAGGGCGGCCCCTGTCAGAGCTGATGGACCAATGTCTGGACAGGCAGGACGCAGACGGTTACCAGAGACTTTTTGACAGATACGTGGAGCTTGTGGGATATGGCGGGGAAGCGGAAACGGCGGATTTTGACCCGGTATTTTCCAATATACTGGTGGATGGGGATACCTGGACGCTGATTGACTATGAGTGGACCTTCGGCAGACAGATTCCCGTGAAGGAACTGGCTTTCCGGGCAGTATACTGTTATCTTCTGGAGGATGAGAAGAGAAACCGTCTGGAGCTGGACAAAATCCTGGAGAAGCTGAACATTAGTCTCCGGGAGGCGGAGGAGTACAGGCGTCAGGAGGCGCAGTTCCAGCAGTTCGTGACAGGAAAGGAACTGTCCATGGCGCAGCTTCGGGAGCTGTTTGGTCAGGACGTGCTGTACCCTGAAAAGTGGATTGACAGGTTCAGGGAGACCGAGAGCACGATGCGGATCCAGATCTACCAGGATACCGGAAGCGGATTTCGGGAAGAAGAGTCTGAGTTTTTGCAGGATGTGTGGACCAGCGGCAGGGAGGCGCAATTTTCGGTTCCGGTGAGCGGAGATGTGCGGGCCATCCGCATAGATCCGGGCATGGAGCCCTGTGTCTGCAGGGTGCTGGAGCTGACATTCAACGGGGCACCGGTCTCTCTGGAGAAAAAGGGAATTGTGACAACAAACGGGAAAAAACTGGAAGACGGCAGAAAGGCAGAAAACAGCACGTGTTATTTATTCGCTGCCCCGGATCCCAATATCAGGATTGACCTTTCTGCCTGTAATCCCGTGGGAAAGAATCAGCTGAGCGCCAGACTTGAGGTGGTGGTTCTGCCCCGGGAGATGGCAGCGGCGCTTGCCGGGCCTGAGAAGAGGGGATTTTGGAGATCCCTATAAGGGTATAAGGAAAGGGATGCGTTCTGCGTCGCTTTAAGGAGAGAGAGTTGCGGATCAAGAGTGTGCTGAAAGACCTTCTGACAGCGCGGCTGGACAGAGAATATGAAAAGAAGCTGCAGGGGAAGAAGATAGATTATGATTCCTGGATCAGGCAGAGGGAGAATGAAAACGCCGGAGAGCGTGAGGAGACGATTTCCACCGCTTCCGCTGGGGACAGCAGGATTCTTTTGATCCTTCAGGAGCGAGGGGAACTGGCGGAAGCGGCGGTCCAAAGAATAGAGAGTTATTTCCGGCAGCATCCGGAGTGCGGGATTCTGTATGGGGATGAGGATGTGAAGGGACCTGACGGAATCCGAAGAACCCCCTGGTACAAGCCCTGCTGGTCTCCGGATCTGTATCGGGACTGCTATTATCCGGGCAGCGTGGTAGCAGTCAGAAAGGCTGCGGCGGAGGGATATTTTAAGACGGAAACCTCCCGGGACAGGATCCTGTTCCGGGAACCGGCGCAGATCCGGCGGGAGCTGGACGGAATACTGGAAGGAGCCGGTGGATTTGAAAAGAACTGCGGCTGTATTCAAAGACTTCCCGAGATCCTGTTTCATGTGGAGGAAGAGAGCGTCTGGGAGGAGTATCTGGATTCGCCTGCGGGGGAAAAACTGGAAGAGAAGATGACCGCGATGGAAAAGAATGCCGACGATAAGCTTCTGTCGGTGGTCATTCCTTCCAAAGACAATCCGGAGGTGCTTAAGAAGTGTCTTGCTTCTCTGAAAAGGGCCGCAGAAGGCCGCAGGATGGAAATCCTTGTGGTGGACAACGGCAGCAGCGACGGAAATCGGCAGGCTGTGGAGAAGCTTACCGGAGGATCGGGATATCTCTACCGGCCCATGGAATTTAATTTCTCTGCCATGTGTAATCTGGGGGCGGAGCACGCGGAGGGAGAACTTCTGCTTTTTCTGAACGATGATGTGGAACTTGGTCCGGATGGCGGTCTGGACAGAATGTGTGCCAGGGCGGTTCTGCCCTATGTGGGCGCGGTAGGAATGAAGCTGCGCTATCCGGACGACCGGAAGCTCCAGCACGACGGGATCACCAGTCTGCCGGTGGGACCGGTGCACAAGCTGCAGTTTTTTGAAGATGACAAGAGTTATTATTTTGGCAGAAACAGATTTGACCATAACTGTCTTGCCGTGACGGGGGCCTGCCTGATGGTGGAAAAGCGGAAATTTCAGGAGGCAGGCGGCCTTGATGCCAGACTGAAGGTGGCGTACAACGATGTGGATCTGGGGTTCCGGTTGTGGGAGGCAGGCTATCGGAATGTAGTGCTCAATCATTGCCGGGGCCTGCACTATGAGTCTCTCAGCCGCGGGAGCGATGAGACATGGGAAAAGCAGAGAAGGCTGGAGGAAGAGAGGGAGCTGCTGTACAGTATGCACCCTGCGTTTCGCAGAGAAGATCCCTGCTATCCGGCACAGCTGAATACGGAAGGGCTTGACAGCCGGATCCTGCCCGGTTATATTACCTCACGAAATACGCCGCAGCGTCCGGACTGGAGAACGGTTCCAAAAAGGCTGCGGGAATATCGCCGGGATGATTGCCTGATGGTCCGGATAGAGACAACGGGGCCTGACTGGATCCAGGGATACAGTGTGGTCCTGGGAGATAATAACGCATGTTATGATAAATACCTGATTTTGGAGGCCCTGGAACGGGAACAGGCGGGAAGAAGACGGGTCTGCATGAAGCTGGACGGCCAGTACAGAGACGACCTTGAGGAGAATCTTCCGGATCAGAAAAATGTGGCAATGGGCGGATTTCGGGTGAGCAGAGAGGGCGAAAAGCTGGAGCCGGGGATTTACCGCATTGGCGTCATGGCGGTTCACCGGATGGGAGGCCTGAAGCTGTTTAACTGGTCGGGACAATGTCTGCGGAGTGGTCTGTGAAACGATAGACCGGAAAGAAAGGACTGTGACAAAAGTGTCAGAAATCAACTATAAGGAAGAATATGAGAAAGCACAGGAAAGATGCGCGGATCTGTCGGACCGGGTAGTGCTCCTGGAAAGCCAGGTGGAGGAACTGCAGTTTAAACTGGACCGGATTAGGAATAACCGGTTGTGGAAAATAAGCAAACCGGCCCGGAGTGTGTTCCACTTTCTGGCAAGGCAGAAGGAGCGGCTGGGACATTGGGGGAATCCTAAGAATATTCTGCGAAAGATTATGGCAAAGAGCAGGCAGAAGGCACAGATGGAGAGCTACGGAACCGGAAGCTTCCCCTCTCCGGAGCAGGCGGCTGCTCAGCGGGCTGTCCAATTTGAACGAATGGTAAAGATCAGCATTTTGGTGCCTCTCTGGAATACCCCCAGGGAATATCTTAAGGAGATGCTGGATTCAGTGATGGGCCAGACGTATTCTAACTGGGAACTCTGTCTTGCGGACGGTTCTGACGATGAACATGCTTATGTAGGCCAAATCTGTGAAGAGTACCAAAGACAATCCGATGGCCGTATTCTGTACCGGAAGCTGGAAAAAAATGAAGGAATTGCCGGAAATACAAACAGGTGTTATGAAATGGCCGGCGGAGAGTATATCGGGTTGTTTGACCATGACGATATTCTGCACCCCAGCGTGCTGTATGAATATGTGAAGGCGATCAATGAGCAGGGGGCGGATTATCTGTATTGCGATGAGACAACCTTCAAGGGCGGAAGCATCAATAAAATGCTGACCATGCATTTTAAGCCGGACTATGCGCCGGACAATCTGTGCGCCAACAACTATATCTGCCATTTCAGCGTATTTTCCCGGGAACTTCTGGAGGGCACCGAACTGTTCCGGCCCGATTTTGACGGAAGTCAGGATCATGACATGATCCTGCGGCTGACGGACAGAGCGGAGAAGGTAGTCCATGTGCCAAAGCTGATGTACTACTGGCGGAGCCATGCCGGCAGTGTGGCGGCGGGAATCGAGGCCAAGCCTTATGCCATTGAGGCCGCCAAAGGGGCCATTGCGGATCATCTGCGGGCGCACGGCATGAAGCATTTCACCATCACCAGTACCAGAGCGTGTGAGACCATTTTCCGGATCCGGTATCAGATTCTGGGGAATCCTAAAATATCTATTGTTATCCCCAATAAGGACCATGGAAAAGATCTGAGCCGCTGTGTGTCTTCTATTCTGGAGAAATCTACTTATGACCACTATGAGATTCTGATTGTGGAGAATAACAGCAAGGAGGATACAACCTGGGATTATTACAGCGGACTGCTGGGATATGATTACCGGGAGGCCCGAAAGGAAGCCGGCAGAAACGTATCTGGGGACACGGACGGAGGAATCCTGCGCAGCAGGGATGGCAGAACGGCGATTGTTACTTATAAGGGCAGTTTTAATTATTCCGCGGTGAACAATCTTGGCGCCCGGTATGCGGATGGAGAGTATCTGCTCCTGCTGAACAATGATACGGAAGTGATCACCTCCAACTGGATGGAGGAGCTTCTTATGTATGCGCAGCGGGAGGATGTGGGAGCCGTAGGAGCGAAGCTGTATTATCCGGATATGACCATTCAGCACGCGGGGGTTGTCCTGGGGCTGGGGGCGCACCGGACCGCCGGCCATACGCACTATAAGGTCCCGAAACAGAATCTGGGCTATATGGGGCGGCTCTGTTACGCCCAGGATGTCTCCGCTGTGACAGGAGCCTGTCTGCTGGTAAAGAAGTGTCTGTATCTGGAAGCCGGCGGGCTGGACGAGGAATTTGCCGTCTCGCTGAATGATGTGGATTTCTGCCTGAAGCTGCGGGAAAAGGGACTGCTGAATGTGTTTACGCCTTTTGCCGAGCTCTATCATTATGAATCGGTTTCCAGGGGGCTGGATGATCAGGGGGAAAGGGCGGAGCGTTATAATCGGGAGTCGGAGAAGTTTCGGGAAAAGTGGAAAAAACAGCTCGAGGCCGGAGATCCCTATTACAATCCCAATTTTTCTCTTGACAGGAGTGATTTTTCCCTGAAAGTGAAGACATAAGATAATGGAGAGGACAACATGTTATTTAACTCGGTGATATTTATTGCGGTGTTTCTTCCGATTGCGCTTCTGGGATGGTATGTGCTGCAGAGACTGGAGAATCCAGCCCCTGCCAAGACTTTTCTCATCGGAATGTCCTTATGGTTTTACGGATATTATAATATCGGCTATCTGTGGATACTTCTGGCGAGTCTGGCGTTTAATTATGTCGTGAGCGGGCTGCTTGACAGGCACAAGGGCAGCCGGGGTCTGCTGACGCTGGGTATCCTGGGAAATCTGGGCCTGCTGTTTTATTTTAAATATTTCAACTTTTTTATCGATAACTGCAACTTTTTTCTCCACACGGACATTCATCTGGAAAAGATCGCTCTGCCCCTTGGAATCAGCTTTTTTACCTTTCAGCAGCTTTCTTTCGTCGTGGAACGGTATAAAGGCGGCGCGCCCCACTATTCCATTCTTGACTATGTGTTTTTTGTGAGCTTCTTTCCCCAGCTGATCGCGGGCCCTATTGTGCTCCACAGCGAATTGATCCCGCAATTACAGGAGAGAAAAAACAGGCGGTTTTCCGCTTCTGTCTTTTATGACGGGTTGACTCTTTTTATTCTTGGACTGGCGAAAAAGGTCCTGCTTGCGGATACTCTGGCGGTTCTGGTAAATGCGGAATACGCCAATATCCATGCGCTGGATGCGCCTTCGGCCTGGATTGTCATATGCTGGTACATGGCTGAATTGTACTTTGACTTCAGCGGATACTGTGATATGGCAAGAGGAACTGCCGGTATGTTCGGCTTCCGGCTTCCTGAGAATTTTGATTCTCCCTTCCGGGCAGCGTCGGTCCGGGAGTTTTGGCGCAGATGGCATATGACTCTGTCAAGATTTCTGACCCGGTATATTTATATCCCGTTAGGGGGAAACAGGAAGGGAAAAGCAAGACAGTGCGTGAATCTGCTGGCGGTCTTTCTGATCAGCGGGCTGTGGCACGGAGCGAACTGGACCTTCGTCCTGTGGGGGCTGATGCACGGACTGGCAGTGGTGTTCGAGACACTGTTTCCCAAGGTTAGGTTTCCGAAGGAATGGATGAACCGTCTGGCTACGGCCGTGTTCGTGACCCTGTCCTTTTCCATTTTCCGAAGCGATTCCCTGTCACAGGCGGCCCTGCTCTGGCGCAGGCTGTTTGCAGGGGGAAATACGGGAATGTTCCTCGGAATCTGTAACGTACTGCAGTTTCCGGAAAATTATGTTCTTATTAAGCTGCTTGGGACATGGGCTCCCGCGGCGCTGAACCCGCTTTTTGTTTTCTGTATGATCCTTTTATCCGGTCTTGTCATCCTGTTTTTGTCTGGCAGAACAGCGGAACAGTGGATTGCAGAAAAGGGCGGCACACCCGCGGGGACATTTTGGCTGGGTACTCTGTTTACATGGTCTTTTTTGTCGCTGTCGCAAGTCAGTGTGTTTTTATATTTTAATTTTTAGGGATCCGGGAAGAACAGGATGCAGGATCCCCCTTTGAAAAAACAGGTGGAAGGGCTATGGAAAAGGCAAAATCCTTAAAAAAACTGAGTATTGTCATTGCAGCCGAACTTTTTCTGGCAGCTTTGATCGTGTGGTTCTTTGATCCGTTTTATCAGTATCATGCGCCCCTTGCCGGCATGAAGGCCGTGCTGAACGACCGCGACAACCAGATGCCGGGGACGATCCGTAATTTCTCGTATGACAGCGTACTGGCAGGCTCTTCCGTTGCGGAAAATTTTGACAGCGGGTATCTGGACGAAATATATGGCTGCAGGACCCTGAAGCTGATCCGCGCATCCGGTTCCGCTGCGGATCTGCTCTATTATCTGGAGATGGCCCAGGAAAACCAGGAACTGCGGAATGTGTTCTGGTGTCTCGATATTTTTGCGTTGGATTCCTCCACAGACGTGACTCTCTTAGGCGGGGATACCCCCAGATATCTGCATACAAAGGAGGTCTTTGACGATATACCGTATCTTTTCAACAAGGAGATTCTGCTGGAAAAAATACCGCTTATGCTGGCGTCTGCGCATCTGGAGATCAACACGGGAGGAAATGCCTATAACTGGGCAAGGAATAAGATATTTGGCGCGGATCAGGCCATGAGAGCCTATAACCGGAGCGGCGTGAGCGGGACGGGAGAGATCGAGCAAAAGGATTTTTCGGAACGCAAAAAGCTGATCAATGACAATCTTTCTCTTTTGACCGGACAGATTGGGGCCCATCCGGAAATTACCTATCGTTTTCTGTTTCCGCCGTATTCGATGTTATGGTGGGACTGCGCCTATGTGAACGGCGAACTTTCGGAACGGCTGTACATTCTGGAGGAAGCTTTGTCCGCTCTGACGGAGTTTGACAATGCGGAGATCTATTTCTTCCAGGCGGAGGAGGAGATCGTATGTAATCTGGACAACTATATGGATATGATCCATTATTCTCCAAAGATCAACCAGATCATGCTGGAAAAAATGGCGGCGGGAGAAAACCGGGTGACCCGGGAAAATATCCGGGAGACCCTGGAAAAGATGAGGACTCTTACGGAGCGGATTTCCCGGGAAGACATTCTGCGCTATTATCCCGTAGGAGGTGAGCAGAAATAAAGTGATTTCAGTGGATTCTTTTTCCAAAGTATGTTATACTGTATCTAAGTTTATACTTCCGGTTATCCGCAAAAGCGCAGAGACGGAACCGGTCTGAAAGAGAGAAGCTGCGCAGAAATGAGGTAGAGCAAGATGGGTTTTATGGAGGAATATGATTTCTGGCTGAAGGACGACTATTTTGATCAGGCAACCAAAGAGGAGCTGCTGGCGATCCGTGACAACAAAGCGGAGATCGAGGAGCGATTCTACAAGGAACTGGAATTCGGAACCGGCGGCCTTCGGGGTGTGATCGGCGCCGGAACCAACCGTATGAATATCTATACGGTCCGCAAGGCGACCCAGGGACTGGCAAACTTTATTTTAAAGCAGGGAACACAGGCTAAGGGCGTAGCCATCGCGTATGATTCCAGGAACATGTCCCCCGAGTTCGCTGATGAGGCCGCTCTCTGCCTGGCAGCGAATGGGATCAAAGCCTATGTGTTTGACTCTCTCAGGCCCACCCCGGAGCTTTCCTTTGCGCTGCGCACGCTGGGCTGTACCGCAGGAATCGTGGTGACGGCCAGCCATAACCCGCCTGAGTACAACGGCTATAAGGTATACTGGGAGGACGGCGCACAGGTCACCGCTCCAAAGGATAAGCAGATCATCGAGGAAGTGCAGAGCATCAAGGATTACCATACCGTAAAGACCATGTCCAAAACGGATGCGCAGTCCAAGGGCCTGTATCAGGTTATCGGCAAAGAGATCGACGACAAATATATGGCGGAGCTGAAAAAACAGATCATTCATCCGGATGTGATCGCAAAGATGGCTGACGACATCCGAATCGTATACACGCCTCTCTGCGGAACGGGTAATCTTCCCGTGAGAAGGATTCTGTCCGAGCTGGGCTTTCGGCATGTGTATGTGGTTCCGGAGCAGGAGAATCCCGATCCGAAATTTACGACGCTGGAATATCCGAATCCCGAGGATCCCAAGGCGTTTACCTATGCGCTCCGCCTTGCGAAAGAAAAAGACGCGGACATTGTGCTGGCTACTGACCCCGACGCGGACCGTCTGGGCGTGTACGCCAAAGACGCAAAGACCGGAGAGTATGTCGCCTTTACGGGCAACATGTCCGGTATGCTGATTGCGGAGTACATCCTGCGTGAGAGGACGGCGACGGGAACGATGCCGGAAAATCCCGCGC
Source organism: uncultured Acetatifactor sp. (assembly GCA_947627535.1). Taxonomy (GTDB): domain Bacteria; phylum Bacillota; class Clostridia; order Lachnospirales; family Lachnospiraceae; genus Acetatifactor. Next base: position 101,375 of record CANQWM010000003.1, read on the forward strand.
TGGTGACTACCATTGTGACGACCAACATGGCGGGTGCCATCACACAGGCATACAACGTAAAGAAAATAGAGGTGCTCACGGGCTTTAAGTACATCGGCGAGCAGATCAAGCTGTTTGAGCAGACCGGCAGCAACCACTATGTATTCGGTCTGGAGGAAAGCTATGGATGTCTCGCAGGCACCCATGCCAGGGACAAGGATGCCGTCGTTGCGGTGATGTGCCTCTGCGAGGTAGCCGCATACTGCAAGGAGCACGGCAAGACGCTGTGGGATATGATGCTGGATATTTATGAAAAGTACGGTTATTATAAGGAGAGCCAGTACACCATTACGCTGAAGGGAATTGACGGTTCCAGACAGATCGCTGAAATCATGGATAAGCTCCGCAGCAATCCGCCCAAGGCGTTCGGAAGCCTGAAGGTCTTAAAGTTCCGGGATTATCTGACCGACAGGACTCTGGACATGGTTACCGGAGCGGAGGGAACTACCGGACTGCCGAAATCAAATGTGCTCTATTTTGAACTGCCTGACGACGCATGGTGCTGCGCGCGTCCTTCCGGGACGGAGCCCAAGATCAAGTTCTATATGGGCGTCAAGGGAACCAGCATAGATGACGCAAAGACAAGGCTGGAGAAGCTGACTGAGGATCTGAAGGCGGTACTGTGACGTGGCCGGGAAAGTAAGCGGTAGTAATTTCAGAAAAACCATATATTTTTTCAAGCGGAACGGTATTAAGAACACATGTTATGCTATTTGGGAGAGGCTGGCTGTACGCAGGCAGCCTCTCTATCGTTTTGCTCCGCCGGCGGAATCGGAGCTGAAGGCCCAGCGGGCGGCGTATGGGACGATGGAGCATGCGTATAAGATCAGTATCGTGGTCCCCTGTTACCGCACCTCCCCCAGGCACCTGCTGGATATGATAAACTCTGTGCGAGACCAGACATACGGAAACTGGGAGCTGATTCTGGCAGACGCCACGGAGGATGACAGCGTGGAGAGGACGGCCGGCGTTGTGGCAGACCCCAGGATTCGATATCTTCGTCTTGCGAAAAACGCAGGAATCGCGGAAAATACCAATTGCGGGATTTTAAAGGCGTCGGGGGATTACATTGGCCTTCTGGATCATGATGATCTGCTGACGCCGGACGCACTGTTTTGGATGGCTTCCGCCGTCTCCGGGCGGGAAAAGGACGGAAAGGCCGCAATGCTGCTTTATTCCGATGAGGACAAGTGCGACGGGGATGGAAAAGCATATTATGAGCCGAATTGCAAGGAAGATTTTAATCTGGACCTGCTCTTAAGCAATAACTATATCTGCCATTTCCTGATGATGGAGGGAAACCTGATGCGGGAGCTTCTGCTGCGCGGAGAATATAACGGGGCCCAGGATTATGACCTTGTGCTGAGAGCGGTCCAGAGACTGGCAGGACGGGAAGACACCATTGTGCATATACCCCGGGTTCTTTATCATTGGCGGTGCCATGAGGCGTCCACTGCGGCAAACCCGGCAAGCAAACTGTACGCTTATGAAGCGGGACGGCGGGCCCTGCAGGATTACGCAGACCGGAACGGATGGCAGGCAAAAGCGGAGAATACGGCGCATCTGGGTTTTTACCGTCTGGAATACGCAGGGGAACTGTTTGCCGCCCGGCCGGACGTGGGGGCGGTGGGAGGCCCGCTGATCAGAAAAAACAGAATCTGGGGCGGGAGGATGGCGCAGGACGGAACGGTCTTTTATCAGGGACTGCACCGGCGCTTCAGCGGCTATCTGAACCGGGCGTCGCTTGGTCAGGATGCGGCAGCGCTGGATATCCGAAACATCAGGGTCAGGAAAGAGGCATGGGAGATATTTCGCGATACGACAGGCATTCCATGGAGGACAGCGCCGGGACAGGAGATTTTCGACGTGTCTGCCCTTCCGGAGGGAACGGACTTTCAGGCGGTGAGTCTGGCTTTGGGCCTTGCACTGCAAAAAAACGGCTACAGGCTATTATATCTGCCGGAGCAAGGGAGGCTTTGGAAGGATGAAGAAAATAACCATTGTTATTCCAAACTATAACGGCGCTGGCTTTTTGCAGGATTGCCTGCAGTCATTGGAAAATCAGGAACCGGGGACGCCCGCGTTCGATGTCCTGGTGGTTGACAACGGTTCTCAGGATGAAAGCCTTGCCTTGATTGCGGAAAGATTTCCTCAGGTTCAGGTCGAGGCACTCTCTGAAAATACAGGTTTCTGCCATGCCGTAAATGTGGGAATCCGCCGGGCCGATTCTCCCTATGTGATCCTGCTGAACAACGACACAAAGGCGGCACCGGGCTTTGTGTCGGGATTGTTCCGGGCTATTGAGAGAGATCCCAGGATTTTTTCCGTCAGCGCCAGTATGCGCATGTGGGACAGGCCGGATCTGATGGATGACGCGGGAGACCGGTACTGTGTGCTTGGGTGGGCGTACGGCAGAGGAAAGGGGAAATCTTCCGTCCGGTATAAAAAGCCGTGTAAGATCTTTTCGGCCTGCGGCGGAGCAGCCATCTACCGTCGGGATATCCTTATGAAGATCGGACTGTTTGACGAAGCTCATTTTGCCTACCTGGAAGATCTTGATATCGGCTGGCGGGCTCAGATTTATGGCTATCAGAATTATTATGAACCCTCCGCGGAGGTGCTGCACTACGGGAGCGCCTCCACAGGTTCCCGTTATAACAGGCAGAAAACAGTGCTTGCCGCTGCCAACAACGTGTATGCGGCAGGGAAAAATATGCCCCTTTTGCAGCTGCTTTGGAATCTGCCGTTTCTGATGCTGGGTTTTCTGGTAAAATCTGTCTTTTTTACATGTAAGGGTATGGGAAAACTGTATCTGAAGGGACTGGCTGCGGGTTTCAGGAAACTGCTGTCTGAGGAAGGCCGAAGCGCAAAGGTGCCGTTCTGCCTTGAAAATCTGGGGAACTATCTTGCCGTCCAGGGGCAGCTTTATCTGAATACTCTGCGACTTCTTAAGAAATCTTAAGAAATGCCTTCATAAAATCCTAAGTTGTTGTTTTTATAATAATATTGTAAAATATTTTCAGCCGGCGGGGAACGGGCGCCGGCGGCCGGCATTTGCGGGTGATACGCATGATCAAAGACAATCAGAAGATTTTTAACCGATTGATGGTAATGATCGATGCTGCTATAACGGCGGCGTCTTTTATGCTGGCATATTATTTTAAATTTTATATTCTGAATGACGGCCCCGGCATCGGTGTGCTTCCCGTCACGGAATATTTTAAACTGCTTCTGTTTATTGTCCCCATGTACATGCTGCTGTATTATTCCTGCAGTATATACGCGCCAAAGCGGACGGTGCGGCGGCGCTTTGAGATTTTCGGTATTATAAAGGCAAACTTTATCGGCATTATCGCGCTGATCATCATTTTGTTTCTGGTTATACGGGAGTTGAACTATTCCCGGTCCGTTATCGGTTTTTTTTACTTTTTTAATGTGGGTTTTACCTCCGCCTTCAGAATCTTTCTGAGAAGAGGGCTGAAGACGATCCGCCGGCAGGGGTATAATCTGAAGCATATCCTTCTGGTAGGATATTCCAGGGCGGCGGAGCAGTATATCGACCGGCTGGCGGATAACCCTCAGTGGGGATATGTGGCCTGCGGCATTCTGGATGACCATATTCCTGCGGGGACGCTCTACAAAGGAGTTAAGGTGCTTGGAAGACTTGGAAATCTGGAGGTTATCCTGCCGGAGAACAAGCTGGATGAGGTTGCCATCACACTTCCGCTGAAGGATTATGACAATCTAAAAAGTATCGTTGGAATCTGCGAGAAATCGGGTGTGCATACAAAATTTATCCCGGATTACAATGGACTGATTCCCGGTAAGCCCTACACGGAAGATCTGCTGGGGCTGCCGGTTATAAATATCCGGTATGTTCCTCTGACCAACACGGGAAATATCCTGATAAAACGGATCGTGGATATTCTGGGATCGATTGTGGGAATTGTGGTGACATCCCCTGTCATGCTGGCGGCGGCGATTCTGGTGAAGGTCTCCAGCCCTGGTCCTGTGATCTTTAAACAGGAACGGGTGGGGCTGCACAATAAGCCGTTCTCCATGTATAAATTCCGCAGCATGGAAATGCAGACGCCAGGCGAGGAGAAAAGAGCCTGGACAGTGAAGGATGACCCCCGTGTCACAAAGGTCGGGAGGATCCTTCGCAGGACAAGTCTGGATGAGCTTCCTCAGCTTTTCAATATTTTGAAAGGCGATATGAGCCTGGTGGGACCGAGACCGGAGCGGCCCGGCTGGGTAGAAAAATTCCGTGAGGAGATTCCCCGGTACATGGTGCGGCATCAGGTGAGGCCGGGGCTGACCGGATGGGCTCAGGTAAACGGTCTGCGGGGGGATACGTCCATACGGAAGAGAATTGAGTACGACCTTTATTACATCGAAAACTGGACGCCGGGGTTTGACATCAAGATCATATTGATGACGTTTTTTACCGGCTTTATCAACAAAAACGCATACTGATACAAGGAGAAGGTACAATGACAGCGAACACAGGAAACAGGAGAAGAACAAACACCAGGCAGCAGGCAAAGAACAAAAGAAAACTGATTATTTTTGGCGTGGAGCTGGCCATTATCGTAATCATGGTGGGGGTCCTGATATGGGTAATGGACTTTACGGAAGAGCAGCCTCATGTGACGGAGGAATTTGCGGGAAAGGAAGTCAACGGGGTCTCTAAGGACAATCCGAATAATTCTGGAAGCAGCGAAGGCTATTCTCTGCCGGAATCGTTTAAGACGTGGCTGAGGGAGAATACGTTTAACCCGGATCTTTACACGGACAGGGAAAGCGTATCCGCTCTTCTGGATTATCTTGACAGGCTTCAGGTGGACTATACGGCTTATGGCGTATCCAGAGAGGATGACTCTCTGCCGGAAGAGTTTAAGGCATGGCTGAAGGAGAACACGTTTGATCCGGACACCTATGATGCCGGAGAAATATTAACGCTTCTGGACTATCTTGACGAACGCGGCGAAGGGGAAACCTACAAAAACTATGGCGTGGCCAGGGAGGATGTGGCAAAAGCCGCCGAATCGGACGATGGCCCCAGGCTTGGCTATACCAACAGTGATTATATCAACATTGCGCTTTTCGGCGTAGACGCGAGAAATGAGAACGAACTGTACAAAAGCAGCCGGAGCGATACGATTATGATCGCCAGCATTAACCAGAAAACCGGAGACATTAAACTGGTCAGCGTGTACAGAGACACTTACCTGAATCTTGGCAATGATTCCTACAAGAAGTGCAACGCCGCCTACTCTAAGGGAGGCGCCAAGCAGGCGGTGGGAATGCTGAACATGAATCTTGACATGGATATTACGCAGTTTGTCACCGTGGGATACGCGGGGCTGGCGGAAGTGATCGACGGTCTCGGCGGCGTCTGGATCGATGTGGATGAAGACGAGATAAAGCATATCAACAACTACCAGTACAGTATCATCGGGAAATATGCAAAAAAATATCTGGGTGATGTTCCGTCGGAGCTGAATTTTACTCCGGACGATTATTTTAAGGATTACGATGTGACTGTAGTCAAACAGCCGGGCCTGCAGCTTTTGAACGGCCTTCAGGCGGCTGCTTACTGCCGTATCCGTTATGTGGGCAACGATTTCCAGCGTACAGCCCGCCAGCGCGAGGTCATCAAAGCCATCGAGACGCAGGCAAAGCAGGCCAGTCTGTCGACTCTGACAAAGGTATTTGAAAGTGCGGTGGACGATATCTACACGAATCTGGACTCAACAACCATTCTCACGGAGCTGCTGCCCAATATTGCAAATTACAGGATTGTGGACGAGTCAGGTTTCCCTGAGATGGATATGCAGGAAAACGTGAGCATGGGAGCAGCCGGCTCCTGTCAGATCCCTCTGGATCTTCCCTCGAGCGTATCCTGGCTGCATGGCTTCCTGTTTGGGGATGAGAACTATGAGGCAAGTGATATTGTCAATGAGATTGGAAAGAATATCAGGACAGATGCTTCCAAATACCGTAAAAACTAATTGCCGGATGCATGGTGCTGCCGACGGCAGGATAGAGGAATTGTGAAGGTAGATGTGATCATTCCGGTGTACAAGCCGGGGCCGGAGCTGCTGACGCTTCTGGAAAAGCTGGAAGATCAGACAGTGAACATACAGAATATTATTCTGATGAACACGGAGGAAAAATATTTCAGACGGTTGATCCCGGACGAGGCAGAGTTTAAAAGCGGGCATCCCTGTGTAAAGGTATATCATCTTGCCAAAGGAGAGTTTGACCACGGCGGGACAAGGCATGCCGGAGTATTGCACTCGGATGCCGGGGTGTTTGTCGCCATGACGCAGGATGCCATGCCGGCGGACAGATTTCTGATAGAAAATCTGGTGGGGGGACTTTCTGAAAATGTGGCGGTTGCCTATGCAAGACAGCTCCCGGCCGAAAACGCCGGAGAACTGGAGAGAATAACCAGAAAATTCAACTATCCAGGCGTCTCCTGTGTAAAGACAAGAGAGGATATGGATACCCTGGGGATCAGGACTTTTTTCTGTTCCAACGTCTGTGCGGCATACCGGCGGAAGGTGTATGATGAATTAGGCGGATTTATCCGTCATACTATATTTAATGAAGACATGATCTTTGCCGCGGGAGCGGTAAAGGCGGGATATGGTATTGCCTATCAGGCGCAGGCAAAAGTAATACATTCCCACAGCTATACAAATATGCAGCAGCTGAGAAGAAATTTTGACCTGGGCGTGTCACAGGCCGATCATCCGGAGGTGTTCGGCGGCATCAGATCTGAATCGGAGGGCAAAAAGCTGGTGAGAGAGGCATGGAAAAGCCTTCAAGGCAGACATCAGCTGTACAGATTCCCCGGTTTTATGCTACAATGCTGTTATAAATATACCGGCTACCTTTTGGGAAAGAACTACAGAAGGCTGCCCTTGAAAATCATCCTGGCGCTCACTGACAACAAGGCGTACTGGGGATAAAGGAAACATGCCGATGTGGGAGGGGACATTCCACGATGAGGCGTAAACGGAGGAGATTATGTGTGGTATTGTAGGCTATATCGGAAAGGAGCAGGCGGCTCCCATTATATTGGAGGGCCTGTCAAAGCTGGAATACAGGGGCTATGATTCGGCGGGAATGGCGGTTTTTGACGGTAAGGCCATTCGGACCAGGAAGGCTGCGGGCAGGCTGAAGGTATTGGAGAACCTGACAAAGGGAGGAGAGACCATGCCCGGCTGTTCCGGTATCGGGCATACCAGATGGGCGACGCACGGGGCTCCCAGCGACAGAAACGCACATCCCCATGTCAACAACAGGGGAACGATTGCGGTGGTTCACAACGGCATTATTGAAAATTATATCCCTCTGAGGAAAAAGATGGCTGACAAAGGCTATGAGTTTCAGTCAGAGACAGATACGGAGGTGCTGGCGCATCTTCTGGATTACTATTACAGGGGCAACCCTCTGGAAGCCATTGCAAAGGTGCTTCACAGGGTGGAGGGATCCTACGCCCTGGGGATTCTGTTTGCCGATTTTCCGGACGAGATTTATGCGGCCAGAAAAGACAGTCCTTTGATTGTGGGGCAGAATGGGTCCGGGTGCTTTATCGCATCCGATGTGCCGGCCATACTGAAATACACCAGGACCGTGTATTATATGGATAATCAGGAAATAGCGGCCCTGCGCCCCGACGGACTCAGCTTCTTTTCCGTGGACCAGGAGGAACTGAAGAAGGAACCTTCCTCCATCGACTGGGATGCGGATGCGGCGGAGAAGGCCGGGTATGAACATTTTATGCTCAAGGAGATGTACGAGCAGCCAAAGACGATCACGGATACCATATCGCCCAGGATCAGAAACAATGATATTGTAATAGAGGAACTGAACATGACGGACGAAGAGCTCAGAGCGGTCCGCAAAATACACATTGTGGCCTGCGGCTCCGCCTATCATGCCGGCGTCACAGGAAAATATGTGCTGGAAGAGCTTGCACGGATTCCTGTGGAGGTAGATGTGGCCAGTGAGTTCCGCTATCGTGATCCGATCCTGGAGGAGGGGGCCATGGTGATCGTGATCAGCCAGTCCGGTGAGACGGCGGATACCCTGGCGGCCCTTCGGGAATCCAAAGCAAGAGGCTTTCAGGTGCTCGGTATCGTGAATGTAGTGGGCAGCTCCATCGCCAGAGAGGCAGATTCCTGTCTTTACACCTGGGCGGGCCCGGAGATCGCCGTGGCTACTACAAAGGCCTACAGCGCGCAGCTGGCGGCGCTGTATCTTCTTGCCATGAAGCTGGCCAAAGTCCGGGGCACTGTGGACGATAAGAGATTTGCCCAGCTTTTGGCGGAGCTGAAATGTATTCCGGACCAGATCGAACTGCTGCTGGGCCAGAAGGAAAAGATCCAGCATTTTGCAAACCGCTATCTTGGGGCGAGAGACATTTTCTTTATCGGAAGGGGAATTGACTATGCCATTTCCCTGGAGGGCTCGCTGAAGCTGAAGGAGATTTCCTATATTCATTCTGAGGCTTACGCCGCCGGAGAACTGAAACACGGAACGATCTCTCTCATCGAGGACGGGACTCTTGTGGTCGCAATCTCCACCCAGCCGGAGCTGTTCCAGAAGACGATCAGCAATATGGTGGAGGTGAAGGCAAGAGGCGCTTTTGTGATGGCTGTGACAAACGAGGAAAACAAGGCCATCGAGAAAGCGTCGGATTATGTGATTTATATTCCGGAGACGGCGTCCTGTTTTGCAAATTCGCTGGCCATTGTACCGCTGCAGCTGTTTGCCTATTATATTGCCGTGGGGAGAGGCTGCGACGTAGATAAGCCGAGAAACCTTGCCAAATCCGTGACGGTTGAATAAAAAATATTTTCACAATGACTTCATAAACGGAACACAGATCCTTCACAATTAGTGGATATACTGGGGTACATAAAAGAAAGGGAAAACTTTCTATTGCAGAAAAGAGGGATTGTTATGTACGAAAACGAAATTTATTCCGACTCAGATGTGCAGAACCGCAGGTCAGAGACGGACCGCGCGGAGTCCCCGGTGTCCGGCAGCTATTCCACTTACCAGACGAACGGTGTATTTTACGGCGCAGATACGCAAAGCGGCGGAAACGGTAATACGGCCGACAGGAAGAAAAAGAAAAAAGAGAAGCGCGAACCGAAGAAAGGCGGCGGTTTCTTCCGCAAGCTTATGGTCAGTCTCAGCCTTGGCCTTTGCTTTGGACTGTTTGCGGGCTTCGGGTTTTATGCGGTGCAGCGCGGTACGGGCCAGCTTGAGGCGAATCTGCAGACCCTGACGGACCAGCAGGAGGAAAGCCAGCGGGAAACGGGGGAAAATGGAACGATCCATACAATACGTCCCACGGATACCTCAGATGCTGCAGGCACGAAGATCATCCAGGTAGATGCCTCTGAAATCGTGCGGAAGGTGATGCCGGCGATGGTTTCCATTGTAAATAATTACACCGTTGTCTCCTCTTATTGGGGAAGGCCCTACAGCGAACAGGAAGCGGCCAGCGGTTCCGGAATCATCGTGGCGGAAAATGACGATTCGCTGCTGATTGTGACAAACAATCATGTGGTGGAGGGAACGGATAACCTGACAGTTACATTTGTGGACGGAACGGAGGCGGAAGCCGTCATCAAAGGGCTTGATTCGGATATGGACCTTGCGGTAATCGCGGTTCCTCTGGACAATCTGTCTCAGGATACGAAAAATGCCATTGCAATTGCGACTCTGGGCGACAGTGATGAACTGGAAATGGGCGAGCCCGTGATCGCCGTGGGGAACGCACTTGGATACGGACAGTCGGTAACCGGCGGCATGGTCAGCGCGCTTGCCCGGGAGCTGACCTTTGACGATGGCAGCAAGGGAACCTTCATCCAGACGGATGCGGCCATTAACCCCGGCAATTCCGGCGGTGCACTGCTGAACCTGAAAGGGGAAGTGATCGGAATCAATTCCAGCAAGATCGGCGGCACCTATGTGGAAGGCATGGGCTATGCCATCCCTATCACGGCTGCAAGCCCGATTATAGCGGATCTGATGGAGCGGGAGACCAGAACCGTAAAAGTGGATGACAGCGAGAGAGGCTATATGGGAATCGAGCTTCAAAGCGTTACCGACGATGTTGCCCTGATGTTTGATATGCCAAAGGGCGCGTTTGTCTACAGCGTGGAAGACGGTCTGGCAGCGGATCGGGCCGGTCTCCAGAGAGGTGACGTCATCGTTAAATTTGACGGACAGAAGATTTCTGACAAAAATGACCTTTTGGATACCATCCAGTATTACAAGGCAGGCGAAACGGTGGTAGTCACAGTGGAACGGCTGGAGGACAGCGAGTATGTGTCCTATGACCTGGAGGTTACGCTGGGCGAGATGCCGTAACAGGAGAAGTTCAGAAGAAGTCCGTTTTGCCATCCATTTTGCTGTTTAGAAAATCTTCACTTGTGCGGACAGACAATATCAAGTATACTTTTGTTAGGCTGGAATCGGAAATTGAAGTTTTTCGGCAGCGGAAATGGAGAAAAACATGGCGGACAAAACAGATCGTGATACCTTAGAGAAGGAACAGGACCAGGACGAGGAAAAAAGTTTACAGGAGGATGGTTCGGAAAGTACCGGGAAACAGGAACAGAAAGATGCGTCCAACACGCAGAGGGCCGGCAAGAGCAGCAACAGCGAATACGAGGATGTATGCTTTATCTGCCGCAGGCCGGAGAGCAAGGCCGGACAAATGTTTAAGCTGCCTAATCATATCTGTGTCTGCAGCGACTGTATGCGCAAGACCATGGAGACCGTCAGCCAGTTTGATTATCAGGGAATGCTGAATAATCCAACCCTGCAGAATGAGCTGGACCAGCTGACCAGGCAGGGCGGTTTCCCCAATATCAGCTTTGTGAATCTTGCGGACCTCAGAGGGGACGGCGGTATTCCCAACAAGCAGAAGCTGAAAAAGAAGAAGCCCAATGAAGCCAAAGAACCTGTTTTAAACATTAAGAACATTCCTGCGCCCCATAAGATCAAGGCAAGTCTGGATGAGTATGTGGTGGGGCAGGAACATGCCAAAAAGGTTATTTCCGTTGCGGTGTACAACCATTACAAGCGGGTGGCAACGGGTACGATGGACGATATTGAAATCGAGAAATCCAATATGCTGATGATCGGCCCTACCGGCTGCGGCAAGACGTACCTGGTGAAGACTCTGGCGAGGCTTCTGGATGTGCCCCTTGCCATCGCGGACGCCACCTCCCTTACCGAGGCGGGCTACATCGGAGACGATATTGAGTCTGTGGTGTCGAAGCTTCTGGCGGCTGCCGACAACGATGTGGAGAAGGCAGAACAGGGGATCATCTTTATCGACGAGATTGACAAGATCGCAAAGAAAAAGAATACAAATACCCGCGACGTCAGCGGAGAGAGCGTGCAGCAGGGAATGCTGAAGCTTCTGGAGGGCGCGGAGGTAGAGGTGCCCGTGGGAGCGAACAGCAAGAATGCCATGGTGCCTCTGGCGACGGTAAATACGAAAAATATCCTTTTCATCTGCGGCGGCGCGTTTCCCGATCTGGAAGACATTATTAAAGAAAGGCTGACAAAGTCGGCGTCCATCGGTTTTAATTCCGAGCTGAGGGACAAATATGACAAGGACAGGAACATTCTTGCCAAGGTTACCGTGGAGGATATCAGGAAGTTTGGCATGATTCCTGAGTTTATTGGACGTCTTCCCGTGATCTTCGCGCTGGAGGGCCTGAGTAAGGAAATGATGGTGAAGATCCTGAAGGAGCCAAAGAATGCCATCCTGAAGCAGTACCAGAAGCTTCTGGAGCTGGATGAGGTCAAGCTGGAGTTCACTGACGGCGCGCTGGAAGCCATTGCGGAGAAGGCGATGAAGCGGGATACGGGCGCGAGAGCCCTGCGCTCCATCATTGAAGAGTTTATGCTGGATATCATGTATGAGATCCCCAAGGACGACAATATCGGCAGGGTGACGATTACCCGGGAGTATATCGAGGGTACGGGCGGCCCGGTGATCGATATCCGGAGCAGTCTCCTGACGGACCGTTTTGAAGAACTCAGGGAGGTCCCTGAGGAAGAAATCTCCAGGGCGGAGTAAGGAGCCGGAAAACGGAATCAGGAAAAATGGAAACAGTCTCTGACATTGTCTCAGAGGCTGTTTTTGCGTGGCCTTTTCGTTTTAGTTTTTCCCTTTTATAAAATTTATCAAAGTTTGGTATTGACAATCGGCGCAGGTCTGGTATGATAAACATATGAACAATGGTTCATATGAATGAACTTTAATACAAGATGCAAATGATTCGCATCTGGGGAATGAGGAGGATCGGAAATGAAGAAAACCTATCGAATCGAAGTGGATTGTGCCAACTGTGCTCTTAAGATGGAGGAGGCAGCCAGAAAGGTAGATGGCGTAGCCGATGCGCTGGTCAGCTTTATGACGCAGAAGATGAAGGTGGAATTTGCGGAAGGCGCCGATCAGGGAAGCGTCATGGCGGCAGTACGCAAGGCGTGCAAGAAGGTGGAGAGTGACTGCGAGGTCTATCTGGACTGACGGCAGGAGGCGAAGGGCAGGGAGATTTGAGATGACAAAAAAACAGAAAAACGTTTTGTGCAGGATCATTATTGCGGCGGCGCTGATGACGGCGCTTCCCTTTGTGCCGGCGGAAGGCTGGACAAGGTTTGTCCTGTATCTGATTCCCTATTTTGTGATCGGTTACGACATTTTGCGCAAGGCTGCGCTTGGGATCGTGCATGGCAAGGTCTTCGATGAGAATTTTCTTATGGCCGTGGCAACGGTGGGGGCCATGCTGCTGGGACTTTACAGGGAAACCAGGGGATTGGAGGGGGAGTTCGCAGAGGGAGTCGCGGTAATGCTCTTTTACCAGATCGGAGAGCTGTTTCAGTCGGTGGCCGTGGGCAGGAGTAGGAAGAATATCACTGCCCTCATGGATATCCGGCCGGATTACGCCAACCTGGAAGACGCTGACGGTGCTCTTAAGCAGGTGGACCCTGATGACGTGGAGACAGGGTCCGTGATCGTGGTGCGCCCCGGCGAGAAGATCCCCATCGACGGTGTGGTGGTGGAGGGAAGCTCCTCGCTGAACACCAGCGCTCTCACGGGTGAGAGCGTTCCCAGGCAGGTCGAGGCGGGGCAGGAGGTTGTCAGCGGCTGCGTAAACCTGACAGGCCTTTTGAAAATCCGCACAACAAAGGAATTTGGGGAATCCACCGTCTCAAAGATACTGGATCTGGTGGAGAATTCCAGCATGAAGAAAGCCCGGGCGGAGAACTTTATTACAAAGTTCGCGAGATATTACACGCCGGCAGTATGCGGCAGCGCGCTTGCCCTGGCGGTCCTTCCGCCGGTGTGGAACCTGCTGCTTGGCAATCCCGCAGGCTTCAGTACCTGGCTGATCCGGGCGCTGACGTTTCTGGTGATCAGCTGTCCCTGCGCGCTGGTGATCTCCATCCCCTTAAGCTTTTTCGGCGGGATCGGCGGCGCGTCGGCGTGCGGCATTCTGGTAAAAGGCTCCAATTACCTGGAAGCCCTGGCGAAGACCCGGTATGTAGTTTTTGACAAGACGGGAACTCTGACAAAGGGAGTGTTTCAGGTCACGGAAATTCATCCTTCCCATGGGTTTCTGGAAAAGGAAGAGAACAGGGAAGACGGCGGCGCAGGAGAGAAGGAGCGGGATCGGGAGAATGCGGCGAAAAAACTGCTGGAATATGCTGCCTGTGCGGAGAGCTATTCCAGCCATCCGATCAGCAAAAGCCTAAAGGAAGCGTACGGAAAGGAAATCCCTTCCGGGAGCGCTGCCAATGTAGAAGAGATCGGCGGATACGGTGTGAGGGCCGTTGTGGGGGGAAAGGCGGTTGCGGCAGGAAACCGCAGGCTCATGGAAAAGCTGGGACTTGCCTGGGAGGAGCCGAAGATGGCCGGAACCGTGGTGCATGTAGCGGTGGAAGGGGAGTACGCGGGATACATCCTGATCTCCGACGTCGTGAAGGAGCAGGCGGCAGAGGCCGTGAGAGCCTTAAAGGCTGTGGGCGTAAAACGGACGGTCATGCTTACAGGGGACAGTGAAAAAGCGGCTCTGCAGGCGGCGGAGGCGCTGGGGCTGGACCAGGTGGAAAGTGAGCTCCTTCCGGCAGATAAGGTGGAGGCTGTAGAACGGCTGCTGGCCGGGAAAGGCGCCGGTGAGCAGCTGGTGTTCGTGGGAGACGGCATCAATGACGCGCCGGTTCTGTCCCGGGCGGATATTGGCGTGGCAATGGGGGCGCTTGGGTCGGACGCGGCCATTGAGGCGGCGGATATCGTACTGATGGATGACAATCCCATGAAGCTTGCGCTTGCCATGCGGATCTCAAAAAAATGCCTGCGCATTGTGTACGAAAACATTGTTTTTGCGCTGACAGTCAAGGCGGCCTGTCTTGTATTGGGGGCCGTTGGCATTGCCAATATGTGGGTGGCGATCTTTGCGGATGTGGGCGTCATGGTGCTGGCCGTGCTGAACGCGATTCGGTGCCTTAAGGTAAACGGGAAACGTTGCTCCGCCATCTGACAAAAAACGGTCAGGGGAAGAGTTGGTTCAGACTAGGATTCATATCTGCAGCATGAGATCTGACTGGGAGAAAATGCAGCGCCCTCCAGCAGTTTCACCGGAGGGCGGCAAGTCTGAGACAAAAGTCGGAAATTTCATGAAACCGGCCGGTTTCTTATCGGCAGGCAAAGAACCCTGCAGACGCAATCCGTGGGGATACGTCATGCACTGATCTTTTTTTCCTGCTCCTCCTGAATATCCGGGAAGGCGGACAGCATGGGCTTTTCGTCCTTTCCCTTCAGCACACGGTTCACATAGTTTTTGGTGATGCGGAAGACCAGAGGCGACAGTACCAAAACGCCGATCAGGTTGGGGATCATCATCATGCCGTTAAAGGTATCCGCAAGGTCCCATGCCAGGTTATCACTCATCACGGCTCCGCCGAAAATTGCCGCCACAAAGATCACGCGGTAGACGATGGTAAACTTTTCCCCGAACAGGAACTCGCATGCCTTTGTGCCATAGTGGCTCCATCCCAGTGTCGTGGAGAAGGCGAAGAGCATAACGGCAATCGCCACAAAAGCCGCGCCGATCTGGCCGAAATGTATGGAAAACGCGGTGGAAACCATGTTGGCGTTGGACAGCGCCACATCTTTGTAGGTAGTAAGCGCTTCACCGTTTTCCAGATTGATCAGGCCGGAGGAAAGTACCGTGAACGCCGTCAAGGTACAGACGATGATGGTATCCGCAAACACTTCAAAAATGCCCCACATTCCCTGGCGCACCGGCTCGCTGACGTTGGAACTGGAGTGCACCATGACGGAGGATCCCAGTCCGGCCTCGTTGGAGAACACACCCCGCTTCATGCCCTGTTCGATGGCAAGCCGGATGCCGCTGCCCACAATGCCGCCGCCTGCTGCCTTCAGAGCGAAGGCTCCCTTAAAGATAGCGCTGAACACGGCGCCTGCCTGGGAAATGTTCGTACAGAAGATCACGATGCTGCCTACAATATAGATCAGAACCATGAAAGGGACGATCTTTTCCGTTACGGAAGCGATTCGCTTCAGTCCCCCTACAATAACGAGTCCGCCAAGAACCAATATGACAAGGCCGGTTACCCAGGTCGGTACGCCGAATACGGTTTTCATGTTCCCGGAAATGGAGTTTACCTGTGTCATGTTGCCGATGCCGAAGGAGGCAAGGAAACAGAAAACGGAGAACAGCACGGCAAGAATCTTTCCGATCTGCCGGCAGCCCTTTTTGCTGCCGAGTCCGTCCCGCAGATAGTACATGGCGCCGCCGGACCATTCCCCGTTTTTGTTCTTGCGGCGGTAGTAAATGCCAAGCACGTTTTCGGAATAGTTGGTCATCATGCCGAAGAAAGCGATGAGCCACATCCAGAACACAGCGCCGGGGCCTCCTACTATGATGGCGCCTGCCACGCCCACAATATTGCCGGTGCCCACGGTGGCCGCCAGAGCGGTGCAGAGGGACTGGAACTGGGAAATGGACTTATCTTTTGTGTGTCCTACCACGTGTTTGTCCTTAAAAATTGCGCCGATGGTCATCTTCATCCAGTGGCCGATGTGGCTGATCTGGAAAAATTTGGTCAGGCAGGTCATCAGGATGCCGACGAATGACAGCAGGATCAGTGCCGGCCAGCCCCAGACGACGCCGTTGACCGCGTCGTTGATCTTGGAGATCCATTCTAACATATTGTTTTTTCTCCTTTGACAAATTGTTGTCTTGCTTCTAAAAAATTATGTATACTATAACACATGAATACAGACTTGTCAAATGACACATGCACCTGGCCCTGGTCCTGGAATATTTTTTTAACGGCAGGAGAATTTTGAACATGCGCGGACGCATAGGATGTGACAGCGTGATGACAGAAAGCCGGATCCCGGAGACAGCACCGGCGGTATGGCGGAATTGGAGGAAAAATGAAAGAGTCTATGGTATTGTTGATCCCTTTTTTGGGAACTGCGCTTGGTGCGGCAATGGTGTTTTTCATGAAACGGCGGATGAATTCCCGTCTGGAGAAGCTGTTGCTGGGGTTTGCTTCCGGCGTGATGATCGCGGCCTCTGTATGGTCGCTGCTGATTCCGGCGATAGAGATGGCACAGGAGCAGGGGGGAAACGTCTGGATTCCGGCCGCCGCAGGGTTTCTGGTGGGGATGGCGTTCCTTTTGGTGCTTGACAGTCTGATTCCTCATGTCCACCTGGACAGTGAGAAGCCGGAAGGCGTAAAGACGCAGATGCAGAAGAGTACAATGCTTACGCTTGCGGTGACGCTTCACAATCTTCCGGAAGGAATGGCAGTGGGCGTCACCCTGGCGGGGGCAATGCTGGGAGATACCGGAATTACCCTGGCGGGGGCGCTTGTGCTGGCGCTAGGGATCGCAATACAGAATTTTCCGGAAGGCGCCATTATTTCCATGCCTTTGCGGAACGCGGGCGCGTCCAGGCTGAAATCCTTCTGGTATGGGGTTCTGTCCGGTGCAGTGGAGCCTGTGGGAGCGCTTGTCACTCTTGTCCTGGCAAAACAGGTTGTGGTGATTCTGCCCTATCTTCTGGCTTTTGCCGCGGGCGCCATGATCTATGTGGTGGTGGAGGAGCTGATTCCGGAGGCACAGTCAGGGGAACATTCCAACATCGGCACGGTGGGAGTCGCGGTTGGGTTTGTGCTGATGATGATACTGGACATTGCCCTTTCGTGATGGAACCTGTGGCGTTTTACAGGATGATAATGCTGGCGCAGCTGATATCGTTGGCAAGATCATACACCTTCCCGGATTTTAAGCCCACTACCCTGGGGCGCAGGCAGTTTTCCGGATTATTCGCCACGACTTTTGCTGCTTCGCCGTTTGAAAGCTGGACGATGCTGTCCACGGAGTAAAGGATAACACTGCTCAAAAAGCTTTTCATAGACTCAAAATCCAGTTCTCCCGTCATGGACATGATCATCTCGATGGCTACTCCCTTGGGGATGGCTTCCTTATACGGCCGCTCCGTCACCAGAGCGTCATAAATGTCCGCCACGGAGATGATCTTTGCGTAGGGATGGATTTTTTCCGCGCTGCTGCCAAGGGGATACCCCTTGCCGTTGATCTTTTCATGATGCTGGAGTACGCCGCGCATGATCCCATCGGAAAATTCATTCCTTTTTTTCAGTATTTCAAAGCCGAACAGCGTATGCTGCTTCATCAGCGCAAATTCTTCTTCCGTCAGCTTGGACGCCTTGTTCAGCACTTCGTTTGGTATTTTGGATTTGCCTACATCGTGGAGCAGTCCCGCAATGCCCAGCTCGTGGATCTCCCTGTCGCTGAGCCCGTGCTTTTTTCCCACGATCATGGACATGGTGGCAACGTCGACGCTGTGCTTGAACGTGTATTCGTCGCTGACCTTCAGCATGTTGATATCCACAGCTACGGCGTCGTTGTCGGTAATGGTCTTCATCAGCTCGTTTGCCACGTTGTTGGTGGCTTCGGAAAACCCTTCGTCGTCCGTGTGGCTGTACAGGAACTGAATGCCCTCGCCTACCTGCCTGCGCACACTCTCCGTCAGGTTGACCTTGGCGCGGTCCTCCACGCGGTTCTTCGCAATGACCTCTTTCGTGTACTGGGGGATCTGCTGCTCCAATTCATCTGCATCCGGGATACCCTCCTGGATATAAACGCCGCCCACGCCCTTTTCCTGAAGGTAACTGATGTGGAAATCATCCAGATAAGCGCCCTTTTCTATGAGAGAACGGCCGGTCGAGTCCAGGATCGACTGGTCGATTTTCATGCCTTCTTTTAATAATCTTGTACTGATAAATTTTCTTTTGACTGCCATGTGCTACCCCACTGATCCCGAAACCGGGAAGCAATAGATGACTTTTTCTGCCGGCTATCCTAGTATAACATAACAGTTCCCTTTCCTGCAATGGAATTTCGAGGTCAAAAATAATTCATTGGCGCAGAAAAATCGGGTCTTGACATTCGGGCTGCATCATGCTATTTTGTGTTTAGGTTCGACATGTCGATGATCGACATGTAGATACTCGACATGTCGGCACGTAACAGTGAACATGCTGTAAGGCGGGGATCATCCGGAGAAGCATACGTTGACTGACAGGAAGGAAAACGGCAGGTCCCTGCAGGAGGGAATGGCTTGGACGAGAATTTGCAGAAAAAATATATTCCCATGACGGAAACGACTTATTATACGCTGTTAGCCGTGACGGAACCCCGGCACGGTTATGCCATCATGCAGTACGTCAGAGAACTTACGAAGGGGAGGATCGTTCTTGGCACCGGAACCTTATATACCATGGCGGGCAGGCTGGTGGCTGACGGCATAATCGAGGCGGTTCCCAACGATGAGGGAAGGAAGGCGTACAGAATCACGGGGACGGGAGACGGGCTGTTGAAGATGGAGACGCAGAGGCTGCGCAGACAGCTTGAGGACGGCGAAAGCGTTTTGCGTCAGGGGGGGCATTAAACCGTATCAGGACGGTATGGCTCCGGCCGCTTTCCGGGAAGGAGGAGCCGGAAAGCGAAGAACAGGGGAGTGCAGGCCCAAAGGGCAGGAGTCAGTGCAGGGCACAGAAAGGGGAAACAGGGTGGAGAGGAAGAGATACAGCGGAGAAAAGCGGCAGCGCAGGAAAATACTGCGGTTCTGGGTGAGTATCCAGAAGGAACGGAAATGGCTGGAGGAGATGGCGCTGCAGGGGTGGTTTCTGGAGAATCTTACTCTGGGAATATTTTATACCTTTGTGAAAGGGGAACCGAAGCGCATGCTGTATGATGTGGACCGGTTCAATCTGCCGAAAAAACCCACTCTTGAGGAAATCCGGCACAAGGAAATGTTTCTGGAAATGGCGGAGGAAATGGGATGGCGCGAGGTCTGTCATGACGAGAGCCTGACCTACTACTTCACGAAGGAATATGAGGAGGGCGGGGTAAACGAACTCCACAATGATCCCGAATCCCGCCGCTACAGGGCGGAGAAATTTCGTTCTTATCTGCAGGAGTCGGCAAAAAGAATGGTCTTCTGGAGTATGGTAATGGCAGCGATGGATACTGCTGTCATGCTGCTCCAGGCGGCGACGGGGGAATTTTCCCGGCTGGACTGGTTCCACTGGGTGACGCTGGTTTATGTGATCTTTACCAACGGAATTGCGATGTCATGCTTCCGGCTGGGCGCCAGAAGCACGCGGGAGCTGTCGCTGACCAGACAGGAATGGGAAGAGAGCATCGATCCAAATACTCATAAATGCGTCCGGAAGCTGATCTTTCGGGTAAAAAAGCTGAAGCGTTTCCTGCAGGAGCAGGCGAAGGAGGGCTGGGTCCTCACCGGTGTCACGCCTGTCAGGTACTTCTTTGAGAAGCAGGAGAGTACGGGGCAGATTTACACCATGGACAGCAGATGGCTGGTAAACAGGCGGCTGGCGGAGCAGAACTGCAAAAAGATCGCCGACGGCAAGGACTGGACGGGAATCAATAACGACTGGCAGCTGAAAAGTGTGCGCGATGCGGAAGAGAAGGGATGGACCTTTGTATGCGCGCTGGAAAACAGAAGCATGATCTACCGCGGAGATGCGGAAACGGCGGAGCCTTTGAATGACAAAAAGTATGACGGCAGAATCCGATGGATCTCGCTGGTGGGAGAGTATGGTTCTTACCTGCTCCTCTGCGGCCTGCTGGGCGGAATCATTGGGTTCATTACGGCCATGCTGACAGACTTTTAACAGACGCATAAAAGCGCAGAGAACGGGCAAAAACGTCTGAAAATCAGAAAATAACAGGAAATAATAAAGAGAAAAGGATCAAACCGGGAAAGGAGAGATTGGGCCATTATGGTACTGGAAGTCAAAGAGATCTGCAAGAGTTTTGGAGATAAGGAGGTGCTTCACGGCGTGAATTTCCGGGTGGAGAGCGGCAGGGCGCTGGGACTGCTGGGACGAAACGGCGCGGGGAAGACTACGACCATCCGCATCCTGATGGATGTATTTCACGCAAACAGCGGGGAACTGCTGTTAGATGGGGCAAAATTCATCCCCGGCAATCACAGGATCGGGTATCTGCCGGAGGAGCGGGGATTATACCCCAAGCGGACCGTGATGGACCAGATGGTCTTTCTCGGCCAGCTTCGGGGGATGAGCGGCCGGGATGCAAGAAAAGGCGCCGAACGATGGCTGAAGCGGCTGGAGGTGGAAGAATACGCGAACCGCAAACTTGAGACACTGTCAAAGGGCAACCAGCAGAAGGTACAGCTGGCATCCACGCTGATCCACGAACCGGAGATCGTTATCTTGGACGAGCCCTTCAGCGGCCTGGATCCGGTTAATTCCCAGATCCTGAAGGATGTAATCAACGAGCTGATTGCGGATGACCGGCTTGTGATCTTTTCCAGTCACCAGATGAGTTATGTGGAGGAATTCTGCGACCATATCGCCATTATTGACAAAGGGCTTGTGACCCTTTCCGGGGAGCTTAAGGAGATCAAGAGAGAATATGGGCGAAACCGGCTGGTGCTTGCCGCGGAGGATATCCCGCCGGCCCAGCTGAAAGAGAAGGCGGAGCGCATCCTTCAGGGACTGGCTGTGGTAACAGGGGAAAAGAAGGAATTTCTGATTCTGGAGCTGGCGGAGGGAGCGGACCGAAGACAGGTGATGGAACGGCTGGCAGGATCCGACATTTCCGTGGAGCGGTACGGCAGCTATGAGCCGTCCCTGAACGATATTTTTGTGGAGAAGGTAGGTGAGGAAGCATGAGAAAATTTGGGATTGTGCTGAAATATGAACTGAAGGAATATGTTTCCAACAAGGCGTTTATGATTCTTACGGTGCTGCTGGCTTTGGCGGGAGCCGTTCTTCTGTTCCTTCCCCGTTTTGTGGATCTGTCGGACTTTACCGGCGTTCAGACGGTGGACAGGGAGGAGACGGACGAAGGGGAGCAGGATGTAGACGAAGGTGAAAGGGATATATATCTGTATCTGGATGAGGCTGGGATCCTGCGGGAAAACGTGTTGACGGAGTTTTTCCCGGGTGTGGAATGGAGAGCGGCCGGCAGCCGGGAGGAACTGATCGCCGCGGTGGGCCGCGAAGAGGAAAATACGGCGACACAGGAAGGCGAGGCGGATAATGAGGCGGAGGCCGGGTTCATCATCACCGGAGAAACCGAATACGAGTATTATGTATATAATAAATCCATGTCCGACTCCAACACAGCTGTGTTTGACGAGGTCATGAGACAGCTTTACCGGTTAAATTACAGCGACCGCCAGGGATGGAATCTGGACGAGATCGACGCCATGTACCATATTCCCATCACGGTCAGCGAGCAGGTCCTGAATAAAGACACCGGAGAAAACTTCTGGTACTGCTATGTCCTTGTTATTCTGGTATTCATGCTGATCGTCATGTACGGCCAGATGATCGCAGTGGCAGTGACCAATGAAAAGAGCAATCGCGCCATTGAAGTTCTGGTGACCAGTACGACGCCAAACAGCCTTCTTTTCGGTAAGGTGGTCGCCGGAGCCATCGGCGGTCTGTTTCAGGCGGGACTGGTCCTGGGGGCGGTGCTTCTGTCCTATCAGGCAAACCGTGAGGTGTGGGGCGGACAGCTCGATATGTTCCTGCATGTTCCGGCGGATGTGCTGGTCACCTTCGCGGTATTCGGCCTTGGCGGCTACCTCTTCTACGCCTTTTTATACGGCGCCATGGGAGCGCTGGTCAGCAAGACGGAGGACGTGAGCAAGAGCGCCAGCGGACTGATGGTGATTGTCATGGTGGTCTACTTCTTCTCGCTCCTGCAGCTGGATAACGTGGAGGGACCGATTATCAAGGTGCTTTCCTTCCTGCCCGTCAGTTCCTACAGCACGATGTTTGCCAGAATCGCCATGGGGACCGTGGCGCCCTGGGAAATATTGTTGTCCTTTGTCATCCTTGCGGCATCCATTTTTGGAGCGGGTGTCCTTGGGGCGAAGATCTATCGCATGGGGACGCTGCGGTACGGCAATCCCATTAAGATCGGAGCGGCGCTGAAGGAGATCCGGAAGGAAACCCGGAACGGAAAGGCGCAGTAAGACAAAAGAAAGATCGAATCAGACCCACCGGCAGGAAGATCACACAGCCCTGACAGGCACCAAGGGAGCAGGGATCGCGTATGATAGCTGCAGAAAGGCTTGCGGGCAGTGAAGAGAGGGTTGCAGAATGCCGGATTGCAGGGAGAAGATTCTTTCCAACGATTATTATGACGTGATCACGGACTACCCCATACGGATGCTGGCGGAGAGCGACAGGGATCTCTGCTATTCCGCCATTGAAAATCTGTACAGCGTGGTCTATTTCAGCAGAGCGGACGTACTCACCGCGGACAGCTATTTCTTTGAATACCGCAGTGTGCCGAAGCTGTATGGCCTGATGCAGGACGGCCCCGTGGAGGGCGGCTTTGATCCGAACAGCCTGATCGTAAGCGGGATCACCCAGATCCAGCGGCCGCCTCTCTCTCTTTCGGGGCGGGGATGCGTGATCGCAGTGATCGATACGGGGATCGATTATACAAATCCCCTGTTTCGCAATGAGGACGGCAGCAGCCGTATTCTGGCCATCTGGGACCAGACCATTCAGACCGGTACGCCGCCTGCGGGATTTCAGTACGGGTCGGAATACACCAGAGAGGAAATAGACAGGGCACTGCAGGCGGACGATCCCTACAGCATCGTCCCCAGCAGGGATGACAACGGCCACGGAACCGCCATGGCCGGCGTCGCCGCAGGCAGCAGGACGAGGGGCGGGCTGACCTACTTTGGCGCCGCGCCGGAGGCGGACATCGTAATTGTAAAGCTGAAGGAATGCAAGCAGTATTTCAGGGATTTTTACATGATCCCCCAGGGTGTGCCGGCCTTTCAGGAAAATGACATCATGCTTGCGGTTCAGTACGCCGACTCCTTTACGGATATTTTCCGCAGGCCGGTGGTAGTCTGTCTGGGGCTTGGAAGCAACAGCGGCGACCACGCGGGCAGTTCCGCGCTTTCCCGCTATCTGGAGCTGGTAGCGGTAAAACGCAGCAGGGCGGTGGTGGCAGGCGGAGGGAACGAGGGAAATGCCCGCCATCATTTTCAGGGAGATTTAAGCCGCCGGACAGACGGACAAAACGGCACTTCGGTGGAGGTCCGGGTGGAACAGGGCGCGCAGGGGTTCCTTCTGGAGCTTTGGGGCAGCGTGCCGGACGTGTTTACCGTGTCCGTCCGTTCGCCCGGCGGCGAGACGATCCCGCCGCTGCGGCTGGGCATCAGCGACAGCATTACCTATGGCTTTGTATATGAGAGAACCCGGATTACGGTGGCGGGAACGCTGGTAGAGCCGGCTTCCGGCGAGGAACTGATCCAGCTTCGGGTTCAGGATCCAACCCCGGGTATCTGGACATTTCTGGTAGAAAACGCGGGAGAACTGCACAACGGAGAGTTCCACCTCTGGCTGCCGATCTCGCAGTTTCTGAGCGCTCCCGTGTATTTTCTGGAGTCTACCCCTTATATTACGCTGACGGAGCCTGCCATGGCGCAGGATGTGATCAGCGTTTCCGCCTATGACGCCTCAAACAACAGTTTTTACATTGAATCGGGCAGGGGATTTTCCAGGACCGGCGCCATCCGGCCTGATTTTGCCGCGCCTGGGGTGGATGTGTTTACCTTCCGGGGAAAGGAGTCCGGTACGTCCATGTCCGCAGCCGTCACCGCCGGAGCTGTGGCACAGTTCATGCAGTGGGCCGTGGTGGAGGGAAACAATACGCTGGTGGAGAGCAGGGAGATCAAAAACTATTTTATCCGGGGGGCGTCGCGCAGCGCGGGCCTTTCGTATCCGAACAGGGAATGGGGTTACGGGCGGCTGAACATGGTTGGAACCTTCGACGCCCTGATCGGGGTGTAAGAGATGGGGCGCCGGTCTCGGGATTTTCAGAAATAATAATAAAGCAGAAGATATGTGCAGAACTTCAGATTAAGAATTAATTTGGCGGCCCTTCAGAAAATATTAATTTTGCATAACTTGACTGTCCACAGCTTCAAAGATATAATTCTGTTTGGAGGCTGGGGGTGAGAAGTTGAAAAAACTGTTATGCAGCGTAATGCCGTTGTACTCATGGATTCTGTTGATTCTCTTATTATCTGCAAATTTTCTTGTGTACTCCTGTTCGCGCCTTTTTACTGCCGGATGGAAGCATTACAGTCTGGAGACTCCCTTGGACAGGGCGCTGCCGTTTGTGCCCTTTTTCGTGCTTTTTTATGTCCTTGCCTATCTGCAGTGGGTCATCGGGTATGTGATGATCGGAAGGGGCGGACGGGAAACGGCTTTCCGTATTCTGATCGGTGAACTGATCGCGAAAGGAATTACCCTCGTCTTTTTTGTCTTCCTGCCCACTACCGTGGAAAGCCTGCGGCCTGATGTGCAATCCCTCCAGGGCGGCGGGCTCTGGTGCAGGCTGACGGCCCTGATCTATAGCCTGGATGCGGCAGACAACTGTTTTCCTTCCATTCATTGCCTGGAGAGCTGGGTCTGCTTCAGAGGCGCGCTTCGGCTTAAAAATGCTCCGCAGTGGTATGCGCCTGTAATGCTGGTGATGACTTTGCTGGTGTTTGCGTCTACCGTGCTTGTCAGACAGCATGTGCTGGCCGATATTTTGGGCGGTGTGCTGACTGCGCAGACCGGTCTGTTCCTGGCGGACCGGCTGAAGCCGGAAAGGTATGGGGGAGAGGAAGGAGGGCTATGAAAAACGCAAAAAAATGGGGATTGCTTTTTCTGGCGCTTGCAATTCTGACGGTCTGGGCTGTCATATCTCAGAGTAAAAGCTTTTCCGTTTCAAAGTTTATGGATACCCTCCAGGGCTCCTCTGCGGGATGGACGGCGGCAGCGGCGGGCTCCATGCTGGGCTTTATTGTTTTTGAGGGAATGGCGATCCTCTGTATCCTCAGAGCCTTTGGATATGTTCGGAGTTTTCGGAGCGGCTTTCTTTATTCGGCGGCGGACATTTATTTTTCCGCGATTACGCCGTCGGCCACGGGAGGGCAGCCGGCAAGCGCGTATTTTATGATGAAGAGCGGGATTCCGGGAGCAGTGGTCACGATTACGTTGATGGCGAATATTATTATGTATACCGTGGCGCTCCTGACAGTGGGGATAGCGGGATTTGCGATCCGGCCGGAAATTTTTCTGCATTTTCATCTGCCGGGCAGGATCCTGATCGCTGCCGGGTATCTCATCCTGTGCGGCCTGTCATTGATCTTTTGTGTTATGATCGCAAGACCTGAAATTCTGGAGAGGATATGTGATTTTTTCCTGAGACTTGGGAAGAAACTGCATCTGATCCGGCATTTGGAAGAAAAGCGCAGGAAGCTGCGGCGTGTGATGACAGAATACCGGCAGTGCGCAAAAATTATGACCGGCAGCAGGCTGGTGTTCCTGAAGGTGTATCTTTTTAATCTGCTGCAGCGCCTTTCCCAGATCACGGTAACTCTCTTTGTCTGGCTTGCCGTTGGAGGCAGCGTATCCCTGGCCTCGGATATCTGGGTTACGCAGAGCTTCGTGACCATCGGAACCTACAGCGTCCCCATTCCGGGCGGGATGGGAGTGGCGGATTATCTTCTCATCGACGGATTTCGGGCATTGTGTGACGAGGGAACCGCGGTCAATCTGGAACTGATCAGCAGGAGCATGTCATTTTATGTATGCCTGATCATAAGCGCGGCGACCGTGTTTGTTGGTATGATTTTTACGGCGAGGAAAAGGAAAACAAAATGATCGGAATATTTGATTACACAGTTTGGCTTACTTATCTGTCTCTGATCTCGGCAACGCTGGGGATCATGGTCTCTCTGCAGAGGTCGGGGCATCCTTACATAGGTATTTTCTTTCTGCTGATATGCGGGCTCTGCGATGCCTTTGACGGAAAGGTGGCCAGGACAAAGAAAAACAGGACGGATTTTGCAAAGCGATATGGCGTTCAGATCGATTCGCTGTCGGATCTGGTGGCATTCGGTGTGCTGCCGGCCTGTATCGGAAACGCCATGGTCAGGGTCTGCCCTACGATTTCGGAGATCCCGGCCATTCACAGGGACGGCCGTCTGGAATTTCCTGTGGAGATCTTTCTGTATCTCATCATGATCGTATATGTGCTTGCGGCGCTGGTCCGGCTCGCCTATTTCAATGTCACGGAAGAAGAGCGGCAAAAGGTGGAGGGTGAAAGCCGGAGGTATTTTACCGGTCTCCCGGTAACGTCATCCGCGCTGATCTTTCCAACCGTGCTGCTTTTTCAGTATCTGATGCCCAGAGATATTACGCTGGTGTACTTTGGCGTCATGCTTTTTACGGCTGTTCTGTTTGTGTCGAAGATACATGTGCGTAAGCCTGGACTTAGGGGAATCCTGATTATGGTGGGAATGGGACTGGCGGAGTTCATAGTGCTTGCGGTCACATATTGCAGGAGGTAGGGAGGAAAGTACGGTATGGAAACGCCGGTGAGACCTGAGCAGGACGGTGCTTTTCTGCATTTTCTGTATTACAGTACAGCGGGGAGGATCCTGCTGAGACTTCTCAGCGCAAGGCCGGTTTCGGCTGTTGTGGGAAGGTTTTTGGATTCTTCTCTTTCCAAAGGACTGATAAAGCCCTTTGTAAGACATTGCGGTATTTCACTGGAGGACTGTGAAACCATAAGATTTCACAGTTTTAACGATTGTTTTGCAAGGAAAATCCGAGAGGAAAAGCGGCCTGTGGATAAAACTCCCAGGGCGCTGATCGCACCCTGCGACGGGCTTCTCAGCGCATATCGGATCACCCGGGGACTTGTGGTGCCGGTGAAGCAAAGCCGGTTTTCCCTTGAGACGCTGCTTGGAGGAAATCGGCTATACAAAGAGTACGAGGGGGGAATTTGTCTGGTATTCCGCCTTTGTGTCAGCCACTATCACAGATACTGTTATGTAGATCACGGCGTCAAGGGGAAAAACCATTTCCTGCCGGGAAGACTGCATACGGTGCGCCCTGTGGCATTGGAGACGGTTCCGGTCTTTACGGAGAACTGCCGGGAATATACTGTGATCGATACAGAGAATTTTGGCAGGATCGTCCAGATGGAGGTCGGCGCCATGCTGGTTGGAAGGATCCTGAATTATCACGGGAAACGGGAAGTTTACAGAGGACAGGAAAAAGGAAAATTTCTGTATGGAGGCTCTACGATTATCGTACTGCTTCAAAAGGGGAAGGCAGAGCTTTTTCCCGGCGTCTTTCAGGCAACGGAGCAGGGGCTGGAGGTCCCTGTCAGGCTTGGCGAGAGGATCGGGACCGGTCTAATTTGCGGCAGAACACATATATTAGAACAAAACGGCTGCGAAAGCGAAAAAAGCCATGAAGACAATATATGTGAAGGACATTGCTAAAAAATTTACCGGCGGAAAGGGAGACATGCGCCAGGTCGTACCGGCGCTGCTCTTTCTGTGCGCCATGTTCCTGCTGGGAAGAGCGGCGGCACAGACACTTGGAGAGATCAGTGAGGCGACGGGCCAGGCGATGGCGGGAGGTTCGCTGGAAGCTGAAAACTGGGGACTGGGATTCGGCAAGGAAGGTCAGAAGCCCACGGGAAATGCCACAGCGGCGGAGCTGGCGGAATACAACGCTTATTTTATGGCGCCGGGTGAGGAAAAGGTGATCTACCTGACCTTCGACTGCGGATATGAAAACGGCAACACGGAGCCCATCCTGGACGCCCTGAAGGCTCATAATGCGCCTGCAACCTTTTTTGTCGTGGGACATTTTCTGGAATCGGCGCCGGAGATCGTAAAGCGCATGGCGCAGGAAGGTCACACGGTGGGGAATCACACCTATCATCACCCGGATATGTCTCAGATTGCCGACGAGGCATCCTTCCGCAGGGAGATGGAAGATACCGCGGCGAAATACAAGGAGATCACCGGACAGGAAATGGCGATGTACTACAGGCCGCCTCAGGGCAAGTACAGTCGGACGAATCTGCAGATGGCGAAAGACATGGGGTACAGCACCTTTTTCTGGAGTCTGGCGTATGTGGACTGGAATCAGGACAGTCAGCCCAGCCATGAGGAAGCGTTTGAGAAACTGACGAAGCGGATTCACCCCGGAGCCATTGTATTGCTGCACAGCACCTCAAAGACCAACGGGGAAATTCTGGATGAACTGCTGACCAGGTGGGAAGAGATGGGGTATACGTTCCGGCCGCTGTCGGATTTTACGGAGAAGTCTTTTTCTACATAAAAAATTTGACTTAACGTATCGGCTCACATATAATAGAAGTCAATGAAACGGGTTTACCTGATCTTACCGCCGGACAGCGGCAGAACGCGAGGAAACTATGGATAAGGAACTGGTAATTGTCATTGACTTTGGCGGCCAGTACAACCAGCTGGTTGCAAGACGTGTCAGAGAATGCAGTGTGTACTGCGAAATCTATTCTTACAAAACGGATCTGGAAAAGATCAGGGCCATGAAGCCGAAGGGAATCATCCTGACCGGCGGCCCCAGCAGCTGCTATGAGGAAGGCGCGGCCAGCTGTTCCCCAAAGCTCTTTGAGCTGGGCATTCCGGTGCTGGGGTTGTGCTATGGCGCTCAGCTGATGAGTTATATGCTGGGCGGCAGAGTGGCCCGGGCCGATGTGCGGGAGTACGGAAAGACGGAGGTGGATGTAGATACTTCGTCGGCGCTGTTTGAAGGCGTCACGTCTCATACGGTCTGCTGGATGAGCCATTTTGACTATATCGCACAGATGGCGCCCGGTTTCCGGGCGGTGGCAAGGACGGCGAACTGCCCCGTGGCGGCGGCAGAGTGCGTGGAGAAGAATCTGTACGCCATCCAGTTTCATCCTGAGGTCCTTCACACGGTGGAAGGCTCCAGGATGCTGTATAATTTTGTGCGCGGTATCTGCGGCTGTGGGGGAGACTGGCGAATGGACTCCTTTGTGGAGGAAAGCGTGGCGTCCATCCGGAAAAAGGTGGGAAACGGCAGAGTTCTCTGCGCCCTGTCCGGCGGAGTGGATTCTTCTGTCGCTGCGGTGCTTTTATCCAAGGCGGTGGGGGAACAGCTGACCTGCGTGTTCGTGGATCACGGTCTGCTTCGCAAGAATGAGGGCGATGAGGTGGAGGCCGTGTTCGGCCCGCAGGGAAATTATAAGCTGAATTTCATCCGGGTGAACGCACAGGAGAGATTTTACGGAAAACTGGCCGGCGTGTCAGAGCCGGAACAAAAGCGGAAGATCATCGGTGAGGAATTTATCCGCGTGTTTGAAGAGGAAGCCAAAAAGATCGGGGCGGTGGATTTTCTGGTTCAGGGAACCATCTATCCTGATGTGGTGGAAAGCGGTCTGGGCGGCGAGTCGGCTGTGATCAAGTCCCATCATAACGTGGGCGGTCTGCCGGATTATGTGGACTTTCAGGAGATCATAGAGCCCTTGCGGAACCTGTTCAAGGATGAGGTGCGCAAGGTAGGGCTGGAGCTTGGCATTCCGGAGCATCTTGTGTTCCGTCAGCCTTTCCCGGGACCGGGGCTCGGGATCCGTATTATTGGTGAGGTGACCGCGGAGAAGGTGCGGATCGTGCAGGATGCGGACGCCATCTACCGGGAGGAGATTGCGAAAGCGGGGCTGGACCGCAGTATCAATCAGTATTTTGCGGCGCTGACCAATATGCGGTCGGTGGGGGTTATGGGCGACGAGCGGACCTATGATTACGCCGTGGCGCTGCGGGCCGTGAACACGGTGGATTTCATGACCGCCGAGGCGGCGGAAATTCCATGGGAGGTGCTGAAGAAGGTGACCAGCCGGATCATTAATGAGGTGGGCGGTGTGAACAGGGTGCTTTACGATGTGAGCTCGAAGCCGCCGGGGACGATTGAGTTTGAGTGAGAGGGTAAATCCCCACGAGCCTTGATTTTTCAAGGCTTGCGGGGATTTTAAAATTGGTGGTGGGTACGATTTGGGTACAAAAAATTTATTTGTCTTCCAAAGAATCATTTCCGGATACAGTTGATGGTTGTTCCTCCAAATCCTCTTCCTGATCTATTATCTTTAGATTTCTTTTTGCCACATAACCTTCTCTTTCGATACCGTTTTCATCAATGAAAGAAACTTTGTAGTAGTAATTTTGGTTTTCTATTATCGTTGCCTCAATATTCTGTTCGAGATGACAAATGATTTCAGAGCTTTTTTCGGGCAATTCCCTTACAATACTTGTGGCCTTCGGTATTACCTGTTTGCCTATTGTTTCATCAAACCAAACATAACCAATATGTTGTAATAGAAACATTATAATGATATAGAGAATGAAATATTCCCTTTTAAATTTCTCTATACCATCATGAAGTTGAACATTAAATTTTTTCCATGCACTATCGTTTTTGCGTGATTCGATGAAAGTTTCTTTCAATTCTTCCTTGGAAATAGCAACATCCGAAGTATTTTCGATTGTTGCTTCATAAGCTAAATTAACTAAATTGTCAAATTCTTTGCTCTGAAAGTCAAAATTTAATTTCCTAAAATCGATTTGACTAAGGGACTTCAGTTGCTCTGTTTGCATATTAGAAAGAGCTTTTGCCATTCTGGATATTGATTGTCGCACAATCTCCATATCATAGGTGGATTGAAGTTGTGCTATTGTATGAGAAAAATCTCTTAGGGAGTTTTGTAATGACGGATTTATTAAACCAATATCCAGAGTCCAATTATTTTTTGCTAACAGAGAAAGTTTTTCGGACATTTTTAGTAAGGAATTTCTTACTTGTTCAAGATTGATTGCGGAACTAGTAGCCGAAATAATTTCTTGCATTTTTTTCATGCTTTCTAAAGATTTATCGTTAATTATATTTTTACGTGTATCCATAAACTTATCTCCTCGTATGATACTTGTTTTATTAATGTTCATTATACAGCAAGTATATAAAACAAAAGGGTTAAAAAGTTTTTATGACATTTATTTAATAGAAAAGTTACTCTTTCGGATTCAACCCAATCCTATCCATAAACTCATCATGCGTCTTTTGAAGATCAAGCCGCTGTCTCCAAGGCTCTGACTCTGGGTAGACATCCATCCAAAGGTTAAAATCCGCCTCCGCTTTCAGGAGCGCTTCCCCACGTTTTTTGACATCTTTAATTGAATTACACTTCTCAACTTCCTGCATATATTGCTCATAGCGTTCAAACCATGAACGCATCAGGCTTAACGTGTCAAAGTAAATTCCAACGACATCATTACCGTCCGGGTCCTGGCATTCAAAAAGATGCCCGCTATATTGCCGGAATACCTGAAAGAGTCTGTGCATAGCTTTTATGCCGTCAAAATCGGAGTTTTCCAATACTTCCGGATTGACGGCAAGAGCATTTGCTATTTTTTCGAGAGATGAAGGTTTAGGATTTCTTCTGCCGCTTTCATATGCACGAATATATGCTTCGCTTGCACCTACTAATTCCCCAAGTTGCTTTTGCGTAAGACCACGTTCCTGACGAATACGCCTTATATTTTCACCCACAGTCATATTGTTTCCCTGCCTTTTACGGATTTTTGATTAATATTTAGTATATCATAAAAAAGAAAGAAAATAAAGAAAAAGATATTGACACGAAACAAAAGTTGCGATAATATATGAATACAACGTAACAGAAACAAATGTTGCGATACAGAAACAGTAAAAGGTAAAGGAGGAAGCAAAATGAACGAAAAACTTTATTACAGTGCGGCAGAGGTAGCCGAGATGCTGGGTGTCAGCATTGGAAAGTCCTACAAAGTCTTGAGGGAGATGAATAAGGACTTAGCGGCGAAAGGATTTCTCACAATCTCCGGTAAGATCCCAGTGGAGTATTTCAGAGAAAAATGGTACGGAGGGAAAAAGGAGGTAAGCGCATGAGCTGTCAGGCAAAGAAAGATCCGAACGGGACATGGCATATTCAGTACCGTTGGACGGACTGGACTGGAACAAAGCGGAAGTCGCAGAAGCGGGGGTTTAAAACTAAAAAAGAAGCGGAGGAATGGTATGCACACTTTTTACTGCAGCAGTCATCTGATCCCACAATGACACTGGCGGATTTCTGGGAGATTTACCGGACGGATATGGAAAAGCGTCTGCGCAAGACCACGATGAAGCAGAAAGAGTATGTGATGAATGATAAAGTTCTGCCTTACTTTGGTACAACGCCGATCAATGAAATCACTGCGCCTATGATAAGAAAATGGCAGGGAGAAATGATGGAGAAAGGCTTTAAGCCTACTTATCTGAAAACCATACATAACCAGCTCAGCGCAATTCTGAATTATGCAGTCAATTTTTACGATCTACGGTCCAATCCATGCCGAAAAGCGGGAAGTATGGGAAAAAGCAGGGCGGATGAAAGACCATACTGGACTTTGGAAGAATTTCAGAAGTTTTCGGATGCCATTATGGACAAGCAAGACTCATGGATTGCATTTCAGATTTTATTCTGGACGGGAATGAGATTGGGCGAGTTGATGGCATTACAGGTAAAGGACATTGACTTTGAAAATGCAGCAATCACAGTAGATGAATCTCTGGCAAGGATTGACGGGGAAGATTTAATCACTGCACCAAAAACTGAGAGTTCTGTCCGGGTTATTACTATCCATAAAGAACTGTGCGACGAACTGCATGAATATGTGGGGAGCCTTTATCGGGCAAGACCGACCACACGCCTTTTTGCAGGACGGACAAAGAGCTTTTTTGAACATGAGATGGAGAGAGGCATTAGGCTGTCCGGAGTTAAAAAAATCACAATCCATTGCACCAGACACAGCCATGCCAGTATGCTTGTGCAGATGGGATTCAGTCCGGTTGAGATCGCAAAGAGACTGGGGCATGGGAAAGTGACGACTACGATTGAAACATACTGCCATCAGTCGATGGACGCACAGATCAGGATTGCGGACAGGCTTGGAAAAGTGGAGAGGGGTGAGGAAGGTGGCGTGTAAGCGTGAGGCGAGGCTGCGGCACAATACAATCGCATTCTGGCTGAGTGATGAAGAAAAAGCCCAGGTGGAAGCAAAAATCATATTATCCGGACTTCCCAAAGGAGAATATTACCGGAGATCCATATTAAGGCAGGAAGTGACGGTAACTGCCGGAAATTATATGTCAAGCAGAGTTGCCAAAGTTCTGGAACAGATACTGGAGCATTTTAAAGATGGAAATGCAGAAGATGCACAGTTGCTGTTGGAACTGATAAAGCTGTTGCTGGACATCAAAGAAAATGCCCCTGCTGGTAACAAGGGCATTTCCGAGTAATGAAAGCTGAGCTTTACTATACTCTATCTCGCAAATACAGTATAGCAGAGCTCCGGTCTTTCGACAATGGTGCAGATGAAATTTCCATAAGTTTTTATGGCTTTTTATGGCACCTGAAATCAAAGAAAGGGGCTGTTAGTTTGTCTATTTTCAGTGAAGTAAAGAAACATTTGACCGCAAGACAGGTTGCGGAAGGCTACGGATTACAGATAAAGAGAAACGGCATGGCATGCTGCCCGTTTCACGATGATAAGCATCCGAGTATGAAGATTGATAAAAATTACCACTGCTTCGCCTGCGGCGTGGGCGGTGATGCCATTGACTATGTTTCCCGGATGTTCGGTCTGACACAGTATGAGGCGGCGCTAAAACTGATAGAAGATTTTTCTCTGCCAGTGGATGTAAAAGAAAATGCCGGGTTCAATGCACAGGAAAAAGAGCAGATCCGGAAGGAAAAAGCAGAGAAAGAGCGCATTATCCGGATTCAGGAGAGGTTTCAGATGTGGTGCAGCCGTACTACAGAACTGTTAAAAGATGCGCTGGTCCGGATACAGGAAACAGGGATATTTCTTATTGGAAAGTCTCCGGATGCTGTCTTTAGCGAGGAATATGCACAGATGCTTCATGCAGAGCCGCTGATCAATTACTGGCTGGATATTCTCTGTATGGGAGAAACGGCAGAAAAGCAGGAAGTATTTATAAAAGACAGGAGGGAGGTGGAGCATCTTGCGGAGAAAGTCAGAGCAGCCAGAGAAAGAATTGTGGAACGAAATAGGGGAAGCGCTTGACGTTGAGATGAGCAGCGTGGAAGATGTGAGGTATGATCTGGCAAAAAATGAGAAAGGCAGTACCAGCCAGACGATCAATAACTGCATGATTGTCCTGCATCGTGATCCGGTATTAAAGAGGGCAATCCGAAAAAATGAACTGTCCGGAAAGATTGATGTTGTAGGAAGCCTCGGCTGGCAGCGCACATCTTCCAGTGTGACCGATACGGATGTGTATCAGATCCAGTGGTATCTGGAAAAGAATTATGGTTTGAAAAATGACCGGATTATCAACAAAGCACTGAACATTGTGGCAAGTGAGAACAGATACCACCCTATTCGGGATTGTCTGGAAAAGCTGGAATGGGACGGACAGCCACGCATAGAGTATCTCCTGCCCCGGTATCTGGGTGCGGATAATGACAACTATACCAAAGAGATTATGCGGCTTTTAATGCTTGCGGCAATCCGCAGGGTATATGAGCCGGGATGTAAGTTTGAGATCATGGTCTGCCTTGTGGGAGGACAGGGCGCAGGAAAGTCCACTTTTTTCCGCTTCCTGGCTATTCATGACGAATGGTTTTCTGATGATCTAAAGCGCATGGATGACGACAATGTATACCGAAAGATGCAGGGGCATTGGATCATAGAGATGTCGGAGATGATTGCAACAGTAAATGCCAAAAGCATAGAGGATATCAAGTCTTTTATCAGCAGACAGAAAGAGACTTATAAAATCCCCTATGAAACGCATCCGGAAGACAGACCGAGGCAGTGCGTATTTGTAGGGACTTCCAACAGCATGGATTTTCTCCCGCTGGATCGGACGGGCAACCGGCGTTTTGCTCCGGTTCTGGTACATCCGGAACGTGTGGAAAAACATATTCTGGAGGATGAAAGCGAAGCGAGAGAATATATCAGGCAGGCATGGGCAGAAGCGATGGTATTGTACCGGAGCCGCACCTGTGAATTGAAACTGTCCAAGGAAACGGAGAAATATTTAAAAGAAATGCAGAAAGAGTTCATGCCGGAAGACGCCAAAGTCGGGATCATCCAGCAGTGGCTGGACGAGCTGGCAGAAGATTATGTGTGCAGCATTATGATCTATAAGGAAGCGTTCGACCATGAGTATGATACGCCGAAGGACTGGGAGCTGAAAGAGATTAACAATGTGATGAATAACAGCATTGTCGGCTGGGAGAAAATTTCTTCCCACAGGTTTGCCGGATATGGCACACAGAGGGGATGGCGGAGAGTAACTGACAAAAATGGATTTCAGAAGCTTCCGGAAAATACGCCGACTCCTTTTGAGGAAGCAAAGCAGTAATAGAGTTGGAACAGAAAAAAGTTTTTCAGGCTCCGTTTACAGATTCTGTTTACAGGGACTGGATCAAGAGAAAAGTAAACAGAGCGGTTTACACTGGAAGGCTGAAAAAACGGGAGTTCTTAACTTGTAAACGATGTAAACAAAAATTTTGAAAAAGAGCATTTGTAAACAATGTCGGTAAATAGGCAGGTAAACGAAAAAGCAAGGAGGAGATTTTTATGCAGAAACAGCAGCATTCAAAAATTATTATCGGACTGGATCATGGTTACGGGAATATCAAAACGGCGCACAGGGTATTCAAAACGGGCGTGGAATGCTTCGAGGAGGAGCCGATCGTCAGCATGAATTACGTGAAATACAAGGATAAGTATTACGTGATTGGAGAAAACCATCTGATCTATCAGGGCAACAAGACGGATTCACAGGACTTTTTTATCCTGACACTGGCAGGTCTGGCAGAGGAGCTGAAGTTCCGGGGGCTGCATGAGGCAAAGGTGGTCCTGGCTGCCGGACTGCCTCTTGCGTGGGCGAAAAGCCAGGCGGCGGATTTCAGGAAATATCTGATGCAGGAGCAGGAATTGTCTTTCTCATTCCGCAGGGAGAATTACAGAGTGCATCTGTGCGGCGTGGAAGTGTTCCCGCAGGGATTTGCGGCGGTGTGCAGCGCCGGGACTATGAAAGGCTTCAACATGATCGCGGATATCGGGAACGGCACGATGAATGTGATGCAGATCATTGACGGGAAGCCGATAGAAAAGAGCCTTGTGACGGACAAATTCGGCGTATCCATCTGCATGAAGGAGATCCGGAAAGAGCTGTCCAAGGCATCCGGCGAGGAGATCCCTGAGATGCTGGTCGAGCCGCTCCTGCGGGACGGGGTGCAGGGAAGGACGGATGGGATGGCGGAAACAGTACAGCGGATTGCCGCACAGTATACAGACAACATCTTAAAGCGGCTGGCGGATTATGGCTATAAAGAAAATCTGGTGCATCTCTATGTGGCCGGTGGAGGCGGATGCCTGCTCAGGAATTACAGTGATATTGCGTCAAAGGGGAATGTGACTTTCATTGAGGACATCTGCGCCAATGCCAAAGGGTATGAATATCTTGCGACGCAGAAGCAGCGCAGGCAGGCGGTATAGGAATGGGGTATTGGAATGAGAAAAACCTATAAGTGCAGCAATATAAAGTTCTGTATGGAAGATGAAAACCAGCGCAGGACATGGGAGTATCTCCGGGGACTAAGCCGGAAAGACGGTTCTTATGGGAAAGTGCTTTCGGATGTATTTGCGGGGTATCTTGACGGATACGGAGCAGGGCAGGGAGCCGGGGAGAAAAATCTGCTGGATGCAGGGGAGGCAGCTCCGGGCATGGCGGAAGGGAAGATGGAGCAGTTTTTAGCGGAAATGCTCTCAGGAATGTTTCTGGAAATGCGGGAAGCGCTGGCGGCAGAGATCCGGCAGAGCTTTGCGGAGTATGTCTGCACTTCCAGTCCGGGCGGAAGAACGGCTTTCCCACAGCCGGATGAAGTGCGGGAACAGACGCAGGAGCCGGAACTGTCGGAGGACATGATGGCCTTTGCGTTTGGAATGGGCGGATAGACGCCTGCCGGATGGGTGCCGGAATGGAGTTATCCGGTACCCGGTTTTTCGGCGGCGCCTGTGATGCGGTACCGAATGTTTTTTGTGCGGTACCGACGCCCACAGCGGATGACGGCGGCGTTATGCCGAAAGGAGCAGTCTGCCGGAGGTTTTTCCGGCAGACCATGCCGCTGTATCTGCGGCATCAGCCCCGCAGGGCCCTCGGAGAGCGCCTTGCTTCTGACACGCAGTGTCAGAAGTAATAAGGCGTTACTTCTGGAAGAAGTAACAAGACCATAAAGAGTAGCATACCAGAAAAAGAAAGGAGGCGGGAAATGGCGGCAAAGACAATCTCTTTTCCCAAAGGGCGGGGAAGCCTGGCTCATAACAACCGGGAATTTACCGCCGCAAATGTCTGTCCGGAAAGGACAGGCTGGAACCGGACCTATATCAGGGAATCACTGCCGGATGCCTATGAGAAATGCTTCGGGGAGGCGCTCAGGAAATACAATGCGGCGCAGAAGCGGAAGGACAGACAGAAAGACAATTACTTGAAAGAGATCGAAAACTCCGGGAACGGGGAGAAAGTCTTTTATGAAAATGTGGTGCAGATCGGGAAAAAGACGGATACGGCGGTGGTGGATGAAAACGGGAATCTGACCAAAGAGGCGGAAGCTGCCATTGAGGTCTTGGAGCAGTATGCCCTTACCTTTCAGGAACGCAATCCCAACTTATATCTATTTAACTGCGTCCTGCATCTGGATGAGGCAACACCCCATCTGCACATAGATTATATCCCGGTGGCGCATGGATATCAAAAAGGAATGGAAACAAGGAACAGCCTGACGAAAGCATTCCAGCAGATGGGATTTGCCAAAGCGGTCAGCAGGAAGCAGAATGAGACAGTGGCATGGCAGGAGAGGGAAAGGGCGTATCTGGAGGATCTCTGCGCCGGGCGCGGCATAGAAATCGAAACGCTGGGCATTAAGCGGGAGAATCTGAACCTGCCGGAGTATAAGGCTGCCATGCGGAAAGTGGAGGCACTGGAAGAACAGGCGGAGCAGATCGGGAGCCGCAATCAGGAACTGGAAACACAGACGGAAAATCTTTTTCAGGAAATTCAAAAGCTGGAGGAACAAAAGCGGGACAGCCGGTATGTTTTGAAACAGCATACGCTCAGGGCATCGGAGCTGAAACTGATGGAGCGGGAGGCAGATGCGGAGACTAAGGCAGTAAAAAGCGCTGCGGTTCCAGTCAACAGCCTGTTCGGCGGCGAGGAATATGTGAAGGTGAAAAAGGCGGACTGGAATAAGATCGTGAATGTTTTCCACAAGGCAGTGCAGCAGAATCATCTGGTGGAAAAGTACGAAAAGAAGATAGCCGGACTGGAGAAACGGATCGATGCCTTAAATGGTCAGATGGAGAAGCTGAAGCGGTTTGTGGAATCCAGAGGACTGGGAGAAGCGTTTGCAGAATATCTAAAATCCTTTGCGCCGAAGACCATAAAGCAGAGGCTGAAAGAGGCAAAGGCGGAGGCGGCGGAGCAGAACCGGCAGAGGGCGGAAAATATCCGCAGGATACCAGAAAAGGAGAAATACCAAGGGCAGGCACTGTAAAGTATCATTAAGAGATGAAGAAAGGGAGGATATGACAATGGAATTGACTTATGAAAAATGCGGGGATTATCTGATCCCAAACTTGATCCCCAACCGGGAGCCGGAGGGAGAGCTGCGGAAGTTCGGACGGATGAGGCGGCAGTACCTGAAGGAGTACCGCTCCGGGATCTATTCGGGACTGCTTCTGACAGGGAAGCTGAAAGAGCATCTTTTGACGGTGCAGGAACAGGCAGAGAAGCGGTTTGATGTGCTGGTGGAGCAGATAGCAGCGGCTGAGGGTGTGACAGAACAGTTAAAGGCGGCGGATCAGATGCTCTGGGTGAGGAAGATGAACAATATCCGGGCGAGAGCGGAGGAGGTTGTGAGGGAGGAGATAATTTATTGCTTATAATGATATGATAAATGGGGCAGTTGTTCTGCCTCATTTATTTAAGAGATGTTATATAAGCTAAAATATTTTTTTGACATTATCAAAAAAATATTTTATAATGTGCATGGAGGAAAGGGATATTATGACTATTTCAGAACAGATAAAAGTGTTGTGTGTAAGATGTAATGTAAGCGAAGCAGAGTTGGCAAGACGTTTGGGAAAATCTCCGCAGAGCTTTAATTCTAAAATGAAGCGAGGGAGTTTCTCAATACCGGAAATTGAACAAGTTGCTGATGCTTTAGGTGTTTCATTCAACAGAGAATTTATATTAGAAAACGGAGATAAAATATAATGAATGCGGAAGAAGTAAAGGAGTTCAGACTTGGAGAATTGTTTTGCGGACCGGGAGGACTTGCATTTGCTGCCATAACTGCCAGGATAGATGATCCGGAATACAGAATAGTCCATAAATGGGCAAATGATTATGACCTAGACACTTGTAATACATATCGTAGAAATATATGTCCGGACAATGAAGAAAGCGTTATCTGCGGTGATGTGAGAAAATTGGATATAGAGCCTTTGGGAGATATTGATGCATTAGCATTTGGGTTCCCATGTAATGATTTTTCCGTTGTAGGTGAGCAGAAGGGATTTAATGGAACTTTTGGACCGTTATACACATATGGTGTGAAGGTGCTGAAAAGATACCAGCCTTTATGGTTTCTTGCAGAAAATGTCGGTGGGTTGAAAAGCGCCAATGAGGGAAAGGCTTTTGAAAAAATTAAAAGTGATTTGATTAAGGCTGGATACAGAATATATCCTAATTTATATAAATTTGAAGAGTATGGCGTCCCGCAGGCAAGGCATCGTATGATCATCGTCGGTATACGGAAAGATTTGCCCTACGAATTTAAGATACCAAGTCCGGCACCATACAAGGATGTTGATGTAACTTGCAGAACAGCGATTGAAATTCCACCGATTCCTGCTGATGCGGCAAATAATGAGCTGACAAAACAATCGGCACAGGTGGTAGAACGGCTGAGTTATATTAAACCGGGAGAAAATGCTTTTTCAGCAGAGCTTCCGGAAAGATTAAAGCTGAATGTTAAAGGAGCAAAAATCAGCCAGATATATAAAAGATTAGATCCGGACAAGCCGGCATATACAGTGACGGGATCAGGCGGCGGCGGAACACATATTTATCATTATGCCGAACCGAGGGCCCTGACAAACAGGGAGAGAGCAAGGCTGCAGACATTTCCAGATGATTATATTTTTGAAGGTTCTAAAGAATCTGTTAGAAAACAGATAGGTATGGCAGTCCCCTCAAAAGGTGCAAAAGTTATTTTTGAGGCGATATTAAAGACTTTTGCCGGAATACCTTATGAGAGTGTGGATGCGTATACTGGATGCGATGACTAGAAGATGAGGTATAGATATGCTTAATTATTGGTGGGTAACAAGACCAAAAAGAAAATTAAATTCTGTTCCGGAAGTGCTGGCAGCATTTGCGGATTTATCACTTAATCAGGAGTGGGATGGACAGAGGGATTCCCATCTGGCGTATGAAGATGCTTTGGAAGCGGCAGGACTAAAGCGTAAGGGTGAAAGACGAGACCAGACGGGCGGAGGGGCAAGGACATATAAAGCATGGCTTGTCAGTCTTGGACTGATCTTTACGCAGGAATCAACAGGCAAGATAAAATTGACTTTGGCAGGAGAAGCTATTATGAACGGCGATTCTCCGGTTGAGGTATTGACAAACCAGATATTAAAATATCAGTTTCCGTCGTCGTTTTCACTTGGAAAGGGCGTACAGGTGGCTGAGAGATTTAAGATCAGACCATTCAGATTTTTATTAAAACTGCTTGATGATAGTAAGGTCGGTTATCTTACGGAAGAAGAAATTGCTAAAGTTGTGGTTACGGAAGCCGAGAATGAAAGTGACAAATGTTACAATTACGTTGTAGATAGGATTATCCAGTTCAGAAACTTTGGCGACAGCTGTTTAGAGGAAGATTTTTTCTTAAAATATCAATCTTCCAAGGGAGAAGTAAATCCCGAACATCCATACAGCCACTTGACAGATTTGGCAAATACGCTTATTAACTGGCTTGAGTATACGCAGCTTGCTAAGCGGGAAGATGGGAAAATAGAAATTCTTGATGATAAAAGGGATGATGTCCGAAAAATTTTAAGTGACAAGCCTAATTTTATCGACCGTCCGGAACAGCACGAATATTTCCAAAGGAAATACGGCATTGATCCTAAACATAAAAAAGACAGCCGCAATCTGGCTATGACGCAGACTATAACGGCGATGCTTATTGCGAAACAGAAAGTAAGGCAGGCTTATATTACAGAATCTCTGGAACGCCCAATTACAAAGATAACGCCGTCGGTTGTTGATTATATTGTGCAGAGGACGGGAATAGATGGAAAGACAGTTGAGGACATTTTAATTGAAACATATCCGAATGGCTCTATCGGCGCTTTTATGACCAAATATTTTGAAATGGCATTTAAGGGCAGAGATGAGGCAACGGAGTTTGAGAAAGCAACGGTAGAGCTGTTTCAGGATGTATTTGGATTTGAGGCAAAGCACGTTGGACCTATCGGCTTAACGCCGGATGTCCTGCTCCTTTCTAATGAAAGTGGCTTTCAGGCGATACTTGACAATAAAGCATACCACAAATATACGATTAGTAACGACCATTATAACCGTATGGTACATAACTATATTGAAAATATTGAAAATTACAGCAGATCGGACAAGCCGCTTGCTTTCTTTTCATACATTGCAGGCGGATTTGGAAACAACATTGACAAACAAATTAAAAGCATAGTAGACGCTACCACTGTGAATGGCTCGGCAATTAGTGTGTCAAATGTGATTAAGATGGTGGAGCAGCATAGAGAAAAGCCATACACACATCAGCATATCAAAGATATTTTCAGCATTAACAGACAGGTGCTGATGAACGATATTGTATAGGATAGAGTGACAATGGATAACTTGACAAAAGCACAGCGCAGAAAAAATATGCAGCATATCAGGGCAAAAGATACCAGTATTGAAGTAAGGCTGAGAAAAGCATTGTGGAATAAGGGGTATCGTTACCGAAAAAATTATGATAAATTGCCGGGAAAGCCTGATATTGCTTTGACAAAATATAAAGTAGCGATTTTCTGTGACAGTGAATTTTTTCATGGGAAGGATTGGGAAGTATTAAAGCCAAGATTAGAAAAGAGTAATAACAGCCAGTACTGGATCAATAAGATTTCCAGAAACAGAGAGCGTGATGATGAGATAAATAAAAGGCTACTGTTTGAGGGATGGACGGTTATACGGTTCTGGGGGAAAGATATTCTGAGCAATGTTGATGAATGTGTGAAAGTTGTTGAGGAAGCTGTGTGGGATATTGAAATGAAGGAATAGATGGCAAGAAGTACGGAATTCGCTACACGCATGTAGTGAATTGAAAAATTTATAATGATTTACAAGGGATGTTGGCATAAATACAACAAATTTTTGTATTAAAGAATTGATAAAAATAAATTATAAATTGAATTCGCTACACGCGTGTAGCGAATTGGGGAGAATGAAAAATGGCAAACACAGAATTAATGGATACAGAAGATGAATTAAAATTTTATCAGGATGTTCACGCTATATTGGATGAAGCAAAAAGTAAGACATATGAAGCAGCTAATAATATAATGACATATGCATATTGGAGTGTTGGTGAGAGGATTATTGAACAGGAACAAAAAGGCAGTAGAAAAGCAAAATATGGTTCATATTTGATAAAACGCCTTTCGCAAGAATTGACTGATGAATATGGCACTGGATTTTCAGTTGCCAATATTAGAAATTGCAGGCAACTGTATTTGACATTCCCAAAAGAATCTTATGGTTATTCACTGATTGGGAAAATTCATTGGTCACATCTTAGAACTATTATGCGATTGGATAATGAAGAAGAGCGAAATTTTTATTTGAATGAGGTTGCAAACGAATACTGGTCAGTTAAGGAATTGGAGCGTAACATAAAATCAGGCTATTATAAACGTATTCTTTCAACGCAATTTCCTGATAAAATTGGACAAACTTCTAAGTTTATAAAAGATCCGTATGTTTTAGAATTTATGGGTATTAAGGCTAGTAATGGAATCGTTGAAAAGGATGTAGAAAATGCAATTATCATTAATTTGCAGAAGTTTCTATTGGAGATGGGGCGTGGATTTTGCTTTGTAGACAGGCAGATGCATATATGCACTGAAACAACAGAT
This sequence comes from uncultured Acetatifactor sp., assembly GCA_947627535.1. GTDB lineage: Bacteria > Bacillota > Clostridia > Lachnospirales > Lachnospiraceae > Acetatifactor. Next base: position 145,234 of record CANQWM010000003.1, read on the forward strand.
TTTTATATCGACTTGGTGTTCTATAATTATATTCTGAAATGCTTTGTGCTGATAGATTTAAAAAATCATAAACTGACGCATCAGGATATTGGTCAAATGGATATGTATATTAGAATGTTTGATGATTTAAAACGACAGTCAGATGACAATCCAACTATCGGTATTATTTTATGCACAGATAAAGATGAAACGATGGTAAAATATTCTGTTTTAAATGAGAGCGAGCAAATATTTGCTTCTAAATATATGACTGTACTGCCAACGGTGGAGGAACTGAAAGAGGAATTAGAACGCAATCAATTGATGTATGAGGATGAAAAAAATAATTAGTATTGTCACGATGCTTGCTATATCTGAGAGAGACGAAGGAGATGTTATATGTACTTAAAAAGTTTGAAACTTATTAATTATAGAAAATTTTCTGTGAAACAGAATGAGATTGAATTTATTAGTTCAAAGCTTGTTAAGACAGATAAAAAGATAGAAAACCAAGATGATGAAAATATAATTGAAGATTTGGAAGTAGCCTCTAATGAAGAAATAAGTGATGTAGATGTTGCTTCTGATACAACATTGATTATCGGAAAAAACAATGCTGGAAAGACAACGATAATTACGGCTTTGGATACTTTGATTAATCATGGAAAATTTGGTATTAATGATTTTAATTATAGATATTTGCAACAATATTTAAGAAAATATAATGTTAATGATAATAAAGTTGATTTGCCATTTATAGAATGTGTTTTTACGGTGGAATTGGAAGAAAATAGTGATGACAGAATTTCTAATTTAATACCATTTATGCTGGTTGAAGATGTGGGCAGTTCGGAATTGAAGATTTGTGTTCGTTATGAAATTGCAGATGCAAGTTTTTTTAAATCAGAAATGGAGAAATTGTTTTCTGAAGGAACGGAACAGGTTACTTTTTCCAGATTTTTTGAGTTGCTTGGTAGTACGGATTTTGACTTGAATTATTATGATAAAAATGAGAATAAGATCGATAGTGATTTTAAAATTTCTAATTTAATTGAGTTGCAATGTATAAAAGCAAATCATCTAAACTCAGATCACTGTTTAACAGAAGCATTTAATAAAATTATAAAATATAGGTATGAACATACATTTCCAAACGAGAAGAAAGAAATAGATAAAAAACTGAAAGAAGTAAATAGAGATTTGTCTGTTAATATCAGCAAGAATCATACTGATATTGTTCAGAGAGTGTTGGAAAAATTGATTTCTATGGAACATATGGGAGTGCAATTAAATGCGGATATTACATTTGATAAATTGCTTCGAGACCTTATTAAGTATGAGTATATTGAGGAGAATGCAAATGTTCCAGAGGATCAGTTTGGCTTGGGATATACTAATTTGGTTATGATTATTGCTACTATAATAGATTATATTGAAAAATATCCAGATTCATCATTTAATAGTAAAATCAATCTTATTTCTATAGAAGAACCGGAAACATATATGCATCCACAGATGCAAGAATTATTTATAAAAAATATAAATGAGGCGATAAAGTTTTTACTGTCAAGCAAAAACAAGAACGTAAATAGCCAAATTATCATTACAACACATTCGTCACATATTTTAAATAGTAAAATTCATAGCGCCAATACTTTTAATAATATTTGCTATTTAAGCGAAAACCAATTTAATGCAGTTGCTGTAAATTTAAATAACAAAAGAATTGTACCAAAGGAAAATGAAGATGAAAAATCAGAAGAGTTTAGGTTTTTAAAGAAACACATTAAATATAAAGTATCCGAACTGTTTTTTTCGGATGCAGCAATATTCGTTGAAGGCTTTGCCGAGGATTTAATACTCCCATATTATATTGAAAAAAGCGAAAAGCTAAATAAACGTTACATTTCTATTTTTAATATTAATGGTGCTCATGGTTTTTTGTATAAAAGACTTGTTGAAGCACTTGGGATACCTGTGCTGATAATTACAGACTTAGATATCAAACGAGAAGATGAAGAAGAAGGTGAAAGCATAGATGATAATAAAGCTAAAAGTATAGCTTCGTATGCACAAATTGATAGTTTAAATGGAAAGAAAACAACTAATGCGACCATAATTGAATTGAAAGGGGACTCCAATCTATCGAATATTTCATCATATATAGAAAAAGATAATCTCTATTTGACATATCAGGGTAAAATAAATGGATATTATGCTACTAGCTTTGAGGAAGCACTTATCCTAACTAATTATAATAATGAAATTATAAATAATATACTTAAAGAGTTAAAACCAAGAATTTATGCGCATGTGGTCGGAACGGTGCCTGATTATAGGAAAAATATAGACAATTCATATAAATGGCAAGTAAAGTTAGCGAATTGTAAAGGAGAGTTTGCAAGTAAACTGCTTTATCAAATTGTCAATGAGGATCTGGAAGAAAAAATTCCGCAATTGCCTAAATACATATCGGATGGGCTTAATTGGATAGAGAAAAAATTAGGAGGGAAATGATGGGATTATCTAAAATTAGCAATGAAGATTTGGATAAAGAAAAAGAAATTTTAAATCAGTTATTTCGATATAGTGATAAATTTGAAAGTGCTGTTTTTAATTCTGGTGCAGGTTCGGGAAAAACATTTGCACTAGTAGAATGTTTGAAGTATATTGTTGAAAAGAACAGAGATAGGTTAAAAGACCACAATCAAAAAATTGCATGTATTACATATACGAATGTGGCGGCAAATAATATAAAAGAGCAAATAGGTGCTTCTGATATAGTAGACATAACAACTATTCATGATAGAATATGGCATATTATTAGTGGTCAACAATCAGCTTTGCTAAGTTTACATATTGAAAAATTAGACAATGAAGTTGAGGAACTTGATGAACAGTTACTTAATAATAGTGATTATGAAAAATATAGAGAGTTAAATAAAGATTTGCAGGAACATTTTTTTCAGCTGATGCTTAAAAATAAAAATATTTATAACAAAGCATATCATTTAAAGGCAAAGGAATTTAAGGATGCTATGCCTGTTGAAATAAGGGAAGATTATGCAACACTTATATCCAATGTTTCAAAGTTTAAAGGATTGGTTGATAAACTTTTTAAGAAAAAAAGGGATTTAGACTGCTTGGAAAAAATAATTAAGGGTGAAAAGGGATATAAAGAAGTTAGTTATGATCCAATGTATAATCGTGATCGTTTAGATAAGATGAGAATTAGTCATGATACATTATTGGAATACGGATTTACGTTAATCCAAAAATACCCTAAAATGAGACAGATAGTAATAGATTCTTATCCTTATATTCTTATAGATGAATATCAAGACACAGCAAATATTGTTGTTAAGATAATGAATTCCATAGAGCAGTATGCAAAAGAAATAAAGCATGACATATTTATTGCATATTTTGGAGATTCGCTTCAAAATATCTATGATACCGGTGTAGGAACCAAATTGAAGCAGTTACATCCCAATTTGGCAACTGTAACTAAACTATATAATCGTCGGTCTTACACAGAAGTAATTGATGTTGCTAATAAGGTGCGTAATGATGAAATCCATCAAAAATCTATTTATTCAGATAGTCAAGGAGGTAGTGTTAAACTTTATTCTGGTAATCAGGCTGTAGTAAGCAAATTTATAGATTTATGTGTGAAACAATGGGATATTGATATGAAAAATCCCTTGCACTGTTTATTTGCTACGAACCAAATGGTAGCAGATTACAGTGGTTTCTCTAATGTATATATGGCTTTTAAGAATGCTGGGGTATATCAAGGTATAGGCTATAAGCAATTAAATACAGAATTATTAAGCCATGATATTATTCGTTTAGGGAAAGTTCAATCTTTGTTGTATAGATTGATTAAAGTGTACACAGAAGTAAAGGAAAAGAAACAGGCATTAAGGGATATATTGCCTACAGTTGAGTTTAGAAATATGAGTTTTGTTGATTTAAAGAACCTTATAATTATGCTACAGTCATTAAAGGGTAATACACTAGATGAGTTATTGGTTGATATGCTTGGAAAATATAAAATGTCAAGTGATAAAACATACAAACTTATTATAGAAAAAATATTTGATATTGATGAAATCTCTTATGAAGGGGTATTAAAATATTTTTTGAATTCGTTATATGATTCATATAATGAAGAAATGGAAACAAAGCAAATTATTGGAGAAATTTTAAATTTGAAAATTACGGAGATATTATGTTGGTTTCACTATGTCAATCGAGACGAGAATAAAGAAATTTATTATCATACTTTTCACAGCACTAAAGGATTGGAATATGAAAATGTTATTATAATTTTAGGAAAAGATTTTGGGCAAGATAAAGGACTATTTGAATTATTTTTTAAGGAATATGGAAAAGATATTGTTCAAGATTTGCCGAAACATGAAAGATATGAGAGGGGAAGAAATATTCTGTATGTTGTAGTTACGAGAGCAATTAGAAATTTGCGTATTTTGTATATTGATGACTTAGATGGGATTAAGGATAATATGGAGAAGATCTTTGGGAAGGTAGAAGCTTTTTCAATTTAAACATGTATGTGCAGATGTTTTGTTCGTGGGTACAAAATGGGTACACTAGTTTTAAAACTATATAGAAAAGACAACAAAATAGTATCAAAATGGTGCGGTTTTGAAAGAAAAAAAGTGTAAAACAGGATTCGCAACGGACAGGAAAAAGAGTTTGAATAGAGGACATTTGGACTGGAAAGTGCGTAAAATAGGCATTTTCCAGTCTTTTATTTTGCTCCGTGAGATTGTTTTGAGATTGATTTTGGAGCACTTTCCACATATTCCACAAAAAGAGAATCCGATTGAAATTCCTGTCGAAGTGTGTTAGTATTTCTTTGGGACTACCAGGATGGTAGGCGGTTAGCCCTCTCCGGAGGGACTGTGACCCTCCGATTACATAGAAACCCGCAAGGGAATCTGGGAAAGGAGGGCTGAGCCATATGGATATTTTGGGACTGATTGCAGTGCTG